>JAIOZA010000012.1 GCA_021740825.1 Bacteroidia bacterium | reverse complement strand
AACCGAACATAATACCTGATAATCCGTAATCTCAAAATAATCCAACAACTCTGTTGGAAATACTGCTTCTATAAATCCCTTTTCGATAACTGTTTTTTTTACAAAGATAGTTATCCCCAACTTTTTAATGTGACCCGAAATAAGTACCATCAACATAGCTGCCTCCATTCCAATCGTTCTTATAATTATCTATTTCAATTAACTTCTTGCCCCAACGGTTAAAAATTGACAAATTATTAGTCCCTAACAACTCTAAATTCTTAAATTTCAAAAATTCGTTAGCATTATCCCCATTTGGTGTAATAACATTTGGAACTTCAATTATTGCATCAACAACATAAGTTGCTGTGTAACTATTTACGCAGCCATTTGAACCTGTTATTGTTAACACCACTGGAAATGTTCCAGCTGCTGAGTAAGCATAATCAACTGGATTTCCACTTGCTGAATTTCCATCACCAAAAGTCCAAATAGAACTTGTTATGGAGCCAGTTAAAATGGTTGACGTGCTTGTAAAATTAATTAAGATAGTTGGCGTTACTGGTGATGGCGGAGTTGACGTAAAATTTGCAACCGGCACTACATCATTAATAACAGTGATTGTATTTGTTGCAATACATCCTTGAGCGTCCGTAAATGATACTATGACATCGCCTGCCGAACACATAATAGTTGAATCAGATGTGTTTGTAACATCGTTTGACCATGCATATGCAAATGGAGTAAATGATGAGGATCCAACTGCTGTAATTTCTGAACATTCATTTGGACAAATTAGTAAATTAGGGGATGATAGCGTTACTGCAGGCGAAGACATTATTGCAGCAACAGTAGTAGAGCCAACACATAAATTAGCATCAGTTACCAAAACAGAATAAATACCTTGATTAGTAGTGGTTGCAGTGGCAGCTGTTCCTAAAACAGAAGGTGTCCATGCGTAGGAATAGTTTGGCGTACCACTATTTACTGTTGGACTTAATGTTGCATTTGAGCCAAAGCAAAAAATAACACGGCTAACCATTGTAACTGTGGGATTTGCAGCGGTGACAACTGAACAAGAGTTAGATATAGCACTTACACATCCAGATGCATTATTTGTTACCTGAAGCGTTAATACAGTGGCAGTAGAAATTGTTAAAGAACTAGCATTTGAGCCTGTACTCCACGTATAAGTATAGGCACCTGCCGGCGAGAAAGAAACGGCCGCTATTGTGGCGTTTGAACCAGAGCATATTCCCACATTAGTCGGAATAACCACTGTTGGTGTTGGATTGATATTAACATTAATAGTTTTAGTAGCAATACAGTTATTTGCATCAACAGTTACGGTATAAACACCATCAGTATTAACCGTAGTTGATTGGGTGCCTGCGCCGTTTGACCAACTATAACTTGTTGCCCCTGAAATGGACGCAGTTAAAGTAGACGTACCAGCACCACAAATTGAAATGGGATTTGCTGTAATACCAACTGTAGGTGTTGATGTCGAAATTGTAAATGTGGTAGAGCCAATACATCCATTTGCATCAGTGACTTTTACTGTGTAAGATTTACCAGCTAGTGTTCCGTTTAAAGAAGCTGTTGCGGTATTAACAGCGCCTGGAGTCCAAGTATAATTACTATAAGCAGCCATGCCAACTAAAGGTGGAGCCAAAGATAATGTGGTGCTAGTAGCGGGAGGGCAATAGTTCAATGGTCCAACAACTACTGGTAAAGGATTAGGAAATACAAATATTGAATCTGCTGATGATTTAAAACAACCAGACTTTTTGACGGTTACAAAATATAATCCGGTTGCATTAGCAACTGTTGAGCATCCGCTTGCACCATTACTCCAATAAACATTATCGTAACTTGCACAACTTGCTACAGTTAATGTAGCGCCGGGTGTTGCGCAAACTGTTCCAACCGGTGATGATAAAATAGTAGGTTGCGGAACTGCTAAGTTTTCAATTTTAATAAAATAGGTTGCCGAAGAGGATAAAGGCGGAGTACCATTATCGGTGCCTGTAATGATAACTGTATGAACACCAGTAACACTTGGGCTTGCAACAACCATCCATGCAAAAGTTGTTGTTCCCGCAGAGCTTGTAGTTACACCCAATGGCTGAAAACTTCCACCTAATGTCGGTGCGCTTCCATTAATGGTTATTGATTGCGTATTTTCGGGCGCTAAAAAAGTAGTAGTGTAAACTAAGGTATCTCCTAATGCACAAATTCTTATTGTATCTCCGCAAGCAGATCCTCCACCAGATGCATCTTGAATAATAGGAGGTAAATTGTTGTTTGTACCACAAGTATTAAAAAAGTAGGATTTGTTATCTAAAAAAGATATTCCATCATTTGCTCCATAAGGACCATCATATGCAAGACCTGCTTGATCAAAACGCCCTATTTGAACAAAATTCAGATTATCACCTTTGTTTACACCAACAGTTGCAGGTATTCCCCCAAATCCTCCCGTTCCCATTGAAGCAGAGCCTGTTGTCCATTGCATGTCTCCATAACAAAACGCAATATTGTTTCCATTTGGTAAAATAGGATCGGTTCCATCCGTAATAATTAATTGAAAATCATTTATTTTATCTGCCATTGAATTGTAATATCCAACATTATTCCATTTAACAATAAAAGCTGTTGGCGTTTTTTTGTAATAAACCAAACCACTTGCAGGAGCGCGCGTATCAACATCACCCCAAAACGGAGCAACCATTATAGTGTCTAAACTAGCGGCATTTCCTGCTGGAAAGCCCCCTGCGCTGAAAGAAAATAATGCGCTATTGAAAGTAATATTTCCGTTATTATTTATAAAACAACTGCTGTAGGTTGATCCATAAAAACAAAAATTAAATCCTAACTGAATTAAGGCCGATGAACCATCATCATTCCTATAACTAGGCGGTGTATAACCTGTCATTGGTACTACAGAAAATGTCGGGTCAACGGGCAATAAACACTGACAAGAACCAACGGAATTAACTTTTGCGGAAAGTAAATTGCTTGAAGAATTAACGGCAATATTTTGCTTGGGTTGCTGTACCTTATAATTTGGCTCATCAATAAATTTGTATATCGTTTTTGAATGTAATTTACCCGCAGCCTTTAAATTTTCGTAATTTTGAGAAGTTAGAAAAACAGTTTGAGCATTTGCAAGCATTAATGAAATTAACAAGACAAACAATAATTTGAACTTTTTCATTTTAAAAGGGTTTAGTAAATGATATCAAACTTAATGTTAATTAATTATTAATCAAACTCTTATTAAAAAAATCCAAATGATAAAGATATACATCATAATAATTATAATTTCCGTTGCTACTGTTTTACTTGCTTTTAGAAATAAAAAGAGCAATCCAACCTCATCTTTACATCAATTTAAAGCAAAAACTATCGATGGCAATGTATTTGATTTTTCTACTCTAAAAGGAAAAAAAATATTAATAGTTAATACTGCTAGTAAATGTGGTTTTACTCCTCAATACAAGGAATTAGAGGAATTATATGAGAAATATAAAGATAAAAATTTTGTAATTGTGGGTTTTCCATGCAATCAGTTTGGCAATCAGGAACCCGGAACAAGTTCTGACATCAAAGAATTTTGCACAAGAAATTACGGTGTATCCTTTACGATGATGGAAAAAGTAGATGTAAAAGGAGATGGCATTTGTGATATATATTCATGGCTCACTCGTAAAGACAAAAATGGAGTTACAAATAGCTCGGTAAAGTGGAATTTTCAAAAATATCTGATTGACGAAAATGGCTTTTTAGTAGATTATCTATTTTCTTTTAAAAGTCCGAACTGTTCTAAAATTACGAATTGGATAGAGGGAAAATAATTTCTTTATTAAATAAATAAATCGCAACGAGTTAAATCATAGTACATAAAAAAATGTTGTGCTATTATTCACCCAATTTTTTGCAGAATTATAACAAAGTGTGAAATATATTTGATATTTTTGCGGCGGGTAAGTCTTTCACGACCAGCTCCTGTCAAATCCCCCAGGATGGGAACATAGCAAGGGTAGATGGTTGAGCGGTGCGATGAAAGTAGCTTACCCTTTTTTTGTGCCCTAAATTGTGGTATTAGGCAAGTAAATAAAAGATGTAATTATTATTTTTTGGGCATGCCCCGCAAAGAGGCAGCGGGTCGCACTTTTCGTTGCAATCTTTTGCAAGAGACAGGCAAAAGGATTTGCACTACAATTGCTCATGCATCATATTGCGAACGTTCCTTTATGAAGCATCATATATAGTAAAATTGCGTTTGAGATTGCTTCGTTCCTCGCGATGACAATAAACCTGCTTGAAGGATTGACGTGGAAATCCTTTTTGTACCCCCTTTACAAAAAGATTGAAACGAAAGCCTGACCCGCCAGCTGGCGGGACACGCCCAAAAAATTCAAATCAAACTATAAATCATAAAAAACCCTGACTTTTATTGTCAGGGCTAATTTTTATTTACTTAAATACAAATTACGTTCGCTGTAAATGTTTTGGAAATATTCGTCGTACAAATCATCAATAAAATAAATGGCTTCGCCTGTACTCTTCATTTCAGGCCCTAGTTCTTTTTGAATTTCAGGGAATTTCTCATAACTAAATACAGGGATTTTAATGGCATATCCTTTTTTCTTTGGCTGAAAATCAAAGTCTTTTACCTTGGCACCTAGCATTACTTTAGTTGCATAATTTACATATGGTTCATCATACGCTTTAGCAATAAAAGGAACGGTACGAGAGGCTCTTGGGTTTGCTTCAATAATATATACTACTTCATCCTTTACGGCAAATTGAATATTTAATAACCCAACCGTTTTTAGGGCAATAGCAATTGTTTTTGTATGCTGATCTATTTGCTTTAATACATTTTCAGATAAATCGAACGTTGGCAGCACAGCATAACTATCGCCACTATGAATTCCAGCCGGTTCAATATGTTCCATTACGCCAACTATATAAACATCTTTTCCGTCACATATAGAATCGGATTCCGCTTCAATGGCGTTTTGTAAAAAATGATCTAATAACACCTGATTACCGGGTAAGTCATGTAATAATTTAACTACGTGCTGTTCTAATTCTTCTTCATTAATAACAATCTTCATACTTTGGCCACCTAATACATAACTAGGACGCACCAATAAAGGGAAACCTAATTCTTTAGATAAAGTAATGGCTTCTTCGGCATCTTTAATGACACCAAATTTTGGATAAGGAATATTATTTTCTTTTAGCAAATTAGAAAATCTTCCTCTATCTTCTGCTAAATCCAACGATTTAAAATCTGTGCCGATAATTTTAATTCCGTAACGCTCTAGCTTCTCTGCTAATTTTAAAGCGGTTTGTCCGCCTAATTGTACAATAACACCTTCTGGTTTTTCGTGCAAAATAATATCGTAAATATGTTCCCAAAAAACAGGTTCAAAATATAATTTATCAGCTGTACTAAAATCTGTACTAACGGTTTCGGGGTTGCAGTTAATCATAATGGTTTCATATCCCATTTCTTTTGCTGCCAATACTCCATGCACACAACTGTAATCAAATTCAATACCTTGACCGATACGATTTGGTCCTGAGCCCAAAATAATCACCTTCTTTTTATCCGTTCTGATACTTTCGTTTTCATCTTCAAACGTCGAATAATAATACGGTGTTTTAGCTTCAAATTCGGCAGCACATGTATCTACCATTTTAAAAACGCGATTAATATTAAACTCCTTACGTTTATTATACACTTCACTTTCCAAACAACGCATTAAATGAGCTAATTGTCTGTCGGCATAACCCATTTGTTTTGCTTCGTATAATAAATCTTTTGATATATCTTCTAATCTGTATTTTGATACTTTGTTCTCTAAGGCAAGCATTTGTTCAATTTGCTCCAAGAACCACATATCTATACGAGTTAATTTTTGAATGGTTTTAATAGAGATCCCTAATTTCATGGCATCATAAATCATAAACAAACGATTCCAACTTGGTCGTTCTAAGCCTGCTAGTAATTCTGCTTGATTGGTGTTTTCTCTTCCATCAGCACCCAAACCGTTACGCTTGATTTCTAAGGATTGACAGGCTTTTTGAAGTGCTTCTTGAAAAGAACGACCAATAGCCATTACCTCTCCAACAGATTTCATTTGAAAACCTAATTCACGATTACAGCCTTTAAATTTATCGAAATTCCAACGGGGAATTTTTACAATAACGTAATCTAAAGTTGGTTCAAAGTAAGCCGATGTTTGTTTGGTAATTTGATTTTGTAATTCATCTAACGTGTAACCAATAGCTAATTTACTAGCAATACGAGCAATGGGGTAACCCGTTGCTTTACTTGCTAATGCTGAAGAACGAGATACACGTGGATTAATTTCAATAGCAATAATTTCTTCTTTTTCATCATCACTTACTGCAAACTGCACGTTACAACCTCCGGAGAAATTACCAATACTGCGCATCATTTTGATTGCCATGGTACGCATTTTTTGGTAAGTGCTATCACTTAATGTTTGAGCCGGTGCCACAGTAATACTATCTCCAGTATGAACACCCATTGGATCAAAGTTTTCGATAGAACAAATAATGGCTACGTTATCATTTTTATCGCGTAACAATTCTAATTCATATTCCTTCCAACCTAAAACAGCTTTATCAATTAAAACTTCGTGTATTGGCGAAGTTTGCAAGCCTCTGTTTAATAGATGATCGTAATCCTCTTTTTTATAAACTACCGAACCGCCACTTCCACCGAGGGTAAATGAAGGACGAATTACTAAAGGAAAACCAAATTCCTGCGCAATTGATTTACCTTCTAAAAATGATTTGGCGATTTTTGATGGAGCCATTGCAACTCCAATTTCATTCATTCTAATTCTAAATAAATCTCTATCTTCTGTAACTTTTATAGCGTCGATATCAACGCCAATCATTTTTACATTGTACTTTTTCCAAATACCTAAATCATCGCATTTTAAAGCTAAGTTCAATGCTGTTTGTCCACCCATTGTTGGCAATACGGCATCAATCTGTCTTTCTTCTAATATTTTAACAATTGACTTAACTTCTAAAGGCAATAAGTAAATGTGGTCAGCAGTTACTTTATCCGTCATGATTGTTGCTGGATTGGAATTAATCAATGTGACTTCTATGCCTTCTTCACGCAAACTTTTTGCAGATTGAGAACCTGAATAATCAAACTCACAAGCCTGACCAATAACAATAGGACCAGAACCAATAATTAAAACGGATTTTATAGATGTATCTTTCATAGTTAAGTTTTGAAAGTTTGTTAGTTGGTAAAGTTTTGAAAGTATATAAGCTAATTAAGTTATAGAAAATTGTATTAACTTTCTAAACTTTCTAAACTTTTTAACTTTCCTAACTATTGGAAAAAACAAACTTGGTAAAGATACTGCTTTGATAGACTTTAGACCTATTAAGATTTTAACATTTAATTAATAAAGTGCCGTTTTATTTTAATTCGTAAGTTTGAATAGTGTTTACTTATAAAAATAACCTGTTTTCTGCACTTCTAATGTTTTGTACCTTATTAATTAAGGGGCAAGATGATTATACTGGTCCAAAAGCCCGAGATTATGGTAAGAAACCCGCCAAAACTGCTGCTTTTATCGAATTAGGTGGAAATGCAGGATTATTTTGCTTAAATATTGCAGAATATACATTTATAAAGAAAAACTGAAGGTAGGCGCCCGACTAGGTTTTGCACCACATTTTAACGGCTTTTATATAGAACAAATCTATGTTTTAGAAAATAATTTTATTCTCTTTAAAAACCGACATCATTTAGAATTGGGACTCGGAGCGACCATGCAGCGAAGATATAATTAACGACCAAATCAAATTGATAATTACTTTTGGGAAAGTATTGTATTTGGAGTTGCCCGCTGTGGCTATCGCTACAAAAAACAAGACGACGGGTTTTTTGTGAGAGCTGCATTAACACCCATTTTTATGAGTAGTGATGCTGAAGGATTTCACTCTAATTATTTTCAGTTTTGGGCTGGGGTGAGTTTGGGAGTTAGTTTTTAGCACATCTAACCGCAAAGTGCGCAAAGTTTTTTTCAAAGGTCGCAGAGAAATTATTTTGCAGTTTAATTAAAATATTACGCTACTATGACGCGAAAAATTATTTGCTTAATTCCATCTGTAACTGATACTTCAATGATTTTAATTTCAAGTATGGAATCTTTAAAACATTTCTGTTTTTTGTTTTTAAATACACTTCATTCATCACCCATTGAATAGCATATTGGTAATATTGCTTGGGATGAGTTCTTTTAAAATCAATATCTCTGTCGGTGGATGTTTCCCATTCTAAACTCTGCTCTAAAAATTCATTTTTTACTTCATTATAAAGTTCCGTTCCTTTAATGGGATAGGCAATAGTAATCGTATACTGGGAAGGATTAGATTGCACCAAATGCTCAATCGTTTCTTTAATATCTTGTTTAGTTTCTCCTGGATAACCCAACATAATAAATGTTCCCGCTTCCAAACCATGTTGCTTGGCTAAGCGAATCATTTCTCGTGTTTGCATTACATCTACCCTCCTATCCATGGCGTCAATAATTTTTTGAGATCCACTTTCAGCTCCAACCCACACTCTGAAACAACCGCTGGCTTTTAAAGTCTTAATCACTTCTTCATTTAATCTATCTGCTCGTGAAATAATTTCATAAGGAATAATAGCATCCTGTTTTTTAACTTCTGCAGCAAATTCTGTTAGCCACTTATGATGAATTGTAAACACATCATCTACAAACCAAATCATATCAGGATTGTAAGTGTCTTTAATGTGTTTCATTTCTTGAGCAACCAACTGCGGAGAGCGTCTGCGGTAAGTTCCACCATAAACCGCTCTGCTACACCACTTACAAGTATACGGGCAACCACGCATGGTATTTACACTCATCATACTATAGCCATGATGGATTTTCCAACCATTTAAATAAGGCTTGAAATCAATTTTTTCTCTAGCAGGAAAAGGTAAAACATTTATATCTTTTATTAAAGAACGCTCAGGTGTGGTGATTACTTTTCCATTTTCTATATAAGCGAGGCCTTTGATACTAGACATTGTCATGCTGAGTTGAGTTGGAGCATCTGCAATTTTTATCGCATTTATTAATTCCAAAGTTGTTTCTTCACCTTCTCCAATAATGATATAGTCGGCGCCATAATTCAAAAAGTTCTGTGTGTGATTTCTAACTTCTGGTCCGCCAAGAATTATTTTTGTGTTTTTTAGTAACGGTTCAGTTTTTATGTACTTAATAATTTTAAGCACATTCAACTTAGTCATTAAATTAGTATAAATAGCTACAACATTTGGTGTCGTTTCAATTAATTGTTCTTTTAATTTTTCTAAGGTAGAAAAAGTAGAATCAAATACGTCGTTCTCATAACCATGTTTTTCGAGAAAAGAGGAAATATACAAAATTCCCAAAGGCACATATGGCCTCATGATTTGAAGTTCCTTTGGATCTTCACTCAAAAAATAACCATGTGTAAAAAGAATTTTCATTTGTTATAAAAATACGTCTTTATTTCTTCTTAAAAACAATTAAGTAATGATCGGCATAGTTTGACAAAAATGCAAAATCACCAAACAATTTATCTAATAATTTCAAAAAACCAAACAGACCTTTTCTTTTTATAAAATAAGATTCCAGATAAGACGGTGGCACAAATAGGCCAACAGGTTTAGTAGAGATGTAATTGTAATTTTCTTTAAACAACAGTTTCATGTCGTCAGGACTGTAATAATAAGTTTTAAAGGGATTACCATTGATGATCGCTTCAACACCGTCTTTATTTCTACGACGGCTTGCTTTTATCCTATCATTTTTATATCTAAAGAAAAAGGTTTCCCATCTACAATTAGTTCCCATAATAACAAAAGCCAATTGATCAGAAGATTTTTGAACTTGCTCACAACCGTTTTTAAATTTTTGGAGTTCCTCGTTATTCAAACAATTTAATCCTCCAAAATTTGAAAAAATGATATTGTATCTATTTGGAGCTAGAGATGAAATATCTTGTGATGGCAATTGCCTAAAATCAACTGCATTGGTAGAAGTTTTGTTTTTAGCCACGTCAATCATGCCTTGAGAAATATCAGTTGCTAAAACTGTTGCGGCTTGGTTTGCTAGCCACAATGCATCTGCTCCTGTACCGCAATTTATTTCGAGCACAGATTTATTATGTAACCCTATTAGTAATAATAGTTTCTGATATACTTGCAAGCGTTGTGCCTTACCAATTAGAGAATTAGTAAAATGATTGTCATAGCTTTGAGCGTAGGTGTCAAAATTTTGCTGTTGCATTTGGCTCAATTTGTTTCAGTTTAAGTTTCTCTAAAAATTCTTGCGGAATTATTTTAATTAACGATAGAGTGTTTTTTAAATTTAATCCAGTCGGCTGAGAAAATAACTTTTTGGCGGATTCATAACCAATTTGTTTTCTATAACGGCGATGGATATAACGTTGCAACTGTTTATAAAACTCGGGCTTATAGGTGTTTTTAAACATCATATCCAAATCATCACTATCAGTCCAATTGCTCTTAACCTTTAATTGTTCTTTTACTTTATCATAAAATGCTGTTCCGGGCAAAGGGTAAGAAACTGAAATGCCGATATCATCTGGCAATAAATCTTCCACCATTTTAACAGTTAGTTTAATATCATCCATTGTTTCTTCTAAATAACCTATTTGCAAAAACAGAGAAACTTGAACCTTATTTTTTTTCAATAAACGAGTCGCTTCATAAATCTGTTCTACTTTAGTGCCTTTGTCCATGGCATCCAATATTTTTTGAGAACCACTTTCCGCGCCCATCCAAACCATGGTGCAACCACTATTAGCTAAGTGTTTAATATTATCTTCTTCTAATAATAAATCAGCCCGACTTTGTATCTTATAGCTAACCTTAACATTTTCTTTTTTGATATAATATTCAAAATCTTTTAACCAATTAGGCTTCAATCCAAAAATATCATCAGCAAACCAAATGTGAGTAAATCCAAATTGCTGCTGCCATTTTTTAATTTCTGATACGATATTTTCGGGACTGTGCGAATTATAACGATTACCATAAATCGGTTTCGCACACCAATTGCATTTGTAAGGACAACCGCGTGTGGTTACAAAATTTAGGGAAAAATAACCGTGGTTACCTAACCACATTTTTTTGTAAGGAGCAATGTCAAGTAAATCCCAAGCAGGAGTTGGTAATACATCTAAATCTTTAAGAACTATTCTTGCAGGTGTTTTTGTAAGATTTCGATTATTTTCAAATGCTATGCCAGAAATATTTTCAAAAGAAATTTTATTTTTATATGATTTACATAATTCTAATACGGTTTGTTCTGCTTCACCAATAACAACTACATCTGCTCCGTGTTTTAAATAGTCTTCTATATGGTCTGTGGCATCTGAACTAGAAACAATAACTTTGCATCCTTTAGATTTTGCGTAAGCCTGCATATCAAAACATGCTTCACGCATATTTGTCAAACACATTTTGGTGAGGTAATTAAAGCCATCATCGTAACTTATAAAAATATAGGGTTTAAATTCATCAATCGTTTTTTGAATATCCTTTGCTGAATCACTAAACATGGTATCAAATAACATAACATCAAAACCATGTTCGCGTAAATACGACATGGCGTATAGCGTTCCCAAGGGCGGATAAGGCATGGCCGTTTTAAACTGCTTTGCGTCAAATTTCAAAAAATAGCTATGTGTGAAAAGGATTTTCAATTACTTTAATTCTATTTGAAATTTTGATTCGAAATTCCCTATTTTTTCTGAAAACATTTGCAATATTTTGTTTTGGTAACCATAAGTATGTCTTTTGCATACATGCTTTTTTGAGCGAAACTGAAGTTCAAAATCTTCATTACTCATTTCGGGGTATTTTTTTCTCCAACGATTTAATGTCATATTCAAAAATACAGAATCCATCCAATTACCAAATTTTCCGATAAAAAAGAATTCAATCAATTTTTTAAGTCTAGATTCTTGAAGATCCGAATTTGAAATACTTATCGCTTCATCTTTATTCTTAAAATACTCCTTATACCAAAAATTATTTTGAAGTAGCTTTCTATAAAGTGAATGATTAACTGTTGGAATAAGATACGCTAATTCGGTTGCTACAAAAAGATTTTGATCATTAATTGTCAAATCTGCCTCTGATATAAAATAATTTAAACAATATAATTTTTGTTTTTCTTTAGAAAACAATTTGAATAACACGATATATAATGTACGACTAATCCACAATCGATTTGGTTTTGTGATTATAAAGAAATCGAAATCACTATTTGCGTCAAAATAATTTTTTGATAAACCTCCTGAAATGCAAACTCCTGAAACAAATGGAAAATTAGAGATTTTCTTACTAATCTCATTAGCCTTTACAAGCATTTCTTTTGCAAGCTTATTTCCTTCCAATCTTCTTGCTGTATTTGTAACTATTGATTCGGATATAGAGTAAAAATCACCTGATTGCTTAACAATTCCAATACTTAAAAGAGTTCGTAATTCTTGTTCAATTGTTTCGTGTGTAGTTGAAACTGCAGTGTTTTCATAAATCTCTCGAGAGGATAAAGGATAACTAAACACATCAAAATATAGAAGCGCTTTTAATATTTCCTTTTGGATATCTGTAATGAGAATTGTAGCAGTCAATTTATTGTATTAATTAATAAACGCCTTTAGCGTTATTTCAAATATATAGTTTTTTTCCCAAGCAATCTTTTTTTCATTAATCAAAAGAAATTCAAAATTATGTTGTTCGGCTATTTGTATAATACGTATTAAATCACAATTTTCTGCAAGAACCATATAACATTTCCCAAGAGGTTTTAAATACTTTGGTAGGTACTTAAAAAACTCAATGAAAAACTCGCCGTTTTCTCCACAATTCCAAGCATACTGACTTTCATTTGTTACAGAATTAAAAAAATAAGGGGGATTAATGGCAATAACATCAAATAACTTTTCGGGCACTTTTTCAAATCCATCAGATTGTATTACCTGAAATCTATCAGTACTATCTGTTTCAAAATTCTGTTTAAAATTAAACTTAATATTCTCAACTGCTTTTAAATCAATATCGAAACAATATACATTTGCTTTTTTATTGAATGCTAAAAGGCTAATCAATCCGCTTCCTGCACAAGGTTCACAAAATGCTTTCCCGTGAAGATCTAATTGTTCTATAAAATTTGCAAGATATTTAGAACTAAAGAAAAAACGTGGGTGGAAAACACCAGACACAACTTTTAGTTTTAGATTTTTATACCGAAACGTTGTATCAAACTTTAAATACTGTTTAATAAACGGTTTTAAAAAAATATCTGTAAGTCTCTTTCTTAGCATTAAAAGCCTTCTGTTTCTGGTTGACGATACTTCCAGATTTTATGAAATAATCTAATTTCTTTTGGAAATGCATAAATGCCTGAAGCGTATCGCCAAGAACTAATAGCTCTTATGATTTTACGTTTAAGGGGTGTTAATCGTATATCTGAGCAACTTGGGTATTTGCCATTCAATACTGTTTCAAAATTTCTAATCTTATCAATCATGTAAGGTTTAAGCCATGGTGTTAATGGATTTTTACGCAAATCAAACTTTTCCCATTGCGGGCTAATCCAGTCTTCAAGTTTTTCCGGGAACCTAAATCCTGATGAAATTACAGTCTCATACAATTCTGAGCCTTCAGTAGGAACAGGGCTATATGTATAAATAATAATTTCAGTATCAGGATTTACTTTTTTTATTTTTTTAATAAACTCAATATCCTCATCAATTTGCTTGTTCACTTTCTGTTCATTATCAGCGGGCATTCCCAATACAAATGAATACTCAGGAATGATATCAAACTTTCTTAAACGTGCCGCAAATTCAATAATCTGTGCTCCGGTTTGCGTACCACCTTTATCCATTTGTTTTAAAACTTCATCATTACCCGTTTCGGCACCAAAGAATATCATTTTACAACCAGCATCTCTCAATGTTTTTAAAGATTCATCCGTGTATTTATTCATGGTGTCAATCCTTGCCTCTCCCCACCAAGTAATTTTTTCAGGGGTAATAAGTTTCGCAAATTCTACTGTTCTTTTTTCAGAAACAAAAAAATTGTTGTCATGAAATTCCAAAGAGTCGCCACCATATTTTTGTTTAATGCGTAATATGTCGTCATAAATACCTTTTGCCGACTTGCCTTTCCATCGCGCATTATAAATAGGCACAACTGCGCAAAACGAGCAGGTAAAAGGGCATCCAAAGCTGCTATGATAGGCAATGGTTTTTTTACCTAAATATGTTTTGCACAAATATTTTGATAATGGATAAAATTCATTGAGTTGATCATAAGGTAAGGCTGGCAATTTATCCAAGTCTAGTAATTCTGCTTTAGCAGTTTTCACTAAATTACTTTCATCATCAATATAAATAAGGTTTTTAATATCCTTAAACGGAGTTTTATTTTCAATTGCATTAAGTAAAGCTGGAAAACAATGGTCTCCAGGGCCGTTAATGATAAAATCAACGAAGCCAGAATCAAGACATGTTTTGTATTGATTGGATGCAAAATAACCTCCCCAAATTATTGTGATATTTGGGAACAGTTCTCTTATTTTTTTTGAAAAAGGAATTGCTTCCTTAAGCTGTGGCCCAGGCATAACGGTACATCCAAAATAATGGTAATTTCCAGAAGATAAATACGTTTCAATTTTTTTCCATGAATCTTTTTCAAAATTACCATCTACTATAGCCCATGGATATTGACCATCAATACTCGCAGCTACTTGTAAAATACTATTAGGTATCCGAGCATTAAAATATGTAGCTCTAGGGTTTAATAATAAAACTCCTTTTTCCATCGAAACTTATTTACTTAAATTAATATTCTCTCTTCTATGAGCATGAAATACAAATACTAACAAAAAAAGAGGAACTAGTACTAATGTCAAAATACTTAACTTTGGCCATACTGGTTTTTTACTTACCACACACGGCTTCATCAATTCAAAGCTACTCGACAACTTTTGTTGTTCTATTAGCCACAATTGTTCTTTATATCGATCCATATTAATATCATATGCTTTATATGGATCTACTGGAACATTATACACAACACCACTTCCACTTGAAGAAACTGGTTTGATATTATCAATAATTATTCTTTTTACACTATCCATTTCAATAATATCACGTGTAATTTTGTTTTCTAAACTAGCAATTTTAGAAAGTCTATTTTCTTTTAATTTTTGATAATTTGAATTATTTTCTAAATATGAAATAAGCGAATTTTGTATTTGAATGAATTTATTTTGTTCGCTCATACGTAATGTAATAATAACAACGCCTGTATCTCCTGACTTTCCTTTTGAAATGGGCAACATTGAAATTTTCTTTATAAGTGTCGCCTCACTTTCCGGAATTTTCAATTCATTTGCTATCCCCGAATAATCTTTATCGCTTACTAGAGTTTCAAGATCAAGAAGCATATTAATGTAATAAGGATCCTTATTTTCGTTAGATTTTATGATGAAAGATCCAGAATAAAAAGCCGGCAAAGTGAATCTTAAAATAATTGCCAAAATAATTGCTGATAAAATATATACAAATGCTAGTTTGTAATACTTAATTAATAAACCATATAGATAAATAATGCGCTTGAAAATAGTTGTAAAATCAATTATATTATCTTTTTCTTCGATCATATTTTTAAAATCATAATTATATGTGAGTCCTGTAAACTTACTTATAAATATCGTATTAATTAATTATTATTTGTACTAAATATGTATATTTTTGTGAGTAATTGTAAATCATCACAATGCCTATTAGCAAGCAGTTAAAGAGGAACACTATATGGAGTATCTTGGATTTAGGGATATATCCAGTGATGATGATTATTGCCACGCCAATCTTTATTAAATACTTAGGCTATGAGCAATATGGAATTTGGATGATAGTATCAACTATTAATCAATTCATATTTGTATTAAATTTTGGCTTGGGCGATTCAACTATAAAAATTATTTCTGGGAACAGAGCTATAGGTAATACATCCTATATTGTTTCAAACGTTAATAAAAATTGGTCACAATCAATTATTATATGTCTGTTGTCTGCTTGTATTGGAGTTCTTATCGCATTTTCGGGAGTAGTTAGTTATTGGTTTCATGTTCCTAATAATTTAATTTATTCTACACGAATAGTTCTTTCTATAGCATTTGCATCAGCGGGAATCAAATTTTGCGAAATGGTACTTTTAAGTATTTTTAAAGGATATGAAAGATTTGATTTATCATCTCAACTTTCTCTATTTTCAAGAAACAGTGTCGTTATTATAAATATTATTCTAGTTATTGCTGGCTACTCATTACCTGTTATATTCATCAGTATTGTAGCAATTAACCTCTTAAATATTATTATACAATTAATCGTTTTAAAAAAGCAATTTCCGACTATGGAATTTTTGCCTACATTAACAATTAAGCAACGTTTTACAAACAAGGACCAGTTTTGGTATTGGTTACAATCAGTTATTGGGCTAATTGGTTTTTTAAGTGATAAATTACTAGTTGGTTACTTTACCAATTTAAAAGTACTTGGCATGTATTCTGTAGCTTCATTAATTGGAAATCAACTATACAATGCACTTATGTCTTTAGGCAGTTTTATGTTTCCAAGAGTAGCATATGAGCGTAGTGTAAATAATTCATTTTTACAACTGTATCATAATTCGCGCTTTGTAATAGCAGGTATAGGGTGGTTACTCATTTTCATTTTACTAGGCTGCGGATCTTATATTTTTAATTGGTGGTTAGGTCCTGATTTTTATTCTGGGAGCATTGGTTATATAAATTTATACTTGGTATTTGTAGCTTTTATGTTACTAAATATTATTCCATACCAATTCATAAACGCTTCCGATTCGCTGCCGTATAACTCTCTTTTAGAAATTGTATTACGTCTATCACATGTTACAGCTTTATTAATTGGGTATAATTATAATGGCGTTGATGGAATGCTTTGGGGATTAATTATTGCCACTGGGCTAAATATGGTTTTTCAATACTTTATTTTGTATAAAGTTCTAGCGTTCAATTTTTCTTTATGGAACAGTTTATCCATAGTAATTCCGGCTTTAGGACTAGTAATATTTGTATTGAATCTATCATTAACTTTAAATATCATTGCTTTCCTTTTTTCAATAATTACGTTCTTCCTTTTTTATTATAAATCAACCAATCTCGTTTTCTGGAAACAAAAAAAATAAATAATTTTCAAGGAACAATAAAGATGTCGCTGCAAAAAGCTACAGTCTATCTTTATTTCTTCTTTAATTCAATAGGATTAAAAGGTGGCTTGCTATACACCAATCTACTTACACCTTTTTTTTTGATATGGATCTACAAAAAAGGATTAATTAAATCAGTTATATATCCTGTTTTAATTATTTTACCATTTTCAATCATTCATTTTTGCATGGGTGTTGATTTTAAAACCTTTATCATTTCGCATGTTTTAGTACTAAGCACAATCATTTTTGTGGTTGCTTCTTATATATATATTTCTCGTTTCAACAGTTTAAAAGAGGTAATGAGGAAAATACTACTCTTTAATTTTATTCTAGTATTAATAGCTATTCCCTTTTATTTTATGGATGATGAATATCAAAAAATATTTTGGTACACTAATTTATTTACAACTCAAAAAATATTTACTCGTTTAGCTCTATTTACTTTTGAGGCATCCTATTACTCTCTTTTATTAATTCCATTAATATATTATTTTTTATTTAAAATAGGATTTAGTAAAACTGTGAAAAATAATAAAACGGTTCTTATAATGGTTTTATTACCCCTATTATTGTCAATGTCGTTTGGTGTTATTGGAGGCACAATAATTTCCGCATTTCTAATGGCTTGGTTTAATCGTGACTTATTTATAAAACATAAGATATTATTTAATTTAATTTCAGCATTTTTCATTTTGTTCATTTTAAGTATCATTATACTTTTTGCACTTTTTCCAGCAAGCCTTCCTGTAGTTAGAATAAGTAATATTTTTACAGGTTACGATACTTCTTCGAGAGGGAGAACCATTGAAGCATTTCAAATAGCATGGTTAGTAGCAGATTCGAAAAGTATTTGGTTTGGATGCGGTTTAGGTCAGGCAAAACTTTTGCTCCCAGAAATTATACATAAGTATTTTTCCCATTGGGGAAACTCATCTGTTTATAGAATACCTAATACACTTGCTGAGACATTAGCAATTTTTGGAATAGCAGGAATTGTAATAAGGTTTGCAATAATTATTTACTTGTTTTTTAAAACAAATGTTAATACAAATTTTTTAAGATTGTCACTGTTTTTATTTATTTTTATATATCAATTTACTGGAAGCTATATCACAAATGTTGTAGAATATGTCATTTGGATTTTTGCTTTCACAAATGTATTCCCTGAATTTGATGTTTCTCGTTCCCAGCTTAAACACAAATCACTTACTTAACCAGGAAAATAATGTCACTAAAAATAGCAATGATTGCCAGACCAAATCTATTTTCTGTTTCAGGAGGAGATACTGTGCAAATTATTAAAACGGCTTCAGCATTAAAAGATATTGGGGTAGACGTTGATGTATTGATTCACTCAAATATAGATTACAGTAAATATAATCTTCTTCATTTTTTTAATATTATTGATCCAGAAGATATTTTAGGTCACACTTTAAAAAGTAATCTTCCCTATGTTGTATCAACTATTTATGTAGATTATAAAGAGTATGACAAACTGCATAGAAAGGATACATTAGGAGTATTAAGTAAAATATTTCCTCACGACACTATTGAATATTTTAAAACTCTAGCAAAATACATCTATAAAGGAGAAAAAGTAAGTACCCTAAAGTTTTTTTTAAAAGGGCATCGACGCTCTATTCAATGTATTATAAAAAATGCTTCCTTACTATTACCAAATTCTGAAAGTGAATATCAACGATTAGAAAAAGATTACTCAATTAAACAAAAATACATAGTAGTACCAAATGCAATTGATCCAATATTATTTAAACATGACGAGCAGTACGAAAGAAATATAATATTATGCGTTGCTAGAATTGAAGGTCGTAAAAATCAATTAAACGTTATTAGAGCATTAAAAGACACTAGTTATAAAGTCATATTTATAGGTGCAATATCGCCCAATCAGCAGAATTATTACAAGCAATGTAAGGCAGAGGCTACTGAAAATATGCAATTCTTCGACTTTATGAATCAAGAGCAATTACTTGATTATTATAGCAAAGCAAAAGTACATATATTGGCTAGCTGGTTCGAAACAACTGGCTTAAGTAATTTAGAGGCGGGTGCAATGGGATGCAATTTAGTAGTTGGTCGCCGTGGCGATGTGGAAGAATATTTTGATAATAATGTTGAATATTGCGAACCTGGCGATTTACAATCAATAAGAACTGCAGTTGAAAAATCATGGAATAAAGATGCCTCTTCAACGTTACAATCCAAAATTTTTAATAACTTTACTTGGAAAGTCACTGCAAAAAAAACACACGAGGCTTATCAAACTATTTTAAGTTATGATACGATTAGATGAACTTACAAAAAATAAAGAAAAGTATAGGCTTGAATTTTTATTAGCTAAACCATTTTCTCATTTAATAATAGATGATTTTTGCGATAAGGAAAAACTAACACAACTTCATAAAGAACTTCCAGAAATACAAACTAAAAGTAGAGATTATGTATTTGCTGCCAATAAATTCGAAAAATCTAAATTTAATACTATCTCTCCTCTATTTGCAGAATTGCACAACGATTTGTTGTCGGAAGAATTTGCATGTTTTTTGAAATATATAACTAACCAAGAAGTGTTTATTGATAAAGCGTTTCATGGTGGCGGAATTCATCAAGGAAAAAAGAAAAGCTTTCTTGATATGCATCTTGATTTCAATTATCATCCACTACATAATAATTGGTACAGATATTTAAATTTATTATTGTATTTAAATAAAGATTGGAAGCCGGAATATGGAGGGCATTTAAAAATTCAAGACCTTCGCACATCTGAAACTACCGATATTGAAGTGCCTTTTAACCGAATGGTAATTCAGTTAACTAATAATTACTCACTGCATGGGTATGATGTAACAAATTTTCCAAATGGTATGTTCAGAACTTCCATTGCCTCCTATGCTTATATGGAACATCAGTATATTGTTGAAAAACCGCGTACAACCGATTGGCATGTTGGAGAAGGAAAACCCGTGAAACAATTTTTAGCAAGCATTTATGATCCAGCTGTAAAAATAAAAAATAAATTATTTGGCAGTGGTACCGCCAAAAACCAATAGTTGTTTATAAATGAAAATCGCAATCATTGGCACGCGTGGAATCCCTAATAACTATGGTGGTTTTGAACAGTTGGCCGAATACTTATCAGTAATTTTATCGAATGATGGTTATGATGTTACAGTGTACAACTCCTCATTACATCCTTATCAAGAAACTAAATTTCATAATGTCAAGATTGTTCACTGTACTGATCCTGAAAATAAATTAGGAACTGCTGGACAATTTATTTACGACTTGAATTGCATTTTACATTGCCGTAAACAGCAATATGATATCATCTTACAATTAGGATATACCAGTAGCTCTGTATGGTCTTTCCTGTTTCCTAAAAAATCCAAAATCATTACAAACATGGATGGCCTAGAATGGAAACGAAGTAAATATGGAACATTTACAAAATTATTTTTAAAAAAAGCCGAGAAATGGGCCTCTAAGTATAGCGATGTGCTAGTTGCCGATTCAAAAGGAATACAAAATTATCTAAAACACGAATACAAAAAAGAGTCAATTTATATACCTTATGGCGCAACTGTTTTTAATAAACCAGATAAAAGTGCGTTAACAAAATTCAATCTAGAACCTTTTTCCTACTACCTAATTATTGCCCGAATGGAACCTGAGAACAACATTGAAACAATACTAAAAGGTTATCTCGAATCAAAAACAAATAATTCATTAGTAATTATAGGTTCAACAAAAACACCTTTTGGTCAATATCTTAAAAAAACATATACAAATCCTTTTATTATATTTTTAGAATCCATTTATGATATGGATGTACTAAATCATTTGCGTTATTATTCAAACATATATTTCCATGGGCATTCTGTAGGGGGAACCAATCCATCTCTTCTCGAAGCTATGGCGTCAAGCGCTTTTATTTGCGCTCATCGAAATGAGTTCAATGAATATATCTTAGAAAATGATGCCTTTTATTTTAGTACTCCTAAAGAGGTACGGGACGTTATTCAACAATCTATACCTACAGAAAAAAGGGACGTTGCCTTAAAAAACAATTTGGCTAAAATAAAAAACGTGTATAGCTGGAAAAACATTAGTAGTGCCTATGTAAAAGTATTTGAGCGGGCATGAAAATTTTTGAGGAAAGTACATACCGCAAAATTCATGTCATTATACTAGGGTTAATAGCATCTACGTTACCGTTTCCAATAATTTTGAATTCAGTAATAATTATTTTATGTATAACACTTTTAGTACTTCAAGGATGTTTTATAAAAGCAATACAAAATGCTTCGAAAAATTCATATGTTAAATTATTATGGCTTTTACTCTTATTATATATAATTAGTGGCTTCTTGAGCAAAAACCAACAAGAAGGCTTTGCTATTGTAGAACGTAAAGCCTCCTTTTTTATTCTACCTATTCTTGTTTTCACTTTCCCTCTTTCAATATCAGAAATTAAAAAAATTTGTGAACTCTTTGTTTTAGGAATATTGCTAGCTTTTATAGTTTGTATAGGAAATGCCTTCTATCAGGTTGTATTTAATTCTATGGATTTTGAAATGTTTTTTTATCAGAAGTTAACTACTATATTAAAGATGAATGCAGTTTATATGGCTTCGTATTGCATTATAGCTTTACATATTGTATTGTATTTTTCACAGAAGTATAATAAATTTTTAATTGTAACAGTAAGTCTTTTACTTATTATATTTTGTGTTTTGCTAAATTCAAAAATGATGCTCGTGTGCTTGTGTATAGGCTTAATGATTTTTGCCTTCAAAAACCTGAACCGTATTCAAGCTCTATTCGCATCAATATTCATATTAGCCAGTGTTTTTTTTATAAGCTTTGGTGTACCAAAAGTAAAAGAAAGAATAACTCTTGAAGTTAATTCAAACATGTCGGTAGTTAAACAAGATACGTTTAGATACGACACCCCCTTTTCCGGAACATCTTTACGTTTTGTTTTCTGGAGATTTTCAACAGAAATTATAACAGAGAATAAAAGCTTGTTAATGGGATCACATAGTGGAGATTTTCAAGACTTACTGAACGAAAAATATAAACGAATTGGTTTATATACAGGTAATCCAGAGCTTAAAGATACTGGGTACCTAGGATATGGTCCGCATAATCAATACATCGAAGTGCTATTATCTCTCGGAAGTATCGGATTAATTGTATTTCTACTGCTTCTGTTTTTCTACTTGAAAAAGGCGTGGATGGCAAATAATTATCTTGCATTGCAGTGTATATTACTATTTCTTTTTTTCTTTATGACAGAGTCTGTTCTTTCTGTGAATAAAGGCATTGTGGCTTTTGTATTCTTTACATTACTATTCTATCAATTAAATATACAGTCCAAACATTCTGAGGATAAGTAGTTGTAGTTTTTCAATTCAAAAGAGTAAATTTATACTTTGTAATTATTTATGGCCATCTCTCCTTTAGAGAATATAATAAATTTGATTTTAAAGCGCGCCTCCGATCTGGTTCTGTCTTTATTAGTCATAATATTGTTATTATCTTGGTTTATACCATTATTGGCATTACTTATAAAAATAACCTCACGTGGCCCCATATTCTTTATTCAACCAAGAAGTGGAAAAAATGGAGTTGCTTTTAATTGTATTAAATTAAGAAGTATGTATGTTAATAATGACGCTCACAGTAAACAAGCCTTAGAGAATGATAGCCGAATTACGAGTGCTGGAAAATTTATACGAAAATTTAGCCTTGATGAATTACCCCAATTTTTTAATGTTATTTATGGGGATATGTCTATTATCGGTCCGCGTCCACATATGTTGTTTCATACGGAAGCATACTCTGAAATTATTGATGATTATATGAATCGCTTGCATGTAAAACCTGGAATCACAGGACTTTCTCAAGTTATGGGATATAGAGGTGAAATCAAAAACAAAATGATGATTGCTAACCGAGTTAGACTGGATATCTTCTATATTAAAAAATGGAGTGTAGGTTTAGATATTAAAATTGCAATTAAAACTATACGCTTAATTCTACTAGGAGATTAACGTCAAGTATTATCGCAATTTCTTAATTTTGTAAAATTAGAACTTTCGACTAAGTTCGATTTTTTTTACTTTTAATACATGCTTTGCTATACTCGTATTGTGGCTTGTATAGCGAGTTTATAAAGTAGTACTGAATTTATAATGCTAATTTTCGAAAAATATAAAATTATAATGAACTTATTTTAATGCAGTAAATAAATAACCTTCCATGTACTTTTTGTCTTCATAAATACCTTTCGATTCCTTTTTTAAACGATTCATGTACTTTATTAAGAAGGGGTTCAAACTTTTAATTTTACCTAAAAACGTATATACTTTTGACAATAATTCATTCTTATTAGGAATATTTTTTTTAGAGGTGGGACGAATTTGCATTGATTTAACATCTAAAAACCCAACTTTTTTTAGAAGCTGCTCCCAATCAAAAACATATGCATAACCAGCTTGAGCTTGTTGAATTCCATATAGTTTTTTACAAGAAGCGTTTATTCTATCTATTTCATGTTTAGTAGTTTCTGGGATCCAAATAGTTTCATTAAAAACCAATTTTCCATTTGGTTTGAGTGTACGATAAATTTCAGACAAAACAATTTCCAAATATTCATTTTCAATAATACCTAATACAGATTCAATATAAACTTTATCAAAAAAATCATTCTTAAATGGAAATTTATATGGACTTGCAATTAGTTGCAAATTTATATTTTTCAATAATCGGCAAAATTTCAATCTACTAATAGCCTTTTTTAGCATCAAGGCCGAGGCATCCAATCCAAAAAGAGATACACTGTAATTTCTGGATTTAACTTTAACAAGAGTGCCACCAGTACCAAATCCAAATTCCAAAATCACATCATTTTTCTTAACATTAAGATGCTGTAATAGAAATTCAGTTCCTTTTTCTGAATAAGAATGAAGAAAAGTTGTATGAATACTGCCATAATAACTCAAAATATTATCCATGTGTTATGTCATTTATTAATTTAAATTTTATAAAAATAATTCTAAATATAATATGAAATCTATATGTTAAATTTTCATATGGCACATTTGGTTTTAGTCCGAAAGCAGAGAAGTAGTATCAACAAAATCGTTTTCATAATTATTATTTTCCATTAATGAACATGGGTTCGTAAATAGAAGGCTCTCTAATATCATCTGCTACTTTTATGCATTTACTTGGAGCATATCTCTCAATACCAGCTCGGTAGTATACACTATCAAAAAAGCTAAACTCCGAATGATGGTGAGTAGTTTGTTGATTTAAAATTACTCTAATATCTTTTTCTGAAATATCCCATTCTTTCGATAATTTTTTAATCGAAGGCTCCATATAACTAATGTATAAAAGCTCCATCAAAGTGTGATATTGTTTCATATCAAAATTAATTTCGCTATTTAAAGTTTTGCGATATACATTGAGAATCATATTTTGACTCTCAGCTAGTTTTTGAAACTCTCTAGGGCTAATACTATTTGCAACAGAATCCGTTTTTATAAACAGTGGCTGTATAACGATTTCGTGACACCACATACATTTAGCCGGTTTACCTGCATTCCCAAACTCAACAGGACTTGCATTTACTAAACTACCATTTGCATTATAAATTGCAAAACGCAATTGGCCATTTTTCATAATATCCATTGTTTCAAAAAACTCTGGAATGAAATTCGAATTTATTTCGCCACTACCTTCCTCTGCAATAAATGCAGTCTTCAAAACTGATTTATGTATTTTACACTTAACAACGCGATGATGTTTGGCAACTGATGATTTAGTAACAGAGAATACTATAGGATCTTCGAATTCATGTGACGCTAAAAATTGGCCGTAATTTTCTGGGATGTTTGTAATGGCATAATAATGTGGACTGCTACCTATTGTTAACGCAATAAAATGACCTACATCAATACTATGATGCTTTATATAATAAGGTGTGTTTTTAATGCTATCTGTTATTGATTTAAGCTCATTTAAAGCATGCTCATCAAATCCAAGTGAATTAAAATTAATTTCAAAACTACTGCTATCAATCCATTCAATATATTTATCAAAGGAGCCTTTTGGCAAATCTGCCCCTAAATATGAAAGTGCCCATAAAAAACCCGTTCGTTGTTTATGCCAACTATCATCTTTATAATTTAAAGTATATGATAAATTTAAAGAGACATTATCCTTGTAAAGAAAAGAAAATGAAACTAGTAAAAGTGAGAAAAGTATGACTACTATTTTTTTCAAATGATTAAATTCGGTTCATTATTCTATATAGAACAGGAGGAGTTATATTCTTCAAAAACCTCATATAGAAAGATTTATAATTAAATGCTTTAATCAATTTTATGGTATTAATGTCATCAACTGATAGACCTGCTTTTCCGAAAAAGAAATTAGCAATACTAGTATATCCCAGCCAATATAAAAAAATTCCTTTTTTAATATTACAAGCTCTCAGAGCTTGATTATCAATCAAAACATAAATAGCATCGCCGCAGGGCGCATAATGTGAATGAGCTTGATCCCTATTTAACAAAGATGTGTTCTCATTACGGTAAGTAACAAAATCAATTAACTCGTAATGATTTTCTCTAAGAAACAAATCAATATCTGAAAACAAAGTTTGATCTTTGTAAATTGGTACAGTGGATACTTCTACTTTAATAACATGAATTTTTTTATTTTCAATAAGTTTCTTAGCGCCTACTAATATAGATAATTCACTCCCTTGTGTATCAAGCTTTAAATAATCAACATCTTTATCATTAAAATACTCATCCGCTTTTTGAATATTGATGGAAATCGTTTCTTGTGTATCAATATTACCTTTCCAAGTACTAAATTCTTTATAAGAGCCAAAATGCTTTTCGTAATTCTCAATATCAGGCTTTAAAAGACTACTCATAGAATTGTGATTAGTTAAATAGAAGCTTGCTACACCCGAATTTTCTGCTAAGCCTAATTCGTTAATGTGAAATGTTTTGAAAGGGTAATCTTTATAGAGAATTTTAAGTTTATTGCATTCAACTGGATTTGGCTCAAAAGCATGAATAGTAGTGATTTTCGAAAGCTCTTCTATGAAGTCTAAACTGCCTTTCGCTCCAACGTCGGCAATAGTTAGCTCGGTAACGCCATTTTTATTAAGTATGTCAATAATATTTTCTTTCATACCAAACAAGTATAAATAAATATAAGATTATCTGACGAGATATTGCATACCATTTTCATATTTTTTTCCTCTTCAATAAAATAGCACGTTCAATAAAATTAAAGAACAATGCTAAAAAACTAATGACAATACCCAAATACACAATAGTAAAAAAAGAGCCGAAGTTAAATTTAATGGAACATAAATACAAAGCATCCCAAATTGTATTAAATATAAATGAGATAAAAGAATTACATAACTCGTGAGGCTAATATGTGTAAAATAAATTTCAAGCATTTTGACAACTTATTGAAGTCTTCAAAATAAAAATATGCCAAAGTAAGACACATTCCAATAGGAATAATATTAAATAACATGCTTTTTATAAAACAACATTGGCAAATAAGGTTTTGAAAAATAAAATCCAATATTACGATTGGATCCATTAATTTGGGTTTTAAAGAATTTAGTTTTAAGTATTAATACACCATTACTCATTCTAAAGGAATCATTCTTAATTTGTAAAAACCAATGGCCTGATTTAAGTCACTCAAAAACACAACAGAAGAATCCTTGTATAAAAATGGTTTCATTTTGTGGTCCTTTGTGTTGCAAATCACTTGACCTTTATAAATTATATCTTTTCCCTTTACATACAATTCTTCACTCCAATGCACATTAGCATTTATAGGAAAAGTCTCTTCCAAATCCGTATCACCCATAGTGCTAATTAGAGTAATCGAGTCATTTTGCATGACATAGTCGTATAAAATCCCTTTAGAATTTTGTAATGAAAAGTATTGAATAGGAGTAACAGAAAAAGAAAGACACTTAATTGTAATAACAATAGTTCCTAGTACGCATAAATACTTTAAAGAGATTACAGGTTTAAATAATATTAAAAAGAGGCAAAAAACAAGCACCAATCCTAATAAACGAGAAAATTGCAATAGCATTGGCTGATTCAAAAAAGAACCAACAGGAGCACTAATAGCCAAAGTAAATACTATAAAAAGTATAACAGTGAACTTAGTAAAATTTTTATCACTAATAATGCCTACCAAAAAGGGTATAAGAATCAACATTCCATAAGATGTACTATAACGACCAATTAATATGGAGCAGAAAATAGTAAAACCAAAAACTAAAATAGACGATTGCTTTCTAAAACTAATTAAGACTATTAAAAAAAATGTAATAGCCACTCCTTCTATAACAGGAACTAACCAAGGAAGATTTATAACGGGGTGATTATTTTGACTTTCATCTAAAGAAAACAAATTAAGCAAAAATGTATAAACGCTTTGATTTCCATGATAATAGGGCCCTATAATATCGTTATTTAGCAATCGCGGTATTACTTCCTCAATATAATAAAACACGATATCAGTACCTGTAATTAGAGTGACTAACAATAATGTTAGGATTAGTAAAATAGAATATATAGCAATTTTATACTCCTTTTTTAAAACAAAATAAACAATCATAAATACAGGAAACAACTTAAGGCTTGCACACAGAGCCAAGCAAAAAGCACTCAACCAATATTTAGACTTTTCAGATGCCAAAAACGACTCCATTAAAAAAGTTGTAATTATCAAATAAGATTGGCCCTGATAAATACAATTGTAAAGTGGGTATAGAAAAATGAAAGGAATTAAATAAGCCTTCCATCCCTCTATGCTGCAATAACTAAGTAGACGTTGTAAAGAAAAACAAAAAAAAATTAAACCAATTAAATTAAAAATTAACTTAGCTTTTAAACAACTCAAGAACGCGAATGGCAAATAAGCAATCAAGCTAAAAGGTGGAATTGGAGTGTAGTTTTCAAAAAAATGACTTTCGTCATAATTGCAAATTTGTTGATTGAAATGAGAGATATTTTGATAATCTAACACACTGAATTTACTATCTATAAATAGTTTACTACCGTAATAGTAATTGCCAAAATCTCCAACTGGATAGTTTTGAGTGAAAATAATTAAACATAGTCCAGCTAATAAGAACAATCCAGATATGAAGTAACTATTCCTATATATCAATTGTTTACTCAATGCTTAAGCATACTGATTATTATTCACTACACCAATCACTCCACCCTTTAATTCTTTCCCAATAATTCCAGAATTTTTATTTGAAGAAACTAAATGAGATTTACCAAACACGTATTTTTTTGTTGGATTGAACAAGGTTAAGTTAGCCTCAGCGCCTTCTTTAACACTTACAGTATCAAGTCCTAAAATAGAACGAGGATTTTTTGTTAAAGCATCTATGATGTTTTCTAAAGATAATTTTGAACTCAAAGCCATATTTAAAACCCCGAAACAACTTTCTAAGCCAACCATTCCATTATCTGCTAAATCAAATTCTAAATCTTTGCTTTCAATATCTTGTGGGTTATGATCACTTACAATCACATCAATGGTTCCATCAGCAATTCCTTTTTTCAAGGCATCAATATCTTCTTTAGTTCTTAATGGAGGGTTTACTTTATAATTCGTGTCAAAACCTTCTAATTCAGAATCGTCTAACAATAAATTGTAGGCGGCCACACCACAAGTAATATTTAATTTTTTTGCTTTTGCTTTTTTAATTAACTCTACACTTCCCTTTGTGCTAATCGTTGGGATATGCATTTTGCCACCCGTATATTCTAAAATTTGAATATTACGTTGTAACATAATTTCCTCCGCTAAAGCCGGAATCCCTTTTAAACCTAGTTTTGTAGACATTACACCTTCATTAACTAATCCATCATGCGAAATGGTTTTGTCATCGCAATGTGCAATTATAAAACTATTTATGTTTTGAGAATATTGCAGTGCTCTTAAAATTAATCCGGCATCTTTAGCTGTTTTTTTATAATCACTAAAAGCTGCAGCGCCAGATAATTTCATGTCGTACATCTCCGACAAATCTTTTCCTTCCTGATTATAACTTAATGTGCCAATTGGCAATACATCTACTAAATTTCCTTTAGCACGATTCACCACATATTCTATTTGCGCTTTGTTATGTAACGGCGGATTAGTGCCACTCATTAAACACACACTTGTAAAACCACCTTTCGCAGCGCTTTTTAATCCGTTATCCAAAGTTTCTTTATGCTCATAACCTGGATCACAAAAATTTACTTGCATATCTAACCAACCTGCAGATACATGTAAACCATCAGCTTCAATTGTTTTAATTCCTTTTTCGGGAACAATATTTTTTTTAACTTGAGTAATAACTCCTTTTTCAATTAAAATATCTACAACTCTGCCATTGTATTGGCTAGTTGAATCTATTACAGTTGCTTGTTTAATTAAAAGATTCATATTTAGTTTTCCCGCAGATTTCGCCGATCTAAGCAGATTTTAAATGGTTTATAAATTTCACTCTTTTTAATAGTTTCATTATCCTGTTACTAATTGTAATTATTTCCTCGCAAATTTGCGAAATCTGCGGGACACTAATTTTTAAATAATCTAATAATTAAAATTTCTGCAGCTAAAAATACCATGGCTAAAATTAAAAACAATTTCCATAATTTTTTCCCATCGTTGGTTTCTTGTAACGCACTTGTTAATATTTTTTCATCAGGCATTAATATGCTCATATTTTTTAATCCGCTATCATCTATTTGTTTTTGCAATTCTTCCTCACTCATAAATTTCATGTCTGATTCTTTTCTATCATAATTAAATGCCAAATCTTTTATAATTGAAGTATCTTCTATTACTGCATATTGACCAGCTTCAGTAATTTGATTTTGTGTAAAAAGAATCGTAGCATTATTCAATAAACGATGTTCAGGAATAACATCCAATATTTTATCATCCTTTATAATATGAAAAGGTTTATCTGAAAAATTAGAAGTGTTGTTTAAAGAAATAGCTTCATTAGTAGCTGTTTTATAATAAGTTGGAGAAGGCTTTAAACTTAAAATAGACATTTTAATCATGGTTGGAACAAACAACGCATGTTTTAATAAATTAGAACTTGTTTCATCAGAAGGGATAGAAAATAAATAAATTTTCCCGCTTCCTAACGGATTCAAAGAAACTAAAAACTGACCATTTTGTAATAACACTAAATTTTGAGAAGTGCTATTTGTTGTTTTTGCAAATTCAAAGTGCTCGTTTACTTTTGGCAAATCCATGCGCTGGTCTATTTTATCAAACACACCTTCATATAAACCCTGCTCAAAATTAATGCTTTGTGTTTTAGTATTGGTAGTATCTAATTTTACCAATTGTGGTAATTGTATATTTTTAAAAGATCCATTGTAAGATTCTAAATCAGCTTTTTTATTAGGAAAAATTACTACACTTCCGCCCTTGCTAACAAATTTTTGGAGCTCAGAAGTTAAACCCGATGTTAAAGAACTTAACTCATTTAGAACAATAATATTTGTGTTAGTAAATAAACTATAATCAATAGACGACTCATTGTTTTCTTTATAAATAAACAAACTATCATCTTGCATGAGCGACCTAAAATTACCGGCAGTCTTTGTGTCTTTACCATTAATAACTAACGCTTTAATAGTTGCCTCTGCATTAAAACTAAAGTAAAAATTATCGTCGTAAGTAATCGGATAATCTTCAATTTTTAATACTCCTTTATTAATTCCTTTAATTTTTACTGTAAAAGAAATACTCACATCTTTTTTATTGCCGGCAGTCACATCAAAAGATGCTAACGAAACTTGGGTATCATTAATATATAATTTTAAACTTCCATTTTCAATATCTTTATTACTTTTATTAATAATTGTGGCATGAATTATTTGTTGTGTTTCAAACTGCTGAACAGGTGTTTCAAACCAAACGCTATCAATATAAACATTGTTTACTTCTGAAGATGAAATAGGAATAAAGCTAATAGTTGTACTCGTATCAATATCTGATTTAGAGATAAGCGATGTATTTTTTTGAAAATCACTCAATAAAAAAATGCGTTTGTTTTTAGAAGAACTGTTTTGTAAAAAATCTTGCTGACGTTTAATTACATCATTTATAGATTTTGTTGCCGACGAAATTTTTACTTCGTTTAACTGTTCAATAAATTCTTCTTTTGAAATTAAGCGTTGGTGCTTTCCTTCAAAATCATTCGTTAGTAATTGAAATTTATCACTGGCATTAAATGTATTTGCAATTTCAGTTGCGTATTGTTTGGCGTTTTCTAAAAGTGTGCCTTTTTTATTAGTACTTTCCATACTAAAGCTATTATCAATATAAATACTGATAGCTTTTTCGCCTTGACTTGTTTTTACTTTTCCGGGAATAAATGGTTGAGCAAAAGCAAATACCAAACATGCAATTGCTAAAATACGCATGGCTAAAATCAACCATTCTTTTAATTTTGATTTACTGTAGCTTTCTTGTTGTAATTCCTTTAAAAACTGAACGTTTGTGAAATATACTTTTTTGTATTTTCTAAAATTGAATAGATGAATAATAATAGGAATGGCTATTGCTGCTAATCCGATTAAAAATGTAGGAAACAAAAAATTCATCGCACGTAAAAATAACATTTTTACTCAGAATTATAGCTATTTCAATAAGCCAATCTTATTCAAACGGCTCATTTGTTTGATTTAGTTTATTTTTTTATTACATTTATTTAAAATATAACATCGATGAAAAAACTTTACTTCATTTTTTTGTTAACAGTAGCCTCATTATCAAATGCTTTTGGTCAGTTAACCTTTACAGTTGCGCCAAGCATGGCAGATCTTACAAATTATTTTCAGGGAATCGGACTTACAATTTCAAACATGACCGTAACGGGTGCACCTCAATCTTACGGATTCTTTTCAGGAACATCAAATATGGCTTTTGGGAGTGGTATTATTATGAGTACGGGAGTTGTTAATGGATCGATTAGTAATCCTGCAGGAGCATTTTTAAGCGGAAATAATGGAGCAATGGGTGATGCCTTGATTAGCGCCATTGCAGGAGGACAAACCTATGATGCCTGCATTATTGAATTTGATTGTGTGCCAACTAATGCAAATTTATTGTTCAATTTTTCTTTCGGATCAGAGGAATACAATGAATACGTTTATTCGGTGTTTAATGATGCGTTTGCAATTGCAGTAACCGGACCAAACCCTGTGGGTGGAAACTATAATAATACAAATTTTGCATTTGTTCCGGGAACAACTACCCCAATGGTATCGGTAAATTCGATTAATAATGGAAGTGCAGGCTCAGGGCCATGTAATAATTGCTCCTATTATATTGATAATACAAATGGTACTGATGTAGCCTTTGATGGTTTTACAGCAGGGTTACTCGGATTGGTGCCTGTAACACCCGGACAAACGTATCACTTTAAAATTGCTATTGCGGATGTGGGCGATGCTGTTTTTGATTCAAGTGTTATGTTTTTAACTAATTCATTTAAATCTGTGCCTAGCACACCAACTGGCATTTTAGAAAGTAATAATGACAATACTTTATCTATTTATCCAAACCCAACTTCAATTTCGGCAGTGCACATTGACATTGAAAGCAATACAGTAAACTCTCTTGAATTATTTTCTTATCAAGGAAAACAAATAGGAAATATTGTTTTCGATAAAACAACAAACACCTTGCAATTAAATACTACTGCAAAAGGAATTTACTTTTTGCACGTAACCACTAATAAAGGCAAAACAGTTAAAAAATTAGTCATTAATTAGTTTTAATAAAGCATAAAAAGAGCTCTGATATATAATTTATCAGAGCTTTTTTATTTAATAATATATTTGCTTAATACCTGTTTGATTTTTAACATTAAAATATAAAATTTAAACTGATACCCCCTTATTTTCAATAAATTTTTATAAAAAAGTCACTTTTTTACTTGCAGCCCCCCTTTTTTTGATATAATTTTGGCAAATAAATAGAAAATTCCATCATATACCCCACAAAAACTTAAAATTATGAGTACAAGACGCGTTTTAGCCATGCAAGATGTTGTAAAAAGAACTCCAGTTGAGTTTAGTAACAACAATCAACAAGTTTCACAATACTATGGATCTAATGTATTTGGCTTAGATGCCATGCGTGAATTCCTTTCAGAAGAGGCTTTTAATAGTATTCAAAACTCTATGCACCAAGGAACGATTGTGGAGCGTAAAATGGCTGATCAAGTAGCAGCTTGTATGAAAGCTTGGGCGCAAAGTAAAGGTGTAACTCACTTTACACATTGGTTTCAACCTTTATCTGGTGCTACTGCCGAAAAACACGACGGTTTTTTTGAACCTATTGAAGGTGGCCGTGCTATTGAGCGTTTTAGTGGAAATGCCTTAGTGCAGCAAGAACCAGATGCTTCTTCTTTTCCTAACGGAGGAATTCGTAATACATTTGAAGCTCGTGGCTACACAGCTTGGGATCCAACATCACCAGCTTTTATTTGGGGCGAGACCTTATGTATTCCTACTATCTTTATTTCTTATACAGGCGAATCGTTAGATTTTAAAACGCCTTTATTAAAATCATTACATGCTGTAGATAAAGCGGCTACTGATGTTTGTCAATACTTTGATAAAAACGTAACAAAGGTTATTGCTACTTTAGGTTGGGAGCAAGAATACTTTTTAGTGGACTCAGCTTTATATAATATCCGTTACGATTTACAACAAACTGGTCGTACTTTATTTGGTCATGCACCTGCAAAAGGCCAGCAATTAGAAGATCATTATTGGGGTTCAATTCCAGAAAGAGTATCTGCTTACATGCGCGACTTTGAATATGAAGCGCATTTATTAGGAATACCGGTTCGTACTCGCCATAACGAAGTTGCACCAGCACAATTTGAATGTGCTCCTGTGTTTGAAGAAACAAACTTAGCAGTTGATCATAATTTATTGTTAATGGATGTGATGGAAAAAGTAGCTATCCGTCATAACTTCCGTGTATTAATGCACGAAAAACCTTATGCAGGAGTTAATGGAAGCGGAAAACATAACAATTGGAGCTTGGCAACAAATACTGGAAAAAACTTATTATCACCAGGTAAAACGCCTAAAACAAACTTACAATTTTTGACGTTTTTTGTAAATACAGTTAAAGCGGTTTACGAACACGCCGATTTATTGCGCGCATCCATTGCATCTGCAAACAATGATCACCGTTTAGGTGCTAACGAAGCTCCGCCAGCAATTATGTCTGTATTTTTAGGAGAGCAGTTATCAAAAGTACTAGATGAATTAGAAAAATCGGTACATAATGGAAAAATGAGTCCGGAAGAAAAAACAGCTTTGAAAATGAATATCGGCCGTATTCCAGATATCTTATTAGATAATACGGATAGAAACAGAACTTCTCCTTTTGCTTTTACAGGAAATAAATTTGAATTTAGAGCTGTCGGTTCTTCAGCAAATTGCGGTGGACCAATGACTGTGCTTAATTCTATTATGGCTGAGCAATTAGTTACTTTCAAAAAAGATGTAGATGCTTTGATGAATAAAAAAGTGGAGAAGGACGAAGCTATTTTTCAAATATTGAAAAAATATATTATTGAAAGTAAAAAAATTCGTTTCGAAGGAAATGGTTATGGCGACGCATGGAAATTAGAAGCTAAAAAACGTGGGTTAAATAATATTCCAACTACACCAGGTGCTTTAGAAGCGATGATTTCTAAAAAAACGTTAGCAATGTTCGAATCACAAGGAATTTTAAATCATCGCGAGCAAGAAGCACGCTATGAAATTTCTTTAGAAACCTACACAAAAAAAATACAAATCGAATCACGTATCATTGCAGATATGGTAAGCAATCAAATTATTCCTGCTGCGCTCAACTATCAAAAAAACTTAGTTGATAATGTTCGTGGAATGAAGGAATTTCTATCTCCCTCAGAATTTAAGGTAGTTGCCAAAACTCAACTTGAATTAATTAAAGAAATCTCAGAAAGAGTAACAATCATAAAAACTGAGGCAGACTTGATGACTGAAGAACGAAAAAAAGCAAATACCTTAGATAATCAAAAAAAGCAAGCTCATGCGTATTGCGAAAAAGTTAAACCATATTTTGAATCGATGCGCTACAATGTAGATAAATTGGAAGGAATTATTGATGATGCTATTTGGCCACTTCCTAAATACAGAGAAATGCTCTACTTAAGATAAAGCACTATATAAACCAATTGAACAAGGTTTTTTGGCATTATTTATTTTGTAGATTTAAAAACAATATATATATTAGCACCTTACTTTAGTTTATTTTACTTATGAAAAACTTAAAAAAAATAGCCTTAGCTACTTTAGCTGTTATTGCATTTGCATTTTCAGTTAGCGCTCAGAAAAATTACTTAAAAGATGCTGATTTAGCGTATGATAATCATCAGTACTTTAATGCAATTGAGCTTTATAAACAAGCCTATGGTAAGGTAAAAAAAGCGGATGCTAAAGCTAGAATATTATTTAGAACTGCTCAGTCTTACCAAGAAATAAACGAATTAAAAAGTGCCGAAACTTACTATAACAAAGCTATTAAAGCAAAGTACCCAGATCCTATCATGTACTTATATTTAGGCGATGTATTAAAAGCTCAAACAAAATATGCTGAAGCAATTGTAGAATATAATAATTACAAAAAAGAAGTGCCTTCTGATGTTTTAGGTGAAAATGGAGTAAAGTCATGTGAGTTAGCTCAGCAATGGAAAGATGCTAAAAATACTCCTGAGAAACGTATTGTAGTTCAGCCAATGACTTTAATAAATTCAAAAGAATCTGATTTTAGCCCCGCTTATGCCGATAAAAAATTTAACACTTTAATTTTTACCTCAACTCGTTCAGGAGGTTCAGGAGGAATGGATGTTACTAACGGTCAAAATCACTCCGATTTATATGAAGCAAAATTGGACAAAAATGGTAAATGGAGCACGCCTGCCTCATTAACTAGTAATATTATTTCAAAAATGAATGAAGCTTCTGTTGCCGTTTCAAAAAAAGGAGATGTGATGTTTATGACTCGTTGCCCAGAAGGAAAAAATAAACAATTAAAATGTCAATTATATTTTTGTAAAAAACAAGGCCCATCATGGGCTGAACCGGTATTATTGCCATTTTGTATAGATTCAATTGCATTTGCGCATCCAGCAATTTCTGCAAATGGAAAAGTGTTATATTTTACTTCAAAGTTACCAGGCGGTTATGGCGGAAAAGATATTTGGATGAGTATCTATGATGATAAAGAAAAAGCTTTTGGTCAACCTGTAAACGTTGGTCCTAGCATTAATACTGCAGGTGATGAAATGTATCCTTATATGGCTGATGATGATAAAACCTTATATTTTTCTTCAAATTATCATATCGGTATGGGTGGTTTAGATATCTTCAAAGCAGAGAAAGATGCTAATGGAAAATTCACTAAAGCGCCAGAAAACTTAAAATCACCTATGAACTCTGCAGGAGATGATTTTGGTATCATTTTCGAAGGGAAAAAAATAAAAGGTTACTTTACTTCCAATCGTGAAGGTGGAAAGGGAAGTGACGATATTTACTCCTTTGTTTTACCTCCATTATTATTTAATTTAACAGGTACTGTGGTGAGTGATGAAAACAGTGAGCCTATCACTAATGCTTACATCCGTTTAAAAGGTTCAAATGGCGATATGTTTGAATTTAAAACTTTAGCTGATGGTAAGTATAATTTTAAATTAAAAGAAAATACATCTTACGAGGTTACTGTAGCAGCAGATAAAAATACAGTTTCTAAATCATTTAAACTTGGATTTTTAGCCAATAAGGATTTAGGGAAATTAACTACTGTAGCTGAAAATGAATCGAAAGATTTTGTTAAAGATTTTGTATTAACACCTGTGAAAGCTGAAATTCGTTTTCCAGCAGTATTATATGCTTTAGGAAAGGCAGATTTATTAGTAGATTCGAGTGGTACTGCCGTGGATAATGATACACGTAAGCCATTAAACTCAAAAGATTCGTTAAACTTTTTATATCAAACTTTAATTGATAACCCAACTATTGTTATTGAATTACAATCCCATACAGATACTCGTGATAGTGACGAAAGAAACCAAAAGTTATCTGAAGCTCGTGCTCAATCTTGTGTTGATTATTTAGTAAACGAGAAAAAAGTCCCTATTGCTCGATTAATGTCTAAAGGTTGGGGAGAAAAGAAAGTGTTAATTAAAGATGATGTTATTGCTAAAGCAAAAACAAAAGAAGAAAAAGAGGCGTTACATCAAAAAAATCGTCGTACGGTATTCCGCATTGTTAATTGGGATTATGTAGATCCAAATGCTCCAAAAACTGAAAAACCAGTATACAAACCTCAGGTAAAAGGAGAAGAAAATTCTGAAGCGCTTGAAGATACTGACTCAAACTAACCTTCAAATATAAATTCATAAAAAACCCTTTTAGAAAGCTAAAAGGGTTTTTTATGAAATCAATTTTTTCTATTTATAATTCCTAAATAGTTTAATTTTGTATAGTATTTAAAACTAAAAATTGTGCGTGATATTATTTGGACAGTAATTATTATTTGGATTGTTTGGAAAATTTATAGTACTATACTAAACATCTCTAAAGGAAAAGTTAATAATGGCAATCGTAATGAAAAACATTATGCTGCTCAAAAAAACGGAAAAGTAACAATACAACATAAGACCAATAAAAAATCTCAATTCAGTTCAAACCATATTGAATATGTAGATTATGAAGAGGTAAAATAATGAAAAGTAATTTAATATATTTAGTATTCTTAATTTTAATTAGTCATTCGATTTTTTCGCAAGACAATAGGCCATTGGCGCCTACATCATCAAACACTTTGGCCCCAAAAGATTTTGATAATTTTACGGACAGGTTATATTTTGGAGGCAATGTTGGCGCATGGTTTGGATCAACTACTTATATAAATGCATCGCCATTAGTTGGTTGCAAAATAAATAAAGAATTTTCGATTGGTGCTGGAATAGTATATAATTATTTTAGTCAAACAGATAGTTACGGACGAAAATTTACTTCCACAGTTTATGGGGGAAATATTTTTGCAAGATATCTTATTTTTGAAAATGCCTTTGCTCAAGTTGGTTGGGATCGACTAAGTGTACCTGACTTTTTTTCTTCAGTTAAAAATAGCAGAGTTTGGGTTGATAATATTTTACTAGGTGGTGGTTACAGACAACCTTTTTCTGAGCGTGGTAGTTTTGTTGCAGCAATATTTTATAACATTAATCAATCTCCATTATCGCCCTATCCAAATCCGATAATTCAAGTAGGGTTTAATGTTGGTTTATAATATTTACTACCGATGCAATAGTATCAAAAATTATTGTCACATTTGTGAATATTAAATTGCCCAGGTGTTGGAATGGTATACAAGTGCGCTTGAGGTGCGTATGCTGCAAGGCGTGGGAGTTCGAGTCTCCTCCTGGGTACAAAAAAGGGTTTTGCTATTTGTAAAAGATAGAAACCCCTTTTTTTAATTTGTTAATTGTTGTTCAAATAAATTCAGATTTATCTTTACCAATTAAAGTTTTACATTGACAAATTAAATGAATTAGCCTGCAGATAATGGCCGATTATATATCAATTGCAAATCAATAAAAAGTAATTTCAATACTTAGTTGTCTAATAATTATAGTAAATGCAAATAAATTATTATTTTTACTAATTAAATTTACTTAAAAATTAAATGAAAAAACTTTATTCGATAATTTTAATATTATCAGTTTCTTTTGCTTCAGCTCAAATATCAAAATATTTGAGAAAAGGCAGTAAAGCTTTAAGCAGAAACAAAATAGAGCTAGCGAAAAATAATTATCTAAAAGCATACACAATTGATAAAACGAGCTATGAGGCAAATGCTGCTGTAGGATATGTATTATCTGAATATTATTTAAAATATGAAGAAGCGCTACCTTATTTAGAAACAGCTTACAACAAATCTCCAAAAGATACTTTTCCTGATTTGCTATATGCGTTAGCTAAATGCTACCAACATTTTGGTGAAAATAAAAAAGCATATACTTTATTTAATAGATTATATGTACAAGCAACTAAAGATAAAAAGGAAGATAGATTATATGTAATTGACTTAAAAAAACGGAATGAAGACTGCTTGTTTTACGATAAAAACAAGGAAGTAATTATTGATAAAAATATTTACATCGGAAATGTAGGTCCAAAAGTTAATACAGATTTAGGAGAATACGTTCCAGTATTAAATGATAAGAACGAGTTATATTTTACATCAAGAAGAAAAGATGTAAAAAGAGAAAAGCGCAGCAAAATTGATGACAAGTATTTTGAAAACATATATGTTAGCAAAATAGTGAATGGTAAACCTCAAGCCGCGCAAACCTATACAATTTCAAAAAAAGTATTAAAAACAAAAATTAGAAAAAGACACCTATCTATTATTTCATCAACAAGCGATGAGAAAACCATGTTTGTTTTTCAAAAAAATAAAATTCTTGAAATTAGAACAGGTGCAGACGATAAAAAAATAGTGGTGCCATCATCAAAAAATATAAATATCGATTACTACCAAAATCACGCTTCGCAGAGCAAAGATGGTAAAACACTTTTATTTACCAGTGAAGATAGCAGAGGAAATGGAGGAATAGATATCTATAAGTCTTTGAAGGATGCGGATGGAAATTGGGGTGTGCCTGAAAATTTAGGAAAAACTATTAATACTGAATTTGATGAAGACGCACCTTTTTTATCAGACGATGGACAAACCCTTTATTTCTCATCAAAAGGACATGAAGGTTTTGGAAACTATGATATTTACAAAAGCACGTACGCAAATGGAACTTGGTCAACGCCAGTAAATGTTGGGCTACCAATAAATTCAGCTGGACATGATGTTTTTATGACTGAATCGAGCGCGGGCGAATATGCTTATTTTTCATCTTACCGAGAAGGTGGCTATGGTGATATGGACATCTATAAAATAACTTATTTAGATAAATTTAAAAAAGAATGTGCTGAACCAAAAAGTTCTTTATTAACGCTTGATGCTAAATTAATAGATAAGGCCACTGACTTAGTAAGTTTTGAAGCTACTATGCCAGTTAATATTAAAGCGATAGCTTACCAATGGACATTTAATCAAACAAAATTACCAACAGATGCCACAAAAATTTCTCAAATTTCTTCTAATACCGAAACGGGAGATTCTGTTTATGTAAAAGTGATAGCGGGATGCGATACCTGTATTGAACCGATTGTATTTTGTAATTATACCAAGTACAAAAAACCAAAAGAAGACATTGTTGTAATTAAACCTGAGGAACCAGGTAAAAATCCTTATGATGATAAATTAATTTTGCCATACTTAAATAAAACAAGCATAGATGCTATTGGATTTAATGTAACGCCAATTCAGTTTAACCTTAATAAAGCAGATATTAGAAAAGATGCCATTTCTATTTTAGACAAGAACATAGAAGTATTATCAAAAAATCCAGATTTATCCGTTTTAATTTATGGTTTTGCTGATAGCAGAGGTTCTGAAGTATATAATTTACCGCTTTCTAACAAGCGTGCAAAACATGTCCGAGATTACTTAATTGCGAAAGGAGTAAATAAAAATCAAATTGAGCAAGTTGTTCCCAAGGGAGAAAAATTTATTTTGAATACATGTACAGATGGTGTTGAATGCCAAGATACAGAACATGAAATAAATAGACGCGTTGAGTTTATTATTTTTAAAAAGAAATAATGTTCGCAGTTTAACAAGCCGTGATTTTCATTTAATTTTTTAGGTAAAATAAAAGTAATGGTCTATTCAGATAGGATGCAAACTAGTATCCATTTTTTAGGAATACCTTCAAGGTAATAAATAGCATCACCGTATTGATCTTTTATTTTTAATGTTTGCCCATCGATATAGTAAAGTGCTTTTCCGTATTTATCCTTTTCGCGAATTGTATGACCATCAAAATAGTAAAGCGCCTCGCCATATTTGTCTTTCTGCTTAACAACCTGGCCATCTATATAAAATAAGTTATTACCATATTTGTCTTTTTGCTTAATGGTAAATTCATCATAATAATATAGTGCCTTGCCATACTTATCAATTTGTTTTAAATAATAGCCATCTTCAAAATAGTGCGATGCGCCATATTTATCTTTTTGCTTAATTGCTTGTGCAAAACAAACTGATGTAGCAATCATAAATACTAGTACTATTATTTTCCTTTTATTCATTGGTTAAATATTTTTTCTTCATCTTAAATGTAATAAAAAAGCTGCATTATTACTAACGCAGCTTGATCTAAACAAACAATCTATTCCAAACAAATAAAGAATAAATTATTTTACTTTCACTACTCATAAGGCTTTTCGGTTAAGGCCTTTGTTATTTTAACCTATAAAAGTTAATAGTTATTTGAAAAAAAACTATTATACTTAACTTAGATTACAGTTTGAATTTATTTCCACTTAATTTTTTAATAATAAAACAAACTGCATTAGTATTAATGCAGCTTGTTTAAAACAAACAATTTATTTTTTATTACTGTTGTTTAACTATTTTTATTCTGTTAATAAATTTCAAAACTACTGCAATACAATTTTTCTGTTTTCAATAGTATTATTTTGCGGGTTAATAATTTGAATAAAATAAATACCATTACCACCCCAAGTTGATAAATCAAGGTAGGATATTTGCTGATTTATGGGACTTGTAAAAACTACTTGCCCTAATGCATTTGTAATTTTTATTGTGTACTCATTCATTGCAGCAAAATTGCCATAGTTTATTGTAATATGATCGTTTGCTGGGTTAGGATAAATAGCAATAGAATTTTCTAAATTATTTTCTTCAATAACTGAAGTTATTAAACAACCATTTGAACTAATATTTTGAGGTAGATTTTTACCGAAGTTTGTTCCATCACCTAAATTACCATAAACATTCCATCCCCAAGCCCAAAGTGTTCCGTCAGTTTTTATAGCGAAGGTAGTATTACTACCCATAGCAGTAATTTGACTCAGGTTAGTAGCAGTAACTATTTGCACAGGTATCCATTTACCAAAAAATGTTCCATCACCTAATTGACCATAACCACCATCACCCCAAGCCCATAGTGTTCCATCTGTTTTTATAGCAAGGGAATGATTATAACCTGCTTCAATTTTATCCCAATTAGTTGCATTACCTATTTGAACAGGTACATTTTTATTTATATATGTTCCATCACCTATTTGACCATAATTATTCTGACCCCAAGTCCAGAGCGATCCATCTGTTTTTATAGCAAGTGCATGTCCTCCACCATCACTAATTTTACTCCAGTTATTTGAAGAACAGGTAACTTCAATGTCATCTATATACCAAGCATCACAACCATAAGCACTGCCGGTGAACTGAAAACGCAAATAAACAGTAGAGTTACCTGCTAATGAGTTTAAATTAATAGGACTAATGGTTGTGGCTGCAACGTTAGCAGTTCCTGTCGGACTCAATGTCCATTGAGTTGTCCAATTTAAATTATCAGGCGAACTCTGAAGGCTTAACGTAAATGGGTAAGTAGTTGCGTCATAATTATCAATCATACTTTTAAACGATAAGGTGAGATTAGTATTCGAACTGGCATTAATTACTGGTAAATTAGCATTCCATGCACCATTTGTATTACTATAATACAACCATCTCAATTCAGGTGTAATGCCACCTGCATTTGAATTTGATGTAACAGTATGCCAAAAATTAGCATCATTAGTTGACCAACCTGCAGGTAAGCTAGGTGGGCTAGCAGTTGTGAAATTTTCTGAAAAAGGAGTTGCTGAACCTATTTGAGCAGGTGCATTTTTATTAGTATTTGTTCCATCGCCTAAACTACCACCATTAGCTCCCCAAGCCCAAAGCGTTCCATCTGTTCTTATTGCATGATTGTAACCATCCCCAGCAGTAATTTTACTCCAGTTAGTTGCAGTACCAATTTGAGTTGGAACATTTTTATCTGTATTTGTTCCATCACCTAATGTGCCATAAAAATTATCACCCCAAGCCCAAAGTGTTCCATCTGTTTTTGTGGCAAGGGAATGATATCGCCCAGCAGTAATTTTATTCCAATTAGTTGCAATACCAATTTGAGTTGGAACATTTTTATCTGTATTTGTTCCATCACCTACTGCACCAGTCGAATTATCCCCCCAAGCCCAAAGTGTTCCATCTGTTTTTATGGCAAGTGAATGATATTGCCGAGCAGTAATTTTACTCCAGTTAGTTGCAATACCAATTTGAGTTGGAACATTTTTATCTGTAGTTGTTAAATCACCTAATTGTCCTTTGTTATTCCTACCCCAAGCCCAAAGAGTTCCATCTGTTTTTATGGCAAGCGTGTGATAAAGCCCATTTGCAATTTGACTCCAGCATTGTGCATTTGCAGTTATACTAACTGCTAAACTTAAAATTATTAGTACTTTCTTCATAGTTTTTTTTGTTTACTTTAACATTTCTAATTGTTTTTTTCATTAAATTTCCCTACTCATTTGCCTTTTCGGTTTCCGCCTTTGTTATTTTAACCTATAACAAAACAGGTTTATTATTTTGTGCAAAATAAAAGCATATTAATGAATTGCGGTTGCAGTTTATCTTTATTATTTATCCTCTTGCCATTCTATTTTTAGTGTGCCGGTTTTTTTGTAGGCATATGTTTTTTTATAGGCATTCCATTCAATGGGGGCTTTTAGTTCGGTGCGCATAAAACGTAAATAGTTATGTGTGGTGCGCTCACTTACTCCCAAATGTATGCCCAACGTTTTAGGAGTGCCTGTGCGCTGAGAATTAATTAATTTATTTATTCGTATTATTTTTCTTATATCCACAATGCAAAATTAGTTGATGGTAATGAAATGAGATTGCAGTTATAAGTAAAACGATTAATTTATTAGTTTGTACTAGTAAGCATTAATATTTTTTTACTTTTACCGCGCTTTGCAAAATAACAATCACCTTAACGAGTATGAATGGAGTTGTAATTACCTAAAAGGTAATAACGACTCTTTAGGTAAATTATATATACATTACTATCAATCGTTAGTAATGGTTGCTTATAAATACACTACTGATACTGAAAAAAGCAGAGATGTAGTAGGCGCCGTTTTTGAAAGACTTTTGCAATTGGAAATGCAAAAACGTCAGCAAATACTATTACATCCCCAAAAAGGCATTTATCCTTTTTTAGTTACCATTATTAAAAATAAATGTTTAGATAACATAAAAACTAATAAATTGCAAGATGAAATAAAATTACAATTAGGAAAATTAATTTCATTTAATAGTAAAAATGCTGCTTACATTCGTTTTGAGTTAGAAGCAATTAAACACTTATTAAATAATTTACCTAACCGAGAAAGAGAAATGATTGAACTGCATTTGCAAGGGTACAAAAACGAAGAAATTGCTGTTCAGTTAAATATAAGTTATAATACCGTTCGCAATACGCTGCACAACGCCAAACAACGTATTAAAAAATTATGGCAGCTTTTTATGTAATGGACCCAAAACAAAAACATACTTATACCGAAGTGTTGAATGGTTTATTAAGCCATCAAACTTATTTTTTTGATTACATAAAAAACAATCAATTTGAGGAGGAAGAATTAGCTGGTTTGAAATTTTTTTTGCAAAATAATAATTATGATATTCAATTACTAAAAGCTTTTACTGAACCACCGCCGCTAAATTTAAAGCCCACAAACCAAAAACATAGTGGTAATTACTATAAAATAGCAGCAGGAATTGTATTGCTTATCTCTGTAGGTTTTTTAATAAAATTTACTTTGACTGATACATCATCCACTATTAGTAATTATTGGATAGAGGATCCTGGCTTTAAAGTGTGGATGGGACCTACAGATAAAAGTATGTTGTTGCAAAATGGAATGAGTTATTACCGCGCCGAAGATTATAAATTAGCACTTGAACAATTTGTAAGCATTACACAAAATGATACTGCCCTTTATTACAGTGGTATTTGTTTTATAAAACTAAATGAACTGGATAGTGCCGAAAACTACTTAAAGCAATTATTACCTTCATCAGTGTATAAAAATAAAGCGAAATTTTATTTAGCTCTTTGTTATTTATTTAACAACAAAACAAATGAAGCGTTAAACCTATTAAATAATACTATTTTTACAGAATCTGCCTTTGAAGTTAAAAAAAAATTAATAATAAAGGACTTTAACACAAATCATTAATAAAAAAATTTCAATAAAATACTGGGCTTATTAGTTAGCCATTTATTTATGCGCAATACTAATTTAAGCCTGTTCATTGTATTTTTACTATTTGTACCTTGTTTTTCGTTTTCGCAAATTCTGCCACTAAACTTGCATTGGGCTGGTAAAACGGATAGTGCCATTATAATTGCAAATAAAATTATTAAAAATAAATTGATATGGTCAAAAAAAGAAGTTTTAAATACCTATGATTTTTTGGCCGAGTACAATTTAGAGTGTAGTCATTTTAATACTAACTTAAGCTATTTACAAAAACATTTTTCTGAAAATAAAAACACATCGTTAGACAGTGCTTTATTTTATGCTCGCGTTGCAAACTATACACTTTGCTATGTGTTACACGATTCTACTGATTTTTATTGTACTAAAGCAATTACTGCTTTTAAAAATAATAAATTCAAAAATAAAGATAGTGTTAAAATAGCACGCTACTATAGTTATTTAGGTAACGCTGCTCGCAATACAAAATACAGAAATAGTTTGCTAATAGATTCTGCAATTGCGTATAGCAACAACAACTATTTAAAAACATTACATTACCGAAGGTATGCTACTTATATATCGGATACTTTAAATCTAGAATCTAAATTGGCATGGCAAAGTAAAGCCTTATTGAATAGGTATAAAAAATTCATAAATTGTGTAAATAATGCCGAAAATTTTGCAACTAAAATTTATCCAAACAAAAAAAGTTATTTGCATGCTACTATTTATAAAATTTGGTCGTTAGCAGAACGTTATAAAGGAGATGAAGAACAAAGTATTGTGCAAATTAAGCGTGCAAAAAATGCTTTAGAAGATACTAAAAAAATAGTGTATTACGCTGAATATTCTTCAATTTGTTCTTGGGAAGCAAGCAGTAATTTTTATTTATTTTACAAAACACATAATCTTAAATATATTTATGAATCCGAAAAAACACTGCTGAAAAGTATCCCAGCCTGGGAAAAATACTTGGAAGGTGAAAAACAAAATGGCATAAAAACTTTTGACGATAAATATTCTATAAATCCTTATCAAAAATTGGTTGTTGTTTATTATGAACTTTATAAAGCTAAAAAAGACAATATATATATAGCAAAGTGCTATAGTTTTATTGAATTTATAAAAAATAATAGAACACTGAAAGATGAGCGGTATAGTTTTAGTCCTACTTATACAAAACAAAATTTAGATACTATCTCAAAAATTTGTACTAAAAAAAATATTGCAGTAGTTAATTATTTTATAACTATTGAACCATTTATGCTATTGGCTATTGTTACATCACCGGATACAACTTTTTTAATTGAATGTTCATCATTAAGCAAAAGAAATATAGTAAGTCAATTTTATTATTCGGACTCATTCAATTCTTTTATATTTAAAAATGATAGAGAAAATATTAAAAAAGTTGGTTACTTATTGTATGATTTGTATTTCCTAAAAATAGATTCCATACTAAAACAAAGAAAAATTAGTGATGTTGTAATCATACCAGCCGGAAATTCTTATAACCTTAATTTTGATTTATTACAAGCTGATACGCTTCCTGCAAAATCTATTTTTCAATCGGCATTAATTAGCAGATATAAATTTACGTATAGCACTAGTGCCGATATTTTAATTAATGTAAATAAAATTATAAAAAAATATGACGCCATTAATTTATTGGTTCCAATGTATAATTCTAAAAAATATGTGCCATTACAATCCAGTAAAAAATTATTAAACGAAATTAATTATAATTTTAGCACCACTAAAATAGAAAATAACACAACATCTGAGTTCTTTCAAAAAGACAAACTCATTCAGTTTATTGGTCATTCAGAAGCAAACGCTTTATCAAGTGAGCAACAAATTATATTAAGTGACACCAGCAACATAAGCAGCAGTACTATTTTAAAACATGATTTGGCAGGGAGCAGCTATTTAATAAATGGTTGTAATAGCAATTTAGGAAAACAAGAGCAGTATAGTAAAACAAACAGTTTAACCTACCAATTAATGAATAGTCATGCAAGCTCGGTTACTGGTACTTTATGGAATTTAGACGATAAAGAAAATGCTGAATTTTTAGAGAAATTTTATGAGTTTATGTCTACAGGTATAAGTTCATCAGACGCACTCTATAAAACTAAATTATATTTTGCAAACAATAATTATTCTCCATCTATGTGGGGAGCTTATGTTTATTATGGTAGCGATTTTTATTTAAGTAAAAAAAATGTGATGGCTACTTATTGGTATTTAGTAATAATTGCAGCAGGGCTTATTGTTTTTGCGTTTATGATGGTGTACAAAAAGCGTTAAATTCTTAGTCCTACTACACACACATCATCTACCTGATCTAAATCAGCTTTCCAGTTATTAAAGGTTGAGGTTAAGGCTTGTTTTTGTTCTAGCATACCTTTTTCGGAATTCGTAATTAATGTATCTTCAAATAGTTTACGCATTAATTTTTTTCCTTTTGGTCCACCAAATTGGTCCGCATAGCCATCCGTAAATAAATAAATGCAATCATTTGGTTCTAACTGAAAGCTGAAGTTATTATAAGGCTGCACAATAGCGTTCATATTACCTATGGCTTGTTTATCTGCTTTAAGTGTTGTTAACAATTTGTTGCGAACAATATAGATTGAATTATTCGCGCCAGAAAATGCTAATTCTTTACTTTCTAAATCAATGGCAATAAACGAAATATCCATTCCATCTCTAATCTCTTCTTCTCCATAACCATGATTAAGCGTTGTAATTATTTTTTGATTTAAAAAATCTAAAGCAGCAGCCGGAGAATTACTATTTTTTTCAACGGCACTTTGATGTAAAAAATTTGATCCTAGCAAACTCATAAAAGCACCAGGTACACCATGCCCAGTACAATCTGCAACAGCCAGCAATAAATAGTCTTTTGAATTTCCTTGATTTGGAGTTGTTTTTATTTGCGTGGCCCAATAAAAATCGCCACTCACAATATCACGCGGATTGTATAAGATAAAGTAGTTATCATTAAAAAAACTGTCTAATAAATTTTTAGGCGGCAGTAAAGCTTCTTGTAAACGCTTGGCATATCTTAAACTACTGATGATTTCTTTATTTTTTTCATCAACTTCCTCTTTTTGAAATTCAATGAGGGCTTTCGATTTTTCTAACTGCAACCTGCTTTTTATTTCATTATAGGTTAATCGATAACGATTTCTAATTAAGAATACACAAAATATGGCAACCGTTAGTGTTAGCATACCGCCATTAATTAAAAATTGACTGATGCTTAAAGTGCTATTAATAGAATAAAATAAGATGTTACTTATAATCGTTGCAAGCAGTAACACTAATGATAATTTAAAATCCCATAATACTAGCATGCCAACGCCAATAAATAAGGCGATATACGCAAATGCATGTTTTTGCAAATGCTCAACATCCATTACGCTCCACATGTAGGCATTTTGCATGGAGATACCTAAAACCAAAATAAAAGCACATGTAAAAATGCTGATTTTTAATTGCTCTTTAAAAAGAACTGCCAATAAACTAATTGCAGAAACACAAACGCGAAATGCTAAAAATGGAATCCAATAATTTGGCAACACAAAATAGTCGCTTGCAAACCAGGCTAAATTTAAAACAATGCCAATCCAACAAGCAATAACATGTGCTTTTTCGGTTGATTTATAAAACGCCTGTTTTACATCGTTTTCATCTATTGCAGTTAAATCCATTATAAATCTAATGTACTAAAAATTAAATGAATAGATTAAGGAAACAATAATTTTTTTTAAAATGTACAGAAATTTTTATTTGCAGTTGGCGCGTATTAAAAATGATTGAAAACCTTTTGGCTTCTAAAATCGGTATTTAGTATTATAGCTTCACTAAATATTTACCTTCCATAATTGGAATTACGGGGCATTGGTTTACAGTTAAGCAATACTGGATGTCTCGCTCTAAATCTAATTTTGTTAAACGATTCCTGTGAGATGAATGAGATAAAAATTCATATAAATCATCTTTTGCTATATTGTAAAGATGTTGAGATGCAATGGCAGAGTCGCAAGTAATTGTACAATCTGAATCAGCCGACAATTTACTAACCACTGCTCCAGCAAAAAGAGTATCTTCTAAATTAAATTTATTTTTCCAACCGGCACAAACTAAAATAACATCTTTTTTTTGAGTCAATAAATAATCACACAACACATCTAAATTTAAAAAACTGCCAATAACAATTTTTGATGCCTTACGACTTGCCTCAATGGCTTGTGTGCCATTAGTAGTTGATATTGCAATTGTTTTTCCCTTCACCTTGTTGTTCATGTAGCCAAAAGGACTATTGCCTAATTCAAAACCTTCAATTATTTCTCCGTCACGTTCAGCTGCTGCTAAATAACCATTACTTTGATATTCTTTAGCTTCTGCAACGGTTGCAACAGGAATCATTTTACTAACTCCATTATAAAATGCTGTAACAATAGCTGAGGTAGCCCTAAAAATATCAATTACTACTACAATAGAATCATCCTTATGAAAAAGAGGGTAGGCTTGTGGTGTATAGCAAACTTCTATGTTCATTTTTTTTACTTTTTGATTTTAGCGGAGCTGAAGATATTTAACCTTGCACTTCGAATTTTGTACGAGGGAAAGTTTTTAAATTATTTTTTCAAAAATGGAATTTTACAAACTTTAGCCTTGATTGCTTTATCTCTTATTACTATAAAAATTTCTGTATCAGATTTTGCAAATTCTTTATTTACATAACCCATTCCTAAAGCTTTATTTAAGGTTGGAGATTGAGTTCCTGAAGTTACTTTTCCAATAATGGTTCCGTTTGAGTCAGCAATTTGATAATCGTGGCGAGGAATTCCTCTATCAATCATTTCAAATCCAACTAATTTTTTAGTTACACCTTCTGTTTTTTGTTTTTCGATAGCAGCGCGGTTTGTAAAATCTTTGGTAAATTTTGTAATCCATCCTAAACCTGCTTCAATTGGTGATGTTGTATCGTCAATATCATTTCCGTATAAGCAGAACCCCATTTCTAATCGTAAGGTATCACGAGCGCCTAATCCAATGGGTTTAATGCCAAATTCAGCACCAGCAGCAAAAATTGAATCCCACATTTTTTCAGCAGATTCATTTTCAAAATAAATTTCAAAACCACCCGCACCTGTGTAACCAGTATTAGAAATCACAACATTATCAACACCATTAAATTTTCCTTTCGCAAAAGAGTAGTATGGAATGTCTGATAATGTTATATCAGTTAATTTTTGTAAGGTATTTAACGCTTTAGGACCTTGTATAGCTAATAAAGAAGTTTTTTCAGAAATATTATGCATCTCTACATTAGCAGTATTATGCTTACTAATCCAATTCCAATCTTTATCAATATTTGACGCGTTAACAACGAGCATGTATGTTTTTTCGTCAACACGGTAAACAATTAAATCATCAACAATACCGCCATCGTTATTTGGAAAACAAGAATATTGTGCTTTACCATCCGTTAAAACCGATGCATCATTACTTGTTACTCTTTGAATTAAATCTAAAGCATGCTCTCCTTTTAAAATAAATTCGCCCATATGGCTAACATCAAAAACACCAACAGCATTTCTTACGGTTGCATGCTCGTCATTTAATCCGCTGTAAGAAACAGGCATATTGTATCCTGCAAATGGAACCATTTTAGCGCCTAAAGAAATGTGTTTTTGAGATAGTGCTGTGTTTTTCATAGTGTTTGTTAATTGTTTTTTAATGTATGATAGGAATAGGTTGTATGATCAACTGAAATATTCTTGCTTATTTTTGATTTGTGTGAGAAATGATTTTAGCCTTAGATAACATTTTAGAAATTCTTACTAAACGAATAAAATCCTTATATCGTATAATATATATTTCGTTGGGTACTATATCTTTTTTTCCTTCGGTGTACATGTTTCAAATTTACGATTTAATAAGCGATTTCAAAATTGCCAAATAGTTGTCCTTATGTGCATTTACAGAATAGTTTTTAACCACTGTCTGCCTTCCAGCTGTACCTAATTGTAGCCTTAAATCAGAATCTTCAATAAGTTGAGAAAGGCACTCTACCCATTCTTTAGTAGTGCTGGCTAGTAAACCATTACCACCATGTGCAATTATTTCTTTATTAACTCCTACTGGCGACATAACCGTTGCTACTCCGCAAGCCATGTATGATAATCCTTTAAGTCCGCATTTTCCTTTTACCCATTCGTCATCAGGTAATGGCATAATACCAATATCAAAACAATTTAAATCATCAACTTCTGTTTCCGCAGCCCACTTTTTGCTAATAATACTAAGTTCCGGATGATTGTATGAACCTTGTCTTATGACATGTATTTCAATTTTGTTTGGATATTTATGTTGAATTTCTTTTAAAGCAGGAATTGCCATTTCAAAATGTTTAATAGTGCTAATACTTCCACTCCAACCAATTATTATTTTTTTATTGGGCTGAGCGTAAGGGGAACTTCTTAATTCCGATTTTGGCTGATGCAAATCTGTATCAATAGTTGTTGGAATAATTATGACATTTTTATTGAACTGGTTTGCGTAATTCGCTAAATAGGTATTACCTGCAATTACAGCGTGCGCATTTTCAATATTAATTTTGGTTTTATTAGGATTTTTTAGAAACTCAAATTTTTTATTTTCTGGTGAGGTGTCTAAAAGCCAAATGCTATCATCAAAATCAAAAATAACTTTATGGCGTTTAAAAAATTGCTTTTCAAAATACGACGACCCTAGCAATAAAGCTTCTCGCTGTATAAAAACAATATCAAAATCAGAGGCTCTTCTTAAATCTTTAAAGCGGATAAAAAGTGATTTTAAAAGTATCCATCCTTTTTTTACAGAATTCCCAGGTTGATAAAAAATTTGATCATCTTTTTTTGTAATTATTTCGGAAAGCTCCCAATCAAATCCTTCCGACTTAAAATAACTTAAATACTGTTCAAAGCGGTATCTCTGACTTGGAGACCGGTTTAAACGATGATCGGCTATAATTAATATTTTTGGCAAATTCTGTTACTATGAGTAAAAATTTAGTTGCTTCTTTTAATTTTTACTTTGTGAGCGCAAATAAAGTTTCTAATGATGAAAATTATAAAAATTTATAGCACTAAATTAAATATGAATAAAATAAAAAAGCCGCCTATTTTATGGGCAGCTTTTTTGATAGATTCAAAATGAATTAAAATTTATTATTTATGAGTTTTTTCGCTCGATACAGTTAACTTTTTACGACCTTTAGATCTGCGAGAAGCTAAAACTCTACGGCCATTTGCAGAAGCCATACGCTCACGAAAACCGTGTTTATTTCTTCTTTTACGTTGCGATGGTTGGAAAGTACGTTTCATAGTATTAAGTATTTAAATGTTATAAGTTTTTCAAAATTGGACTGCAAATATAATGGATTTTTATAATGTGACAAATTTTTTACCATTTTTAACCATAAAATGACCGTTTTTTAACTTATGGCTATCATAAAACAGTACATTTGCAACCTAAAATTTTCTCCAAATGGCAAAAGGCAAAATGGTTACACATAAATCTAAAGATGATATTCCAAAAGCAAAGCTTAGTTCAGAGAATTTTAAAAAGTCATTTCGCTTATTTAAGTATTTAGGAAAGAGTAAATGGCTATTTATTCTTGGGATGTTTTTTATTGCAGGAACTGCGTCTGTGGGACTTTATTTTCCTGTGGCGGCCGGTAAAATGTTTGGTTATTTGGGAAATACAGGAATGGATACTTCTGCTTTTAGCAGCATGGTTACTGGTACAGGAGTTGAACTATTAATTTTATTGGTCATTCAAGGTTTTGTATCTTTTGGAAGAGTGTATACATTTTCAATTGTCACAGAGAATATTTTAAAGGGTTTAAGAACGGACACCTTTAATAAATTAGTGCAAATGCCCATGAGTTTCTTTTCTAAAAATCAGGTGGCCGATTTAAGCAGCAGGGTTGCAACTGATATTAATGTTATTTCCGAAGCGTTTACAATTAATATTGCTGAGGTTATTCGTCAAACAATTGTTGGTGTTGGCGGGATAGTGCTGCTAGTTTATTTTACATCATGGGATGTTGCAAAATGGTTTATAGTTATTATACCACCAATTACCATAATTGCTATTTTTTATGGAAGAAAAATTAGAGGGTATTCAAAAGCGTTGCAAGATAAAATTTCAGAATCCAGTGTTATCGTGTCTGAAGCATTAACAGGGATAACAAGTGTTAAGGCTTTTACAAATGAGCAATTAGAAATTGGCAAGTATGATAGAGTAACGAATGACATTAGAAAATTTGGTATTAAATACGGTGTCATGAGAGGCGCCTTTTTTGCTTTTATTATTCTGTGTGTATTTGGATCCATTTTTTTCATCCTTTATAAAATGTTGCTATTAATAAATACTGGCGAATTAACTACTGAGAACTTTGGTAAATTTATGATGCTATCCTTATTTGTTGCTGGTTCGCTTGGAGGATTACCTGAGCAATTAGCATCAATACAACGTGCCTTAGGCGCAACAGACAGAGTATTTGAAATTATTGATGATACAAATGAACACATTAATTTAGCGCACCGAAATAATTTAAATTTAAATAGGGTGAAAGGTGAATTGGAATTCAAAAATATACAATTTACTTATCCAACTCGTGCAGATTTTGTAGTATTAAAGGACGTTTCGTTTAGCGCCAAAGCCGGAGAAACTGTTGCATTAGTTGGTAGCAGTGGAAGCGGCAAATCTACTTTAGCATCTTTGGCTTTACGTTTTTATGAACCAAATGCAGGAGAATATATTATTGACGGAAAAAAATCAACTGATTATGAGCTAACTGAGTTAAGAGATCAAATGGCCATTGTGCCCCAAGATGTTTTATTATTTGGTGGTACTATTAGAGAAAATATTTTATACGGTAAACCTAATGCTACCGAAGCGGAAGTTATTGAAGCTGCTAAACAAGCAAACGCTTTTGATTTTGTGATGAGTTTTCCGGATAAATTTGAAACGCTAGTTGGTGACAGAGGTATTCAATTATCAGGTGGACAAAGACAGAGGGTAGCAATTGCTAGAGCTGTATTAAAAAATCCTTCTATTTTAATTTTAGATGAAGCCACCAGTAGTTTAGATAGCGAGAGCGAACGTTTAGTGCAAGAAGCTTTAGATAAATTGATGTTGGGCAGAACGTCCATTGTTATTGCGCATCGCTTATCAACCATTCGTAATGCCGATAAAATTGTTGTTTTACAAAAAGGAGAAGTAGTAGAGATGGGAACGCATAACGAGTTAATTAAGAATGAAAATGGTTTATATCATAAACTCAGTAAATTGCAGTATGAGTTAAATTGATGAGCCATTTTTTTAACCATTAATAAGTTGTCTTGTACGGGAATTTACTTTTGCTGAAAAATCAGTACAGCTAACTTTCTGTATTCACAAAAACTCTTATCTTTGCTTATGGAAACTGGTAAACTTATTATATTTTCTGCCCCTTCAGGCTCAGGCAAAACTACCATTGTGAGGCATTTGCTAAAACAGTTTCCAAATAAATTAGAATTTTCAATTTCAGCTACTAGTCGCCCAAAACGGGGTGTCGAAGAAAACGGGAAAGATTACCATTACCTAACTGTAGAAGAGTTTAAACAAAAAATTGAAAATAATGAGTTTTTAGAATGGGAAGAAGTTTATGCCGGAACGCATTATGGTACTTTAAGAAGCGAAGTTGATCGCATTTGGGCAAAAGGTAAGCATGTCATTTTTGATATTGATGTAGAGGGTGGACTTAATCTTAAAAAGATATTTGGAGATAAAGCGCTTGCAATTTTTGTTATGCCACCAAGTATAAAGATTTTAGAAGAACGTCTTAATTCGAGAAGCACTGATAGTCAGGAAAGTATTGCAAGAAGGGTAGATAAGGCCGAAAAAGAAATAAAAACAGCTGATTTATTTGATGTGTTTATTTTAAACGAAATTTTAGAAGATGCGCTTATCAAAGCAGAAAAAGTTGTTATCGAATTTTTATCTAAGTAAATTGACAAAATCAGCATCTTATTATTCATAAATAATCATTGCGGTTGGCAAAATCGCGATCCGTTAGTTGCAAATTAAGGTTTCATTAATATGTTAATTTCAAATAGTTAGTCGCGCCTATTTTTTTATATTTGAGCCATGTTACAAAAATTACCTAATTCCTTTTTAGCAATACTTAGCGGACTCTTACTTAGTATTGGATGGTTTTCACCATTCACTATTTTTATTTTTTTTGCATTGGTTCCATTGCTAGTTCTACAAGACAAGATTTCAAACGAAGGAGCATCTTCTCGAAAAAAATTAAAAATAATTGGATTTACCTATCTCGCTTTTTTTATTTGGAACATTTGCGTTACATGGTGGATAAGTTATGCATCTTTTGGAGGCGCTGCTATGGCTATTATTTGCAACCCAATTTTTATGGTGGTTGCATTTATGATTTGGTATAATTTAAAACAACGCATCAATAAATCATGGGCAATTTGGTTCTTAATTCCAATTTGGTTAGGATATGAATACGGTCATACGTTATGGGATTTAACTTGGAGCTGGCTAACTTTGGGCAATGCTTTTGCATTTACTCATAACTGGGTGCAGTGGTACGAATTCACTGGAACTTCCGGCGGTAGTTTATGGGTATTAGCTGTCAATATTTTATTTTTCAATGTCATAAAAAATAACAGTTATACAATTAAAAGTTTTGCTAAACCTACTGCTGCAATAATAATTCCAATTGCATTCTCTTATTTAATTTTATCAATTAGTACTACTCATTTAAATTCTGAAGACACTTATAAAACAGTGGTGGTGCAACCAAACGTAGATCCATACAACGATAAATTTTATTTTGAGCCATCTGTTCAATTACATAATTTATTAATGCAGCTTAGTGGAAAATTAGATTCAACGGTCGATTTTTTAGTTTTACCGGAAACCTACTTGACCGAAAATATTTTTGAAGGGAATGAAAATGAATCCTATTCGCTCCATTTTTTAATGGATAGCATCATTAAAAATAATCCTCAATTAACTATTATTGCGGGCGCAAACACACTATATGCATTTAAACCAAACGAAGCAATATCTGCAACTGCCAGAAAATTTAGCGATGCCGAAAAGTATTTTGATTCTTTTAATACTGGTATGCAATTAGATAAAGATGGCATTACTTATTATCATAAATCAAAATTAGTGCCTGGTGTGGAACTTATGCCTTTTCCTTACTTATTAAAACCTTTAGAAAGTTTAGCGCTAAATTTAGGGGGCACAATGGGAAGTTTAGGCAAACAAGAAGAGCGCACGGTGTTTTTTAGTCATGATAAAAAAGTTGCAATTGCCCCTGTGATATGTTATGAAAGTGTTTACTCTGATTATGTGGCACAATACGTTAGAAATGGAGCAAATCTTATTTTTATACTTACTAATGATGGTTGGTGGGAAAATACGCCTGGTCATAAGCAACATTTAGCATACGCCAAATTAAGAGCAATTGAAACTCGTAGAGAAATTGCCCGTTGCGCAAATACCGGCATTTCATGTTTTATAACACCTTACGGAGAAATAGAGCAAGCAACACCATACTGGGAAGATGCAATTATTACAAAAAACATAACGCCAAATAATACTCAAACATTGTTTGTAAAATTTGGTGATGTAATTTCGTATGCATCCTCATTACTTGCAATTTTACTATTAATTTGGAGTCAACTATTACGTTTTAAAAAGTCTTGATAGGGTAATAAATTTGGGCGTGCCCCGCAAAAGGCTGCGGGTCGTGCTTTACGCTTCAATCTTTTTTTTCGTGCCTCAAAAAATGGATTTTCGCTGCAATCACTCAAGCAATTCATCCAAAAGTAGATGTATAAATTACTGATTGAAATTAATTTGCATGAAGGATAGAACGGAAATACTTTTACGAAACGCAGTGAAGTAAAAGATTACTCAAAAGGATTTATTGAACTTTAATGGCTTTCATGATATCGCTTCGCTAAGTTGCAGTGATAGCCTGACCGCTTTTCGCAGGCATGCCCAAAAAATTAGTTTGAGTGAACTCTAATATTTAGTAAATTTAACCTCAAAAAAATTAACTTAAATTAAACACTATAGATGGAAAAATTTGATGTAACCATTATTGGTTCTGGACCGGGAGGATACGTAGCTGCAATTCGTTGTGCTCAATTAGGAATGAAAACAGCTTTAATTGAAAAGTATTCAACTCTTGGAGGCACTTGCTTAAATGTTGGTTGTATTCCATCTAAGGCTTTGTTAGATTCATCTGAACATTTTCATAATGCAGTTCATAATTTTAAAGAACACGGTATTGATATTAACGCTCCAAAAGTAAATATCAAACAAATGATTGAACGTAAGCGCGGTGTTGTTAAAATGACTTGCGATGGCATTAATTTTTTGATGAAAAAAAATAAAATTACTGTTTACACTGGCGTTGGAAGTTTTGAATCTAAAACTGTTATCAATATTACAAAAGCAGATGGTACTAAGGAACAAATTGAAACGGTAAAAGCAATTATTGCAACGGGTTCAAAACCCGCTTCGCTACCCGGAATTGAAGTAGATAAAAAACGTATCATCACTTCTACTGAAGCACTTGAAATGACGGAGGTACCAAAACACTTAATTGTAATTGGTGGTGGCGTTATTGGTTTAGAATTAGGAAGTGTGTATGCGCGTTTAGGATCTAAAGTTTCTGTAGTTGAATTTATGGACAGATTAATACCTGGAATGGACGCTAGTTTAGGAAAAGAACTACAACGTGTGATGAAAAAAACGTTAGGCGTTGAATTTTATTTAAAACATAAAGTGGCAAGTGTTGTAAACAAAGGTAAAGAAGTTGCAGTAACTGCTGACAATGATAAAGGTGAGAAAGTTGAACTAAAAGGCGATTACGTGTTAATGTCTGTTGGGCGTAAACCATATACCGAAGGATTAAATTTAGAAAAAGCAGGTGTTAAATTAGATGCTCGCGGAAGAGTTGAAGTAGACGCTCATTTAAAAACAAGTGCAGATAACATTTATGCTATTGGCGATGTGGTTGTTGGCGCTATGTTAGCTCATAAAGCTGAAGAAGAAGGTGTATTTGTAGCTGAACAAATGGCAGGACAAAAACCACATATTGATTATAATTTAATTCCGGGTGTTGTTTACACTTGGCCTGAAGTTGCGGCTGTTGGACAAACCGAAGAGCAATTAAAAGAAAAAGGTGTTAAATATAAAGTGGGAAATTTTCCATTCAAAGCAAGCGGCAGAGCTCGCGCCAGTATGGATACTGATGGTTTTGTAAAAGTATTAGCTGACGAAAAAACAGATGAAATATTGGGAGTTCATATGATTGGTCCTCGCACCGCTGATATGATTGCAGAAGCAGTTGTAGCTATGGAATTTAGAGCAAGTGCCGAAGATATTTCTCGTATGAGTCACGCTCATCCAACATTTACTGAATGCTTAAAAGAAGCTGCTTTAGATGCAACGGGTAAACGTGCTTTACATATTTAAATAATGCATGATTAGTAAAATGATGGCTGAAGAATTAGATCCAAAAACTTATCCGATTGGTAAAGCACAAAACCGTGAATTCACAAAAGAGGTTTTATATCAATCCATTTTAATGATTGAATCGGCGCCTGTTAGATTACGTCAACGTATTACCACCTTAAACGAAGAAGAACTAGAATTAAAATACCGCGAAGGGAGTTGGACTGTGCGACAAATTGTTCATCATGTAGCAGACTCTCATATGAATATGTGGATTCGTTTCAAACATGCACTAACGCAAGATAATCCAACTATTCAGCCTTACAATCAAAATGTGTGGGCAGATTCAGCAGATTATAAATCAGCACCATTAGAAAGTTCATTACTGATTTTTGAAGGAGTTCAAATGCGTTTTTCAAATTTATTAAAAACCATGAGCGAAGATGATTTCAAAAGAACGTACATGCACCCTGAATATAACAAACAATTTATTTTAGGAGAAGTAGTACAATTATATGCGTGGCATGGCATGCACCATGTAGCTCAAATAGAAGGAATTTTTAAGTAATAAGCTCGCTCTTTTTCTCCACATTGCTCGAACTTGCATGTTGTTAATTTAGCAAAACTAGCGCTAAAAAGTATTAAAATGATTTTCATAGTCAGGCCATTTAATCGGGACCACGTTTGCATTTTTTTTGATTCATTAATCTTATTGGAGAAGCAACATTTAAAAATAAGTGCAATGCTTATTGTTAATAGAATATAATTTATAAAAAAACATAAATGCTAAATTTAAATACAATTTTTACCCTATTTTTATATATTGATAATCTAAAAATCTAAACATGAAAAAATATATTGTAATAATTTGTTTGGGCATTGCTTCTGTTTTTGCTTTTAATTTTTCGCAGGATTATTTTGAAGTGTCCAAAAATTTAGATGTATTTAACACACTGTATCGCGAATTAAATATTGCTTATGTAGATGAAACAAAGCCGGGATTGTTAATGAAAACAGGTATTGAGGCTATGTTAGCATCTTTAGATCCTTACACAAATTATTATACAGAAAATGATATTGAGGATTATAGATTTATGACCACTGGCGAATATGGTGGGATTGGTGCATTAATACAAGATGTAAATAATAAAATAACTGTTACAGAGCCTTATGAAAATTTTGCAGCATTCAAAGCAGGATTAAGAGCTGGCGATGAAATTATTGAAGTAAATGGAATTAATGTTGCTGGAAAAAAAACGCAAGATATTACAAACATGCTCAAAGGTCAGGCAGGCACTCCCATTAAACTCAAATTAATACGCTTAGGAAAAAACACGCCATCCGAAATAAACTTAAATCGCGAGGAGATAAAAGTAAAAGCAGTTCCTTATTTTAATATGTTAAACCAAGAAGTTGGCTACATCAAATTAACAAGCTTTACGGATAATTGCTCAGGCGAAGTAAAAGATGCTTTATTAAAATTAAAAGAACTTAACTGTAAATCACTTATATTAGATTTACGAGGAAACCCAGGTGGATTATTAAACGAGGCAGTAAATATTGTTAACTTATTTGTAGATAAAAACAATGAAGTAGTGTCAACAAAAGGTAAAGTAAAAGATTGGAATAAGCAGTATTTTTCGCTTTATGCGCCAGTAGACACGCAAATTCCATTAGTAGTATTAGTAGATAATAATTCAGCATCTGCTTCAGAAATTGTATCAGGCGCCTTACAAGATTTAGATAGAGCAGTGATTGTAGGACAGCGTTCATTTGGAAAAGGCTTAGTGCAACAAACAAGAGATTTAACCTATAACACAAAATTAAAAGTGACGGTTGCTAAATATTATATTCCTAGTGGACGCTGTATCCAAGCGCTCGATTATACGCATAAAGATGAAGAGGGTAGGGTAGAGAAAGTCCCCGACTCTTTAATTACAGCATTTAAAACAAAAAATGGTCGTATTATTTATGATGGTGCGGGCATCCTACCTGACTACAAAACAGACGCTACAAAATACAGCAATATTTTAGCCACCTTAATATCAAAAAATCATATATTTTCTTTTGTAAATTATTATTTATTAAAGAATCCGCAATTTATAACAACTGCAGCAGAGGTGTCGCTTTCGGATAATGATTACAATGAATTTATTTCCTATTTAAAAGGAAAAGATTATAACTACAAAACAGAAAGTGATTTTGCTTTAGAAGATTTAAAGTTAGATGCCTCTAACGAAAAATATTATGAAAGTATCAAGGTTGAATATGAAGCCTTATTAACTAAGTTAAACGCAAATAAAAAAGATGATTTAATTCGCTTTAAAACGGAGATAAAACAATTTATTGAGGAAGAATTAGCTTCGCGCTTTGAGTTTCAGAAAGGACGTATTGAGACTTCTTTGAAATATGATTTTGATGTGACTGAAGCGAAAAAATTATTAGCAGATAAACAAAAAATGACATCCATTTTAACAACAATAGAAAAACCTTCAAAACCTTTTAATCCAAATAAAAGATTTTAAGAACAAGTATTTATTTGCACTTAGTTGATGGATTAAATTTGAAAATATCATTAATTAAGCTATTTTTGACGACATTAATATTTTAAAATTAAATTATCATGGGAAAAGGCGATCAAAAAACAAGACGTGGAAAAATCCAAGTAGGTTCATTTGGAAATGTACGTCCGCGTAACAAAACTAAGGCAATTACTAAAGAGCAAATAGCAGAAAGTGCAGCAGCTAAAAAAGCAGCACCAGATTCGGACGCGCCAAAAAAAGTAGCAACAAAAAAAGCAGCAACAAAAAAAGCAGCTAAATAAATTTTAAAAGCCGCTTTCAAAGCGGTTTTTTTATACTCCTATTTTGCCATTCTAATTGTTTAAATAACGCAATTGTGTTAAATAACTAAAAGTGGCAGTCAATGGAAATTATTTTCATAAATATAAAAAAGGTGTTTTTAAATCGTGACTTATTTTCAGCCCGACAAAATTAAAATTGGTGTATTAGGCGGCGGACAGCTTGGCAGGATGATGATACAAAGTGCCATTAATTATAACTTATATATCTGTTGTTTAGATCCAGATGCCAATGCTCCATGTAAAGCTATTGCAAATGAATTTACAAATGGTAGTTTAACAGATTATGACACTGTCTTTAAATTTGGAAAAGATAAAGATATAATTACCATTGAAATAGAAAATGTTAATGTAGAAGCCTTAAAAGATTTACAAAAACTTGGTAAGAAAGTTTTTCCTCAGCCCGAAGTTATTGAAATTATCAAGGATAAAGGTTTGCAAAAAATGTTTTACCAGCGCAACGATATCCCAAGCCCCGATTTTTTTTTAGTAGAAAATAAAACACAAATAGAAAAATATAGAGATTTCTTTCCATTCTTTCAAAAATTACGCACTGGAGGTTACGACGGTAAAGGTGTTGTAAAATTGGGCCATCCAAATAAAATAGATCATGCATTTGAAGCGCCAAGTGTGCTTGAACGGCTTGTAGATTTTGATAAAGAAATTTCGGTAATTGTAGCTCGCAACGAAAGTGGCGAATGCAAATGTTTCCCAGCTGTAGAGTGTGAATTTAATCCGGAAGCAAATCTCGTAGAGTTTTTGTTTTCGCCCGCAAATATTAAAAAAAGTATTGATAAGCAAGCGACTGAAATTGCCATAAAAATTGCTGAAAAATTAAATATTGTAGGCCTTTTAGCAGTAGAATTATTTGTTACTAAAGATGGTAAAGTGCTTGTAAATGAAGTAGCTCCTCGTCCGCATAATAGCGGACATCAAACTATTGAGGGCAATATCACATCTCAATTTGAACAGCATTTACGAGCTATATTAAATTTACCATTGGGCGATACAAGTATCATAAAACCAGCTGTGATGATTAATTTATTAGGTGAAAAAAATAATGAAGGTCCCGCAAAATACGAAGGGTTAACAGACGCAATAAAATACAAAGGTGTGTACGTGCATTTATATGGCAAAACAACTACAAAGCCTTTTCGTAAAATGGGCCATATCACCGTGATAGATGATGATTTAAATTTGGCGAAGAAGAAAGCAATAACAGTAAAAGATTTAGTGAAGGTAATTTCCTAGCACTAAACACTGCGAAGTAAAAACTAATAACTTAAAAACATATGGTAGGAATTATAATGGGAAGCAGCAGTGATTTAAAAATCATGAATGATGCAGCAGATTTTCTAAAAAAAATAAATATTCCGTATGAGTTAACAATTGTATCGGCGCATCGCACTCCTGAGCGCATGTTTGAATATGCAAAAACAGCGTACGACAGGGGATTAAAAGTTATTATTGCTGGAGCTGGTGGCGCAGCGCACTTACCTGGCATGGTGGCATCGCTAACGCCTTTACCAGTTATTGGCGTGCCGGTAAAATCAAGCAACTCTATTGATGGTTGGGATTCATTACTATCTATTGTGCAAATGCCTAATGGTGTTCCAGTTGCAACCGTTGCAATTAATGCTGCACAAAATGCCGGTATATTAGCTGCTCAAATTTTAGGTTGCCAAGACAAAATCATTTTTGATAAACTTGTTTTATTTAAAGAGGAGTTAAAAGAAAAAGTAATGAAAAGCTTAGAAGACATAAAAAAGTAATTACTACTTATTAGTTTTGGGGATTACATTTTTAGCTCAAATATGGTTGGTTATTTTTCTTTCAAAGCAAAATAGATTAAAAAAATCATGTAATTTCAGCATCTCTAAATTAACGAGATTACCGCATGGAATTAAATGAATTTCAACAACGCATACTGCAAGGTATTCCTTCCGAATTGCCTCAACTAAAAGTTTACGAAAGCACGATTAATCATGCACCTAAACGTAAAGATATTTTAAATACCGAAGAAAAAAAGTTGGCCATTCAAAATGCCCTTCGCTATTTTGATGCAAAGCATCATCCAGTTTTAGCTAAAGAATTTGCCGAAGAATTAAAAACATACGGACGAATTTACATGTACCGTTTTCGCCCGGACTATAAAATTTATGCACGACCGATAAATGACTATCCTCATCAATCTATTCAGGCCGCTGCCATCATGCATATGCTAAGTAATAATTTAGATTATGCTGTTGCTCAACATCCACATGAATTAATTACGTATGGCGGAAATGGCTCTGTTTTTCAAAACTGGGCTCAGTACTTACTAACTATGCAGTATTTAGCCATCATGACCGATGAACAAACTTTAGCATTATATAGTGGTCATCCCATGGGATTATTTCCTTCACATAAAGATGCGCCAAGAGTAGTTGTAACAAATGGAATGATGATTCCTAATTATAGCAAGCCAGATGATTGGGAAAAGTTTAATGCGTTAGGTGTAACTCAATACGGACAAATGACAGCAGGTTCCTTTATGTACATTGGTCCGCAAGGTATTGTGCATGGCACTTGTATTACTGTAATGAATGCGGCAAGAAGATTTGCCCCCACTGCTCCCCAAGGTGGGGCAGGTCTGCTCTTTATTACCTGTGGTTTAGGTGGCATGAGCGGTGCTCAACCAAAGGCAGCTAAAATTGCTGGCTTAGTATCTGTTACTGCAGAAATTAATCCAAAAGCAGTTCATACGCGTCATTCGCAAGGTTGGGTTGATGAGGTATTTGATAATTTAGATGTATTGATTCCTCGAGTTAAAGCGGCGCAAGCAAATAAAGAAGCAGTATCATTAGCGTATCAAGGTAATATAGTTGATTTATGGGAACGTTTAGTAAAAGAGAATATGCCAGTGGATATTGGCTCTGACCAATCATCACTTCATAATCCATGGGCTGGAGGATATTATCCTGTAGGTTTATCATTAGAAGAAAGTAACCTACTAATGGCTTCTAATCCTGATAAATTTAAGGAGGAAGTTCAAAAAACGTTAGTTCGTCATGCTACTGCTGTAAATACATTAACTGCAAAAGGAATGTATTTCTTTGATTACGGAAATGCTTTTTTATTGGAGGCTGGAAGAGCAGGCGCTGATATTTATGAAACAGAAAAAGCAATTAAAGGCGGGCATGTTGGCGCAACTTTCAAATATAAAAGTTATGTACAAGATATTTTAGGACCTATGTGTTTTGATTATGGCTTTGGCCCGTTTCGTTGGGTTTGTACAAGCGCTAATGAAAAAGACTTACAAAAAACCGATGAAATTGCATTAAGCGTTTTAGAAGAAATTTATAAAACTGCTCCAGAAGAAATTAAACCTCAACTACAAGACAACATTGTTTGGATTCGTGACGCCATGAAAAATAATTTAGTGGTAGGGTCACAAGCTCGTATTTTATATGCCGATAGCGAAGGTCGTGTAAAAATTGCTGAAGCAATCAATAAAGCCATTGCCAATAAAGAAATTTCGGCGCCCGTAGTATTAGGACGAGATCATCATGATGTAAGCGGAACAGATTCTCCTTACCGTGAAACCTCAAACATTTATGATGGTTCAAAATTTACAGCTGATATGGCAGTCCAAAATTTTGTTGGAGATAGTTTCCGTGGCGCAACTTGGATTAGTTTACACAATGGCGGAGGTGTTGGTTGGGGTGAAGTAATAAATGGAGGTTTTGGTTTAGTGTTAGATGGAAGTGAAGATGCTGACAGACGTTTAAAATCGATGTTATTTTGGGACGTCAATAATGGTATAGCGCGCCGCAGTTGGGCTCGTAACAAAGAAGCTAACTTTGCCATTAAACGCGAAATGGAACGCACTCCTAATTTAAAAGTTACTTTACCAAACATAGTTGATGAATCTATTTTAATTAATTTATTTTAATGCATGAAACACGTCTTGTCACTTCCAGCTGTCAAACTGAGCGGAGTCGAAGTAGAGTCGAGAAGTTTTTAATACACAGATTCGTATATTCGTAACCAATTCGTAATAATTCATTCGTAATTCGTACCTCGCAAATCAAAATATTATGTTCACAATTGATACCCACACTCACATCATTCCAAAACATATTCCCGATTTTACGAAAAAATTTGGTTATGGAAATTTTATTCAATTAGACCATCATACACCAGGCAGAGCTTGGATGGTTCAGGGAGAAAATCGGTTTAGAGAAATACTTGAAAACTGCTGGGATGCCGAAGTTAGAATAAAAGAAATGGCAGAACATAAGGCAGACATGCAAGTTATTTGCACCATTCCTGTGATGTTCAGTTATGATGCAAAACCAAACGATTGTTTAGAGATTTCGCAATTTTTAAATGATGATATTGCACAAACCGTAAACCGTTATCCTGATAAATTTATTGGTTTAGCAACGGTTCCTATGCAAGATGCTAAATTAGCTGTTCAAGAATTAGAACGCTGCATGGAGCTTGGCTTTAAAGGTGTTCAAATTGGTAGTAATGTCAATAACATTAATTTAGGAGAGCCGCAATTTTATGAATTTTGGGCTGCTTGCGAAAAAACAAATGCTGCTATTTTAGTTCACCCTTGGCAAATGATGGGACAAGAACACATGACAAAATATTGGCTACCATGGTTAGTGGGTATGCCGGCAGAAATTAGTCGAGCAATTTGTTCAATGATTTTTGGAGGAGTATTTGAAAAATTTCCAAAACTAAAAGTATGTTTTGCTCACGGTGGTGGTTCTTTCTTGCCAACTATTAGTCGCATTGAGCACGGGTGGGATTGTCGCCCTGATTTAGTGGCGATTGATAATGAATTTAATCCAAAAAAGTACTTAGGTAAATTTTGGGTAGATTCTCACGTATGTGATCATAAAATGCTACAATATATTATTGATTTGGTTGGCGCAGATAAAGTAGTTCAAGGTTCTGATTACCCCTTTCCGTTAGGTGAAGCAGTACCCGGAACGTTAGTTCGTGAAGCGCCACTTTCGGATAATGAAAAAATAACTATTATGGGAACAGCAGCAAAGGCTTGGCTATCCATATAAATTGCCAGTTCGAGCGCAGTCGAGAACTAAGAAGATTGATTAAGGGCGCTTCTCGACTTCGCTCGAAGTGACAAGTGTTTTTTAGTTACTTCGAGTGCGAGGGATGAGCGTATTGATTGTCACATCGAGCGCAGTCGAGATGCCTTTGCACTTTTTGTTCTCGACTTCGCTCGAAATGACAGCACACAGTCGTATAATTTTTTAAACGAACTCATATACAGATTCGTATATTCGTACCCAATTTTTAATCATAAATTCATAATTAAATTCGTATGTCTCATTTCACCGACCACCAATTAAAATTATTTACCGCAGCCGAAGGTAAAACGCTTAAGAAGGTGATTATTTATTTTTGGGTTAATCGCTTTAATCCCGATGCTCAAGTTGATTTAATTGATAATGTAGAATTAGTATTTACGGATGATACTACCCTCGTAATTACATGCAATGAGGAAAGCACAGGAATTGATGTTATTAAAGATTTTAATTTTGAAGAAGAAAAAGCTCAGTTAAAACAAGAGTTTGGAGATAAAATTAAGATGATTCCAATTGACGCTTCAACTACTAAAATGTGGACTGATGTTATTGGAGAAACTATTGAAGCATTTGAATTGAGTAGAGAAGATGAACAATTTTTAAATGATGCTCTTATTATCAGTTTTGGACTCGAAAAACGCTCAATAGGCATAAGCCAAAACGATGGATTAATAATAGACTATTGGGAAGATATTTAACTTAATAGATAATTATACGACATCCTTCGATTTCCATATAATAGTTCATCGTTAATAAATATTATTTTATTGGTAATATCATGACCTTTAAGCTAATAGTTCCAGCATAAAGAAAGCGTCATTAAAATGATGATAGCAAAATACCTTATTTAGAATAATTATAAATTACGAAAGGTGTTAATAAAAATTAAAAAATACGTTTTACATATATAACATTCTGCTATTTTTGTGCGGTAGTTTTTTGTCATTAAATTGTCATTACGCTGCACTTAAAACACAAAATTAGATATAATTCTATGCATAATAATATGTCTCATTTCTCCTTAAAATCCTTATTTGGCGCGGTTTTCCTATTTTTTGCTTTCTCCTTTGGTTTGAAAGCACAAGATGGAGCTAAATTATTTAAGCAAAACTGTGCGGTTTGTCACGCGCTTACCGACCAAAAATTAACTGGTCCAGGTTTAGCTGGTGTTTTTGATCGTGCACCAAAAGGCGATTGGTTAAAAAACTGGATTCTTAATAACGAAAAGTTAATTAAGTCTGGCGATGCTTATGCCAACAAAATTTATAATGATAATGGTAAGGCTGCCATGACGGTTTTTGAAGGTCAATTAACCGACAAAGATGTTGACGCAATTTTAGCTTATGTTAAAAATCCGCCGCCACCTCCAGGAGCAACAGCAGGCGCAGCAGCTACAGGACCTGCAACTGAAAAAGAAGAAGTAAAAGGTGGCATTGATCCTTTATATTTATTATTAGGTGCTATTGTAATTATTGCAATTATTATTGGTGCCTTGCGCAGCGTTCGTCATTCATTACAAAACTCTTACAATCGTAAAGAAGGCAAAGCGGAGTCTGAAGAAATTTCATTTTCACAGGAAGTAAAACAATGGATGGGTGGTCATCGCCGTTTAGTTGGTGTATTTATTTTAATAATCGGATTTGCCGGTATGAAGTCATGTTGGAACGCTTGTTATGATTTAGGTGTTTATTATGATTGGGAGACGCAAAAAGGTTACCAACCGCCTCAGCCTATAAAGTTCTCACATAAATTACATGCTGGAGATAATGAAATAGCTTGTCAGTATTGCCATAACTCAGTAGAAAAATCAAAACATGCTGGTATACCCTCTGTAAATATTTGTATGAATTGCCATAAAGGAATTCAAAAAGGACCTCAATACGGCGAAAAAGAAATTGCAAAAATTTATGAAGCTTCTGGCTTTAACCCAAAAACTGGCGTTTATGATGGACCACAAAATCCAATTAAGTGGATTAAAATTCACAACCTTCCAGATCATGTTTATTTTAATCACAAGCAGCATGTAGTTGTTGGTAAACAAGATTGCGCAAATTGTCATGGAAAAGTAAAAGAGATGGAAGTTGTTCAACAACAATCTCCGTTAACCATGAAGTGGTGTATTGAGTGTCATCGCAAAACAGAAGTAGCTATGGAAGGAAATGCATATTATGACAAAATGCATAAGGCTTTAAAGGAAAAATATAAAGGACAATACGATGTTAAGTTTACGGTTGATAAAATCGGTGGACTTGAATGCGCTAAATGTCACTATTAATTGTTAGAAACCGGTAATTACAAGAAATATCACAGATGACTATGTCGAAAAAATACTGGAAAGGTTTACCTGAATTAAACAGCAGCGAAGACTTTTTACAAACCAAAAACAATGAGTTTTCAGAAACATTGCCAATGGAAGAATTCCTTACTGGTGATGATAGTAACTCTAAAGGTACAAGCCGCAGAGATTTCTTAAAAGTAATGGGCTTCTCTACAGCAGCTGTTGCTTTAGCTGCTTGCGAAACCCCTGTAAACAAATCTATTCCTTATGTAGTAAAACCAGAAGAGGTAACTCCTGGCGTAGCTAATTTTTATGCTTCTACATTTTATGATGGGCATGATTATGCATCTGTACTAGTTAAAACTCGTGAAGGTCGTCCTATTAAAATTGAAGGAAATGATTCGTCGGCTATTAGCCGTGGCGCTACAAGTGCAAGAGTTCAATCTTCGGTTTTAAGTTTATACGATGGAGCTCGATTAAATGGACCGTTAGCAAAAGGAAATCCTACAACTTGGAAAAATGTTGATGATGCTGTTGCCAGTTCTTTATCTACTGGAACTAATGTTATTTTAAGTTCTACTATTATAAGTCCTTCTACAAAAGCTGTCATAGCTGAATTTACTGCAAAGCACCCAAATACAAAACATGTAACATACGATGCTATATCTTATTCAGCATTAATTAATGCCAATAAAAATGTGTTTGGTAAATCGGTAGTTTCTTCGTACGATTTCTCAAAAGCAAAAACAATAGTTGGTATTTCATGCGATTTTTTAGGAACTTGGTTGAGCCCTATCGAATTTGCGAATCAATATAGCAAAACACGCAAGGTGAATCGTGAAAACTTAGAAATGAGCAAACACTATCATTTTGAAGCTAATTTGTCTTTAACTGGAGCAAATGCTGATGAGCGATATATGGTTAAGGCATCTGAATTTGGTAAAGTAATTAGTTCTTTATTTAATGAAGTTGCAAGTGCAACTGGTAATTCGAAAGTGTCTGCGTCTAATGTATCTAATTCGGATGCTGTAAAAGCAATTGCCAAGGCAGCTAAGGAATTAGTTGCGAATAAAGGAAAATCAATTGTAGTTTGTGGTTTTAATGATGAAGCTTGCCAAACATTGGTAAACGGTATCAATAAAATGTTAGATAACTATGGAAAAACTGTAGATGTTGAAATGCACTACAATTTAAAACAAGGTAACGATAAAGAATTTATTGATTTAGTGTCTGATTTAAATGCTGGTAAAGTTGGAGTATTAATGACTTATAACTGCAATCCGGTTTATACTGCGCCTGCTTCTTTAAAATTTGAATCTGCCTACAAAAAAGCAGCATTAAAAGTTTCTTTCTCTCAATCATTAGATGAAACATCTAAATTAGCTGACTTTGTTTGTCCAGATAATAATTTCTTGGAATCTTGGGGTGATGCAAATCCAAAAAAAGGTCACTATTCATTACAACAACCAACTATTAATCCAATATTTGCAGCTCCTCGTTATGAAGGAACTCGTCAGGTGCAAGACACATTATTAAAATGGTCAGGTATTAAATCTGATTATTTAGCTTACTTGCAAGGATATTGGAATAATCATATTTTTCCACAACAGGGTAAATATTTAGATTTTGCTACTTTTTGGGCGCACACATTACATGATGGTGTATTAAAAGTTTCTGTATATAAAGAACCTGTAATTGCTCCAATGGCAATTGATTCAACAGGTAAACCTTTAATGGCAGGTGTAGCAGCTATTATTAACGAAGTTATTGCTGATACAACTCATGTTTCAGCTCCGGCTAATCATGTTGCTTCACGCCATACTGTTGCTGTTCCAACTGAAGTTTCTACCTCTTTACCAACTCCTGATTATAATAAAGCTGCTGCTAGTGCAACTTCTGCAAGAGGTGGCGCAATTGAATTAGTAGTTTACGAAAAAGTTGGTTTAGGAAATGGAAATCAAAGTAATAACCCATGGTTAATGGAATTACCTGATCCTATTTCTAAAGTTACTTGGGATAATTACATTACAATGAATCCGGCCGATGTAGCCACTATGGGATTACATGAAATGAAACGTCAGGATAAAGTAGGGTCTATAGTTGATTTAACTGTAAATGGCGTAACAATAAAAGTGCCAGTGTATCCTCAGCCAGGTCAAGCACCCGGAACTGTAGGATTAGCGCTTGGTTATGGTCGCTCAGCTGAAAGCATGAAAGTTGCTTTTGGTGTTGGAGTAAATGCGTATTCATTTGTTACAGTAACTGGTAATACATTGCAAAATGTTAGTTTATCTGTTTCTATAGCTAAAACTAACGAAGAACATAAATTTGCTGCTACTCAAATTCACCATACAATTATGGCGCGCGAGGAAGAGATTTTAAGAGAAGTTTCCTTGAATGAATATAAATCAAAAGAAAAAGAAGTTTGGAATCCTGCTGCAATGTTACCAATGCATGGTGGTGGTTCAAAACCTGTTGGAGAAGTTGATTTATGGGATGCTCATCCTCGTATGAATCATAAATGGGGATTAACAATTGATATGACTTCATGTATTGGTTGCGCAGCTTGTGTTGTAGCTTGTACAGTTGAAAATAATGTTCATGTAGTTGGTAAAGATGAAGTTAGTAAAACTCGTGAAATGCACTGGTTGAGAATTGATCGCTACTACACATCCGACATGAACAAAGAAAAAGCTCATGAAAAACATTTAGGAGCTATGGATATGTATTTGGATATGGAAAATCCTTCAAATAATCCAAAGGTTACTTTCCAACCAATGATGTGTCAACACTGTAATCACGCTCCTTGTGAGACCGTTTGTCCTGTTTTAGCAACTAGCCATAGTACAGAAGGGTTAAACATGATGACTTACAATCGTTGTATAGGTACTCGTTACTGCGCTAACAACTGTCCGTTTAAAGTTCGTCGTTTTAATTGGTTTAACTACAATGAAAACGAAATGTTTACAGATATTAACCCAGCTCAACAAGATTTAGGACGTATGGTATTAAACCCAGACGTGGTAGTTCGTTCACGAGGAGTTATTGAAAAATGCTCAATGTGTGTTCAACGTTTACAAGCTGGTAAATTAGTTGCAAAAGCAGCTAAAATGCCAATTGTTGACGGCTCTATCAAAACAGCTTGCCAACAGGCTTGTCCTACAAACGCCATCATGTTTGGAGATGCAAATGATGAGAAAGCTGAAATTTCAACTTGGAGAAATGATGATAAAAATTACGTTTTATTAGAAGAGGTAGGAATTAAGCCAACAGTTTCATACTTATTGAAAGTAAGAAACCAAGAGGAAGCTATTCATCACGGATCTCACGCAGTTGATAAACCAGCGCATGCAGAAGAAGGACATAAAGAACAACAACACTCATAATCAAAAAAAGTAACAAATTAATTTATAAATTCTGAACTAAAATAATATGCACGCAGAATCACAGATAAGAATTCCTCTGATATTAGGTGATAAAACTTACCGAAACATCACAGATGATATTATTGCGCCCATAGAAGGTAAAGCAAACAGATTATGGTATATTTTATTTACTATTTCTGCATTAGCTTTCATGTGGGGTATTGGTTGTTTATCTTATACAATTGGTGTCGGTATTGGAGCCTGGGGTTCTAATAATGGGGTTGATTGGGCTTGGGATATTACAAACTTTGTATGGTGGATTGGTATTGGTCACGCTGGTACTTTAATTTCGGCCGTATTATTATTGTTCCGGCAAAAATGGCGCATGGCCATTAACCGTTCAGCTGAGGCAATGACCATTTTTGCTGTTTTATGTGCCGCTATTTTTGTAACGTTACATACTGGTCGGCCTTGGTTAGATTACTGGTTGTTCCCGTTGCCAAATCAATTTGGTTCATTATGGCCAAACTTTAACTCACCATTATTATGGGACGTATTTGCTGTATCAACTTATGCTACAGTGTCTATTGTGTTTTGGTATATCGGTTTAATTCCTGATTTTGCGATGATTCGTGATCGTGTTGTTAAACCTAAAATGAAAAAAGCATATGCTTTATTATCATTTGGATGGGGTGGAAATGTTCGTCACTGGTCTCGTTTTGAAGAAGTATCTTTAGTATTAGCAGGATTATCAACGCCTTTAGTATTCTCCGTTCACTCAATTGTATCATTTGACTTTGCTACTTCGGTAGTTCCAGGTTGGCATACAACTATCTTCCCTCCTTATTTTGTATCTGGTGCGGTATTCTCAGGATTTGCAATGGTATTAACATTAATGTTAATCGTTCGTAAGGTTTATAAATTAGAGTCATATATAACTGTTCAACACGTTGAATATATGAATATAGTTATTATTGTAACAGGTTCAATTGTTGGTGTAGCTTACTTAACCGAGTTATTTGTGGCTTGGTATTCAGGTGTTGAATGGGAACAATATGCTTTTTTAAATAGAGCTACAGGACCTATGTGGTGGTCTTACGCAGCTATGATGACTTGTAATGTTATTTCTCCTCAATTATTTTGGTTTAAAAAATTACGTACTAATTTAGCTTTTACATTTGTATTATCTATTGTGGTAAATATTGGTATGTGGTTTGAGCGTTTTGTAATTATCGTTCCAACATTATGTCGTACTTATTTACCTTCCACTTGGAATACTTATTCCCCAAGCTTTATTGATGTAGGTATATTTGTTGGAACAATTGGAATGTTCTTTACCCTATTCTTGTTGTACTCTCGTACATTCCCAGTAATTGCTCAAGCAGAATTAAAATCAATATTAAAAGCTTCTGGAGAAGCTCAAAAGAAAGCTGCAGCTCAACACGCACATTAAAAAGTTAAAAATTTTGAGTTATTACTTTTTAATAATTCAGTATAAGATTAAAAAAATATAAGGATAAAAAGTTAGACGTTTAAGAACTTAAAACTTAAAACTCAACACTAAAAACTTAAACAAATATGGCAACTAAACAAATTATACACGGCATCTTTGGAGATGAAGTACCATTATTAGAGGCATGTACAAAATTACGTGCTGCGGGTATTCGAATTAAAGATGTATTTACTCCGTTTCCTGTTCATGGAATAGACCCAATTGTTGGTGTACCGCGTACACGAATTGCAATTTGTGCATTTATCTATGGAATCACAGGTTTATCGTTAGCTACATTAATGATGTGGTACATGATGGTGAGCGATTGGCCTAATGATATTGGAGGAAAACCAAATTGGAATTATTATTCAAATGTTCCTGCATTTATCCCTATTACATTTGAAGCAACTGTATTTTGTGCTGCTCATGGTATGTCTTTAACCTATTTGTTGCGTTGTTGGTTAGTTCCGGGTGCTAAAGCAAAAAACCCAGATCCTCGCACAACTGATGATAAATTTATGATTTACTTAGAGTTAAATGACGAGCAATCAAAAAAAGCGGATGATATTTTACGTGCCACAGGTGCAGAAGAAGTAAATTACAAAGGAATGATTACAATTGAACCAAAATACTAATTAGATAATAACTTTATATATGAACCTATCATACAAAAATCTTAAACTAATTACGTGCGGAACTTTCGCGATTATGTTAGTGGCGGGTTTTACATCATGTGGTAAAAAAGATGTAAACAGTCCTGGTTTTGAATTTATGCCAGATATGTACCGCTCTCCATCTTTAGAATATTATGGAACTCACATTATAAATGGAGATACAATAAATAGCTCTAAACTACCAGTTTCTGGAACGATTGCAAGAGGTTATATTCCTTATGTTTATCCAAATACAACAGAAGGATATGAGCAAGCAGGTTTGTATTTAAAAAATCCTACTGTATATTCTGAAGCTATAGAAAAGGAAGGTGAAGAATTGTACGGTAAATTTTGCGTTCACTGTCATGGTGCTACAGGAGCTGGAGATGGTAAAGTTGGAGCCAAATTACCTGGTCCACCACCTGCATACAACGGCCCATTAAAAAACTTACCAGAAGGAAAAATATTCCATACTTTAACTTATGGTAAAGGAACAATGGGTTCTCACGCAAGTCAGTTAACTCAAGAAGAGCGTTGGAAGCTAGTTTATTTTGTGCAAAAATTACAAGGACCAAAAACAGTAGCAGTAGATAGTACTGCAAAGGTTGCAACTGTAACAGCAACTGTTCAATCAGCTAAACATTAATTAAACGAATTTTTAAATACGACAGAATTTTAAATATGAACACTGATAAATTAAATTTCGTAGTTCCCGCTAAAGCAAAAATGACATCATATATATTGATGGCGGTTGGTTTAGTATCCATCATTTGTATGTTTATGTTTGATAAACAACCAGATGATCATCATTATCACGCAACGCGTGCTTGGGCAAATATTTTTGCTGGATCTTTCTTTTTTATGGCTATTGCTTTAGCTGCTGCTTTCTTTTTAGGATTGCAATATGCAGCAGAGTCTGGTTGGTCAACAACAATAAAAAGAGTAATTGAAGCAGTAACATGGTATTTACCTGTAGGTTTATCATTTATGTTGTTAGTATTTATCTGTGGTCAAATTCATATGCATACTATTTATCCTTGGATGGCTGATGGGATTGCTACTGAAGGTTCTGAAAATTATGATAAGGTAATTGCAGCTAAAATTGGTTATTTTGGAGTATTTTGGTGGATTAGAACTATTTTGTATATGGTTGCTTGGGTATTATTTACTTGGAAATTACGCAAAAATTCAATGGATGCTGATGCTTTAGGTCACGAAGAAAGTAAAGGTTTTCACTGGAAAAATGTAAAATTAAGTGCTTGGTTTATGGTAGTTTTTGCTGTAACATCGTCAACATCTGCTTGGGACTGGATTATGAGTATTGATACTCATTGGTTCTCTACAATGATGGGTTGGTATTTATTTTCAGGAATGTGGGTTAGTGCTTTAATTACTATCACAATTTTAGTAGTTTGGTTAAAGAAAATTGGGTATTTAGAATTTGTTACTGAAAGTACAGTACATGATATTGGAAAATGGATGTTCGCTATTTCTTTCCTATGGACTTACTTGTACTTCTCTCAATTTATGTTGATTTGGTATGCAGATATTCCTGAGGAGGTTATTTATTTCCAAACACGATGGGAGTCATACAAAACTTTAATGTGGACTGTTTTATTTGTAAACTTTGCCTTCCCGATGGTGATGTTAATGAGCCGTGATTCAAAAAGAAATTATTTTTTCTTAGTATTTGTTGGCGTAATAATTTTCATAGGCCATTATTTAGATATTATTATGGTAGTTATGCCTGGAACTGTTGGGCACCACTGGACTGGTTTGGGATGGATGGAATTAGGCAATTTCATGTTCTTCCTAGGTTTATTTATGTATGTCGTATTAAACAATCTTTCTAAACGCCCATTAATGGTTAAAAATCACCCGTTCTTGGAGGAAAGTGCTCACCACGCATACTAATTATAAATTGAAATAATAAAATATAAAATTTTACTATGATTTGTGTAATAAACTGCACCAAACCATAGGACAACTAAAAAAACAAATATCAAGATATGAAATTGTTAATCTTAATTGGACTTGTACTTTTGATCATTGCTGTCCACCAGTTAATGCGCGTTATTGAACTTTCGCGTGAGTTTAAAAAAGGTAACGAATGGTCGCCAACCGATAGCGATAACTCATTTAACGGAAAGTTAATGCTTATTGTAGGAGTTTTGTTTTTTGGACTTTTATTATGGCAAATTGATCGTTGGGAAGATAATTCTTTGCCATCAGCGGCATCTGTTCATGGTTTAAAAATAGATTCATTATGGAACATCAACATGTGGGTAATTACAATAGCATCGGTACTTACAAATGGTTTCCTTTTCTATTTTTCTTACAAATACTCTGGTAAAAAGGGAAATAAAGCAACTTATTTGGCTCACGATAATCGTTTAGAAATGGCATGGACAATAGTTCCCGCAATAGTTTTAGCAGGTATTATTATTTTTGGATTAAAATATTGGAATGAAATTACCGACAGATCAGTTGACCCTAATAAAGTAACTATTGAATTATATGCCAAACAATTTGATTGGACTGCTCGTTATGCTGGTAAAGATAAAGTTTTAGGATTAACTGATTATCGACAAATTGATGGTGGGAATTCAGTAGGTATGGATACGTTAGATGCAGCAGGTTTTGATGATATTATTGTAAAAAGTGAATTTCATATTCCTGTAAACAAAGAAATTGAATTTAAAATGCGTTCTCGCGATGTAATTCATGGTGCATATATGCCGCACTTTCGCGCGCAAATGAACTGCGTACCGGGTATGGTTACTGAGTTTAGATTCACTCCAAATAAAACAACAGCTGAAATGCGTAAAGACCCATACGTAATTCAATTAATGGCGGGTATCAATGAAGCTCGCGCTAAAAAAGGCGAAGAGCCTGTTGAATTTGATTACATGTTATTGTGTAACAAAATTTGTGGATCTGGTCACTCTAACATGCCGATGACAATTGTAGTAGAAAGTGAAAAAGATTACAATGCTTGGTTAGCAAAACAAAAAGTAGTTAAAACAATTGCTGCTAAATAAGGTTAATTAATAAATTATTGTACTAAAACAAAGTAATAACTAAAATGGAAAATGCACAGTTACTTGAAGTAAAAGAACATGTTGAGCATCACGATCATGCTCACGACGAACATGAAGAAAGTTTTGTAAGTAAATACATCTTTAGTATGGATCATAAGATGATTGCTCGTCAGTTTTTACTTACAGCCGTCGTTATGGCCGTAATAGCAATGATGATGTCAGTTATTTTCCGTTTACAATTAGCATGGCCGGGAGAAAAGTTCGCCTTTATTAATGCTATGGTCGGTGATAAATGGGGAAAGGACGGTATTCTTGATCCCAATATGTATTTGGCCTTAGTTACTATACATGGAACAATTATGGTGTTTTTTGTATTAACTGGTGGATTGAGCGGAACATTTGCTAACTTGTTGATTCCATATCAAGTTGGTGCTCGAGATATGGCATCGGGATTCTTAAATATGTTATCGTACTGGTTCTTTTTTGCTTCAAGTGCAATAATGGTAAGTTCTTTATTTATTGACGATGGACCGGCTTCTGGAGGTTGGACCATTTATCCTCCATTATCTGCCTTACCTGAAGCAATGCCTGGTTCAAAATTAGGTATGACTTTGTGGCTAATTTCTATGACTTTATTTGTTGTTTCTTCTCTATTAGGTGGAATTAACTATATAGTTACTATTATTAATTTGCGTGCTAAAGGTATGAAAATGACTCGCATGCCTTTAACTATGTGGGCTATTTTGGTAACAGCAATATTGGGAGTTTTATCCTTTCCCGTTTTAGTTTCTTGTGTTGTTTTATTAATTTGTGATAGAAGTTTAGGAACGAGTTTTTATTTATCAGATATTTATATTGGTGGACGGCCTCTAGATAATGTTGGTGGTAGCCCTGTATTATTTGAACATTTATTTTGGTTCTTAGGTCACCCTGAAGTATACATTGTATTATTACCTGCATTAGGTATTACTTCTGAAATTATTTCTACAAACTCTCGTAAACCAATCTTTGGTTATAGAGCTATGATTGGATCGATATTAGCAATCGGATTCTTATCTTTTATAGTGTGGGGTCACCATATGTTCTTAACAGGAATGAATCCATTTTTAGGATCTGTGTTTGTTTTTACAACATTGTTAATTGCTATTCCATCAGCGGTAAAAGCGTTTAACTACATTACAACTTTATGGAAAGGAAACATTCAATACACACCTGCTATGTTGTTTTCAATTGGATTAGTTTCTTCGTTTATCACAGGTGGAGTAACTGGAATTATTTTAGCAGACTCAACATTAGATATTAACGTTCATGATACTTACTTTGTAGTTGCACATTTCCATATTGTAATGGGCTTAAGTGCTATTTTTGGAATGTTTGCAGGTATTTACCACTGGTTTCCGAAATTGTTTTTACGTATGATGAACAAAAAATTAGGTTACTTGCATTTTTGGTTAACATTTGTATGTGCTTATGGCGTATTCTTCCCGATGCATTTTTTAGGATTAGCTGGAGTACCTCGTCGTTATTACACAAACAGTAATTTTCCATTGTTTGATAACCTTGTGGATATTAATGAAATAGTAACTGTTTTTGCAATATTAGGTGCATTAGCGCAAGGTGTTTTCTTGTTTAACTTCTTCTATAGTATGTTGCGTGGAGAAAAAGCCCCTCAAAACCCGTGGAATTCAAATACGTTAGAGTGGACAACTCCAATGGCTAATATTCACGGAAACTGGCCTGGACCTTTACCGGTTGTTCATCGTTGGGCATATGATTACAGTAAGCCTGGTGCAGAGCATGATTTTATACCACAAACGGTTCCTTTAGCAGAAGGAGAGCATGATGGTGGTGGTCACTAATTTTTTTAAAGTTTTTAAAAAGGCTCCTTCTATTAATTAGTTGGAGCTTTTTTGTTTAAATACTCTTTTTATCAAATAATTGGGGTCACATTAAAAAGTTGGGGATAAATTGCTAGGCAAATAATTTTTGCAGTCTAAAGAGGAAGAATTTTACATCAGTAACGCCTCTTAAATTTGCCCTAAAGTTTTTTATTTTTGAGTTAAACGATTCAGCGTTGG
>JAIOZA010000047.1 GCA_021740825.1 Bacteroidia bacterium | reverse complement strand
GCACTCAAAAAGGCAAGAACTATTTACTGACCTTAAAATTAGGAAAGCAAGTTGAAAAATTGATTGTCTATCCTGCACTAGCTGGCGCTGATTACGACAAGGCTTTAAAATCGTACGAAAGTAAATTCAATGATTATAAAACAATCATTGCTAAGCGTGAAGCTGATGAAAAAAAATTGAAAGAAGAATTTGAGGCGAAACAAACTGTATTTGTAACTGAAAAAAATATGATTACTCAGCAAATAATTAAAGAACGAATTCGTTTGCAAAAAGAACAGGAGCAACAAATAAATACTAATTTCAATTCAACAAGCAGCGAAGCAAAAGTTGTTCGCATTTTCAAAATTAATAGTTTTGGTATCTGCAATTCTGACTGCCCTGAAAGAATGCCAACAGAAGCTGAAATGCATCCAATTTTCACAACCAATTCTAATAAAAATTTTATAAGAGCAGAGCAAACCTACTTGATTTGTCAAGACAAGAACTTGGTCTATAATTTTGGAAGAGAACCAATTACTTATAACCCGAAAAACAGTTATATTGTTTGCATCATGTCTGACAACAAATTATATGTATGTGAAAAGGAAACTTTCGCGAAGTGCGTTGCAAATAAAGAAAATAAAATTCCTATGAAAGAAATCAGTGCAGGCATAAACGATGCATTTGATTTAAAAATGGTATTAGGTATTTAATAAAATTTACATCTCTACTCTATTATGCTAAAATCAATATTACTAAGCATTAGCTTTGCTGCGCTTTGTTTATCTTTTGAAAAAAAGAAACCATTTATCCCACCTGGAACAGTTCAAATAAATGATAGTTTATTTGCAGATGAAACTGAGATTTCAAATTTTAGTTGGATAGAATATGAAATGTGGACAAAAGGAATTTATGGAGCAAACTCTAAAGAGCATTTAGCAACACTACCAGATACTTTAGTTTGGAGAGAGAAGTTAGCTTACAATGAACCTTACGTTAAATATTATTACAGACATCCGGCTTATAAAAATTATCCTGTAGTTGGAATTAGTTATGAGCAAGCTACAGTTTTTTGCAAATGGAGAACGGAAAGGGTGAAATCATTTTTAACTATAAAAAAAGATTTTAAAAATCAGAACTTTGAATACCGTTTACCTACTAAAAGTGAATGGGAAAAATTAGCAGAAACATCAACTAATTTTCTTAATAATAATGGCAAAAATAATAAAGGTGTATATCAAATAAATTGCATACATATTATAGATTCTGCCGGTACAAAAAAATATGATTATATAGAAAATGCAGATGTTACAACTCCGGTTAAATCATACATAAAAAATCATTTTGAATTATATAACATGCTTGGAAATGTAGCCGAAATGGTTCAAGAAAAAGGTATATGCAAAGGTGGAAGTTGGAGAAACATACTTGAAGAATGCAGAGTTGGTAAATTTATGGAATACTCGAAACCAACAGCCTGGTTAGGATTTAGATGTGTTTGTGTAATTCGTAAAAATTAGTGCTACTAATAAACACATTGATTGCGCAACCTTTAGAATGTTTATACCATTAGCTTTTATAGTTTAGTTTTTTTATTCTCGACTGCGCTCGAACTGACAAACAAGCGTAATGTTTTTTTAGTCTATTTTATATGAGCTAATGGTATTACTTCAAATTTATTAAAGTTCATAGCTAAAAAAAGTCCCTCTAAGTGAGGGACTTTTTTTAAAACCAATTTTAATACCTCTTAAAATTATAGGTATAATGATAAACAAGCCAAAATTACTGTATGATTAATTTGCGCGTAATTTTTTCGTTTTTATATGTAAGATTTACAAAATAAACTCCAGCATTTAATTTAATATCGTTTATTAAAATATTATTAAATCCATTTTCAACATCAATATATTTTTGATAAACATTTCTACCACAAATATCAGTAATATACACATTAAATTTCTCAGATATTTTAGCATCTATCATTAAATAAAACTCACCTGATGTTGGATTTGGCGCTAATACATATTCAAACTGAGTAGATACATTTTCTTTGATGCCAACAGCAACATAACAAGGTGCGTTTATGCCAGTTGTAAAAGTTGGAGCAGAAATATAGGTCATGTTACTAAAATCAACATAACATGCATAACGCACGCTGTCAACAAATGGATTACGATTACCTTGCAATGAATCTAAAAAATCGTTACGAGAAATTTCGTAAGAATCTGGTAAATCTTGAAAATGCCATTTCTTTAATATATTTTGATCTTGACCGTAAGAAATTGTAGCGCTAATAGGATTTTTAAATTTCCAATTTTGAACCACACCATAAGCATCCGTTTGTCCGTTATAAGCTGTTGCCATATACATAACAGCTCTTGCCCAGTCTCCTTTGTGATTTGCTCTAGGTTCAAAAACTGTTTGACCTAATGCGTTTTGTCCACGCTTTGATGCTAAATATGAACTTTGCACCGTTACAATTTCTCCCATCGGAAAATTACTACGAACAGCGTTTACATCATTTTGATTAGTAGGAAACAAATGATGCTGATCGTTATATTCTTTTCTCTCTAAATTATTTGGAGCATTACCCGATCCATCTGCTGGATTAGTTGGCATCCATTGATGACAATAGCTATGTTCACGGCTCATATAACTAAAATCAAATGGTTCGGTATAAACATAATTCTCACCACTGTATACACAGGTTACTACTTTTTTACCAGCCATTGTATCACGAGCTGTAAATAATTTAATCATCGTCTCATCATAATTGCCATAAAAAATAGAACTATGAGTATAAATTTTAGTAGATAAAGAAGTTAAGAAATTAGTATTTGTTACATTTAATGATGTGTACTCAGAAACTGGCTGCATAGTTGCTAATGCAGTAAAACCGCCAGATAATGGACTCGCTTGTAAATAATTAACAAAGGAACCAGAACCATTGTAAGAAAATACAGCTAATTGATAAGTTAATCCAGCGTAAATATTACTAATACCAATATTTGTTCCATTTCCAGAATAAATCACTTTGCTGCTGCCAATAGCATCACCAATTTGATAAGAAACCCCATCCACAGGAATATCTGAAATAGCTGCAGCTGATTGTTTTTTAAGAATTAAGTATCCTGATGGAGCAACAGAAGCGGCGTTAAAACTAGCCGCAGCTCTGTATGATTTAATGTTTGAGAAAGATAAGTTTGTAGCTTGAGCCGAAGGTTGAGAGGCTAAATTCCCGCCAATACCATTTAAGTTAATTACATAAGCTCCTTCATTTGCATCATTATTATTAATGGTTAAAATGGCAGAACGTGTCCCCGCAGAACTTGGATTAAATGCCAAGGTTAAAGGCACATTTGAAGATGGATTAACTACTGAAGGAGCTGTTGGAGCAGTTACCGTAAAATCAGCAGCTGCCGGACCACTTAATGCAAACGAATTAATATTTAATGAAGAAATACTTCCTAAATTTTCAATTGAAAAATTCACAGTAGTTGGCGTTCCAACTGCAGAATTAAATAGCGCTGAATTACCACCTGATAATATTGTGCTACCTGATTGTTTCACATTTATTTCCTGAGCAGTGATTGGTGCTGCAGCAATATTAATTTCATCTAAGCCAACATTATTTCCAGATACTTTTGTTGTTAAAATCCACTTTAAATAACGAGAGGATGAATTAGGTGTAACAGTATAATTTGTATATGCAGTACTGCTAATTGTATTAGCAAAAACTGTTAAATCTGTCCAAGTGGTTCCATTAACCGATTCTTGTAATTTAAAAGTACCTGACCACGCACCGCCAGTATTCCATCCTCTTAAATAATAACTTACTACTCCAATTTGATCTACCGTATTTACTTGAACGTACTCATTTGCAATATCAATTTTTGCAGCTAATCCAGCTTGACCTGTAGCATAAGTAAATGTTCCTCCAATATTAGATGACCAACTTCCTGGATATAGCGCATTTGCGGTGAAACTAGTTGCAGAAATAAATCCTTCAAATTTTTCTCCAGTTGGCAGTGGAGTTTGTGCATTTGCATTTGCAAAACTCAATCCTAAGAGCGCACCAAATAATTTAATTTTTTTCATGATTTGTTTTTTAGTTGTTGTTATATTTAATCTTAATCATAGTTTTTATTCCATACTTTTATTAGAACGTTAATTTGGTTCCAATAACAAATGTTCTACCTACTCCAAAAAATACAGTAGCAGAAGTTGCATCAAAATTACCAGCCGCACCATTATTTTGCGCATCGCTGATATATAATGTATTCAAAACATTATTTACTGTGCCATAAATATTTAATCTAAATACTCCAAACGACATTTCATATCCAGCATTTAAATCAAATAAACCGTAACCAGGAACTTTCCAACTTTCTTTCCCTTTATTATTGTCTTGTAAATCAGTAGCTAAAAAATTAGCATAGTATCTATCAAAATATGTAAATCTAGGTTTAATGTATAGTCCTTTAATAGGCATAAACCTGACAGCTCCTCCTATTTGCGTTTGAGCTGCATCACCAACATGTACACCATTTGCATCATAATTTATTTCGTCTACTAACGCGCCGTCTTCGCTAACAATAGATATGATGCCACCAGAAACATATTTCCAATCGCCAATTGAAAACAAACCTTCTAATTCAATTTGTTTTATTGGCTTATATGCTCCTTCAAATTCAACTCCTTTGTATGCAACATTAATACCGTTAATATTATACACATTACCATCTAAATCAGTTACTGTTCTTTGAGGTTGATTATCCCATGTGGTATAGTATGCATTTATTGTTGAATGAAATTTATTATATTTCAATCCATATCCTAATTCATAAGATTTAATAAAATTTGGTCTAAAATCTTTAACAACTTCATTTGCGAACGTAAATACATTTGCAAATTTTTGAGGAATTTGCATCCATCCAACATTTACAAAAACATTGTGATGATCATTTATATTATAGTTTGCACCACCTTTTAAAGTATAACCCAATTGCCATTTCCAACCTGGACTCGCATCTTTTAGTTCTTTAGAATCTCTTGTATAGGTGGTTCCATTGTGAACAATTGTATCTCCGTATCCTATTGCGTTGTAATACGTTGTGTCAGATAAAACTAAATTTTTTCTCTTATAGTAATCAACTCTATTGTAACCCGAATAAGATCCTGTTACTGTTAAAAAAGCCGACCACTTATCTTTTTTAAATTCAATCTGTCCAAACAAACCTGCCCACTTATTTATTGCTTCCCAGTTAGAACCATATATATCACCCTTCTTTTTAATATAATTTGAATAAACATTAGGATTCAAATTTGGATTTTTATTAAAACCACTTTCTACAAAATAATCTCCACCTAATAAATTATAAACTGTTTGAGTATGAATGCCTTTAAAGTATCTCAAATCTAAACCATAAGTTAATGTAAACAACTTATTTAACTTAGATGTTGCTGTTGATAATAAACCAAACCATCTATGGTTATTATTTGAAGATCTAAGAATAGTTGTTGATTTATTTTCCGTGGGATGATAATTAGCATCTAAAAACGTAGAATTTGCATCATATTTAGTTTGAACAAGATAATATCCAGTTAAAGTATCTCTTCCAGAAAAAGTTGGATTGTAACCAGTTCCTCCCCCATTGCCAAAAGAAGCGTATACAACTGTTGATAAATTTGTTCTTTCACTAATTTTCCAAAAATGGTTGATGTTAATTAATGGTTTGTGATAATAATTTATTTTATCTCCTACTACGCCTCCGTTTAATAATCCTTGATCAGAATTCCATCTTAAATCTCTGTCTCCTTGGGTTTGCGTTGTATACCTGGTTGTTGTTCTAATTTTATCAACTACCGAATCGTAATTAATCCCTAGATTTTTTGCCATATCTTTAGAATAAACAGATATAGGGACTTTAGTTGATCTTTGCCCATGAGATTGAGGCGCGCCGTTTGCGCCAATACTAATTATATGACGTGGGTTTGGCATATACTGAACTTTAAAAAAGTAGGAATAAGCATTAGTAAAAGTTCCCTCTGCCCAACCATCGCCAGTTTTATACGTTCCAGCTAAAGTAAATCCCCATTTATTATTAATAATACCTGAATTGTACGACAAAGCCATCACATTATGACGATTATTTCCCCATTCTTTTTTAACTATCATTTGCTGCTTACTTTCAATTCCATTTGTTATAAAATTCATAGTACCACCAATCGAAACAACAGCTAATTTAGAAGCTCCCAATCCTCTTTGTATTTGAGCACTTTTTGTAATATCTTTCAAACCATCCCAATTACTCCAATATACTTGTCCATTCTCCATGTCGTTAACAGGAATACCATCAACCATCACCGCAATATTTCTTTGATCAAATCCTCTAATATTTACTCTAGAATCTCCAGCTCCACCACCCTGAGATGTGGCATAAGCACCTGGAGTGGTGTTCGCTATCATACTAATATCTCTGCTTCCTAATTCCTCTTGTATTTTAGCCGCCGAAATTGAACTAAAGGCAACAGGCGTTTCTCGAATTTGAGCCACATCTGCAAATACTTCAATTTCATCAAGCATTGTGCTTTCTAGTTTTACATCTATTTTTTTGTTAGAATACAATTTTAGCTTTTGTGTAAATTTTCCATAACCTAGCATTGATACTTCTATAATGTAATAACCTTTTGGTAAATTTAAAACGAAATTACCTTCTAAATCTGCAACAACTCCAACACCAACTTTTGCTAAAACAGTGGCTCCAATTAAAGCTTCGCCAGTTTCAGAATCTTTTATAGAACCTGATAAAACAACTTTTGAACTATCCTGTTGCGCTTTTAGTAAAAACGTAAAGCAAATAAAAACAAATAATAAACTAGTTTTCTTTATCATACACCATTTTAAATATGAAGGGCTGAATATTTCATCAGCCCTTAGATTTTAATTTCTATTTAAATCCTATTGAATAATTAATTTTTCAGTTTTTGTACCTACATTATTTTTAACAACGGTGTAATAAATACCACTTGTTAAGTTTAGGTTTCTTAAAACTACTGTTTTATCATTATTAAGAGAAGAATATACAATTTGACCAATAGCATTTATGATTTTAATCTCTTTAATTAGATTATCACTTACAAAAACAATTTCAGAGCTATTAGATGGATTAGGATATAATTTTAAATAAACAGCTTTAGCATTTTCATTTATTCCTACTGGTTTGCAATCACAATCATGGCTTCCAATTTTTGTCCAATTGTCTTTAGGTAATGAATCCCATTCTAATTTTACATTAAATTGCGCCGGATTAGTCATAATTCCCGCCTTAACAGTAGCTTTTCTTTGCAATGAATGATCTTTTGTCCACCATTTTCCTAATGTTCCGTCATATGGAGCAACATCACTCCAAGCCGTTGCTGGCTGCTCACCTATTTTTCCAAAAATATCAATACGAGCATATGGACTAATTTTAACTAAAACTAAAGCGTCATCTCCGTTCATAAAAGTAGGAGCTGGATATGCCGCATCTGTTTGTTGAGCTAGTGCTTGCAATGCAGGTGAACATGCAGGCGAAGTTGAAGTGGTTCCTGATGTGACGCCTACGCCATTTGCAATTACAAATGTGCTGTATGAGTTTACAGAACCTACTAAATTAGAACTATCACTTCCAGTTGATGAACCATTAGAGTAGCGAACTAAACGATAATTACTTAAATTGATAGTATTTAAAGTTGGATTATAAAACTCCATAGCTTTACTATTTCCGCTTCCTTCTACATATTCAGAAATAAATAATTCCGAACAGTTTTGTGCTTTACCAAGTAAAGCAATTGTAATTAATGATAAACTAAGTAAAGTTTTTTTCATGTTTTTGGGTTTAAATGTGTTTATTTTTTCTTGCTAAAGTGGTTTAAGGCGAATTACAGATTAGTTTTTCTCTTATAGGGTGGTCACTTTTTAGCGAAACAAAAATAAGCTAATTTAAAATACCTACAAACAATTGTGCATAAAAATGATAATTAGATAAGCCATATTTAACAATTAATTAAATAAAGTAGCTTCTTTAAAGTAAAAAGCTTTTTGTTAAATAGCTAAACGCTTAAAAATTTTCATTTTTTAACGAATAGGATATGCCTACTACCGCAATAAAAACTACATTTGCTAGTTAAATAATAAAAAAATGAAGAGATTTTTCATACTTAGTTTTTCAGCACTTTCAATTGTTACAATTGCTCAAGGTAATTTTAAATACACCATAGAGGGTACTTTAAAAAATACAGAGGCAAATTCTTATGTTTATATGCATCATAAGTGGAATAATAAAGATATTACTGATAGCGCAAAGGTTAAGTCTAATTCATTCACATTTACAGGCAAAGGCGAAGAAACTAATATGTTTTGGATAACCAAATCAAGAAACATAAACGAACAACCAAACTTGATTTTTTTTATTGACGGCGGAAAAACAGCCATTGCAGGTAATATCGATAGTTTACCAATGGCAAAAGTTACTGGTGGACAAACTCAAAAAGACTATGCGGATTATAATTCCATGATGTTTGCGTTTGGTGCAAAGCAGCAAAATCTTGTTAATACATATAATGAAGCAAAATCAAAAAACGATGCGGCAACGATGAACGCTATAGTAGCCGAGTATCAAGGTATGGAACCAATAGTAAAATCATCCATTGAAGGATTTATTAAAACACACCCAAAATCTGCGGTAAGTGGTTACGCAATTTATTACAATAACCAAAACTCCACAGCTCCTATTGAAGAATTAGAAAGAATTGTTGCACTTTTAGATAAAAGTATTTTGAATACAAAATATGGTTTACTAGCCCAAGAAAAAATAAAACAATTAAGAGGAACTACAATTGGCTACCCGGCTTTAAATTTTGCGCAAGCTGATCCAAATGGCAAAATGGTTAATTTAACCGACTTTAAAGGAAAATATGTTTTAGTTGATTTTTGGGCGAGCTGGTGTGGTCCTTGCCGTGGCGAAAACCCCAATGTAGTTAATGCCTTTAATAAATACAAAGACAGAGGTTTTACAGTTTTAGGCGTTTCGTTTGATCAAGTAAAAGAAAAATGGATTCAAGCTATTGAAAAAGATAATTTAACCTGGACGCAAATTAGTGATTTAAAAGGTTGGGGAAATGAGGCAGGAAAGTTATATGGTATCACAAGCATTCCGCAAAACCTTTTACTAGATAAAGAAGGCAAAATTGTAGCTAAAAATTTAAGAGGTGCTGACTTGGACGCCAAATTGGAAGAAATCATTAAATAAAAAAAAACTGCGAAAATTCTCGAAATCTGTGGGAAACTAAAAACTTATATTAAATTTGCTATCCTTAAAAAAAAGACCAATTATGAAGAAACGTACTTTAGTATTATTAACTCTATCTGCAATTAGCATAACAACTTTTGCTCAAACGAGCGAACCGGTAATTATGACTATTAATGGAAAATCGGTTTACAAGAGTGAATTTGAAAACGTTTACAAAAAAAATAGCGGCAAAGAGGTTAATAAAGAGCAAAAATCAGTAAAAGAATATGTAGATTTATTTTCTACATTTAAAATGAAAGTGTTTGAAGCTGAAGCTAACGGCTTAGATACAATGACAGCATTTAAAACTGAATTAGCTGGTTATCGCAAGCAGTTGGCGGCTCCCTATTTAACCGATAAAAATGTGAATGAAGCTTTATTGCAAGAAGCTTACGATCGCATGAAAACAGAAGTAAAAGCAGCGCATATTTTAATACGCGTGGCCGAAGATGCCTTACCTAAAGATACGATTGAAGCGTATACTCGATTAATGATTATTCGTGATGCCATTATGGGTAAAACACCAACGGCAGCTAAAATTGCTGAATACGAAAATTTATTAAAAAAGAGTTCTGCAGCTTTAACAAAAACATCTAATAAACAAGATACTGTAAATTATAACACAAAATTAAATTCAATTAAAGGTATCAATTCAATTGCTTCGTCAGGTTCTGATAAATTTACAGCAGCTGCAAAAAAAACGTCCGAAGATCCTTCTGCTGCAGATAATGGCGGAGATTTAGGTTACTTTACTTCTTTACAAATGGTTTATCCTTTTGAAAACGCCGCTTTTAAAACTAATGTTGGCGAAATGACAATGCCAGTAAGAACTCGTTTTGGATACCATATTTTAAAAGTTTCTGATAAGCGTCCTAGTCAAGGTGAAATTTTAACTGCTCACATCATGGTTAAATTTGGTAAAGAGATGCAAGAAAAAGAGAAGGCAAACTTAAAAACTAAAATTGACGAAATTTACACAAAACTGAAAGCTGGTGAAAAGTTTGAAGAATTAGCGCGTCAATTTTCTGATGATAAACCTAGTGCTGAAAAAGGTGGGCAATTACAATGGTTTGGCAGTAGCCGAATGCCAATTGAATTTGAAAAAGCAGCTTTTGCCTTAAATAACAATAACGATTATAGCGAACCATTTATGACTACTTACGGTTGGCATATTGTAAAGCGTATTGACAAAAAAGGATTGGCATCTTTTGCTGATATGAAAGGTGATTTAAAACAACGCATAGGAAAAGATAGCCGTACGCAAGCAGGAAGAACATCATTAATTGCCACAATAAAAAAAGAAAATAACTACAAAGAAAATAGCGTTGCATTAAAGGAATATTTAAAAGTAATTGATACAACTGTATTTCAAGGAAAATGGGAATCTAAAAAAGCTGAAAAATTAGGCAACAAATTATTATTTAATTTAGGCACTACTAATTTTACGCAAAACGATTTTGCAAAATATATTGAATCACATCAAACTGTTAGACCAAAGACGGATTATAATATGTTTTTACAACAATCGTTTAAGGAATTTGTAGATGAAACAGTTATAAATTTTGAAGATGCAAAACTTGAAGCAAAATATCCTGATTTTCGTAATTTATTGAAAGAATACAGAGATGGTATTTTATTATTTGATTTAACGGATCAAAAAGTTTGGAGCAAAGCTGTAAAAGATACTACAGGTTTAAAAGATTACTACTCAAAAAATAAAAATAACTTTTTATGGGACGAACGTGCAGAAGTAACTATGTACAATTGTGCTAATGATAAAATTGCAAAAGATGTGCGCGGTTTATTAAAGAAAAATAAAACTGAAAAAGAAATTGTTGAAACAGTTAATAAAACCTCTCAATTAAATGTTAGTTCCGAATCTATTACTTATTTAAAAGGCGAGAATAAATCTGTTGATACTAATTGGAAACAAGGCGTTGCTGCTGCAGATATTAAAGATGCAAAAGATAACAAAACAATTGTTTTAGTTGTAAATAAACTAATTGAAAAAACTCCAAAAACAATTGCAGAAGCAAAAGGAATGATTACTGCTGACTACCAAAATTATTTAGAAAAAGAATGGTTAGCATATCTTAAAAATAAATATTCTGTAAAAGTAAACGAAGAGGTTTTAAATACAGTAAAATAAAATTAATCAAACACACGAAAAGGCTGTAGCAGTAACTGATACAGCCTTTTTGTTTTATATCAAAAATAGTGCGCATTTATATTAAAATAGTAATAAGATGTTTTTTAGTTCTACTACTAATTACTGAATTTGCTTGCAATACTACTAATAATGAAATAGCTAATGATGGCAAAATTGTTGCTAAAATTAATTCGAGCAGTTTATACCAATCTGATTTGAAAGAAATGGCTCAAAAAGGATTATCAAAATCTGATAGTATTGCCTTTAACAAGAACTATATTAACAATTGGGCTAAAAACGAAATATTTTACCAACAAGCACTTAATTATTTAAGCGAAGAAGAATTAAATATTAGCAAAGAAATAGAGGACTATAAAAAGGCAGTATTATCCTATAAATTTGAAACAAAACTAATTGAAGAAAAACTAGACACTACAATTTCTGCAGTGCAAATTGAAGATTACTACACAGCTAATTCTCAAAATTTTTTACTAAAAAATAATATTGTGAAAGTGCTATATATAAAAACACCAATAAATATTCCAAACCTAGATAAATTAAAAAAACTTTGCTATTCTTCCTCAATAAAAGATGCGGAGCAATTAAAAACAATGTGTATTCAATATGCTAACAATTATTTCATGAATGATAACACATGGCTTATGTTTGATGATTTAAAAAAAGAAATTCCTCAATTAAAAGAAGTACCTGAATATACTGTTCAAAATGGAAAAATATTTGAATTTACGGATGCTACAAGTTTTTATTTTTTAAAAATTATTGAGGTTAAATCTAAAAACACATTGTCGCCATTAACATTTGAAAAAAATAATATTAAGTCCATGTTAATTAATGAACGCAAGCAAAAACTAATCAATACTATTAAAAAAGATTTTTTTGATAACGCTAAAACAAACAAGGAATTAGAAATTTATAATTAAATTAGTACAATGAATTTAAAACTTATTATTGGTCTTGTATTTATGGTTACAATTGCAAATTCGCAACCGCAGATATTAGATAAAGTAATTGCAATCGTCGGAAAAAATCCTTTATTACTTTCGGAAGTTGAAACAACTATTTTGCAGCAAAAAGAAAAAAAGGTGGTAGATGAAAATGCAAGATGTAAAATATTTGAAGATTTATTATTTCAAAAATTACTTTTATCACAAGCAGACAGAGACAGTATAGTTGTAGCAGATGCAGAAGTAGATAATGAATTAACGAGGAGAATTCAATATTATGTTGGAATGCTAGGAAGCGAAGAAAAATTTGAAGCATTTTACGGCAAACGCATTAGCGTTTTTAAAGATGAATTACGGGACGATGTAAAAAATCAATTACTAGCGCAAAAAATGCAGCAAAAAATTACAGGAGAAACTAAATTGACTCCAAATGAGGTGAGAACTTATTTTGGAACTCTTCCAATTGATAGTTTACCTCTCGTTAATTCTGAATTAGAGTTAGGCCATATAGTAAGAAAACCGCCAATTTCTGATGAAGCTAAAGCTGCCGTTAGAACACAATTAGAAATTTACAGACAGCGAGTTATTAATGGAGAAAGTATGAGTGTGATTGCTGCATTATATAGCGAAGATCCAGGATCTGCAAAAAATGGTGGTCGTTATGAATCAGTCATGCGTGGACAAATGGTTCCGGAATTTGAAGCCGTAGCATTTAGATTAAAAACTGGTGAAGTATCTGAAATTTTTGAAACAACCTATGGTTATCATTTTATTCAATTATTAGCTCGGAAGGGAGAGTCAGTAGATGTTAGGCATATCTTAATGTCCCCTAAAATTTCTGCTTTAGAAATACTAAAAGCTAAAGATGAATTAGATAGTATTAGAGAAATTATTGCAAATGGAAGTATAAATTTTTCAGATGCGGCTTTAAAGTATAGCAACGACAAGGACACAAAGCAAAATAGTGGCTTACTAATTAATCCAAATACAAACAGTGCGAAGTGGGAATTAGATGAAATTGGAGAAATGGATCAAAATTTAGTATTTATGCTAGAAAATCAAATGAAAGTTGGCGACGTTAGCCCAGTTATTCAATATGTTGGTACAGATTCAAAACAAGCTTGGAGAATAATCTATTTAAAATCAAGAACAGAACCTCATAAGGCAAATATGAAAGATGATTATATAAAATTATTAAACATGGCTACTTTCCAAAAACAAAAAAATGCTATTGAACATTGGATTGAGAAAAAATCAAAATCAACTTATATAAAAATTGACGAACCTTTTAATACTTGCAAATTAGAATATAACTGGACTATAAATCCTTAATAAGTTAATTAGATGATAAATTATAAAAACGATGTGGAAGCCATCGATGCTTTTGTTGTTAAGTACAAAGAACTAAATGCGGAAATAGGAAAAGTTATTGTTGGACAAAACGATACTGTTAAAAATGTTTTAATTTCAATTTTTTGTAAAGGACATTGTTTGTTAGTTGGTGTGCCTGGTTTAGCAAAAACATTATTAGTAAATACAATTGCTGATGTATTAGGCTTATCCTTTAATCGTATTCAATTTACCCCCGATTTAATGCCGAGTGATATTGTAGGTTCTGAAATTTTAGACGAACAACGTAATTTTAAATTTATTACAGGACCATTATTTGCAAATATTGTTTTGGCTGATGAGATTAATAGAACTCCACCAAAAACACAAGCGGCATTGCTTGAGGCCATGCAGGAGCGTTGTGTAACTACTGCAGGTAAAAAATATGAATTGGGAAATCCATTTTTTGTATTAGCCACTCAAAATCCTATTGAACAAGAAGGAACTTATCCACTACCCGAAGCTCAATTAGACCGTTTTATGTTTAATGTTTGGTTAGATTATCCAAGTTTTCAAGAGGAATTACAAGTTGTGAAATTAACAACGTCTGATGTTAAAATAGAATTAAATAAAATCATATCTGCTGAAGAAATTATTTACTTTCAAAACGTAATTCGTAAAATACCGGTAGCTGATAATGTGTTAGAATACGCAGTTAAATTGGTAAACAAAACCCGTTTAAATTCTGAATTTAGTTCCGACATCACGAAAAAATATTTGGCTTGGGGCGCTGGACCTCGTGCGTCTCAATTTTTAGTATTAGGTGCTAAATGCCATGCAGCAATTAATGGAAAATATAGTCCAGATATTGAAGATGTTAAAGCTGTTTCTAATGCAATCTTAAGACATCGTATCATCAGAAATTACAAAGCAGAAGCTGACGGCATGAGTATTGAAGCAATAATAGAACAACTAAAGTAAAAGAGAAATATAATTAGAATGTCAGTTCGAGCGAAGTCGAGAATAAAAAACAATTATCAACTTTCAAAACTATTAAACTTTCAAAACTTAAGTAATGAGTAAATTAATTTTAGCCAACGACGGCATTGATGCAGTAGGAAAAAGCTTGTTAGAAAAAGCAGGCTTTACTGTTATAACAGAAAAAGTAGCTCAGGAGAATTTAGCTACTGAAATTAATGCAAAAAACTACGTGGCATTAACAGTGCGAAGCGCCACTAAAGTGCGGAAAGATTTAATTGATGTTTGCCCTAACTTAAAAGTAATTGGCCGTGGTGGTGTTGGTATGGATAATATTGATGTTGACTATGCGCGATCAAAAGGATTGCAAGTTATTAATACGCCTGCAGCATCTAGTAATTCTGTTGCCGAATTAGTATTTGCACATTTATTTAATGCGATTCGATTTGTTTATGATAGTAACAGAAAAATGCCAGCTTTAGGTAATACAAAATTTGATGATTTAAAGAAAAATTATTCTAAAGGAATTGAACTAAGAGATAAAACCATTGGTATTATTGGGTTTGGACGCATTGGACAATTTACTGCAAAAATAGCTTTAGGTTGTGGCATGAAAGTTTTAGCTTATGATCCATTTGTAAAAGAAGCTGTTTTAAAATTAGATATTCACGGAACAAATGGTGTTGATGTAAAAATTAATACCGTGAGTTTGGAAGAATTAATAGCAAATGCAGATATGATATCAATGCATGTCCCTGGTGGAAAAATGATTTCTGAAAAAGAAATTAATGCGATGAAAAATGGAGTCATTTTAATTAATGCGTCCCGCGGCGGTGTCATTAACGAAACAGATTTAATTAATGGATTAAATTCTGGTAAAATAGCGCATGCTTGTTTAGATGTATTTGAAAATGAACCTACGCCCAATGAAGCTATTTTTAAACATCCGAAAATTTCTTTAACACCTCATATTGGCGCCGCTACAAACGAAGCGCAAGAAAGAATTGGTGTTGAGTTAGCAGAAAAATTAATTGAGGCTTTGAAATAAAATATTCTAATTTCCTTTCTAGTTGAGATAATTAAGGGTTGTATAAAATGAGTGAAAAGATATTAAGTATAATTTTAATTTTATTTATTTATAATTCCTTTCAAGCTCAATATGCTATTAAAATAAAAAAAGAAGATAATCGCTTTCTCTTTTTTCAATTAGGTCAAAAATCCGATACTATTATTAAAAATAAAACAGATTTATTTTTCATTAAACTTCCTGATAGTCTGAATAATAATCTTCAATTGCATATTAATAATGGTCAATTTATAAAAACAGGAAACAATCATGTTTATCAGCTAATTCCAATCATCGGAATAAAGTATTCCCACGCGCAGCAAGATACCATGCTTAACACTTTATTAGAAGGAACTTGTATATCTTCAAAAAGTATTAATATAAAACTGATTAATAACATCAATAACAAACTAATTTTAAAAAACGATTTTATAGTAAAATAGTAGTATTAAGTACATGAAAAAAATTCTTTTTATAGATTCTAATCACCCTATATTACATGAAACCCTAATAAATGCAGGCTTTCAGTGCGATTTATTTTGGGATAAAACAACAGAAGAATTAATTACTTTACTACCAAACTATGAAGGTGCAGTTATAAGAAGCAAATTTAAATTCAATAAAGATATTTTAGAGAAAGCTACAAAATTAAAATGCATTGGACGAGTTGGCGCAGGCATGGAAAATATTGATGTGAATTATGCTATAAGCAAAGGTATTTGTTGCGTTAGTGCTCCAGAAGGCAATAGAGATGCTGTGGCCGAACATGCGTTAGGCATGTTATTAATGCTGTTAAATAATTTGAAGCGTGCTGATAATGAAGTAAGAACGGGGATTTGGAAACGTGCAGAAAATAGGGGTTATGAAATAAAAGATAAAACTATTGGAATAATAGGTTACGGAAATATGGGTTCTGAATTTGCAAAACGCTTACAAGGATTTGGATGTAAAATTTTAGCGCATGACACTATTAAAACAAATTTTGGAAATCAATTTGTAACTGAATCTTCGCTTAGAACAATATATGATGAAGCTGATATTATAAGTATACACCTGCCGCTTACAGCCGAAACTGAATATTATGTGAATGATGCTTTTTTAAATTCTTTCAAAAAAAACATTTATGTTATTAATACCGCTCGGGGTAAATGCTTAAACTCTGATGATTTAGTAAAAAATCTAAAATCAGGAAAAGTACTAGGAGCTTGCTTAGATGTTTTAGAGTATGAATCAACTTCCTTTGAAAATATTGATATTACTGCCCTACCCGATTCTATGCAATATATTTTAAAAAGTGACCAAGTAATCTTAACTCCTCATATTGCTGGCTGGACTCATGAATCAAATTATAAAATGAGTAAAATAATTGCCGAGAAAATGATTACTGTTCTTAATAGTGCTGATTAATAAAAACTATCTAAGTACAAGTCTTCAACTTTTTTTCTTGCCCAAGGTGTTTTTCGTAAAAATTTTAAACTTGAATTAATAGTTGGATTTTCTTTAAAACAATTAATGTCAATTTGGTAAGCTAAACCTTCCCAACGATATTTCTGCAATAATTCTTCTAAAATAGGGGTCACATTAAAAAGTTGGGGATAAATTGCTAGGCAAATAATTTTTGCAGTCTAAAGAGGAAGAATTTTACATCAGTAACGCCTCTTAAATTTGCCCTAAAGTTTTTTATTTTTGAGTTAAACGATTCAGCGTTGG
>JAIOZA010000011.1 GCA_021740825.1 Bacteroidia bacterium | reverse complement strand
TTAAGGTCAGTAAATAGTTCTTGCCTTTTTGAGTGCCTTCCGAAATTTCAGCACTGCCCCATGTAATTTCAGCAATATTGGATATATAATTTTTATTTTCAGTACCCACTTCAAATACGGCATTTTTATAGGCTGCTAATTCAGGAAATTCATTGTAGTTAACCTCTAATTTAAATTGAGGTCTTCCAGCGGTAACTTTTATAGGTTTTGTGGGCGCAATAGTTTTAGGTAGTTGATTTATTTTTTTTGAGTAAACTATTTTTTCATTTTCAATTTTCGTAGGAATGTCATCTAGTTGTTTTTGCAATTCTTTTTCTTTATTTGAAACTTCATGCGTCAATGATTTCTGTCCCTTCAGTCCCTTTTCTCCCTCATGTCTTTTTAGTCCCTTTAACGAATTATCTCTACTAATATAAACCCAGTTTTTGGCAATCGTATCTAATTCATACATATTATATTTATCTGCTGTATGCTCCGATTGAAACTCAACAGTGATTTGTTTTTTTGGATTTATAAATATTGGCTCCCCATTTTGATAACCTCTGATATCAATCATACCAGCACTTTCTAAAGTTGATTTAACTCCAGCGCTATCATAACTCATCGGAATTCCACTGGCAATAATATCAGCTTGGTTATGAAACTCTCTGTATTGAATTTCAACATCTCCAATAATATCCTCACCTTGTTTATTAACGAAGGCTTTTTTTGGAATAATAATTTTTGAATTAGTTTTATGTTTAATGGTTCCACCTTGTTCAGCTTTTACTTTGTAAGAAGTATAAGGAACGTCTAGTTTTTTGATAGGTGGCGCAATAAAAGCGGTTTGTGGCTTTTTGGAGGGAGAACTTAAAGGTTTAGATTGTAAAGTAATTATTTTATCATGCGAGTTTTGTTTTGATGTTTCTTGTTTAAAAACTGAAAAATAGGTAACGGTACAAATAACAGCTACTCCTGCTATAACGGCCGAATAGGTAGCTTTTTTATTCTTCAAAAAACTTACATCACTTCTGGCTTTTTCGATGCTTTGTTTTTTAAATTTGTTTACCAATTCGCCAAAATCTTTGTGCGAATTAATTTCTTCATCGGGTACGGGCTGTCTGTTAAGATTAAATTTTGTTGCCATTATTTTGATTTTTTAGTCAATGTTTTTTTTACTCGCTCCAGTATTCTGTATAATTTTACTTTAGCGTTTGTTTCTGTTAAGTTTAAAATTTCCGCAATTTCCTTAAAAGCTCTTTTTTCAAAAAAGCGCAATTCAATTAATTGTAATTCATCTTCCGGTAGATCTTTTATTACCGTCATTAAAACACCTTTGTATTGCTCCATGTATTCTTCTTCAACTTCTTCGCAAATATTTCTTAAGTCGCTTACATCAGCATTTACCGTGCGTAGTTTTTGATTATTTCTAAACAGTTGCATTACTTCGCTATGAGCTATTCGATACAACCAACTAGCAAAAGGCACACCCTTAAACTCATATTTTTTAATATTAGTTAATGCTTTTAAAAACACCTGAGCGGTTAAATCAAAGGCGGTGTCCTTATCATCCATACGTTGATATACGTATCCAAAAATTTGTTTGTAATATTTGTCGTACAAAGGCCCAAAATGTTCAGGGTTTTGTTTCGCAGCCTCAATGATTGTTTGCTCATCAAGCAACATATCGGCGGTATGGTGATATCGGGGTGAAAATTCCATATGAACTGCGTCTAAAAGCATTACAGGTTTATAATACAAAACCAGTACAATAGTTACAGTGAAAAGTGAAATAAATTACCCTAAAAACTTAAATGCCTGAAAATCAAACCTATTATTTTTGGTTTGACTGAGTGAGATTATTGAAATAAAGGGTGAAATAGCTTTTTAGGTGAGTGAAATGTGTTTTTGATGGGTGAAATTTTAGTTAAAAAAATGAAAATTTGACTATAGAAATACAATTTTATTAATTTCTAAAGTCAAATTATGTTCCAAATTTCAATTAAAACAAACTTTTTGCTTTTTCGATAGCAGAACTTAAACCTTCTAATTTACTTCCACCAGCTTGAGCATAAAAAGGCTGACCGCCACCACCGCCACTAATTTCTTTTGCTAAATCGCGAATAATATTACCAGCATTTAAGTTTTTTTCTTTCACTAAATTATCATCAATAATTACGGAGATGCTTGGCTTTCCTTTTACTTCGGCACCAATAACGCATACACAGTTTTCAACTTGGTTACGAATTTCAAACAAGATGTTTTTTATTTCTTCAGCACTATCAAATGAAATTTGTTCTACAATGACATTAATGCCGTTTTTCGCAATGACTTTTGATAATAAAGTTTGTTTAATGCTTTGTGCTTTTTCTTTTAATAAAAATTGTAATTGTTTTTGTAAGTCGTTATTTTCTTCTACTAAATTGCTCAAGCTTTTTATCACATCTTTATTGTTTTTTAATAAAGCTTTCACTTCATTTAAAGTAGCCGTTTGCTGATTGAAAAACTCTTCTGCTTTAACAGAAGTAACTGCTTCAATACGACGAATGCCAGCAGCAACAGCACCTTCTGAAGTAATTTTAAAATAACCAATTTGTCCAGTTGCTTTTACATGAGTTCCTCCACATAATTCAATAGAGTAATTTTTATCAAACTCTACCACCCGAACGACATCGCCATATTTTTCGCCAAACAATGCCATGGCGCCAGTTTTCTTAGCATCATCAATGGTCATTTGTTGAATGTTACTGAAAATATTTTCGCGAACTTTTGTATTTACTATTTTTTCAATCTCGTGTAATTCTTCATCGGTAATTTTTGAGAAGTGAGAAAAGTCAAAACGTAAATACTCTTCGTTTACTAAACTTCCTTTTTGCTCCACATGAGTTCCTAAAACTTGACGTAAAGCTGCATGTAATAGGTGAGTTGCACTATGGTTGTTCTCTGTGAATGTTCGTTTATTTCTGTTTACTTTAGCCACAAAACTGGCTTCCATGTTTTCTGGTAACTTGTCACAGAAATGAATAATCACACCGTTTTCTTTTTTTGTATCAGTAATGTTTATCTTTTCATTAATGTTTTCGATGGTTCCAGCATCACCAACTTGTCCACCACTTTCCGCATAAAAAGGAGTTTTATCTAAAACAATTTGAAACTGCTCCTTGTTTTTCGATTTAACTTTTCGGTAACGAATAATATTGCACTCACTTTCTAATTCAGAATAACCAACAAAATCTGTTTCGGCAATTGAATTATCAGTTGATTTTTTGTTTTTCTCAATCAACATCCAATCATCCGTGTCAACAGAAGTTGCCGCACGTGAACGATTTTTTTGTTCGGTCAGTAATCTATTAAATTCTTCTTCATCAATACTTAAATCATAACCACGAGCAATTAAAGAAGTTAAATCTAAAGGAAACCCAAAAGTATCATATAACTCAAATACAACTTTACCATCAATTACTTTACCTGTATGAGATGCTGTTAAATCAATACACACTTGGTCAATACGCTTTAATCCAATTTCTAAAGTTTTGTAGAAAGAAATTTCTTCTTCTTTAATTACTTTTTCAATTAATATTTTTTGCGTGTTTAACTCTGGAAATTGTTGTCCTAATTGATGTGCTAATGTTGGCACAATGCGATACATAAAAGGTTCTTTGATATTTAAAGATTGGTATCCATAGCGAATGGCACGACGTAAAATACGGCGAATCACATATCCTGCTCCTGTATTGCTTGGTAATTGTCCGTCAGCAATAGAGAAAGATATGGTTCGAATATGATCAGCAATAACACGCATGGCAATATTGATAATCAATTGCTTTTTGTGCTTGTCTTCATCTTCTGGTTTGTAACGTAAGCCACTTAACTCTTCAATTTTATTTAATAAAGGAGTAAATACATCCGTATCGTAGTTAGATTGTTTTCCTTGTAAAACACGCACTAAACGCTCAAAGCCCATTCCTGTATCCACATGTTGTGCAGGCAATTTTTCTAAACTTTTATCCGCTTTACGCATAAACTCCATAAATACGTTGTTCCAAACTTCAATAACTTGTGGGTCATCGTTATTTACTAAAGTAGCACCATCAACTTTTGTTCTTTCAGCATCACTTCTTCCGTCATAATGAATTTCGGTGCATGGTCCGCAAGGACCAGTATCGCCCATTTCCCAAAAGTTATCTTTTTTATTTCCCTTTAGAATTCGATTTTCTTCAACATATAATTTCCATGTATCGTAAGCTTCTTGATCAAAAGGTACGTTTTCCTCAACACTGCCTTCAAATACGGTAACGTATAAACGTGATTTATCAATTTTATAAACCTCTGTCAATAATTCCCAAGCCCAAGCAATAGCGTCTTTTTTAAAATAGTCGCCAAAACTCCAATTACCAAGCATTTCAAACATGGTATGATGATAGGTGTCAACTCCAACTTCTTCTAAATCGTTGTGCTTACCGCTCACTCGTAAGCATTTTTGAGTATCAGCTACGCGGGGATATTTAATGACAGCATTACCTAAAAATATATCTTTAAAAGGAGCCATCCCAGAGTTAATGAACATTAAGGTAGGGTCACCTTTTACAACCATTGGAGCAGAAGGCACAATTTCGTGTCCTTTTGATTTAAAAAAATCTAAAAATGTTTGACGTACTTTATTTGATTCCATAATGTTTTAAAAAGAAGTAGCGAATATACTAAAATCAGTGGGAAGGCAAATCACAAATTATTCACTATTTATGGCCGATTTACACATTAATTAATTTTATATTTTTTAGCAGTAATAAAGTTGAATTGCCGATATCGCTAATTAGCTTTTTGTTATATTTGCTTGCCTTTTCTTACGGGCATTAAATGTCAAAAGTCAAATATAAGTTTAATACAAAATCATTAACCTACGAAAAAGTAAAAGTTACTTTTAAGCAGCGTTTATTGCAGGTGTTATCTTATTTAGCAATTGGATTAGTATTTGCAACTATAACCATGTTAATTGCCTATCGCTTTATTGATTCTCCCAAAGAAAAGCAATTACGAAGAGAAGCAGAAGTATTGAAATTACAGTATGACTTATTAAGCAAAAAAATAAATCAAGTACAAACAGTGTTAAATGATTTGCAGGATCGGGATGATAACATTTATCGTGTTATTTTTGAAGCTGAACCTATTCCAACATCTATCAGAAAAGCTGGTTTTGGAGGAAGCGATCGTTATAAAGATTTGGAAGGATATGAAAATTCTGATTTAATGAAAGCAGCTACCGAACGATTGGATAGAATTACAAAACAATTATACATTCAATCAAAATCGTTTGATGAAGTAGTTAAGATGGCAAAGGGAAAGGAAAAGTTAATTGCTTCAATTCCTGCTATTATGCCATTAAATAACAAAAATTTAAAACATATGCCTAGTGGTTATGGATGGAGAACACATCCCATCTATAAAACGCAAGAATTTCATGCGGGAATGGATTTTACAGCAGAGCAGGGTACACCTATTTATGCAACAGGAGATGGTCTAGTGGAAGTAGCGGATGCTTCTGCGCAAGGATACGGGAATCATGTGGTAATAAATCATGGATTTGGTTATCAGACTTTATACGGCCATATGAGTAAAATGGCAACAAAACCTGGCATAAAAGTTAAACGAGGAGATTTGATTGGCTATGTTGGAAGTACCGGCTTAAGCACCGGGCCACATGTGCATTATGAGGTTATAAAAAACGGAGAAAAGGTGAATCCTATTAATTTTTACTATAACGATTTATCTCCTGAGGAATACCAAATTATGTTAGAACTTTCTTCTAAATCAACCCAATCATTCGATTAATGAATTTTGTTTCTATTTTATATTTTGCAACAAATGCATACTTTGGTAATAGTGCGGATGGCATTGGCGAAACGGTGCGAACTACATTTTTTTCGGGGGCATTGTGCTGGCTTTTTTGTGCGAGAAAAGAATTGGAGTTGGCGTTTCGTCTTGATTTTTTGTTTCTTTTTCATCAAGGAAAAAGAAAAATAGAAACCAATAAAAATCAGAATTCACTGCTAGCCTAATGAATAGTAATACCTACAAGATTGGATTTTACACTGCTATTTCATTGGTAATTGCTAATATGATTGGCACTGGTGTATTTACAAGTTTAGGTTTTCAATTATTCGATATACACTCAGTGTTCAGTATTTTAATTCTTTGGCTGTTAGGTGGTATTATTTCTTTTTGTGGCGCTTTAGTTTATGGCGAATTGGGTTCTGCAATTCCTAGAAGTGGAGGTGAGTACGTTTACTTATCAACATTAATGCATCCTGCTGTAGGTTTTATGTCAGGTTGGGTTTCATCAACAGTTGGTTTTGCTGCACCTGTAGCTTTAGCATCAATGGCTTTAGGAACATATGTCAATAAAATTATTCCTGAAATAAATATAACCATTTGTGCTTTGTCTGTAGTTGCTATCATTACATTAGTTCACTCGATGCATTTAAAAATTGGTAGTGGGGTTCAAAAAATATTAACCTTATTAAAAGTGGTTGTTATTGTTGGGTTTATTATAGCAGGATTTATTCATACACCAAGCCATGAAATTACAATTTCACCTCAAACAACTTCTATGAATGAAATTTTTAGCGCTGGCTTTTGGGTATCATTAATCTATGTGTCGTATGCATACAGCGGCTGGAATGCAGCATCTTATTTAGCAGGCGACATGGAAAATCCACGGAAAAATTTACCAAAAGCCTTGTTGCTAGGAACTTTGATTGTAACTTTTATTTACATTCTTTTAAATTTTATTTTTTTATACAGTGCGCCAATATCTGAACTAACAGGCGTTTTAGAAATTGGTCATGTTAGTGCAACTCATATTTTTGGAGTTTCCATTGGTAAATTAATGAGTATTATAATTGCGTTCTTATTATTGTCTTCCATTAGTGCTATGATTATGGCTGGGCCTCGCATTATAAAATCGATGGGAGAGGATTTGCCCATGTTGGCATTTTTATCAAAGGTAAATAATGCTCAAGTACCTTACGCAGCAGTTATTACTCAATCTATTATAACCACTTTACTTATAATTACAGCACAATTTGAAGCTGTTTTAACTTTTGTGGGATTTAGCTTAAGCCTCTTTACTTTTTTAACAGTAAGCAGTATTTTCATTTTAAGACTAAAGAAATTAACCAATGTTGGTTATAAAACTTGGGGTTATCCGATAACACCTATTTTATTTTTATTATTGAACGCTTTTACTATTTATTTTGTATTTACTCAAAAACCAACCGAATCGCTACTAGGCTTTTTAAATGCGGTGATTGGAGGATTAGTTTATTTTATTGGAAAACAAATGTCAAACAAAAAACAATTATGTTAATCAAAGCAATTTTATGCGCTAGTACCTTAGCATTCGTTGTTGGATGCTCTTCAACCGCTTCAGAAAAGACTAGTGAATTAAAAAAAGACACTATCAATAATGAAAGTGAGGATTCAAAAGGAACAGTAGATTCTCTCCAAGAAATTAATGCAATTAGCACTGCTCCAATAAACGACACCTTAAACGCTATTGCTAATATCATGTCAGGTATTGCAGATTCTAGTTCAATTTACAAATTCATTCAAGCAACTTCAGATTTTAAACTATTCAGTAAAAATTTTGATAAACGTTGGATGGCATTCGATTCCAGTCGTTTAACTAATTTAAGGAATTTTAAAGCGAACGAAATTTCCAAAGTTGTAAAAATACAACCTACGTTATTTTATCCTTTTTCGGGACCAGATATTTTATATGCTCAAACTTTTTTTCCTGAGGCTGATAAATATGTGATGATTGGTTTAGAACCTGTTGGTAGTTTACCAGCTTTTATCAAGGAAGATTCAGATTCTTTGGATACGTATTTCAATAAAGTAAATACATCACTGAATGCAATTTTAAAGTTTAGTTTTTTTAGAACTCAGAGTATGAAAAATGATTTAAAAAATAATGAAGTTGATGGTACTTTACACTTATTATTTTTGTTTTTAAAGCGTACTGGCAATCAGTTTTGTTCTGCAAAACCTTTAACGGTTGATAGTTTGGGAGCTATTCAGTTTGTAAAATCATTCGAAGATTTAAAGAAATTAAAAACAAATACTAAAGGTGTTGAAATTAAGTTTGTGGATATTCATAAACAATTAAAGACGTTATATTATTTTTCATTAAATGCAGCAGATGGAGGCTTAAAATCAAATAAAGGTTTTATTACTTATTTGCAATCTATGGGCACAATCAATACCTATTTAAAAGGTGCTTCGTATTTAATGCATAAAAGTTATTTTTCGATGATACGAAATGTAATTTTAAATCAAAGTGAGCATGTTGTGCAGGATGATAGTGGAATAGCATTTCATTATTTTTTAGAGGATAATCGCCAGTGGAACTATACGTTCTTTGGTCAATATTTAAAACCTATACCCATGTTTTCTGATTTTTATCAAAAAGATTTAGATTCTTTATATAAACAGCAAGGTTCTAAACCAATTGGTTTTGGTATAGGATATAATTTTAAGGATAAGAATAGTAATTTTATGATTGCTTCTAAGCAGAAGTAATAGTGCAGTTAATTGAACTATAACTTAACTTTCCTTAAATACTTTATTTAAGCGTTTAAGTAGCATGAACATCACGCTTGTTGCAATTAAAAGCAATAAACAGTTTAAATAAAAGAAGTTAGCTTTGTTGTCAAATTTATCCCAGTTTTTAGCTAACACTCCACTTAATTTATTTCCAATGGCAGTTGCTAAACTCCAACCGCCCATCATTAAAGCTGTAAATCGGCTTGGAGATAATTTGGACACCATCGACAATCCCATTGGACTTAAAAATAATTCTCCAATGGTGATTACACCATAACTGGCAATAAGCCACATGGCACTTGATTTGTTAATACCATTCCCCGAATAATTAACAGCTAAAACCATCACTAACGTAGATAATGCGCTTATTAGTAGGCCCCACGCAATTTTTGTTGCAGTTGTTGGTTCTTTTTTTCTATTGCGTAAAAATCCAAAAAACATCACAACTAATGGCGTAAAGCAAACTACAAAAAAAGGATTGATTGATTGAAAAATTTCTGTTGGAATTAAATTTAATGATTCACCAGGCGTTGGATATTTTTCGGGAGGTAAATTTTTAAAGTACGGCGGATAGTCAATACACTTTTTAGCAACCCCATTGGCATCTTTAATTCTTCTAAAATGTTCATCTAATTGATAAACAGAATCGTTTTTAGCTACCACCGAGTTGTCGCATTGGTACAAGAATTTTGCAGGTGCAACTAATGCAGAGGGCATTTCTCTGTCGGTATATGAATTGGCGTAGGTTGTTAAAGCCGTTCCATTTAATTTGAATACTGCCCAAAAAATAATTACGATGCCAAAAATGGTGAACATGGTACCCATTGGTTTGCGCTCTTCTGTGGTACAACTTTTGTAAATAGTGTAATAAAAATAGACTACAGGTATACAGGCAGACAAAAACGCATCAGTACTATCACTTCCAAAAATGGTATCAGGAATAAACCATCCAATTAATCCAAATCCAACAGCCACGCCTAGTACGGCTAAAAAACGCATAATTACAGGCTTATCTTCCGCTTTAGGTTCTTTTCTAACGTCAACATGTTTATAGTGTCTCATGCCAATCCAAAAAGTAATGACACCCAAAAACATACCTATTCCTGCCGCCACAAAAGCCCAATTCCAACCATACTTAATTCGCATAAAGGCAGCTATAAAATTGCAGACAAATGCCCCTAAGTTTATACTCATATAAAATAAATTATAGCCCGTGTCTTTGTTTGCTTTGTATGCAGGGTCGTTATATAAATTTCCTAAAAGGGTAGAAATATTTGGTTTAAAAAAACCATTTCCAATAATCATAATGCCTAACGCTGTAAAAAAAGCCCATTCCTCCCTTATTGAAAGTAAGCAATAACCAATGCCCATTAGTATACCGCCCAATGACACAGAAAGTCGGTAACCTAATTTCATATCTGCTAATAAGCCGCCAATAAAAGGTGTCAAATAAACGCAAGCTATAAAGGTTCCAAATACATCGGCCGCTTTAGCATTTTCCCATCCAAATCCACCGTCCTTCATATCGGTAGTCATGTAAAGGAAGAAAATACCAATCATTAAATAATATCCAAAGCGTTCCCAAAATTCAGTAAATGCTAAAAATAGTAACCCTTTTGGATGTTTGGATGTTGTAGACATAGTATTTTTTTTTCTAAATATAGTGCTGTTTAGTCAAAAATAATTTTTTTTTCTTAAAAACAATCAATAAATATGGAAAATAAAAAAAGTAAAATATGTTTAAAGTTTGTAATTAACAGCAGATGTTTAATAAATTAAAAAGCCTGTCAGGTTATTAATTCATTTAATCATTAGAATTGTAATCATATAAAACTACACTACTTTGCTCTTCTATAAATACATTATATCGCTTATTTTTTTTTCATTTTTCATTCTTAATTGCAACGAAACAAAAAATCCTGAAATAGGCAATAAATATAAAGTACCTGAAAAACCTATTGTTAATTCTAAAATAGATTCAGTTACCTATAAAAACGAAATCTATAGGTTAGATACTTTATTTTCAAAGCTTAATAAATCAAATGCCTTTAACGGCAATGTTTTGATTGCAAAAGGAAGTAATATAATGTATCAAAAATCGTTTGGATATAGTAAAAAAGAAGCTAATATACTATTAACAGATTCTTCTATTTTTCAATTAGCATCCGTTTCTAAAGTTATTACTAGCGTGGCCATTTTATTATTATTTGAGCAAGGAAAATTAAATTTAGAAGACAAGGTTTCTGCTATTTTAGAAGATTTTCCGTACAAGAATATTACAATTAAGCATTTGTTATCTCATCGATCAGGTTTGCCCAACTATAGCTATTTTTGTGGTGAATATGTAGATAAAAAAACACATCGATTAAGTAATCAAAATATGTTTGATATGATGGTTAAATATGAACCCAAAGCTTATTTAAATCCTGATATACGTTTTTATTACTGTAATACCAATTATGCTTTGTTAGCGTTAATTATAGAAAAGATTTCAAAAAAAAGTTATTCTAATTTTTTAAGAGATGATTTATTTAAACCATTAGGGATGAATCATAGCTATACTGCTCTAAACATGGATTCAACAAATGAGCAAATAACTTGCGGCTACACCATGAAGTTTGCTTGTGTGCCTCATGATATGTATGATGGTATTTTAGGTGATAAGGGTATATATACAACTTCCTACGATTTATTTTTATTGAGCACAGCTTTGTATCAGCATAAGTTACTCCATAAAACCACTCAGCAGTTAGCATATACTCCGCATAGTTCTGAAAAAAAAACAAGCAATTATGGTTTTGGTTGGAGGATGAAAAACATGAACGATACGACCAAAGAAGTTTTTCATAATGGCTGGTGGCATGGATATCGAACATCGTTTCATCGAAGATTAAAAGATAGCCTAACGATTATTGTTTTAAGTAATCGCTTAAATAAAAGTGTTTACGCTACTTGGCGAATTTACGCAGCAATTGATGGCCCGAAAAATAACGCATATAAGCAAGACACTGAAACAGAATAAGTTTATCTCAATATTCAAATAAATGCTTTAAACAAATAACTAAAAAACAACTAATTACTTTACTTCAAAATCTAAAAATAAATCGCCTTTAATGTAACACTGCAGTTTATCGCCAATTTCAACTGCACCAACACCTGAAGGCGTTCCGGTATAAATTAAATCGCCTACTTTAAGCGTAACGAATTTTGATACGTAAGAAATAATTTGGTCAAAACTAAATAACAAATCTTTAGTGTTACCAACTTGACGAGATTGACCATTAATTTTTAATTCAAATTCAATTTCTGATAAATCACCGAGTTTATCTTTTGATATAAATTTGCCTATTGGTGCAGAATTATCAAAAGCTTTTGCTTTTTCCCAAGGCAAACCTTTTGCTTTACATTCAGCTTGTAAATCTCTGGCAGTAAAGTCAATACCTAAACCTATTTCATCATAATATTTATGGGCAAATTGCTCATCAATATGTTTTCCAACCTTATTTATTTTGATAACAATCTCAATTTCATGATGAAGATCTTTGGTAATATCCGGATAATAAAACGGCTCACCATCTTTTAATAAAGCGGTATCAGGTTTCATAAAAAAAACCGGTTCAGTTGGTATAGCATTATTAAGTTCTTTAGCGTGTTCGGCGTAATTACGACCTATGCAAATAATTTTCATACTTATGAGTATTAAAGAGTTTAGTAAACAATTTGAAACTGAAATTGTATATTTGACAAATTTACAATAATAACAAATGAGCAATACAAATTTCGATATAATAATTGTTGGTGGTGGAATTGTGGGTTTAGCAACTGCCTTTAAATTACAAGCACAGAACCCCACTAGAACCATATTAGTTTTAGAAAAAGAAAAAGAAGTGGCCGCCCATCAAACTGGGCACAATTCGGGAGTTATACATTCGGGTATTTATTATAAACCTGGTTCATATAAAGCTATAAAATGTGTTGAAGGAAGAAGAGAGTTGATGGACTTTGTAAAACAACACAATATAGCGCACGATATCTGCGGAAAAATTATTGTAGCTACCGAAGAAAGTGAATTGGCGTATATGAACAAAGTTTTTGCCAATGGTGTAGCGAACGGTGTAGAAGGAATTGAAATGATTGATGCTAAACGCATAAAAGAAATTGAACCTCATTGTCAGGGTATTGCAGGTATTTGGGTGCCGTGCACAGGTATTATAGATTATGCAGATGTTGCTAAAAAATATGTAGAGTTAATACATGCGAAAAATAATGGTTGTAAAGTTTTAACAGAGCATAAGGTAACAGATTTTATTCATAAAGATGGTGTAACCGATGTTGTAACTGAAAAAGGAACGTTTACAGGAAAGTACATTATTTCTTGTGCAGGTTTACAAGCGGATAGAATTACAAAAAAGGATCAAGTAAAAACTGATTCGGCAATTGTAGGTTTTAGAGGAGATTATTATGATTTGACGGAAAAGGGTAGGTCGAAAGTTAAAAATTTAATTTACCCAGTGCCAAACCCTGAATTTCCATTTTTAGGAGTCCATTTTACGCGCATGATTAAAGGTGGAGTAGAGTGTGGACCAAACGCTGTTTTTGTTTTTGACAGAGAAGGTTATAGTAAAACGGCTTTTAGTTTAAAAGATACTTTAGAAGCATTTGGCTTTAAAGGAACGTGGAAATTTTTTAAAAAGCATTGGCGTTTTGGTTTAGATGAATATCGCGGTGCGTTTAGCAAAACCTATTTTTTGAATCGTTTACGCAAATTAATTCCCGATTTGCAAATGGATGACATAGTTCCAGCTGATCGTTGCGGTATTAGAGCAATGGCGCTAAGTGGCGAAGGAAATATGTTGGATGACTTTAAAATTGAATACCAGGGTAATTCTATGCATGTGATAAATTCACCTTCACCTGCCGCTACCGCATCTTTAGCGTATGGTAATGAAATTGCTATGCAGGCAATGGAATATTTTAAGTTATAATTTTAGTAGTTCTGAATTAAAAAAATAAGTTATTGTTTGCAGTCATAAATGTTGTGATACAGTATTTCTTTTTTTAATCTTAAGTATTGATATATTATTGTGCCATATATCTCTAATTCATTTTTTATTTCTCAACTGATTTGTATATTTGATGTATGGCAAGTAAAGAAGAAGTAAAAGAGTATTACGATACCTTTAAAGAGCATCAAAAACAGTTAGGCATTAATATTAGACACCGTACTATTTTAAAAAACTTAAAGAATGCTGGATTAAAATCTAATTCTAATGTGTTAGAAATTGGTTGCGGAATTGGAACCGTAAGTAATTTAATTTTAAAATACATTTCCGAAGGTAGTTTTGTTGGCTTAGATATAAGTTCTGAAAGTATTGAAATGGCTAAAAAGCGCAATGCGTTTCATAAAAAATCAGAGTTTTTAGTTAATGACATGAGTGATTTTACTCACAAAACTAAATTTGATTTTGTTGTTTTTCCTGATGTATTGGAGCATATTCCGGTTGAACAGCATGCAAATATTTTTAAGACTATTGCTGAATTAACAACTCCAAATGCAACAGTAATTATTAATATTCCTGAACCTAATTATTTAAATTGGGTTCGTGCAAACGATCCAGCTAAACTTCAAATTATTGATCAATCTTTATCAATGCAAGATTTATTAAATAATTCTTATCCGTATGGCTTTAAATTATACTCAATGAATCCCTATTCATTGCATTTTGATGTGAATGATTATTTAGCGATTGTGATGAAAAAAGATTTAACAGTTAAAAATGTTAATGTAAAGAGTAAAATAATTCGCGCAATAGAAAATACTAAAAGTAAATTAGCTTAAAAAATAGTGAAAGCTAAGCTATTATATTTTCATGCAGGTAAATCGTCTTTTGTAATTAAGGACATTGAAATTTTGCAAGAAAAATATGATGTAGTTGATTTTTTCTTTGATACAAGCAACAAGAAGAAATACCTTTCTTTGTTTTTTAATCAAATCGTTTTTATTATTTCAAATATTATTAATGCACAATTAGTTATTTGTCAATTTGCCGGACATCATTCTTTTTTACCAATTTTATTTTCAAAAATTTTCTTCAAAAAATCTATTATAGTAGCAGGAGGAACCGATTGCGTTTCTTTCCCTTCCATTGGTTATGGTAATTTTAATAATAAACTTTTAGCAAAAACGACAGCATTTTCATTTAAATCATCTCACCTAATTTTACCAGTACATCAAACCTTGGTAGAATATAATTATACTTATCAATCAAATGATTTTAAGAAACAAGGCTATCATTTTTTTATCCCAAATATTAAAACACCTTATCAAGTGATTTATAATGGTTATGATTCTCAAAAATGGTTTTGCGATACAGAGAAAGAAAAAAACAGTTTTGTAACCATAGGCGCTGGATTAGATTCGCGATTTGGATTTAATTTAAAAGGTATTGATTTGATATTTGAAATCGCCCCTAAATTTCCTCAGTGTACATTTTATATTATTGGAGGATTAGGTATTGATAAACCAACACCTTCAAATATAAAGTTATTAGATAAAATTCCTAACAATGAACTAAGACTATTTTTAAGCAAAATGCAATTTTATATGCAACTCTCTTTGTCAGAAGGTTTCCCTAATGCCCTATCAGAAGGGATGTTATGTGAATGTGTGCCTATCGTTTCAAATGTTGGTGGAATGTCAGATATTGTTTCGGATTGCGGATATATTTTAAAACATAAAAACATTAACGAACTTTATGAATTAATGAATACCGCTTTAAATAATTTTGAATTAGATAAACTTGGGAAAAAAGCGAGACAAAGAATAGTTCTGAATTATACTTTTGAAAATAGAAAAGAAAAATTGCTATTAGCGGTCAATAAATTAATATAGAGTGGGAGTTATAAAACGACAAGGCATAAAAAATACCATTATTACCTATATAGGTATATTGATAGGTGCTATCAATATTATTTTCATTCAACCTAAATTATTAACTCCCGAAGAGCTAGGCTTAACGCGTTTATTGTATGATTTTGCGTATATCATCGGATTAGCAGTTCCATTAGGCTTACCAAACATCATCGTTAAGTTTTTCCCTTTTTTTAAAGATAAAGATCAAAAACATAATGGTTTTGCCGGAATTATACTACTGGTGTTTTTTGTGGGATTTATTTTATCAGCTATTAGCTTATTGATTTTTAAACCCACAATTACTAGTCATTATATAGATAAAGCAAGTTTATTTGTTCAGTATTTTAGTTTTATTATTCCTTTTACTTTTATTGTTTCTGCTATAACTATTACTACTGCTTATTGTCAGGCGTTATTTAAATCTACCATTCCGTCTTTTTTAAATGACATTTGTTTAAGGCTTGGAACTATCGTTATTACTGTGATGTACTTCAATAAATGGATTTCTTTAGATTATTATGTGTATTTATTTATTGGGTTATATGCTATTGAATTGATTGTTATTGTTGGATATATTTTGTTTGTCGATTCAATTTCTTTTAAACCAAACGTAAATATTTTAAGAGAACATTCCTTAAAAAAAATGATGAAATTTGGTTTATTGTTATGTCTTGCTTCATTTGCTTCTATTGCTTTGCGAAAAATAGATGTGTTGTTTTTAGGAACCAATTCTTTAGAGTTGGTAGCAGTTTATACCACTGCTATATTTATAGCTTCTTTTATTGAAGTTCCACTAGGAGCATTAGAGCGTATTAGTCATACAAAAATAGCCGACAATTTTGCAAAAGAAAATTTTACTGAAATTGAAAAAATATATAAAGACTCTGTCAAGTATTTATTAATTATAGGTGGTTTATTATTTATAGGAATTAATACGTGTACGCAATACGTTTATCAAATTGGTCATTTACCAAATTTATATTTACAATGTTTAAATGTAGTTTATATAGTAAGTATTGCAGCACTAATTAATATATCAACAGGCATAAATTCTGCCATCATCTTTTATTCAAAACATTATGTATTAGGAACCGTTTTATTGGTTGGAACCTTATTTATAACATTACTGTTAAATATCATTTTAATTCCTATCTACGGCATTTATGGAGCAGCTATAGCTTCAGCTTCAGGATCTTTAATTTATAATTTTTCTAAATTTAGTTTTATTTATTACAAATTTAAGTTTCAACCTTATTCAATCAAATCATTTATAATTTTGCTGCTTATTTTTACCTGCACATTTATAGGATATATATTTCCGGATTTAAGTTTAAATGCAATTGCCAATTTATTAATCAAAGGTTCAATTGTTTCATTGGTTTATATTGGTTTTATTTATCAATTTAGATTATCTCCTGAAATATTTGATATGATAAAATCTACATTAATTAAGAGTAAAAATTAAATTGTGAAAAAAGTTCTCATCATTACTTATTATTGGCCACCAACTGGTGGAGCAGGTGTTCAGCGTTGGCTTAAGTTTAGTAAATATTTCAGACAGTTTGGTTGGGAACCTATTATTTATACGCCTTCTAATCCTGATTTTCCTATTAATGATGAAACACTTTTAAAAGATATTCCAAATGATTTAACAGTTTTAAAAACTCAAATTACGGAGCCATACGATATCTATCGTAAGATTATGCGGAAGAAAAAAACAGAAACAGTAAATCAAGGTTTTTTATCTGAAGGAAAAGAAAATACATTAATGCAATCTGCTATGATTTGGGTGCGTGGTAATTTTTTTATTCCTGATGCTCGTAAGTTTTGGATTAAACCTTCTATTTCTTATTTGTCTGATTATATTATAAAAAATAAGATTGATGCTATTATTAGTACAGGTCCACCACATAGTATGCACCTTATTGCCATGGGACTAAAGCAAAAATTTAATTTACCTTGGATAGCTGATTTTAGAGATCCGTGGACTCAAATAGATTTTTACAGCCAATTAAAATTATCATCGTTTGCAGATAATAAACATAAAAAATTAGAGCATCAGGTTTTAACTCATGCCGATAAAGTAGTAACCATTAGTCCATCTTGCGGCAAAGATTTGGAGAAATTAGGTAACCGAAAAGTAGATGTGATTACTAACGGTTTTGATACTGATGATTTTACCCCGATAGCTATCGGGGTTGATTCTCCTATGCTAGAAGGTTTTTTATTTCATCATATCGGTGCTTTAAATAAAGACAGAAACCCTTATACGCTTTGGAAAGTATTAGGTGAGTTATGTAAAGAAAATCCAGATTTAAAAAGAGATTTGGTAATAAAGTTTACTGGAAAAACAGATGCGATTGCCTTTGAAAGTTTAAAGCAAAATGGAATTTTAGATAATTCTCAAAAAACAGATTATTTACCCCACAGCGATGTTGTAAAATTGATGGCGCAATCGCCCGTTTTATTATTAGCACTAAATAATACGCCAAATAACGCTGGAGTTTTATCCGGTAAATTGTTTGAATATTTAGCCGCTAAACGACCTATTTTTGGAATTGGTTTACCAGATGCAGATGCAGCTGCGATATTAAAAAATACACATGCAGGAACTATGGTTCATTTTGATGATTACGAAGGAACAAAAAAAGCTGTTGTAGAGTTATATCAAAAATATAAAACCAATCAGCTTTTTATAAATTCAACTTCAATCGATAAATATTCTAGAGAAAATTGCGCTAAGGATTATGCGTATTTGTTGAGTGAGGTTTCTAAATAATAAAGAGGTAGTGGAATACTACCTCTTTATTTGTTAATTTTGTCATATTAATTGAAATTAAAACCACTGTGCGAATTTTTAATTCGCTCTGATTCCCCAATCAGGTTATATTTTCTAATTAATAAGGGTTGTGTTGTAGGTTTATGCTTGCGATACAACCTTTTATAACAACCAATAACTAACATTAATTCACCTTTAATTTAAATCCAACCTGTATATCTGTCTCTCCTGGGGCGTAAGTGCCATTTTTTATTCCTGGTTGGTGCTTTAATTCAATTTTTAATGGTTCTATAGCCGAAGAATTTGGATTTGCTGTCCATAAAGTTTCTAAGCCTATACCACGATTGTTTGCATCTGAATCTAAGTACTTAATTGTTGTGCCTCCACTTAAATTAACAGTATAAGAAGTTGTACCTGTTGGCGAAATACTGTTAAAAAAGAACATGTGATCAGCACCTTCTTCTTCTACTTCATTTGAAATGGTATCTGTTGGCGTTTTTGTTTGGTCTAATAATAAGATGGTGGCCTCATACACGTGATTAGCTGTAATGTTAATTACAGAGTCAGCCCCACTATTTCCAAATGTTGCAGGATTTCCACCAGCTCCATCTAAATCACTAAACACATAAGTTGCACTTACATTTGTAATTGTATCTGTTAGTGTTACCTTCATGGTTGTAATTAACTCACCTTGATTTACTGGCGGAGCAGGTGCTTCAGGTTCAGTTTTTTTGTCTTTTTTACATGATGTAAATGCTGTTGCTAACATAGCAAGCATTGCAATTGTTGTGATGATTGTTTTCATTGGTTTTTTGGTTTTTGGTTGTTATTTATTATTTATTTTTTGTCGTAAATTGTTAATGGCACTTTTATTCTTAACGTAAAATTTTGTCCTTGGCTATTTGCAAAATATCTAAACCTATCTAAGTAATCTCTATACTCTACATTTAATAAATTATTGGCTGTTAAGCTTACTTGTAATTTTTGTTTACCAAAATCAAAATCCCCACCAATTTCTGCTGATAATAGTCCATATTCCTTTGGTGGCGGAGCAAAGTCTGTGTTTTGTGGCACACGCCATTGTTTGGTGATGAACTGATAACCAGCTTGTAAATAAATTTCTTTTATATGTTTTGATATTGTCGTAAATGCTTTCACATCTAACGAGTATCTATCAGAAGGCATGTAAACTAAGTAATCATTAATTGAATAATTCCAAGCTCTTAAAATCATGGCTTTGGAGGTAATTGATAAATGATTGAAAAGTGTAGTTTGAATTTTTGCATCCATACCACTAATACGTGCATTGGCTTGTTTATAATTAAAAACAGGATAAGCACCTCTTATAGTTAACTCTGGCTGATCAGCAGGATTCATGTAAATGAAGTTAGAAAACTGATTATGATACCCAGTAATTTCAATTATTGTATTTTTTAAATGATATAATCCTGTTGCTGTTATATTATAAACTTGTTCAGTTTTTAAATTGGCATCACCTCGTTCAATAGAGCCTACACCATGATGAACACCGTTACTATATAATTCGTTCGGCGCTGGTGCGCGCCAGGCTGAACCAGCATTAATAAAAAAGTTTAAATTTGTTTTCGGTTTTAAAATAGTTCCAACATTCCACGAAACGTTATTGAAATTTAAATCTGGTTTTTGTAAATCATTACCTATGTAATAAAAGGATTGTAGATGTTTTTGATCGTATCTTACACCTGCTTCAAATTCAATATGTTGTTTTACATAGCGTTCACTTGCAAATACTCCCCAAGTGTTATTAATAAAATTAGGAACAAAAAAACGACCTAAGTATACATTTTTTTGGTTCATGTAACTGCCTCCAAATTGCCCTCTAAACGATTTTATATTCAAATGCTCAATCACTAAATCTACTGTTTGTGATGTAATGCGGTAATCTAATTCAGGTTTATTAAGCGCCGCTAAAGCATTATTTAATGGTTTATGTTTGTCGTATTCTTTGCGGATATTATATTGATACGCATATTGTATGTTTGCTATCCATCGAGGGGCTAGGTGTAAGTGAAATTTTCCTTTTGCTAATTCGTGAGAAATGTCTTGATACGGCCTATCAATATCATAACTAAATGTTGCCAAGCTATCTTGTGGTTTGTTTGCATTAAAAGCATTTTTTAAATCGGTTAAATTGCCAATATGTGCACCACTAAAAATTCCTATTTTAGTATTAAATTGAGAGTAGTATCCTTCTATACCCCAATTTTTGCGATGATAACCTAGTGTATACGAAAAGTTGAGTTCTTCAACACCTGTGTTTTTTAAATAGTAGGTTGGTGTTTTTATAATACCTCCTTTTTTATAAGTTCCTTGTACTCTCCAATTAAAGCCCTTTATTTTATCAAAGTAGCCTTGCAAAATTCCTGAAGCAACACCTGCTTGTCCGTTACTCATTCCCACTAAATTTATTTCTCCAGTAACAGCAGCCGTATCTAGCAAATCATTTGGTTCTACTAAAATAACGCCAGCCATTGCATCGCTGCCATAACGTACAGCATTTGCACCTTTTATTACAGATAATTTTTGAGCAATAAAGGGATCAATTTCTGGAGCATGTTCATTACCCCATTGTTGCCCTTCTTGTCTAATACCATTGTTTAATATCAATACTCTATAACCTTGCATACCATGAATCATGGGTTTACTAATGGTACTTCCAGTGTTTAATGTTGTTACACCACTTATTAATTTCAGTGATTCACCTAAAGATTGCCCGCGTGTTCCGTCTAATTCTTTTGCAGTAATATCATTAACGGTTTGTGTTTTTATCATATCTGGCTGCTTATCCATAATAGCAATCTCACTTAATTCGACAGCACTGTGTGGTAATTTTATAGTAAGTTTTGTATCTTTTTTTAAATCAACACTAATAACAGTGTCATGGCAACCAACATGTCGCAAAATAAATTGGTGATTTCCACTACATAAATTGGTGAACTTAAAACTGCCATGCTCGTTTGTAATTTGCGTTTGCTCGTCTGCTTTATGAATGATAAACGTGCCTTCTAATTCTTTTCCATCATCTAAATCAATAATTCTACCACTAAATGATAAAGTGCATGAGTTTTGTGAATAAGCAGGAAGACCTATTATGAATAACAAGAAAAATATGAAATAAGTATATGCGCAGAAAAGCTGTCTCATTATTAAGATAGGAATTTTATTTTTTTGTGATTTAAAGAAGTTTATTTTACCGGATCGTAACCACTTCCTCCCCATGGATGACAACGAAAAATTCGTTTTAATGCCATCCAACTTCCTTTAAAAGCGCCATGTTTTGTAACGGCATCTAATCCATATTGCGAACAAGAGGGCGTAAAACGGCACGACGGTTTTAGTAAGGGAGAAATTGCATATTGATAAAAGCGAATAATCGCCAGGGGAATAAACTTCAATTTTATTTTTATAAGGTTAGTAACTCATTTATTTGAACAAATAAATTAAGCTACCGGCGGACCTCTTAATAAAGAAGTATTAAATTGTGTTTTTTCAATGATATCTTGATGATAATTGAAAGAGGTTTGTTTAGCGGGTTTTAATGGTACAAAATTTAAAATAAATTTAAAAACAGTGTAATAAACCGGCGAGTCGTACTTTTCAAAATTACAATCCTGTGTACCTTCTTGCTCGTTTATAAAAGTACCATCAGAAATAGAATTGATTATACTGTGAGTATGCCCTAATAAAGCGTGAATATATACTTTTGGAACAGCTGCAAATAAAACAACCGCCAATAAAGTAACAGATAAAAATATTTTAAACTTTGCTTTCAACGATCCAAATATACGAACTATTTTAATATCTGACCACCAGCTAAAAGATATTGATATAATGCTAACGGGATTTAGGTGATTATGTTAAAAAATAGATACCTTTGATTAATATATAAAAAACATAAAATGACAAAAAACATACTTCTACTCTTGAGCATAATATCCATTAATTTGATTTCACAAATAAATCAAAACTCCTCTAACTTACTGTTATTAAATGAATCAAATAATTATGATATTGAATTTGCTAACAAGCAGAAGATTGAAAACGGGATAAATTTAAAAAATAAAAACCCTGAAACAAGCAAAATAAGTAGTTTGTTGCAACAAATGGATAGCATAAGGAGGTGGGAATTAAACTTAAGTACTAATCAATTCAGTACGAATAAATATAGGTACTTCAATTATCTATATGATGCCAATAATAATCAAACTTCTTATACACGTGAAACTTGGAATGGAACAACTTGGATTGGTGGCGTTAAATTTTTGAATACCTATGACGCCAATAGCAATCAAATTTCTTCTTCGGTTCAATCTTGGAATAGTAGTACTTTGACTTGGGTTAATAGTGGCAACTCCTACACCTATACTTACGATACCAATAGTAATCTGATTTCTATGTTAATTCAATCATGGAATAGTACTACTTTGAGTTGGGTTAATAATTCTAAATATACTTCTACATTTGATATCAATAATAATCAAACTTCTTATTTGAGGGAAACTTGGAATGATCCAAATTGGGTTATTAGCAGTAAAAACATCTATACCTATGATGCTAGTAATAATCAAACTTCTGATTTAAAGCAAACATGGAATGGTACAACTTATGTTAATAGTACTAAAAATACGAATACATACAATGCAAATAATAATCAAATTTCTTCTTTAATTCAAGTATGGAATAGTACTACTTTGACTTGGGTAAATGACAATCAAAAGACATATATTTATGATGCCAATAGTAATCAAACTTCTTATTTGTATCAAATTTGGAATGGCACAACTTTTACAGATTCCAATAAATATACTTATACATATGATGCCAATAACAATCAAACTTCTTGTTTATTTCAAATTTGGAATAATACAACTATGGTTAATAATTATCTAGATGCCAGAACATATGACGCCAATAATAATCTAACTACTTTTACACGTCAAAATTGGAATGGAACAGCTTGGGGGGGTATTAATCAACTTTCTAAGTATACATTTGATGTTAATGGATTTCAGATGAAACAAGTATTCTATTCATATAATTCTGGTGTACTTGCAAGTGCAGATAGTATTTATTATTATTATCGCACATTTGTAGGTATAAATGAATTGAAATCCAATTCAAAATTCATTACAGTTTACCCAAACCCAAGTAAAGAGATATTTAATCTTAAAACTGATAAGGCTATAACGTTTATTGAAGTTTACAATAACATTGGAATTCTAGTTTCCAATCCTGACTTAAAATCAAATAATCAAATTGATTTATCTAGTTTATCAAAAGGCATATATTTCATAAAAATATTTGCCGGTAAGCAGAATTATACTGAGAAAGTGATAATAGAGTAAAAAGATTTTTAAAAATTGTAGCTATTATCAAAATGAAAAACCCTAAACTATTCCTAGTAAAGGGTTTGTGTATAATTTTGTGGCTTTGCTAGGAATCGAACCTAGATCGTAGGCTTCGGAAACCCAAATACTATCCATTGTACTACAAAGCCATTTTATTTAACAAATATAAGTATTAAATTTATGCTCGTTAGTTACAATAAATTATTTTGAATTTCGTTATCTACACATGCAATCAAAAAAAAGTCTTTTAATTTTATTTACCTGCATTAGCTTATGCGGTTTTTCGCAAGTTAAAGTGGGGCAGTGGCTCGATCATTTATCGTACGATTATGCCAATAGCGTGGTTAAAGTTAGTGATAAAGTATATTTTTCAAATGGCTCAGGTGTAGCAACTTACAATACAGGCGATAATAGTATCGAGAAATTAACGAAAATTGATGGCCTGTCGGATGTTGGTGTTCAGATGCTGCGAAAAAATGATTACAACAATTCTATTTTAGTAATTTATGATAACACAAATATTGATGTTATTGATAATAGTGAAAAAATAGTAAATATTGCGGATATAAAAAGGAAACTAATAACCGGAAAAAAAACCATTAACGAAGTTTACTTTAAAGGTAAAAACGCTTACATATCTTGCGGCTTTGGTATCATTGTATTTGATACTGATAAATTAGAAATAAAAGATACCTATTACTTAGGAAATGCTACTGCAAATTTAGAAGTTTATCAGGTTACAAGCAACGATACAGCTATATTTGCTGCTACGCCAAATGGTGTATTTTATGGTAACAAAAACAGCAACTTAAGTTTCTATCAAAATTGGAAGTCGTTAAACGCAGGCTTGCCTGTTGGTCCTTATAATGCAATTGTTAATTATAACGGGAAAATCATTACCAATTATTCTGAATTATTAAAATCTAATACTACTTTTAAAGATACATTATATGAATATACGCAAGCTGGCTGGGCAACATATACGCTTAATATCAATCATAAAGGTGTTTCAAACAAAAAGCTATATGACTATTCAAAGTATAATAAGTTAGTGATATTAGATCAATGGGGGCTTGCTGAATTTGATGCTGTTGGAACTAGGTTAAATTACCTTACAAATTATGGCTTTGATGTTGCCCGTACTAATGATTTTTTTTATGAAAATAATGGTATTTTTTGGGTCGCAGATTATTTGCATGGTTTAATTAAATCGGGTGGTGCTTCCTGGACCCCAAATGAAATGATAAGAATTAATGGTCCCGAGAATAATTATGTAAATGATCTAGATATCAAAGATGGCTTATTGGCAGTTGCTCCGGTAAATTTAGGAGAGGTTTATAATTCGCAGTATTTGAGGTACAAACCAAATGTATTTGAAAATGGAGAATGGCGATCGTTAAGAAGTATTATTCCCGATTCATTATTAGATATTAATGCGGTTGCAATTGACCCTAATGATAAGAACCACATTGCCTTTGCTGGTATGAGCAGCGGTATTATTGATGTGCAATCAAACCAATTAAAAGCAGTTTATAAATATGGCAATAGTCCGTTAATTGGTTATAACAGTGGTAATGACGTTCGTGTAACAGGAGTAAGTTTTGATAAAAACTCCAATTTATGGGCATCAATTACGCTTGGAAAAAAATGTGTTACTGTAAGAAAGCCAAATAACACATGGACTCTTTTAAATTTTGAGCAATTTGTTGTGCAGCCTACCATTTCTAAAATTATTTTTGATAAATATGATCAGGCTTGGATAGTTTTACCACGTAATATTGGATTAATGGTTTATAAAGATGTTAACGGTTTATCTCAACCAAATTCTTCCAATACAAAATTTTTAAGCAGTGTGGTTGGTAACGGCAAATTGCCTTCGCAAGATGTTCATTCTATTTGTGAGGATAAGGAAGGTCATATTTGGCTAGGAACGGCCAAAGGTGTTGCTGTTTTTTATAACCCTGAAAATGTTTTTAGTACGTCAAATTGGGATTGTCAGCAAATATTAATTGAGCAAGATGGTTATGTACAAATACTTTTAGAAAACGATATCATTTCGGCAATAGCTGTAGATGGGGTTAATCAAAAATGGATTGGAACTCAAAGTTCTGGTGTTTATTGCTTGTCATCAGATGGGCAGAAAGAAATTTATCATTTCACACAAGAAAACAGCCCACTCTATTCAAATACCATTAAAGATGTAGTTGTTGATGAAATTTCTGGTGATGTTTTTATTGCTACCGACAAAGGAATTCAGTCATTTAGAACTTCTATCATAAAAGGTTTTGAAGACTATTCTAAAATACATACTTACCCAAATCCAGTACGACCAGGATATAGTGGAAATGTTTATGTTAAAGGATTAGTCGATGAATCGGAAGTTAAAATTACCGATGTTAGTGGTAATTTAGTTTGGTCAACAAAATCGCAAGGTGGTCAAATTGAGTGGAATCTTAAAACGTTTAGTGGAACCAAAGCGAGTAGTGGTGTATATTTAATTTACTGTGCTACTGCTACAGGAGAACTATCTGCCACTACAAAACTATTGATTATTAATTAATGCTTTATACAACGCAAGGCATTGTTTTGCATAATATAAAGTATGCCGATAAAAAAATAATTTCAAAAATTTACACGAAAGATTTTGGATTAATTTCTGCCAATATCAATATCGGAACAGGAGCAAAGGCTAAAATAAAATCAGGAGTCATTCAACCCTTAACACAAATTGAATTCATTGTTTCATTAAAAGAAAATAAAGATATTCAGCAAATCAATGAAGTTAAGTGCTTGTTTGTGTATACTGATTTACAATTAAATTTTAGTAAGTTGTGTATAGCACAATTTTTAAATGAGGTGCTATATAAATGTATCAAAGAGCAAATTCCTAACGACGATTTATTTGATTTAATTTGCAACACCTATCAATGGTTAGATAAGTCTGACTCAAATTTTGTAGATACTCATATTTATTTTTTATTTGAATTAACTAAACATTTGGGTTTTTATCCTATTAATAACAGAGACAATAGTATGGCCTATTTTGATACGTTAGAAGGTAAATTTTCTTCAAGCATTAAAAGTTTTCCACTAGGTTTTGACCATTGGCAATCGACTTTGTTTGCCGATTTATTTTCACATTCAATACTAAATCAAAAAAAAATAAATAGAAGCGAGCGTTTAGCTTTACTAGATTGCTTATTGCAATATTATAAAATGCAAATTCCCGGACTTATTGAATTAAAATCGTATAATGTGATGCAGGAAATGGCAAACGAAATGTAATTTTATTCCTCTTTATCTTCCTGAGTAAAATCTTTTAATCGTTTTATCTTACGCTCTTTAATGTTAAATAATTCAATTAACATAGCAAATGCTAATGCAATATAAGCATAGTTTTTATTCAGTTCAATGTGGTGTTCATGCGCCAAGGTAGTATTGTAGCTATCAATTAGTGCTTCTGCAACTAATATACCGCCAATTACCAATAAAAAAGATAAGGCAATCATTTTAATACCAGGGTTTTTATTAATAAAATCAGAAACTAAACCTGAAAACAAAATCATTAAAAACATAGATATTACTACGGCAGAGACCATAATTAAAACAACACCCGATAATCCAACAGCAGCTAATATACTATCAAAGGAAAATACAAAATCAATGATGATGATTTGCATGATTATGGCATTAAAGGTGGATTTTCCTTTTTTTCCCGGACCAATTTCATCTTCATCACCATGAATATGTTCCTGAATTTCTTGCCATGTTTTTATCAATAAAAACAAACCACCTCCTAGCAAAATAAGTGCTTTTCCTGAAATTCCATATTCTCCCAAATGAAAAAATGGATCTTTTAGACCCGCTATAAAGCCAATAAAAAACAGTAGAATTGTTCTTACTACCAAAGCTAAAAGTAGCCCTATTGTTCTGGCTTTTGATTGCTGAATGCGCGGTAATTTATCTACTGCTATCGAAATAAAAATAATATTATCAATTCCTAGTATTATTTCTAATAGAGTTAAAGTAAATAAAGTAATAAGGCCATTTACAGAAAGTAAGCTGGATAAATCAGTCGAGAAATCGTGCATATTTATAATTAGGCTGCAAATATAAGTGGTTTTTAAAGCTTTACCTAAAAAAATATCTATTGATTATGAGATAGTTATATAATTTTTAGTTACTATGTATAGCAAGGTACTATAAAAAAAAATATATCTTTGTAAAGCACAATTCGTAGTTATTAAATTATAGATAATAACTTAAAGTAGTGCTTTAATAATAATTATAAATAAACCAATTAGTTTATGATAAATTCAGATAATGCAAAAGCTCAAATGCGTAAAGGTGTCCTTGAGCTCTGCATACTTTCCATTCTATCGCAAGGCGAAGCCTATCCAACAGAAATTATTGACAAATTAAAAGAAACCAAATTAGTTGTAGTGGAAGGAACGTTGTATCCTCTTTTAACTAGATTAAAAAATACAGGATTACTTTCTTATCGTTGGGAAGAAAGTTCATCTGGGCCGCCACGTAAATATTATTTTTTACCAGAAATAGGTCAAAATTATCTAAACGAATTACAACTGTCATGGATAGAACTCGTAAATGCAGTAAACACCACCATACAAAACACTAAATAAAATAATTGTAGTTAAAATTTAAAGAAATAATAAAATGAATAAGACAGTAACCATAAATATATGCAGTATTATTTTTCATATAGAGGAAGATGCGTTTGATAAATTAAGTAAATACCTATCAACAATTAAAGGATATTTCAGCAACACTGAAAGCGGCATTGAAATTATGAATGACATTGAAGCTCGTATTGCTGAAATGTTACAAAGTAAAATTAGCTCAACAAAACAAGTTGTTTTAATGAGTGATGTTGATTTTGTAATGCAGAAGATGGGTAAGCCAGAGGAATTTGTAGGTGATTCATCAGATAATATTTCCGGATCGCAAATAAATCAAAATGAATCCGATGAAAATACAGAGGTAATAAAAAAACGCTTATACCGTGACGGAGATAATAAAGTTTTAGGTGGAGTGTGTTCAGGCATTGGTCATTACTTTGGACTCGATTCAGTTTGGTTACGAATAGCCCTATTATTAATGTTATTTTTTGCAGGAACTGGCATTTTGTTATATATCATACTTTGGATAGCAATGCCGGAAGCTAAAACGACTGCCGAAAAATTAGCAATGAAAGGCGAAAAAGCGGATATTAATAATATATCAAAAGCAGTAAAAGAAGAGGCGGAGCAGCTAAAAAAACGCATGGAAAAATACGGCCATGAATTTAAAAATACGGCTAACAATAATCGAGATGTGCCTCGCAATGTTGCTGAAAAACTAATTCAATTTATAATAGATGTCTTTTTTTATTTAGTTAGAGTTTTTCTTAAGATTGCAGCTGCTTTATTGGTGGTTGTTGGTGTTATCCTTTTTTTAGGATTATTTACCTCAGTTTTCGGACTATCTTTTTTAACAAATAATACTACTGCCAAGGAGTGGATTGATTTATTGTTGTTGGACGGTAAGGATTTTCACATCGGTTTAATTGGAATTATTTTTTTTATTGGAACACCACTTATAATGATGATTTACGCATGTGTGAAATTTTTATTTAAAATAAAATACACTAACCGCTGGGTAAATAGGGTAGCGGGTGTTATTTGGTTAGTTGGATTTGTAGTGTTATTATATGTTGCCATTAATACGGGCAATGATTTTAATAAAACGGCTAAAGTTCGAGAAAATACAATAGTAGTTCCTCATGATACGCTTTACCTTAAAATGAATGAAATGCCTATTGATTTTGAAGAAATAAATGCAAGCGATGACGAGCAGGAAGGCGAAAGAGGATTTGAAGCTTATAAAAAAAGCAATGATTATATGATTGGAACTAATAATGGAATAAAATACTTATTAGGGCATGCTCAATTGAATATTATCAAATCGCAAACAGATAAAATTATTATAGTAGTTGTAAAAGAAGCAAAGGGTTCTGATAAACGCACTGCAACAAATCGCGCTAAAAACATTTCTTACAAAGTTGCTCAAACAGATAGTTTAATTGAATTTGATAATTTGTTCAAAGTTAATAATGCAGATAAATTTAGATTTCAGGACATTAAGGTGATTTTAAAATTGCCAGTAGGTAAAGTAGTTTATTTAGATAAGTCGTTAGAAAGTTTGATTTATGATATTGAAAATATGACGAATACGTATGATGGTGAGATGGTAAATCGCAAATGGATGATGACTGAAAATGGCTTAAAATGCCTTGATTGCGATGGCTTGGATGATAATTCAAATAAAGAGAATGAATTGGATACCGAAAATAATAATAAAGAAAATATCAGTATTACTTTAAATGGAGTGGATGTAAAAGCAAAAGATGCACAAATAAAAATCGATAGCAATGGCGTTAAAATTAATTCTAAAGAATCAAAACTTAGCATTAATAAAAATGGAATTCATGTACACTCTAAAAAGGAAAATTAAATTGAATCAAAATTATACAATCTTATAAAATATTTAAATGGCACAGATGCCATAAAAATTATTGTTAATTATTTTGGTTAACAAAAAACAAATAAATTACGTGTAAGCAAATCACCAAAAATCTAAAATCTTATTTATATTTTTGCTACAAATAATTTTTTATGTATTATTATACAATTCAAATAAATAAAAGACTAAAACTTAAATAAATTTTATATGCAAAAAACGTTTACTACAATTTTATCATTATCTATTACATTATTTTCATTAGCGCAAACTCAACTAACAAATGCTGGTTTTGAAAACTGGGGAGGTTCAGGTAGTTCAGCTGAACCAACTTCATGGAATTCAAATAAAACTGGCACTGGTTTAGCATCAACAGGTCCTCAAACTTGTTTTCAAGAGACATCTGCTCCTCATTCAGGAACCTCATGTGTTCGTGTTGAGACTATTTATTATATTTTAGCTGTAGTTAATGGTAATGTAACCACAGGTGTTGTAAATGCTCCAAGTACAAATAAGTCGCAAGGCTACCTTAGTGCAACTGGTTCTGATAAATTAGCATTTACCGGAAGGCCAGATAGTATCGTTGGTTGGTATAAATATACACAAGCCACAAGTGGAACTGGCGCTGCAGCTGAGCAGGCTAAAGTATATGCAGTATTACATTCAGGTGATTATTATGATCCCGCTGCCCCAGTTAGTGGCAATCATCCCGACTTATCTGCTAATAAGATTGGTGACGCTTTATATGTATCCCCAGCAGCTAATCAAAGTTCGTGGAAACGTTTTACAGTTCCTTTTAATTACATTAATTCAAATACTCCAGCATTTATTATGGTAAATATTACATCATCAAATAATCAATTAACTACAGCTCCTGGTTCAACAGGTTCTGGTAGTAAATTATGGGTAGATGATTTAGAACTTATTTACAATAATACTACATCAATTAATGAAACTGAATTTACCAAAAATGTTAAGGTGTATTATTTTGAAAAAAACATTTATGTTGATTTTCTGAATAAAAATTCTGAACAATCAATCATAGATATTTACAACGCTACTGGCCAGATTGTTTATTCTCAGATTATAGATAACAGTATTGTAAATACGATTTCTATTTCTTCATTAAAATCAGGAATTTACATGTATAAAGTAAGTGGCAAATCTCAAGGTAAATTTGGTAAATTATTTATTGACTAAACAAAAATTAAATCATTTTTAAACCCTAACTATGCAGTTAGGGTTTTCTATTTATAATATGATTATTTATGCTAGAATATTAATAGTAGTTTTTGTAGCCTCGTCATTTTTTATTTATTCTCAAACAGGAACAGGTGTTTTAAAGGGAAATATATTTGATAAAGATTCTAAAGAACCTGCCGTTGGCGCCACCATTCAATTATTAAATGATTTATCAAAAGGTACTTCTGCTGACATTGATGGCAATTATGTTTTGGTTTTAGACTCTGGTTATTATAAAATCATATGCAGTTTTTTAGGATTGCAAAGCGATACATTTTCTGTATTCATTAAAGAAAATCAAATTACTCAAAAAAATATCTCACTTAAACAAAGCTCTAAAACACTAGAAACCGTCGTTGTTTCATCTGGTAAGTTTGAGCAAAAAATTGAAGAGTTAACCGTTTCTATGGAAGTTATTAAACCCAGTTTAATTCAAAATAAAAATACAACAAGTATTGAAACTGTTTTAGAGCAAGTTCCCGGCTTAACAATTATAGATAATGATCCGCAAATTAGAGGAGGTAGTGGATTTACGTTTGGCGTCGGTAGTCGAGTAGCCATTGTGGTAGATGGTGTACCTTTATTAAGTGGCGATGCTGGCCGACCTGAATGGAGTTATATTCCTGTTGAAAATATTGAACAAATAGAAGTCATAAAAGGAGCATCATCTGTATTATATGGTTCATCAGCATTAAATGGTGTAATAAATATTCGCACTGCATATCCTCGCAGTAAACCAAAAACAAGTATTAATTATTCGGCTGGTCAATATAGTATTCCAAATTCACCAGCTGAAAATTGGTATAAGAGTAATGGTAATAATTCGTTGCCCGCATTTAGTAATTTGAATTTGTTTCATTCTCGTGTCATTAAAAATAATTTAGATTTTGTTATAGGAGCAAATTTTAATGTAGATCAAGGCTATATTGGACCACCACCACCGGCACCATATATGGATCCTGCCATAAGAAAAGCTCTATTATTGGAAGATAGTATACCAACCTTTACTAATAATGATATGATAAAAAAGAGAGGAAGGGTAAATGTTAACTTAAGATACAGACCCAAGCGTTTCGAAGGATTGAATTTTGGAGTTAATGCTAATTTTATGCTTAATAAAACCAATATGGTCTTTGCTTGGCTTGGCGATTCTTCCGGTTTATATAAAGGGTACCCTGGAGCTGTATTTTTAGAAGATCAAACATTATTTAATATTGACCCTTATATTAAATACAAAACTAAAAATGGAATAGGGCACAGTTTGCAAACTCGTGTTTTTCATTCAGATAATGTCATAACTAATAATCAATCAAATAAAGGCACGATGTATTTTGGTGAATATCAATTGCAGCGTCAATTTAAAAGTATCGATTTAACTTTCACAGGTGGTTTAGTAGGGAACATCTCTCAATCAAAATCACGCTTATATGCCGCGAGTGGAACACCTGAAAATAGGATAGTCAATGCATCCGGGTACATTCAATTAGATAAAAAATTTTGGAGAATCTTAAACTTATCTGGTGGGGTTAGATATGAATATTTTAAAATGAATAATCTTAATAATGTTGTAGCCCCTATATTTAGAATTGGTGCAAATTTACAAGTTACCCGTGGCACATTTATCAGATCATCCTATGGACAAGGTTTTAGATATCCGACCATAACAGAAAGATATATAACAACTAAAGCAGGATTGTTTGGTATTTTCCCGAATCCTGACTTAAAACCTGAAACAAGTAATAGTTTCGAAATTGGATTAAAACAAGGATTTAAAATCGGAAATTGTAAAGCTTTTCTTGATGTAGCCGGTTTTTATCAAAAATACCATAATACCATTGAGTACTTGTTTGGTGTTTGGGACCCAGATGTTGCTATAGTTGGATTTAAATTTTTAAATACGGGCGATTCAAGAGTGCGAGGTATTGATATGTCATTAGCTGCTACTACTGCCGAAACTAATAAACGTTTCGGTGTTTCTGCCTTAATCGGTTATACTTATATCGAACCAATATCCTTAACGCCTGACAGCGTTTATGCCCGAGATAAGTCATTAGGAGGTTTTGGTCAGGATTTAAGCTATAAAAGAAGCAGTATGGATACTACTGATAATGTACTAAAATATCGTTTTAAACATATGTTTAAATTAGATGTTGAGGTCAAAATTTACCGATTTGCTTTTGGGGTCAGCAATAAATATTATAGTAAAATGCAGAATATAGATAAAGCATTTAAAGACATTGAAACATTAACGGATGGTTTTTATCCAAATGTAGAAAGAATCAAAGGAGTAAAGTTCTGGTCAAGTCATTATTTTATTAGCGTTTGGGATGCCCGATTAAGCTACACAATAAATGCGAAACAAAAATTATCTATTGTTTGTAACAATATCCTAAATCAAGCATATTCCTTAAGACCACTTAAAATTGAATCGCCTCGAACCGCTGCAATTCAATACGTGCTAACATTTTAAAAAAGTATTTTTTTGAAAATGCAATTAGTGCGATTTTATTATCTATTTTTGTTATAAAGTCTTAAAATGCAATTCTTTACTGGAAATTTTCAACATATACATGACTTTTTTAGTCATTATCTCCCAGTAAAAAATCCAGTTCTTATACTGGCTTTAACGTTACTTATTATTTTATTCGCGCCTTTAGTTTTAAAACGTTTCCGTATTCCCGGCATTATCGGATTAATTATTGCGGGCGTTATCATTGGGCCGAATACACTTCATATTATTGAAAAATCAACAAGTTTCGAATTATTTAGTAAAACAGGACTTCTATATATTATGTTTTTGGCAGGTTTAGAAATAGATATGCAAGAATATAAACAAAACAGATCCAAGAGCCTGGTATTTGGAGCCTTCACATTTTTTATTCCCATTATTATAGGTTATTTTGTTTGTATTAATGTTTTCGGGTTTTCGATGTGGCCTGCTTTATTATTAGCAAGTATGTTTTCTACGCACACGCTTTTAAGCTATCCAATTGTAAGCAATATGGGTATTGTAAAAAATAGAGCGGTGCAAGTTTCTTTTGGAGGAACAATAATTACTGATAGTGCTGTTTTAATTTTATTGGGTGTGATTACAAATGTAGTGGGTGGCGAAATAAACGCCATGTTTTGGATGAGGTTAGTTTTTTCGTTAGCACTTTTAGGTTTTGCTGTTTTATATTTAGTTCCAAAAGTTAGTCGTTGGTTTTTTAGAAACATTGAAGGGCAGGGGAGTTCTCAGTATATTTATGTGTTAGCTGTGGTATTTATTTCCGGATTTTTTTCTGAATTAGCAGGCGTTGAACCAATTATTGGAGCATTCTTAGCAGGGTTAGCATTAAACAGAGTTATACCGCATAATTCAGTATTAATGAATCGTGTCATCTTTATTGGTAACACTATTTTTATTCCTTTCTTTTTAATTAGTGCAGGTATGTTAGTTGATTTTTCTGTGTTTTTAAAAGGGACTGATGCTTTAATTTTTGCAGGTATTTTAAGTGGAGTTGCGCTTATCACGAAATGGTTGGCAGCAGAGATTACTGGCATTATTTATAAATATAATAAATACGAAAAAAGAGTAATGTTTGGTTTAAGCGCTTCTCATGCTGCTGCAACGCTTGCAATTATTAAAGTTGGATACGATATTGGCTTATTTGATCAAAATGTTATCAACGGAACAATTATCTTGATTTTAATTACTTGTATGGTAAGTTCATTTGTTACCGAAGGCGCTGCTCGAGAAATTGCAATCTCTGAAAAAGAAACTTCTAAAAAAATTATTGATAGAACAGAACGAATTTTAATTCCGGTTAGTAATCCAGAAAATATAGCCAGATTAATAGATTTAGCATTAATTATTAAAGACGATAAATCGCAAGAACCAATTTATCCATTATCAATTGTAGAAGAAAATGAAGATGCTGATGAAAAAATTAATATCGTTAAAAAAGTAATTGATGGTATTGTTGAGCAAATTGCGTCTGTAGATAAAAAAGTACAGGTGCTTAAAAAAGTTGATTTAAGTATTGTTGATGGAATTGCTCGAACAGCAAAAGCGTATAGTATCTCCGATGTTTTGATTAGTTGGAAAGCTCAACAGAGTGGTACCAATTTAATTTTTGGAAGTATTGCAGATAATTTACTAGTGAAGACCAAACAATCGATTATTATTTCAAAGGTTATTCAACCTTTAAATTCATATAAGCGTGTTATTGTTTTATTAGCTCCAAACTCTGAATTGGAAAGTGGATTTAATTTAGTTGTTCGTAAAATCAATACTATTTTAAAACAACTTGGAAATGATGGAATTATTTATGGTCAGCATAAAACCATCGAAGCATTTACTAATCTAATCAAAGATAAAAAACGTGAATTTTATAATTACTTAATTGTAAAGAGTTTTGATGATAGCGAAATTATAGATCATGTTAAAGAAGATGATTTATATATGTTTTTAAGTAGCAGAAAGCAAACTGTGTCGTTTGATTTTCACATTGATAACATGCCAAAGACGTTAAGTAAAAATAATGAGTTTACTAGTTTTATTGTATTTTATCCAGAATCATTAAAATCATTAAGCGATTCACAAATGACTGAGATGACTGTTCCTGCTTTCAAAGAAAATATTGAAAAGGTCATTCATTTAAAAGATAAGATTAAAGATATTTTTAAAGGAAACTAAACATTAACATCTTTACACCTGACTTTTTTGGGAATGATGAAATTCATTATAAAAATTTAAGTTATCTGATTTTTTAGCATTTTTTAGAATTATTATTTTCAAATTGTAATTAGTTTTGATGAAAAATAAATAACTATTACTATGAAAATTTTAGCTCTATTGATATTTACTGCCTTTGGATTATTTCAAACTCCAACTTGGAAAAAAGAACAAATGATGACGACCATCGAACTTAGTACAAAAATCAAAACTAATGCTAAGGATAAACCACTCATTTTTAACGTTGGTCCTATGGAAAATATTAAAGGTGCAATTGCTGTTGGCGCTGCAACTAATGTTACGTTTGGTAGTAAGATTCAATCCTACTTAACAATGGAAAGTAAAACAAAACCAATTGTAGTTTATTGCGGATGTTGTTCCTATTCGAGTTGCCCAAATATTAAACCAGCATACGATTTTTTAATTGCTCAAGGATTTAAAAATACGAAGGTGCTCGAATTACCTGAAAGCATTAAACCTGATTGGGTTGCCAAAGGGTATCCAATGGATTAATTAAAATAAAGTAAGCTATCATAAAAAGGTAGCTTTTTTAATAAATCAACTAAAAATATGACGTCTTAGGTATAGTCACACTGATTAAAAATATATGAGTATTTATGAAATAAAATTAAACACTGGATAGATGCTGAAACAAGTTCAGCATGACATTATTTGATATACTATTCTTTTATTAAAATTGAAAAAATTAAAGGCCCGAGGTTTAGTCACCCTGAATTCGATTCATGGTCTCATTGAAGTAAAATTAAATACCGAATAGATAATGCAACAACTTCAGTATGGCATTGTATTGTGATTTACTATTTCTTTGCTTAAATTTGATAAACTAAAAAACATTTAATCTGTTTTATAATACAATTAATAAGCCATGAGTAACGAAATACCTCGAAGAAACTTTTTAAGTCGTTCGTTGTTTGCCTTTGCCACAGCGATGGCAGCGCCTACTTTGTCGTTTTCAGAATCATTTAAAAAAGCATTTAAATCAGAAGAACATACTATGAATCCAATCTTAAATACCAAGCCTTTAGGTTTTCAATGGGAAACTTCAGATCCGTTTTTATTTTGTGTACACCACGAAGATGCTTTTCCTAATGGAAATGAGCAAATGGGGCCTGATGAAAAATATTTAAATGGTCGTCACATGGGTGATGATTTTATAATAAAAGATGGTTTTAGAATGTATCATGGAAAATCAGTTCCCGGTTTTCCCGGTCACCCACACCGTGGTTTTGAAACAATTACGGTAGTAAGAAAAGGTATTGTAGATCATGCCGATTCAATGGGTGCTGCCGGACGTTATGGCAATGGCGATGTACAATGGATGACGGCGGGCAAAGGAGTACAGCATTCAGAAATGTTTCCATTAGTTCATGCTGATAAAGAAAATACAATGGAATTATTTCAGATTTGGTTGAATTTACCAAAGCGAAATAAAATGGTTGAACCTCATTTTAAAATGTTTTGGAGAGAATCAATTCCAAACCAGGTTCATATAGATTCATCCAATAAAAAAACAACTGTAGAAGTTATAGCAGGTAAGTTAGAAAATGCCGAAGCTCCAACCCCACCGCCTAATTCTTGGGCAGCAGATTCGGTAAATGATGTGGCTGTGTGGAATATTAAAATGGAAGCCGGAGCAACGTTTATTTTACCAAAAGCATCTTTAGGAACTAATAGAACAATTTATTTTTATGAAGGAACTGAAATTATAGTTGCTGGCACTATTATTAAAAATTATAATGCTATTGAATTAAAAGCAGATTTAGAAGTTGAAATAAAAGCGGCGGAAGAAACAAGTATTTTAATGCTTCAAGGAAAACCTATTGGTGAGCCAGTAATGCAATATGGACCCTTTGTAATGAATACCAAACAGGAAATTAACAGCGCCTTTGAAGATTATCACAAAACTCAATTTGGTGGCTGGCCTTGGCCAAAGTATGATCAAGTGCATGAAAGAGAAAAAACGCGCTTTGCAAAGTATGCTGATGGTAAACTGGAAATAAAGAGTTCTTAATAGTCAACTTTTCATGAAATATATTTAATTGTAGAAAAAATGAATAAAAAATCCCGACAAAATAAATTGTCGGGATTTTTTATTTTAAAAACTTAATTAAATAATCAAATTACTCTTTAATTAATTTGATTGATTTTGTTTCATTATTTGAAGTAATCGTTAAGTTATAAATACCGCTTGCAAAGTTGCTTAAATTTAACTCGTCCTCAAAATTATCCGAACTACTTTCAATTATTACCTCTCCTAAAATATTTAATAACTTAGTTTTAAATGATTTATTAGAATATCTTATTTTTACATTAGAATTGGTTGGATTAGGGAAAATTTGAAGAGAGCCATTTATATTTTCATTAATACCCGTAACACTGCAAGTAGCGCAACTACCGAAGGTGTTTGAAATAGCACCATCTGCAATTAACCATCTGCGATTTGCGTAATTTGCATAATCAGTAACTGGCGCACAAGTTCCGCCACTAAGCATCGCTGGAATTAAATCTTCAAAAATTCCATCCTTAATTAATTTGTATTCTAATGTATCATTTGGCGCAGGAGAAATTGAAAAAGTCCAAGTTCCATTACCATTGTTTACAGCTGAAGGCCCGAAATTAGGATTCCACTGCCAATTAGGTCCGGTTAATTTTACAGATGTAGCACCTGGCGCACAAGTTGTAATAACTATGTTTGGATAAGAACATGGAACACAACGATCATAAGAAATAAATACATCCCCTGAACCTACAACCCACTTTCTGTTTGCATAACTAAAATAATCTGTTACTGGTGCACAGGTTCCTCCGTTTTGCATATCGGAAATTAAGTTTTCTTGAACTCCATCAACTATAACTAAATATTCCATATCAGCAGTTGGAGCAGGGGATAAGGTAAAAGACCATGTTCCGTTACCGTTATTTGTTCCTAGTGGCCCACCATTTGGATTCCATCCCCAAAATGGTCCTGTTATTCTTACTGTGTCAGCTGTTGTAGTACATACATCAACATTAATAACCAAATTAGAACATGGAACGCAGCGATCATAAATGATATTTATATCTCCTGAACCCACAACCCATTTTCTATTAGCGTAATTAGCATAATCTGTAACTGGGGCGCATGTCCCACCGTTTTGCATATCAGCAATTAAGTTTTCTTGAACGCCATCAACTATAACTAAATATTCCATATCTGCACTTGGAGCAGGAGATAATGTAAAAGACCATGAACCGTTACCATTATTTGTTCCAAGAGGTCCACCATTTGGATTCCAATTCCAAAATGGACCAGTAATTCTAACTGTGTCCGCAGTTGTAGTACATACATCAACGTTAATAACTAAATCAATTAGGTTATTTTCTTTAGCTTGATTGTTTTGAGCATTTAAATTAAGAGTAATTAGTGAGAACACTATGATACTCATAATTACTCCTTTTGTAAGTAAATTTTTTTTGTCCATGTTAGATTTTTTTAAGTTTAGTAATAATTTAGTTTGTAAAACAAATTTATTAAATTATTGTTTAAAATACAATAAGTAAGAAAATATTTTTTAAAATTGGATAAAAACTGCATTATTTCTGAATTTTATTCTCATTGTTTTATTCCAAAGTTCTTCTTGATTCAAGTTCTAAGCAGGTTTTAACAAATTAATGTGAAAATAGCTATTTAAAAAAAATAATATAAGACAGATTTGTTATTGTAAAAAAAACACTTACTTTTAAAATTTTAAATTCTTTAAATAATAGTAATGACAACAGTAAAAAAAAGTAATTCTTCGTTAATAGTATTAATCTCGGTTTTTTTCTTTTGGGGATTTGTAGCAGCAAGCAATGATATTTTAATACCTGTTTTTAAGGAAAATTTACATCTTGACCAATGGCAATCTCAATTAATTTCTTTTGCATTTTATGTTGCTTATACCGTTGGATCAATTATTTATTTTTTAATTTCAAAGTTTTCTGGTGGAGATATATTAAATAAAGTTGGCTACAAAAATGGAATTGTAGTAGGGTTGTTAATTTCTGCACTTGGTACTTTATTATTTTATCCGGCTGCAGAGATGGCATCTTTTCCATTAATGATTTCAGGATTATTTATTGTTGGATTAGGTTTTTCATTGCAACAAACAGCTGCAAATCCATTGGCTATTGTCATGGGAGCCCCTTCAAAAGGTTCTCAGAGATTAAGTTTAGCAGGAGGAATAAATAATTTAGGAACTACTATCGGACCTATTCTAATTAGTTTTGCCATTTTTGGTTCATTAAGTAAAAATGAAAATGGATCAAATATCGAAAGCATAAAGATACCTTATATGATTTTAGGTTTTGCGTTTTTAGTTGTGGCGGTTATTTTTAAATTTTCTTCTATTCCTAATAAAATTGAAACAGTTACGGATGAAATAGATAAAGGAACCCAAAAAGACATAACTAAAAAAAGTGCGTTAGATTACCCACAATTAGTTTTAGGAATGATTGCTATTTTTTTATACGTGGGTGTTGAAGTATCCACTGCTAGTAATTTACCTGAATTTATGAAGCAACATTTAAATATTGAAACTAATAAAATAGCGCCATTTGTGTCTTTGTTTTGGGCTAGTTTAATGATTGGAAGGTGGACTGCTTCTGTTGGAGCATTTAACTTGAAAATGGGAACAAAAAAAATATTACAGTTTTTTATGCCATACATAGCTTTTTTAGTTTTTCTATTAATTAATATTTTTGCAAATAATGATGTTACTCCTTTTTATATTTATTCAGTAATAATATTAGTTTTAGTAGTTGGTGATATAATGAGTAAAGGAAACCCTGCAACTCAATTATTAATATATTCAGTTTTTGGAATTATAGCGTTGTTTATTGGTATGATTTCTTCCGGAATGGTAAGTGTTTTTGCTTTTATTAGTGTAGGTTTATTTTGTAGCACTTTATGGCCATGCATATTTACTTTGGCAATTTCTGGATTAGGAAAATTTACAAACCAAGGTTCTAGTTTTTTAATAATGATGATTATGGGAGGTGGCTTTATTAGTTTGCTGCAAGGATACTTAGCGGCAAATAATTTCCTTGGAATTCAATGGAGTTACTTGGTTGGAGTGTGTTGTTTTGCATACCTTGCTTTTTATGCATTAAAAGTTAAAGTTATTTTAAAATCACAAAATATTGCCATTGCAGATAATTCCACAATGGCACATTAGTTTTTTGTATGTGATATTTAATTAGTCAATTAGGTTAGCTAAGGAATTTTTAAGTTCATTAATAACATCAACTTCAACAGGGTCAATTTCGCGCATTTCTGCTAAAAATATTGAAATCCAATCACATAAAGTAATAAAGTAAATTGCTTTTTCTATGGCTGTTTCTCCTTTAGAATAAATGACGTTTACGCTTGAAGCGTATTTTTTTATAACTTCTAAATTTAAACCAGCCCTAATTTTATTTCTTTTATAATCTGTTTCATCTAATAGAATTAATACTGCTATAGATTCGTTTTTAGAAGTCCATCCTACAAGTTCATTATGATTCATTTCTGGTATAGTATTATGCCAACAAAGTACTTTTGAATTTTCATTTAATTGTTGTCTAAATCTTATTGCTAAAGCTTCGTTATTTGTAGTTGTGTAAATAATTGGTGTTTTTTTAAATAGTAATTTAGCGAGTTCTTCAGCATCGGCTTTAATACTTGAGTTTTCATGTTCTAATAAATTTATAGAATTTTTAAAATCATTTTTAAAGCTATCATCAATAATTTTATGAAAATATAAAATGTAAAACATTTGAATCAGAGAATATCCTAAACATGATCTAGGTGGCATATTTCCTGGTATAAGAATGTAATCAAAATTATTTTCAATTGCTATTCTTTCAATGATACCTCCTGATGTAATACAAACTACCTTAGCATTTTTTTGAATAACCATATTAATACAGTTTATAGTTTCTTCTGTATTTCCTGAGTAGGATGAAATGATTACTAATGTATTTTCGCAGACGTAATTTGGTATAAAATATCCTTTGCAAATATTTATTGGAACATTTACTTCGGTATTTACTAACTCGTTTAAAATATTTCCGCTAATTCCTGATCCACCCATTCCACAAATTAAAATATTTGATATTTTGTGAACTGATTGGGTAAGCTTAGCAGACTCTCCTATAATTATGGCTTCTGATAATTGATTTGAAAAATTTTGGATTAATGATTTCATGGTTTTTTATTTAATTCTTTTTTAATGTTTGTTAAAATATATAATCTGTTCTTAAAAAATTTGATTGTCTATCGTGAATAATACTTGAAAGAATTTTCTCGTTGAGTTCATTTTTTTTAGCGGCTACCAAAGTTCTAATCGAGAATACTCTCAATGCGTCAAACACAGATAAGGTTCCTTCTGCCGAATTTTTTCTTCCACAAAATGGATAGTTATCCGGACTTCTCTGACATTGACTGTTAATATTGATTCTGCATACTTGGTTAATCAGTGGATCTATTAATTTTGCTATTGTTTGAGAATTTGTTCCAAAAATACTTGCTTGCTGACCGTATGGAGAATTTACCATATAATTTATAGGTGTTTCAATATTATCATATTCTAAAATGGGAATAACAGGTCCAAATTGTTCCTCATGATAAATGCGCATACTATCGTTTACTGGAAAAACAATCGTTGGAAAGAAAAATGTGGATTGCAAATGAGCGCCATTTTTATTAATTACTTTTGCTCCTTTTGATACGGCATCGTTCACTAATTCTTCCATGTATTGCACTTTCAAAATATCAGGAAGTGGAGTATTTAAAATTCCTTTTTCCCAAGGCATTCCATATTTAATTTGATCTACTGCTGCTGAAAATAATTTTATAAATTCATCCTTTATTTTCGAATGAACAAAAATCATTTTTAGCGCCGTGCATCTTTGTCCGTTAAATGATAATGAACCTAGTAGACATTCCTTTACTGTTAGTTCTAAATCTGCATCAGGCAATATAATGGCAGGGTTTTTACTTTCTAATCCTAATACGGAACGAAGTCTGTGCGGGTAGGGATGTAATTTTTTTAATTCGTTAGCTACCGCACTAGATCCGATAAATGCAAGCACATCAATTTTCCCTGATTTCATAAGTGTTCCTGATGTAATGGCGCCTTCTCCGTAAACTACATTTACAACTCCATTAGGAAAGCAATCTCTAAATGCCGCTAGTAATGGGCGGTATAATAAAACACCCTTTTTTGGTGGTTTGATAATGACCGTATTTCCCATTATTAGCGCTGGTATTAGCGTACAAAACGTTTCATTTAAAGGATAATTAAATGGTCCCATACAAAGCACAACACCTAATGGACCTCTTCTAATTTGAGCTATTATTCCTTGATGAATTTGAAAGCGAGATGATTCTCTGTCTAATTTTTTTACTTCTTCAATTGTATCATTGATGTATTCAATAGTTCTATCAAATTCTTTTTCCGAATCTTCTAAATTTTTTCCAATCTCCCACATTAATATTTTTACAACTTCAGATCTTTTTACCTTTATTCTCGAAACAAATAGTTCCATGCAGGTAATTCTGTCTTTTACTGTCATTGTTGGCCAAACACCTCTTCCGTGGTCATAACATTTTACAGCCGCATCTAAAGCTTCTAGCGATTCTTTTTCGGTAAGCAAAGGATATTTTCCTAAACGTTTTGGATTTAGTCCTTCATTTGATTTTATGCAAACCGGTGAATAAACATCTTGGAAAGACGTATCCCACGATTCTATTTTTCCGTTAATCAAGTATTCTTTTTGTTCAATTGTTTCTGTAAAATTATATTCATTTGGAATTTCGCTTTCCTCTGGAAATAACTTACTTAAGTCTATTCCTGTATTCTGATTTTCATTTAATTTATCCATTTTATTATAGGTTTAGATGATTTTAATTGTTTGATAAAATTTTTGATATTCTAAGTAACTCGCGGTCTATTGTTTTTTTCTTTTTGAGTGCTTTTTCGAAAGGAGTAAATACAACTTTTTTATTAATGGTGCCCACCATCATATTCGATTTACCTTCTTTTAAACCTTCAACGGCTCTTACTCCCAGTAAACTAGCTAATACTCTATCAGTGCAAGTTGGCGTGCCTCCTCTTTGAAGATGCCCCAAAATTGTAACTCTTGTATCGTAATAGCTGAATCTCTCTTCTACTTTCTTTGCTAAGTCAATTACACCGCCACTTTCTCCTCCCTCAGCTATAACTACTAAACTTGATGATTTTTTTTGTTTAGAACCTCTATCTAAAATTGCAATTAATTCGTTGATGGTTGTTTTCTTTTCAGGAATTAAAATAGCTTCTGCACCACCACTAATTCCTGTTTTAATTGCTATATAACCCGAATCTCTTCCCATAACTTCTATAAAGAATAATCTATTATGAGAATTGGCGGTATCTCTAATTTTATCGATAGCGTCTAATGCAGTATTTGTAGCAGTATCAAATCCTATTGTTGCATCAGTGCCGTTTAAATCGTTATCAATAGTTCCAGGAATTCCTATGATTGGAATGTCGAATTTGTTTGAAAAAATATTGGCACCAGTAAATGTACCATCGCCGCCTATTACTATGAGAGCATCAATATCTTTATTTTTTAAATTTTGATATGCAGCATCCATACCACTTTGTAGCATAAAGTCTTTACTTCTTGCTGATTTTAATATAGTTCCTCCTCTTTGAATAATATTACTGACAGAACGAGATGACATTAATTGAATATCATTTTCAATTAAACCTTGATAACCCCTTTTAATACCATATACTTCTAAATTGTAATAGATTCCTGCTCTAACAACTGCTCTTATACAGGTATTCATGCCTGGAGCATCTCCTCCAGAAGTTAATAACGCTATTTTTTTAATTTCATCTTTCATTTTTTTTTTATTAATTATTGTAAAATATACACTAAGTGTTTTATGGTTTTTATAACGCAAATATTCACTATCTTAAATTAAATTTTCCGAAAACGTATTTATATGAAAATTGACCAATGAGTCAATTGGATTTTTTATTGTCACGCCTAAATTCACTTTAAAATCTTTTGCTACATCTTCTAATATTGGCCTAAAAATAAATCCTATAGAGCCTACAAAATGGATAGGGTAAGTATCGTGATTTTTATATTTTACAATATGACATTCAAAAAATTCAGTAAAAACTGTCTTGACCATTTTTTTGATTTGAGGATGATTCTGGTTTTCTGAATAAAACTCAGAAAACTTTGATAAAAAAACATTCACATGTGGTTTGTTATACAATGAATCTAAAATATCCTCTTTAGATAATTTATATTTTGAATTGAATAATTGTAATAAATCTTCCGACAATTCTCTATAAAATATTTTTCTAATAAGTAATTTACCAAAACTACTTCCACTTCCTTCGTCACCTAACATAAATCCTAAAGAAGGAAGATTATCAGTAATATCTATGCCGTCATACGCGCACGAATTTGAACCAGTCCCTAAAATACAAGCTATTCCTGGATTATTACCACAGGTAGCTCTTGCAGAAGCTAAAATATCATGATAAACTTCGTTTTTTGAGTTTGGAAAAAATGAGGTTAAAGCGGTTTGTATTATTTGATTTCTATCCTCACTTGAACAGCCTGCTCCGTAAAAATGTACTTTAGAAACATCGTTTACATCAAGTTCATTTTGAAAGCACTTTGTTAACTCGTCAACGATAATTTTTTCTGTATGAAAAAAAGGATTAAAACCCATTGTACGAATGGTTTTAACAACCTTGTTGTTACTAATCAATTTCCAATCTGCTTTTGTAGATCCACTGTCAGCAATTATGACCATAATTTAAATAAAATAATTAAATTTATACAAAAATACAATTAATTATTGTATTTTATACACTAATCTAATTAAATTAATAATCTTTTAATATATTTGTTATATGAATGTAATTAAACAGTTTTTTAGATCGGCTTTTTCTGTCGACTCTGTTATATTTGGTTTTGATGAAGGAGATCTTAAAGTGCTACTTATTTATAGGGGTGCAGATCCTTACAAAGGAACTTGGGCTTTACCTGGAGATTTAGTGAGATTAGATGAAGATTTAGATGATTCTGCTAGGCGCGTATTAAATGAACTAACTGGTTTAACAAATGTGTACATGGACCAAATTCATACATTTGGTAAAGTTGAGCGACATCCCTTGGGAAGGGTTATTACAGTAGCCTATTATTCATTAGTAAAAGTGAGTGATTATAAAGTTAATGCTTCTTCTTGGGCAAAGGATGTAAAATGGCATTCTATTAGCAGCATTCCTAAACTTCCATTTGATCATAATGAGATTTTAGAATATGCTAAAAATAAATTGAAAGATAAGGTGCGCCATCAGCCAATAGGTTTTGAACTTTTGCCAAAAGAATTTACCTTAACAGACATTCAACATCTTTACGAATCTGTTTTCGAAATTGAGTTAGATAAGAGGAATTTTAGAAAAAAATTATTAGCAATGGGTTTACTAATTGATAGTGGTTTTTCTCAAAATGCAGTTGCTCACCGTCCTGCAAGACTTTACAGATTTGATAAAAAGAAATACCAATCACTTATTCAAAAAGGATTTTCATTTGAACTCTAAATTAATGAACATGAAAACTAGCTTTATTATTTCAATTATTTTTTTGACATGCCAATCAATGATAGCTCAAACTCCAATAAAAGTTGAAGTTAAACTTGATGGAACTACGTGGAATTTATATAGAGATGGAAAACCCTATTATATAAAAGGAGCAGGTGGTGATAAATATATGGATAGAATTTTGGAATGTGGAGGGAATTCATTAAGAACATGGGGTTCTGAAAATGCACAACAAATTTTAGATGATGCTCAAAAACATGGTTTGACAGTTATGTTAGGATTGTGGGTTCAGCATGAAAGACATGGTTTTGATTATAATAATAAAGCGAAAATTGAAAAACAACTTAATGATTTTCGTGAAACTGTAAAAAAATATAAAGATCATCCAGCTTTATTGCTGTGGGGCGTAGGTAATGAAGTTGACTTATCATACTCTAATACAAATGTTTGGGATGCTATAAATGATATTGCAAAAATGATTCACGAATTAGATCCAAATCATCCTACTTCAACTGTTACTGCCGGTTTAGATTCGTCTGAAGTTGCTTTTATAAAGCAGAAAACACCAAATATAGATATTTACGGAATTAATACATACGGTGATATTGGTAATGTAAAAGAAAATATAAGAAAATTTGGATGGAATGGCCCATATATGATTACAGAGTGGGGACCAAATGGCCATTGGGAATCACCTAAGACGGAGTGGGGCTCTTCTATAGAGCAAACAAGTAAAGAAAAATTTATCGTATATAAAGAACGTTATGATAAATTTATTTATTCAGACGTTGAAAAATGCGTTGGTTCGTATGTTTTTTTATGGGGGCACAAGCAAGAATATACAGGAACTTGGTATGGTATGTTTACTGAAAAAGGAGAACCCACTGAAACCGTTGATGCGATTGAATATTGTTGGAAAGAAAAATTGCCGACAAATACAGCTCCATCCATTGATTCTTTAGTTGTGATCGGAATGAATAAAAATCAAAATATTTATTTAAAGTCAGAAAATAAATTTGAAGCGCAAGTTTTTTCAACTAATCGAGAAAACGATAAACTAATATACAGGTGGTTTGTTCTGCCAGAAAGTACCGATTTAAAGTCAGGAGGAGACGCTGAATTAAAACCTGAGGAGTTAAGAGGCCTTATAAAATCAAAAAAAGACAATAAAATTATATTTAAAGCGCCTATAAATGAAGGAGCATACAGATTGTTTGTAACAGTTTCCGATGGAAAGAAAGTTGGTTATGCTAATATTACTTTTTATGTTATACCTCGAACTCCAAATGATCCACCAGCTCATTTTGTGAATTTCAAGCACCCGACAATGAATTCTTTTCAAGAAAATTAAGAAATAGTTAGTGTTTTAAAAACAATATCTATATATTTGTTTAAATGAAAAAAATAGCAAGTCATATTCTATTAAAATTTTTTAGTGTTGTTTTGCTATGTTTATTTTTCACGAAAGCCAATTCGCAAGACTCTTTAGGTTTAAAAGAGAAAATTAAATTTCTTACTAGTTTAAATAATACAAGTTACGGTTCATTCCCAAAACAAGTTGAATCTACTTTAAAAAATCTTACTATTAGTGGTTATTACAGGTTTATAGGCAATTATCAGCAGATGAAAACTGCATATTCAAATTCACCTTCCGATACAACATCTTTTGCCTCTACACCTAAAAAACTATTTATTGGAGATGATAGTCAGATTCCTGAACTGATGTTAAATATTTCGGGAAAGCCTACCGCAAATACAAGCTTTGGAACTGATTTGTATTTATGGAATAAAATGACTGGTTTAGCTCCAAGCGAATATGTGAAAGGCTTAAATTTAGGAGTGAATTTATATGGTTCGTTTGCAACAGATATTGGTAATTTTAATATAATGGCTGGTGGTATTCACTGGTATTCTCTAACGCCATTTACATTTTACACTAACTTGGGATATAACCGATATTCTGTTTTTGAGAGAAATCCTTGGGATCCAGGATCTAAATCACCGGTTGACCGCTATAAATCTTTTTACCAATACGGAGGAATTACTCAAGACTCAAGGTGGGGAAAACAAGCTTTTCAGGGATTAATTGTTGAAGCGGATGATTTACCTTATGATTTTTCTGCGGTGGTGATGTACGGTAAAAGTGTTGTTAATGGCGGAATGACTTCAATCCCTGATAACTCAATAGGTGGTAAATTAAAAAAAACATTTGGTAAAAGTTTTGTAAGTGTCAATACGTTTAATAGTAAAACATATACGGATAGTCTTGCTAAACAAACTGTTGGTTTTAATATGCACACTGTTGAATATAATTTAAATTGGAAAGATGTTGTATTATCTGGAGAGGTAGGCCTTGGCAAGTATTTTAGTCCTCTTTATTCTGCTGGTTTTTCTGATTCTTCTAATATAGGAGATTTTGGTGAAGCATTGAATTTTAAATTATTACTACCTAAAAAATATGCGTTAATTCCTATTGAGATTAACTACTTCCGAATTAATTCTAATGTCATCAATAATAATTCTATTTTTTGGAATTCTTCGGTGGTGGAAACTCAACAAAATACTATTGCAACAGCATCGGGTAATGCTGTATTAGCACCATTTGCAAGTTCAATGGTGCAAATTGGTCAGCTTACTAATAATCGTCAAGGTTTAAACATTAATGCCGATTTAAATATTGGAAAATTAAAATTAAGTATTGGAAATGGTATTTCTCAGGAAATATCAAATATATCTACACAAATAACTTATAATCATCCTACAAACAATTTAGCGCTGTCTAGATTTTGGAGATGGAGTAATTATCCAACAACAGGTTTAGGTCCTTACGGTAATTTAACAAAAGTATACAGAGGAGTTTATGAAACAATAAATGTAAACGATACGTCGTTGACGCTTAAAAATTTTAACACTATTGAGATAAATGCTAAATACGCGTTCAATATTTTAAATCATGATGTTTATTTAAATTATTTGGGATCTTATAATTCTATTCAGAAAAAAATGTCTGCTATTACAGTATTTACTGAACAAGCCTACATTAGAAACTATTATCATCAATTTGAACTTTACTTTAAAGTAAATTCAAATTTGGTGATAGCTAATTATTTTGGTTGGGAAAGGATTATTGCAAATTACAATACAGATTTGGATACCGAAACAAGAAGACCCAGGAATCAGGAAGGATTAAGTTTTGCAACGGGTTTTGATTTGTCACTTGGAAAAAACGCCGGTTTGTATGTTCGTCAAAGGTGGATAGATTATCATGATTACAGCTTCAAAAAGGATAAATATATTGGAACAGAAACTACCGTAGAATTAAAACTATTTTTTTAAAAAATAATTAATGAAAGTAAATTATAAAATAAAGACTCTATACTACATATTATTGTTGGTATGTATTTATAATCAGGCAAAATCACAAACTGCAAAAAAAGTTCAGTTTGTAGGTGTAGCTCGTTCTATCATGAATAGTAATGAGTTGGTTGTTAAAGATCCAATAGAAGATACAGTTACCGCTAAAAAGAAAATGGGTGGCTACGCTTTAATTGATTTAGGTGTAAATATTTTCCCAAACAAAAACACCGAAATATTAGGCATGATGAGGATAAGAAATGCTTTCGGTGGATTTTATGGAGCAGGGGTAACGTTTGATGTGCGTCAGTTATACGTTAAAGGAATTATTGGAAATGTGGTAAGATATCAATTAGGCGATATTAATTATAAACTAACACCATTTACTTTTTATAATCATGATGAAGATCAACTTATTCAGCAGCCAGATGTTTTTAAATTGCAGAGAGAAATTGTGAATTACGAAACATTTTATCAAAAAAACACTTGGAGACAACAAGGTGCAGCAGCTGATTTTGCGCTTGAATTTGCTAAAATTATTAAAGAGATAAAATTTAACGGATTTATTAATCGAATTAATGTAACCGATTTTACTAATGTACCAGATAGATTTTATGGAGGAGGAAACATTGGCATTCAACAAAGTAAGAATTTATTTGTTGGAATTAATTATGTTAGTTTATTTGATTTAATTGGTACATCGTCAAATAAAAATGCATTTAGAAATAATGTAGCATCCTTAAATTATGAATTACAATTGGGAAAAGAAAAAATTGATTTTCGATTTTTTGGAGAAGCGGGATTTTCGGAATCTAAATATACATTAGATTCGTTGGCGCCAAAATTAGATGACTCATTTTTAGATTTGGGAATTTCTTTATCTTACAAACCAATGCATACTAAATTAACACTTGGTTATTTGGATGTTGGACCTGAATTTAGAAGTGCTGGAGCTCAATCAAAACGAATGAATTACAATGCAACTCCTTCAGTTTATAACCGGTATACAAATCAACAAGATCTTCGATCTATAGGAATATTTGATATGATGCGTGATGAAACTTTATATAACAAATCCATTAGTAATAATTTAATGGCATTTAATCCGGCCTATAATAATGTGATGCCATTTGGTATTGCAACTTTTAACAGACAAGGTGTTTATGCAAAACTTGATTTTGTAGATAAAAAAGAAATAGTAAAGTTGGGAGCAGAAACTTATTTATTAAATGAAATAAAAGGTCAAGGTACAGAAAAATTGAAGTCATTTAATCTTATCAAATCTCATGCTGAATTTAATTTACATAAGTTGTTGGCACTCAAAAAAAATATCAAAATAACAACAGGTTTTTCAACGCAATCAACAAAACGAAATAGCGATTTAGATTTTGAAAAAATAAATTTAACATCAACTAATTGGAACGCAGGATTTGAAGTTGAGTTTTATAAAAACTTTGATTTACTCGGTGGTATAATTTCTTATGAAGCAAATGGAAATGAATTGATTGCTGATAGAAATAAGTACTCTGAAGTAACGGATTTTAACGAATATAAAATTAATACTTCTGAAATGATTTTAGGAGGCGGTTTGAGGTATCGTTTTTCTGATAAAATTTATTTAACAGCACTTTATCAAAATTATGATTTTACAAATAAATTAAATAGCGTATCTTCCTATTCCATAAATCAGTTATTAATTATTTATAATATGAAATTCTAAACCATTTAAAATTTAGTTACAATGAAAAATATAGTTAAACTCCATTTGTTTTTATTTGCTATTTTAATGTTTGGTTGCAAGCATGAAAAATCTCCTTATGATGGTCCCGATTTAAATGATTTGTATGGTTCTTTCAGGTTTTTAGAACCATTTAAAAGTAATTTAGATAGTGTAGACTTTTCTGCAAGTCAAACAAATTATTTTACGGCTAAGATGAACAAATTAGTTGATTGGAAAATAACCATCAAAGGATTATCTTCCGGAGCAGAAAAAATAATTACTGGAAAATCTAAAACAATAGATGTTACTAACGCTTTGTGGAATGGAAGTACGTCCATTTTGCCAATGTTTAAAAAAGAAAATTGTTCTGTATTATTAACTTTTCCAACCGAAAGGGATTCTGTCTCTCTTGCTCTTAAAGTTATTAAACCGAAAGTTAATGCAGGTTATATTGTTACAGATTTTGAATCTGGTTTCAATAATTCTTGGGTTAAATTTGCTCAATCTGGTGCCAGTATGGATTGTCAAGTTAGAAGTGTGCCACCAGTACCGCAGGGAAATAATTTTTATAATATGGCAGGAACGGTTAATTGGGATTGGTTGGTTAGTTTAATTGAATTTCCTTCAACTGCCAATGGCTTAGCGCATTTCCCATTAAATACAAATCCAAATAATGTTTATTTTAATGTTTTAGTTTGGGGTGAGCCAGGAATTACTAACGCAATTTTGTTATTTCAATTGAGAGAAGATGATAATAATAATGGGACTTTTGAAAGTTCCACTGAAGATGAGTATGATTATGAATTGAAAATTACCTGGGCTGGTTGGCGATTAATTACTGTTAAATATTCTGATTTAGCTACCCTAGTTAATGGTGCTCCATCTGCACCTAAAGGAAATCAGCAGCAAAATCCTGAAAGATTGTTAAAGATATCTGCTTTACATTTAGCGGATCCTTCGTCGGGTTTTTCAAAAACAAAAATGGATTATTTAATTTTTACAGATAATAAAGCTTTAGAACCTTGATTAATAAATTAAAAATAATTTTTCTTTTTTCTTTCTTAAGTATTGGCTTTTCATTGTTTTGCCAGACTAAAGATGTTTATTCTATTAGCGGAATCGTTAAAGATTTTTCCACTAAAAAAAATATTAGCGATGCAATAGTCACAATAAAACAATCTAAAAAAAAGGTTGTTACAAATAAAGATGGATATTTTTTAATTGAGGCAACGGATAAAAACATAAGATTGGTAGTTTCTTTTTTAGGTTATCAAAGTTATGATGAGCAAATTTCTCTTGAAAAAAACAATCAATTACAAATTGAGTTAAAAAGAAAAGAAATAGACATCAAAGAAATTACTGTTTCTGATAAAAAAAAGTCAGTATTTAAACAATCTCAGTTATATGATACAGAGGATACTTTGAATGAAGCAAATATCGATGGTTTTTATGCATTGAATTTATTTTCAGATGCATTATCTAAAGAGATTTGGTTTACAGAAAATAAAAAGTGTATTGATGCTTCTGTTGATAATATCAATAAATACAAAGGCAATAATGGTTTGCATATAAAATGGGATAAAATTTCTGGTGGCTGCAATTGGATTGGAATGGGCATTGGTTGGAATGGTTGGCAAGGAAAAGATATTTCTGGTTTAGTTGGCAAGGCAGCGATTCAATTTTTTGCGAGAACTAAAGGCGATACATTAAAAGGACTTCCGGTTGCTTTGGCATTAGAAGATTATTCTGGCGTTCAGGCGTATACCGGTTTTTCGACCTCATTTATTGACGGAGGAAAAATAACAGCAAATTGGACCAAAATAACTATACCATTTAATGTATTTCCAATTGCTCAAACTGATTTGGATGTTTTTAATATTAAACAATTTATTATGCAGTTTGAAGCAGAAGGAGATTTTATTATTGATGAAATGACAATTGTACCATTTGAAGGAATTTTGAAACCTAAATTTGATGCCTTTAAAGTTAGTTCGAATATAAAAATTGATGGAAGTATTTCGGATGAAGAGTGGGGCAGCAAATCTTTGCTTATAGATGACTTACATAAAATACATATTAATTATGATGATAAAAATTTATTTATTGCAGCTAGCATTTTTGATAAACATCCATTAATTAATAACCAAAATAACAGTGATATTTGGAATGGTGATGCTTTGGAAATTAGTTTTGGAACAAATGCCAGCGCAGATTTAAATAGAACTAGATATTTATGGAGTGATTTTCAAATAGGAATTAAAGCAACAGATAAACCTTATGTGTGGAATTGGAAAAAGAAATCTATTATAACTGACGCCGAAGTAATGATTAATAAAACTGATTATGGTTATCAAATTGAAATAAAAATTCCGTTTAGTGCAATAGGAGATGCAAAAATGATAAAGGGAGAAAAATATGGATTTGAAATAGCCATTGATGATGGCGATGCGTCCGGAAAAAGAATAAAACAAACAAGATGGGCTAGTCCACAGCAAGAAGGTTTCAATATCAATCCTTCGCTATGGGGTTTAATTAATCTTAATTAAAATAAATTATATGAATCATTTATTACGAATTATTTTTCCGGCTTTTTTTCTAGTTTTTTTTTCATGTCAAAATGAAAAATTAAATAGTTCTAAATCAACAGAAATTGAAAAGAAAGTAAATGAACTACTTTCTAAAATGACCATAGAGGAAAAAGTAGGACAGATGACTCAACTAAACATTGATGTTATTTCAAAAGGAGAACTTTATAAATTAGAGGAACCACACCAATTAGATTCTCAAAAATTAAACAAAGCAATCGTCGATTATAAAGTTGGTTCAATACTTAATTGTGGAAGCCATACTTATAGCAGAGAACATTGGCATGATATTATAAATCAAATTCAAAATCTTGCTAAAAATAAAACAAGACTTGGTATCCCAGTTTTATATGGTATTGACGCTATTCATGGTGTTAATTATACAGAGGGAGGAACTTTATTTCCGCAGCAACTAGCACAGGCGGCCACTTGGAACCCCGGATTGGTTGAAAAAATTGCATCAGTAACAGCATATGAAGTAAGAGCTTCAGGAATTCCTTGGAATTTTTCTCCTGTTTTAGATTTGGGCAGACAACCTTTATGGTCAAGGTTTTTTGAAACCTATGGAGAAGATGTTTACTTAGCTAAATCGATGACTTCTGCTGCTATAAAAGGATACCAAGGAACCGATGTTTCTGATCAAAATAAAGTAGCTGCTTGTATGAAACATTTTTTAGGTTATAGCTTTTCTTTGAGCGGAAAAGATAGAACCCCAGCTTGGATTCCAGAAAGAGAATTAAGGGAGTATTTTTTACCAACCTTTAAAACGGCTATTGATGCTGGTGCAAAAACAGTCATGATTAATTCGGGTGAAATTAATGGAGTGCCTGTTCATGCAAACCATGATATCTTGACAACGTTATTGAGAGATGAGTTACATTTTAAAGGAGTTGCTGTTACTGATTGGGAAGATATAATTAAACTTTATAAAATACATCGTGTAGCATCTTCGTTAAAAGAAGCTGTAAAAATTGCTATTATGGCGGGTATTGATATGAGTATGGTCCCTAATGATTACGAGTTTTCTGATTTATTATTGCAGTTGGTAAAAGAAAAACAAGTATCGGAAGAAAGAATAAACGAAGCTGTTGCAAGAATTTTAACTTTAAAATTTGAATTAGGATTGTTTGAAAAATCAATTACTAATATAAAAGATTATCCGGATTTTGGATCAAAAAAATTTAGTGACTTAAGTTATGAGGCAGCTTCTGAATCAATCACACTATTAAAAAACGAAAATAATTGTTTGCCACTTTCAAAAGATAAACGAGTGCTTGTTTGCGGACCTTCAGCAAATTCGTTAAACATTTTAAATGGAGCTTGGACCCATACTTGGCAGGGTGTAAATACAAATTATAACACTAAAAATAAAAGCACAATTTTAAAAGCCATCACCAATAAAATTGGAACTTCAAGAGTTGATTATGTGGAAGGTAGTTCTATTTTTGAAGAAAAAAATGTGGAACAGGCAATTAAAGTAGCTCAAAAATGCGATTATATAATTGCGTGTTTAGGAGAAAATCCTTGCACAGAAAAACCCGGAGATATTGAAGATTTAACTTTGCCAGCGGCTCAATTAAATTTGATTAAAGCATTAGCTAAAACCAGAAAACCAATTATTATTGTTTTAGCTGAAAACAGACCAAGAATTATTAATGACATTGTTGACAAAGTTCAAGGGATTTTATTGGCTTATCTGCCCGGTGATGAAGGTGGAAAGGCAATTACAGATATTTTGTATGGTGATATCAATCCTAGTGGTAAATTACCTTTTACCTATCCAAGATATACCGGTTCTTTAGTACCTTATGATCATAAATACTCCGAAAAATTAGATATTCATTTCGGCGAAAATGCGTTTAACCCTCAGTTTCCTTTTGGTTATGGATTAAGCTATTCCTCTTTTGAATATTCAAATTTAGAAGTGAGTCACGATACTTTGAAAATGAACGATACATTAACAGTGCGGGTAACAGTTAAAAATAACAGTAAAATAAGAGGTAAAGAGGTTGTTGAATTATTCATGAGTGATTTATACGCGAGTATTACGCCTTCTGTAAAAAAGCTTGTGGCTTTTAATAAAGTACTAATAAATGAAGGAAGTTCAACCATCGTTTCTTTCAAGATTACAAAAAGTGATTTAACATTTATAGATTCAAAAAATCAATCGATTGTTGAAGAAGGCGATTTTGAAATTTCTGTTGCTAACTTAAAACAAAAATTTACAATCAATAATTAGATTTATACCATTTGAACTTTAAAATAAGTTGAATAAAAAATATTAAAACTGTGTAATATGATTTCATTTTTAAAAAATAACTTTATAGCAAGTGCACTATTAGTAATGATTTTTGTTTCTTGCAAGCAATCTGATCCTCCTGCATTAGATCCTGTTTCAACCCCAATTTCTCCAACATATACATCAACCATTAATTTTTCAGGAATAACATGGAACATAAAGACAGGCAATAATAATAAATTAGGGCCGGGACCTAATTATTTTTCTAACTCTTCAAATAATGTGTTTTTAGATAGCCTTGGTTATTTACATTTAAAAATTACTAATGAAAATGGTAAGTGGAATTGTGCTGAAGTGATTTCAAATAATTATTACGGATATGGCACTTATGTTTTTACTGTTGCTAGTAATGTTGCAAATATTGATAAGAATGTGGTTGTAGGCCTTTTTACATGGGACAATACTTCCTTTTATTCTCAAGCAAACAGTGAAATTGATGTTGAATTTTCTAAGTGGGGTAGTGCAAATGATACTTTAACTTTAACTTATTCTGCTCAACCAGTTTCTTTTTCATATCCTACCATTTTTTACGAACGCACAAAGCATCCTATAATGAATGTAAGTAAATTAAAAACACTATCTACCCATGCGTTTAAATGGACAGATTCATTGGTAACTTGGGCAAGTTATGCAGGACCGAATTATCCGGGGACAACCGCTTTAGCAACATGGCAATTTGATAAATCAAATCCTCCTAGAATTAAAGTGGAAGGCGGAAACCAATCTGCTCCAGTAATTATTCCTGCGCCCGGAGGAGATACACATGCTCGAATTAATTTGTGGTTGCTAAATGGCGCTCCTCCATCTAATAATAATGAAGTGGAGTTAATTGTTAAAGAATTTAGATTTATACCTTTATAGTAAAAAAAAGTTTTTTTTAATAAATTTTAGTTTAATACTTCTGAAATTTCTTATTTGATTTTAGATGATTTTCTTACAAGTACAAACTAACATATTTTTTTCATTCTTGAAATTCAACAATGAAAAAAATGATAAGATTATCTAGCATTATGGTTTCTTTTATTTCAAATAATTATGTTAGTATTTATAATCTTTAACTACTATTGTTTGTGTTATTTTTTTACATAAAATCTCTTAAAAGAAATGTCAGTTATATAGCAATTGTATTTAGCATTTCTAATGTAGTTATGGCTCAAAATTATGTTGAGCTATTAAAAGTACAATTAGGTACTACACCTCTTAATAAATTTGATAGTAGTATAACTTCATCTGTCTTAAATGAATTTTTGGTTGATGCTACAGTTCCTGTTAAAATAAATTCTAAATCAACCTTTATTACTGTGATTATATTTGAGAATATTCAAACAAAGTTATTTGCCGATCAAAAAATGCACACATTCAGTTCAATTAATTTAAAGTTAGGGGTAAGCCATAAGTTTAATGATAAATTTACAAGTACTTTTATCCTTTTACCTAAAGGAGCTTCTAACTTTACTCAATTAATTGAAAAAGATTTTCAGATAGGAGCAGTAGCATTATTTAAGTATAAGAAAAAGGCAAATCTGCATTATAAATATGGTTTATATTATAATTCTGAGCGATTCGGTCCATTTTTCGTCCCCATGTTTGGCTTATATTATTTAAGTCAAAATAATAAATTTGAGGCTAATGTAATGTTGCCATTACAAGTGGATTTAAATTATAAAATTATACCGTTATTAAATGTTGGTGTTAATTTTAACGGACAAGGTAGAACGTATCATTTGTCAAACATTAGCCCAGATATTAAGAGTTCTTATGTTGCTAAATCTACCAACGAGTTGTATGCTTATTTAAAATTTAATATTGGTAAAAGTTTTAGTTTGCAAACTAAAATTGGTCAGTCCTTTGCGCGTAAATATAGAGTATATGATGATAATGATAAGGTGACTTTTGCGCTTCCATTAGTTTTTATAGGAGATAATCGCAAACAATTAAATACTGATTTTTCAGACGGATTGATATTTCAGTTTGTTCTATTATTTCGATTGGATTTATAATCTATAAGTTGTATTTAATATTCCACTATTCAGCCATAAGCACATGAGTTAATGTAGTTGAAGCAGTTCCACCAATACTTTGAACTAATCCAATTCTAGGTTCGTTTTTTATTTGATTATTACCTGCGGTCCCCGTAAGTTGCAAGTATGTTTCAATAGCCTGGTATACACCAGATGCTCCAATAGCATGACCTCTTGCTTTTAAGCCACCAAAAGTTGAAATAGGTATTTTACCTTCTAAAAAAATATCACCATCTGCTGCTAATTTCCAACCTTCACCTGGTTCGGCAAATCCCATTGCTTCTAGTGATAGCGTTGAAATAATAGAATATGCATCGTGCAATTCAAAAACATCTACGTCTTTTGCTGTTATGCCAGCCATTTTATATGCTTTTTGTCCTGATTGTTTTATTCCTTCTGCTGCAAGAGGCGAAGTTCGGTCGTTTATTCCAACATGTTCTGTAGCGGATGAAGATGCTGTTATTTTTACTTGTTTTTTCTTTTTATGAGGTGGGTGTTTTGATAAAACAATAGCTGCGGCTCCATCGCATATTGGCGATGCATCATATAATCGAACTCGTCCTGAAATAAATTTAGAATCTAAATATTGATCTAATGTAATTTTTTTTTGAAACAATGCATTTGAATTGGAATAGCCATTATGATGTGCGTTTACTCCAAACATTCCAAATGAGTCGGGATTAATTTTATATTTATTTATATACATATCCATTAGTTTTGAATTAAGGGTCACAAACGTTTCACCATTGCTACCTTCTTTTTCCCAATCAGATGCAGTTGCAATAGATTGGCTAACAAAATTTTTATCGTGATGAGACATTTTTTCTAATCCACATACAACTACATTGTCACATAAGCCACTCATAATAGCCATGTATCCTGCGCGCAGAGCGGCTCCACCCGAACCGCAAGCAGCTTCTAAAGTTACTGATTCGGTACCTTTTAAGCCTGCTTGGCATGCAACTAACGGACCAAGATGTTGTTGGTTCGAAATTATTCCAGAAAGCATGTTACCTAAATAAATCGCATCTAATTTATCAATGTCCGCATCATCCATTGCTCTGTTAATTGCAAGCGCACCCATTTCTCTTATGCTCAATTTTGATTCTTTTTCTATTTTTAGTTGTCCAATTCCTGATACGTAAACACCTTTTTGATCTGTAAAATTCATAAATTTAAATGCTACTTTATTTTATTAATACTTTGACGGGCCACAAAAGTGCGTTGCAATGAATGATATAAAAATGATAAGAATCTATTTGTAATATGATTAATTACATTTTTAGATTTTTAACGGTACCGCTAAAATTTGCAACATATTAAATAAATAGATTAAGTAATTAAATTATGAGCATTTTTTTGGCTTAAAAAATTTATAGCAATACTTTGATAAACAAATAGCTAGTATCCTTTAACATTAATAGCATTCCCATCAATTTGGGTCACGTGTTTTTTTATCTTTTTTTGAATCACTTTAAAGTGATTTTCTTCTTGTGGGGAAATTAATGAGATAGCTTCGCCGGATGCTTCTGCTCTTCCTGTTCTTCCTATTCTATGAATATAATCTTTTGGCGAACGCGGTAATTCATAATTAATAACGTAGGGTAAAAATTTAATATCAATACCACGCGCCATTAAATCGGTTGCAACTAACACTTTTACTTTACCTGTTTTGAAAAAGTTTAAAGCTTCGGTTCTGGCTTCCTGACTTTTTTTACTATGAATTGCAAAGGCATCAATACCATTTTGACTTAATTTTAAAGCAATGGCATCAGCTCTATGCACAGATGAGGCAAATATCAAAACTTGTTTAATTTTTTGTGATTTGATAATATAACGAAGTAACGGCCCCTTTTTTTCTTCAGCAATTAAATAAGCAAACTGCTTTATTAAATCTAAATTTTTTATTTCTTCTTCAACTTTTACAATTACAGGATTACGTAATAAACTTTTATTAATATTATTTAAGTCATCACTTAAGGTAGCTGAAAACAAAAGGTTTTGTCGGCTTTTAGGAAGCAAGCCGAATATTTTTGTCATCTCTTCTTTAAACCCAAGATTCAACATTTTGTCAGCCTCATCTAATACTAATATTTTAATAGCTGATAATGAAACTGCTCTGTTTGAAATTAAATCTAATAACCTTCCAGGAGTTGCTACTAAAATTTCTACACCTTGCAATTCAATCATTTGTGGGTTGATAGAAACACCACCAAACACTGCCATGCTCTTTACTTTTGAAGGTAAATTTGCACTCAATAATTTTACTACTTCACTTACCTGTATGGCTAACTCTCTGGTTGGCACTAATACCAGGGCTCTTACGTGTCTGTTTTTAGAACCCACACCATCTTGAAACATTTGTAAAATTGGTAATACAAAACTAGCAGTTTTACCAGAACCAGTTTGCGCAATTCCTAAAATATCTTTTCCAGCTAAAATAGCAGGAATAGCTTGTTGCTGAATAGGGTAGGGTTGCGTATATTTTTGTTCAAGTAATGTTTTTATTACGATGTCGGATAAACCAAGTTTTGAAAAAGGCATGTATGTTTTTTTTAAGTCTCAAATATACGCAGAGTTTGCTCAAATTATTTCTGTTATTTAATTTGGGTGTGTCCGCCAGCTGGCGGACACGCCCAAGTCTTTATTTTAAATGTATATTTGCCGCTTATAAATCTCAAATGAACTACACATCTATTCTTTCGCATTTTAATATTACCGAATTAAATGAAATGCAGAAAGCAACTTGCGAAGCCATACCAAAATTAAATGATGTGGTTTTAGTTTCTCCAACAGGTTCAGGTAAAACGTTGGCTTTTTTATTGCCAATAACTCAGGTATTAAAATTTGATAAAGTGGGTGTTCAGGTATTAATAGTAGTGCCTTCTCGCGAATTAGCCATTCAAATTGAACAAGTGTTTAAGCAAATGAGTACCGTTTATAAAATTAATTGTTGTTACGGTGGGCATTCAGTGAGGATTGAAGAAAATAATTTTCAGCATCCACCGGCCGTTTTAGTTGGTACACCCGGAAGAATTGCACATCACTTGCGCCGTAAAAATTTAAATGTAAATCATACACATACGTTGATTTTAGATGAGTTTGATAAATCGTTAGAGTTTGGTTTTAAAGACGAAATGGAATACATTATTGAACAATGTAAACACTTAACAAAACGAATTTTAACTTCGGCTACTTCATTAAAAGATATTCCGGCATTTGTAGGATTAAAAAATAGTATTGAATTAAATTACACAACCGAACATAAGGAGTTAAAATCATCCTTAATTGTAAAATCAGTTCGGGTAGAAGGTGATGATAAGTTAGAAGCTCTGATGTTATTATTAGGTAGAATAAATGCAAAATCAGTTATTGTATTTTGTAATCATCGTGAGGCTGTTAACAGAATTTCGGAACAATTAAGTATTTACAAAGTTGATCATGGTTTTTATCATGGAGGTTTAGAGCAAATTGATCGTGAAAAAACATTAATTAAATTACGTAACGGAAGTATTAATTTACTTATCACTACAGATTTAGCTGCACGTGGTTTAGATATTCCCGAAATTGAAGCCGTGATTCATTATCAATTTCCGGCAACGGAAGATGTGATGATTCATCGTAACGGAAGAACAGCACGTATGAATGCTGAAGGAACATCTTATTTTTTATTGGATATTAACGACCATTTACCAAAGTTTTTGGATATTGTTCCTATAGAAGAAACATTACCTAAGCAATTAATATTGCCTGCACCTTGCGAGTGGAAAACATTATACATAGGCGCCGGTAAAAAAGACAAAATCAATAAAATGGATATTGTTGGAATGCTATTACAAAAAGGACAATTGCAAAAAGACGAACTTGGTAAAATTGAAGTGCTAGATCATTCGGCTTATGTAGCAGTTAAAACAAGTAAAATAATAAAAACTTTAAAATTAATTAAAGACGAAAAAATTAAAAACAAAAAAATTAAAATGGAAATATCTAGCTAGAAAAATCCATGCTTTTAATCACTTCGGGAATTAATTAGGTTATTGTTAATAATATGTTTATATTTGTGTACTTCTTTTGAAGACTGTATTAAAATTATGTTTGTAAATGCCAATTGCCATTCTTATATACTTTATATTTTTCTTTTAAAGTATTAACAACAAAAACAATTAATGACATTTACAGAATTAAAATTAATCAAACCGCTTTTAAACGCGCTTGATAAAAAAGGGTACAAAGAACCGTCTCCTATTCAAGAAAAATCAATACCACACATTTTAGAAGGAAAAGATATTTTTGGTAGTGCTCAAACTGGCACAGGTAAAACTGCTGCATTTGCATTGCCAATCTTACAATTATTAGATGCTAACAAAAAACCAAATCAGCGTAGAGAAATTAAAGCTTTGATTTTAGCGCCTACTCGCGAATTAGCTACCCAAATTAGTGAAAATTTTAAAGAATATGGTGCAAATTTGGGATTTAAACATGCCGTAATTTTTGGTGGAGTTTCTCAGTTTCACCAAGTAGTTGCTGTAAAAACAGGAATAGATATTTTAATAGCTACTCCAGGTCGTTTATTAGATTTAATGCAGCAAGGAATTATTAAATTAGGTTCAGTTGAATATTTTGTATTAGATGAAGCAGATCGTATGTTAGATATGGGCTTTATTAATGATATGAAAAAAGTAATTGCTAAATTACCAGTAAAAAGACAAACTATGTTTTTTTCGGCAACGGCAGCGCCAAATATCATGAAGCTAGCTAATACAATTTTAAATAATCCGGTTAGTGTAGCTGTTAATCCTGTTTCATCTACAGCTACTTTAGTAAAACAAACCGTGTATTTTGTTCAAAAAACAAAAAAGCCTGCTTTGTTAAAGCATATTTTACATGAAAATAAAATAAATCATGTCCTTATTTTTACCAGAACAAAACATGGTGCCGACAAAGTAGCCAAAGCATTAAATGGTTTGAATATTAAATGTGAAGCAATACACGGAAATAAATCGCAGAATAATAGAGAAAAAGCTCTAAAAGGTTTTAAGGATAGAACCATTAATGTTTTAGTTGCTACCGATATTGCCTCGAGAGGAATTGATGTTGATAAATTGACGCATGTCATTAACTATGAAATTCCTGAACAGGCAGAAGCTTACGTTCATAGAATTGGTAGAACTGGAAGAGCAGGTGAGAGTGGCGAGGCAATTTCATTATGTAGTCATGAAGAATTACCTTATTTTAAAGGGATACAAAAATTAATTAAAAAAGATATAGATGTGATAAAAAAACATCCTTATTCTTAAAGGCATTGTAGTTGTTGTCAAGTAGTGGCAAGGTTACAATTAATAAAATAAATAATAACAATACAAAAAACAAAAAAAATGAAAAACGGAGTAGTAAAATTTTACAATGAAGCAAAAGGTTTCGGATTTATTAAAGAAGACAATGGTCCAGAAATTTTTGTTCACGCAACAGGTTTAGAAGAAGAAATTCGCGAAAACGATAATGTTGTATTTGATGTACAAGAAGGAAAAAAGGGTTTAAATGCAGTAAATGTTAAGTTAGCATAAGACCAATTCAAATAGAAAAATAACAATAAAAAATAAAAAAATGAAAAACGGAGTAGTAAAATTTTACAACGAAGCAAAAGGTTTCGGATTTATTAAAGAAGACAATGGACCAGAAATTTTTGTTCATGCAACAGGTTTAGAAGAAGAAATTCGCGAAAACGATAATGTTGTATTTGATGTACAAGAAGGAAAAAAAGGTTTAAATGCAGTAAACGTTAAGTTAGCTTAATTGTAATAAACTTTTTAAAGATTAAAACGTCTCTAATATTAGGGACGTTTTTTTTGTGGCATAGTCAGTTAATTTGATTTGTATGAATTTGTTTTATTAATTTATATCATTGCAAATGATCCAAATATAACTGACGAAAATCATCTTTTTTAATTTATACTTTCCAATAAAATCTTTTATTTTATAAATTAAAAAACAATAATTTAGCAGTTCAATTTTAATTACATTATTTACTGAAAAATATATGAGTTCTAAAAAAAATATAACGGTAATTGGCGCTGGGCTAGTTGGATCTTTAGTTTCAATTTATCTTGCTAAACGAGGGTATAAAGTAGATGTTTATGAGCGCCGACCAGATATGCGAAAAGCGGATGTGGTTGCAGGTAGATCTATTAATCTGGCTTTAAGCGATAGAGGTTGGAGAGGTTTAGAAGGAGTTGGTATTGCAGAGGAGATTAAAAAAATTGCAATTCCTATGTACGGTAGGGCAATTCATTTAAAAGATGGTTCATCTACTTATCAAGCTTATGGCAAGGATAATCAAGCAATTTATTCTGTTTCTCGCGGCGGAATTAATATGCGCTTGATGGATTTAGCAGAGCAACAACCAAATGTAACTTTGCATTTTGAAGAACGTTGTGATAAGCTAGACAGAAAATCAAATGAGTTATCTTTTTTTAATACAAAAACTGCTACTAAAACGGATGTAAAAAGTGATATCGTTTTAGGCTCGGATGGCGCATTTAGTGCAGTGCGAACCCAAATGCAATTTCAATCAGATCGTTTTGATTATCAACAATTTTATATTGATGCTGGTTATAAGGAATTAGTTATTCCTGCTGGACCAAACGGAGAGTATTTAATTGAAAAAAATTGCTTACATATTTGGCCCCGTGGCAGTTTTATGATGATTGCCTTACCTAATATGGATGGCAGTTTTACGTGTACGTTGTTTTTTCAAATGGAAGGCGTTTTATCTTTTGATTCAATTAAAACAAAAGACGATGTCATGAAATTTTTTACCGAAGAATTTCCGGATGCTGTTCCATTAATGCCAACTCTTTTAACTGATTGGTTTGTTAATCCTACAGCAAGTTTAGTTACTGTAAAATGTAAGCCTTGGGTATGGGATGATAAAATTGCATTAATTGGAGATGCTGCGCATGCTATTGTTCCTTTTTATGGACAAGGTATGAATTGCGGTTTTGAAGATTGCGTTGTGCTAGACGAGTTAATTAATAAATATGGAGATTTAAACGGCGCATGCTTAAAAGAATACGAAACGTTGCGTAAACCAGATGGAGATGCCATTGCTGATTTAGCTATTGCCAATTTTATTGAGATGCGCGATAAAACGGCCGATAAAACTTTTTTATTACAAAAGAAAATTGAAGCCCATTTTAGTGCTAAACATCCTGATTTATGGATTCCATTGTATAGCATGGTAACTTATAGTCCACATATTAGATATAGCGAGGCTCTTGCCTCTGGGAATAAGCAACAAGATATTATGGATAAAATTATGGCAATAACAGATATTGAATTATTGTGGGATAGTGCAGAAGTAGAAAAAGAAATTCTAAATTTATTATAATTCACATTTAATCTTATAATCGATTTACTTTTTAAATTTTCAAAACTTTTAATATGGACGAAAGATTGGTTGCCTTTGAGCGTTTGCTTAATATTATGGATGATTTAAGAGCAAAATGCCCATGGGATCAAAAGCAAACTTTTGAAAGTTTAAGGCACTTAACAATTGAAGAAACCTACGAGTTAAGTGATGCTATTTTAAAAGGGGATAAAAACGAAATCAAAAAAGAGATTGGTGATATATTATTACATTTAGTGTTTTATGCTAAACTTGGTAGCGAAACAAATGATTTTAATATTACAGATGTAATTAATTCCTTGTGCGAAAAAATGATTTTTCGTCACCCGCATATTTATGGCGATGTCAATGTCAAAGATGCGGAAGAAGTAACTCAAAATTGGGAAAAATTAAAGCAAAAAGAAGGTAATAAAGGTGCATTATCCGGTGTGCCAAATAGTATGCCTTCGCTTTTAAAAGCATTGCGTATACAAGATAAAGCGAGGGCAATTGGTTTTGATTGGGATGATCCTAGTCAGGTATGGCAAAAAGTTCAGGAGGAATTAGGCGAATTGCAAGAGGAAATTGCAGCCAATAATCAAATAAAACTAGAACAGGAATTTGGAGATGTATTTTTTGCTCTCATAAATTACGCTCGTTTTTTAAAGGTTAATCCCGAAGACGCTTTAGAGAAAACCAATAAAAAATTCATCAGTCGTTTTAATTATATGGAACGAAAAATTTTAGAGCAAGGAAAAGCTTTAGCCGATTGCTCATTAAATGAAATGGATGTGTTTTGGAATGAAGCAAAAAAAATGGAACAATAATGTAATTTTGAAAAAAAAAAGTCCCACTAATTCATTATTACTACTTTTTGACTAGGAACAGAAATATGATCTGATAATACAGTTACATAATACGTGCCTGAGCCCATATTTAAAGGAATTGAGTGTAAGTTGAGCTCATTTGTAATATTAATTTTTAATTCTAAAATAACTTCTCCAAAAACATTTTCTACTTTAATAGTAGCGGGCTCTGAGCTAACGTTTGTATTTAGTAATACGTTAATTTCAGACTTTGCCGGATTAGGATATATAATTAGAATATCTTCTACTGTATTTTTGCATTGCAAACTATTAGCCGCAAAAACTTTACTTTCACCAGTTTTATCAACTTGGGTAAGTCTATAATACGTTAAATCATCTGCATTTTCATTTAGTATATAGGAATAATGATTGACAGAACTTGAGTTACTATTACCAGCAATTTTTGTGACATGATGATAATCAATGCCATTTGCACTTCTTTCAATTAAAAAGTAATCATTGTTGTTTTCACTTGCTGTACTCCAATTTAGTTCAACACCATTTGAAATACAATCTGCTGTAAAATCAATCAATTCAACAGGTAAAAATCCGTTACTTATAGTTGCCGGACCGCTTAAAGTTCCTGGCCCAGACCATTCAGCGCCACCAGAATTCCCTATTTTAATTTGATTTGAATTACTTGGAGCAGTAATAGCTCCTCCTACAAAAATTGATAAAATTGACCCAATATTATCAAATCTAAGTTTATCACTTGTAGTAATAAATTTTAGTGTGCCATATATATTCAGTGTTACCGCATTTGTAATATCAATATCGTCTGTTACCGTAACTGTGCAACCTGCAGGAATTACTAAAATATCACCATTAATTGGTTGTGACGTTAATTGTATTGCCCCATTATAAAATGGTGAAGTTGCATTCATTCCATTCCAATTGATAGGTCCTGGACATCCAACTGCAGTATACGTCACACTGTATGCATTTAAACTAAACGCTACTGCTAACAAGACACCTATTAAAATTCGGTTATCCATATTTATTCTTTTCTTCATTTTCTTCAAAACTAAAGTATTCTTTGCTTAGTTCATAGTCAGAATTGCATAATTTCCTTTTTATGGAATAAACTTTGCATTATTTCCTTTTTATGGAATTAAATAAATTATTTGTTAATGTAAACTTAAAGTTTGGCTAACGAAATAATGAAATTGACAATAATACATTGATCATTTTAAGGAATATGAATTAAATAATATTCACTTCTCTTTCCAAATTAACCCCAAACTTATCATTAACTGTTTTTAAAACGAGTGTTGATAAATTGTAAATTTCATTTCCTGTTGCCATGCCATAATTTACAAGCACTAATGCTTGATTTTTATGAACTCCAGCATCGCCTTGTCGAAAACCTTTTAAACCACTTTGTTCAATTAACCAACCAGCCGCTAATTTATAATTTCCGTTTTCTAAAGGATAAGCAACCAAATTGGGAAACTGTATTTTTAATTGATGATAGTGATCCGTAGGCACTTCCGGATTCTTAAAAAAACTACCCGCATTTCCAATTTCTTTTGGATTAGGAAGTTTACTACTTCTAATATTAATTACGGCATCTGATATCGCCTTAATACTTAATTCAGAAACATTCATTGATTCTAATTCTTGCTTAATGGCGCCATAGTCAATATTAAATTCAGGATGTTTTGATAATTTAAAGGTAACAGATGTAATAATAAATTGATTTTTAAATTGACGTTTAAAAACACTTTCTCTATATCCAAATTCACATTCCGATTTTGAAAATAGCTTTAATTGACCTGTTTCTGCATGAATAGCTTCTAATTCATAAAAAGTATCTTTTATTTCTACACCGTATGCACCAATATTTTGCATGGGGCTGGCTCCAGTACATCCGGGAATTAGAGATAAATTCTCTAGTCCGCCATAATTTTTTTCAATACACCACAACACAAACTCGTGCCAAACTTCGCCTGCGGCACATTTCACAAAAGCATAATCTGCGGTTTCTTTTATCAAGGCTATGCCCCTTAAATCATTTTTAATTACTAATGCATTGACATTTTTAGTAAATAATAAATTACTTCCGCCACCAATTATTAGTCGCTCATTGGCTTTGTATTGTTGGCTATGTATAAGCTCATTTAAATGAGCAATTGATTGGACAGAAGTAAAGTGCTTAGCAATAGATTCAATACCAAAAGTGTTATAAGGTTTAAGAGATGTGTTATTTAAAATTAGCATAGTTTAAAATTAAAAAAAGCCTCACTAGGAGGCTTTAATTTTTTTAGTACTTTTTAATAATGAATTGTTTGCAATTAATGGTTAGCAAAATTCGTCGTAAACCATTTTTAAATGCTCAGAAATCATCGCAGCTGTTCTTCCTTCAATATTATGGCGTTCAACAAAATGAACTAATTCTCCATTTTTAAATAATGCAATTGCTGGCGAAGATGGTGGATAAGGAGCAAAATGTTGACGAGCTTGATTAACTGCATCACTATCAAATCCGGCAAAAACGGTTGCTAAATGCGCTGGTTTTTTATCGTTTTGTAAACTTAATTTAACTCCTGGTCGGCAAGCACCGGCTGCGCAACCACAAACGGAATTTACAACCATTAAAACAGTGCCTTCATTTTTTAAAGCGTTTTCAACGCTATCTGATGTTCTTAAATCTTCGAAACCAACGGCAGTTAATTCTGCTTTCATTGGTGTAACTAATGCTTCTGGATACATATTTTTAATTTTATATAAAGTTAATTTACTGATTGCAAATTTACGCAGGAATACTTTAGATTTATTATTAAAATATGCTAAATATTAACAATGCAAATTAAATGTTAGAAATTAATGAAGATAATTTATCAAACAAGTAAAAAAACAAAATGAGCATAAAATCGGACTTATAATAAGCTGTATAATCAATTTTCTGCAATTAGATTTAAAATTTCAGTCTAGCTTGTAATTTTAATTCTGTTTTATGATTGTCGTTTATTTGATTTAAGCTACCCTGCTGCAATACGGTTTGATTATCATAAAGTGTTTGTGCAACGCGGACCCAAATTTCAAAATTGCGAGTAATATCCCAATTTACAATAAAGTAAGCCCTTTGGCCTTTTTCATATAAGGCAGGTACTGAATATCCGTATAGAACATCGTTCTCATATATATAAACTCTGCTATCATAGCTTTTTGTGTCAAATACTGCATAGCGCAAAGTGAATGTAAGTGGAAATTTCATTTTTTTAAAAATAATATCCTGAGCAAATGCTGCCCCATCTTCATCTGGTCTTAGTGTTTTATCAACATGAGTAAATTCTATTCGCGATTTAAATTTAATATCAGGTGTAATTTGCACCGATAAATTATAACGATAATTATATTGAGCATAAGGTATTAAATAATCATACGCATTGTCGATGGTACTATTTTCAAATTTTGTGCGATGGCGCACTCTAAAATACATGTCAATTTTTTTTGTTGGTGTATAATTAAGTTGAGCAAAAATATCGCGACCACTTGATGGCGAACTTTTACCGGATTGCAACCAAGAAAATTTGTATTGATCTAAGTAAACTGAAAAAGTTAAGGTTTTAAAAAGTTTAGATTCCATTCCTAAAAAAATACTTGTTTCATTTTGCGGAAGTGTATTTTCAGCAATAGCATTACCATAAAGATTTTGAAATTTCTTTTCATAGTTACGATAGTGAGCTGAAAAAGTTAATTTTGGATCAAGCACTAAAAGCAAACCTTGACAAAGCGCTTTTCCGCCATTGGCGCTCATGGCATACTCTCCAAAAAAGTTTGCGTTTTTAAAAACGTAATTATAATCAATACCACCCACAAAATTACTCTTGCCCTGAAAGTCATACTGATTATACAAGGATGGCTTTTTAATTAACTCAGCACTTAAGTTCATATTTTGAACAGTGGCGCCTACATGAAAACTTTTGTTATTATAAGCCACATTTCCGCCAAGAATAGTTTGGTTAATTGTACCCTTATCTTGCATTAAAGAAGTGGTATTATGAACACCTCCTAATTCTAAACTGCTAACACCAACTACATCAACCTCTCCATTAGATAAGGTGTCGGTGATGGTAGCATTTGCATCCATTTTTTTATAGGATGCTAGTAATGTGAACTCCATTTTTTTCAAACGTATTGTTCCAGCAGCGCCCCTAAAGAACCGATTTTCATCAAACGAACGATAAGGCTTTATACCAATACCATAACGTTTAATGTTAACTGCCGACGCTGATTTGCCAAATGCAAATCCTTGCCAAAGGGTTAAGCCTTGTCCAAATGTTGCTTGATAATCCCCAACAACAAATGTTTTTATGGATTTGATATTTTTAATAGCAACGTGACCAGAATAAAAATCAAAACCTTGTTTTTGAGTACCTTTAAAAAATTGTTCTCCTGCATCCTTTTCTCCAGCTAAAGCAAAAGACACATTATTATTGTATTGAAAAGTATAACGAGCGAAATAACGATCAGGATTTCCTAAATAAAAGGAATTTGGTTTAGTAGCTTTTGTTATGCTATCGGGAGTAAAATAACCAATTTGTTTTTCAAGTATACGTTGATACCTGACAACAAATTCATGTTTGCCATCTTTAAACATTTCTTTGGCGCTAAAGTGTGCCGAATTAAAATTATCACTCACGTAAACAAAGGGCGATATTTTTTTTATACTTGATAAATCAAAACCATCAATACTTTGTAATTCATAGATTGTAATTAGGTTTCCATTCTTTTCGCGATGCTTTAATAAGTTATTTATTTGTATATCGTTTAAGATTTGTAGTTCAGCTAAATCTTCTTGCTTGGCTTTATTTAAATTAAGTGGATGTGTTTTGTAATATTGCCAGTTATCAGTTAAACTCGATAAATCGCCATCTTCGCTTTGAAGTTGCTCGGACAGAAATTCCACATTTTGATTTATCTGCTCATCAACTTGCTCATTGTTTTTAAAGTTAATGCTATCGTTTTGAGCAATGATAGAATGAGTTATCAAGTACGCAAATAAAAAACTAAATATGTATTGGTAAAATTTAATTTTGATTATAGTTTTTCTGGAAGTTCCGTTGAGTTATTACTAGGTTTAATTTTTTCTTTTCCAAATGTATAACTCAAGCCAATTTGTGGAGAAAGTCCTAATATATAATGGTACGATGTGCACATATCTATTTTTAAACCGTTATAATTTACGCCAACGCCAAACGAGGCTTGAGTTGGGTAGCTAGAACCTCCAACGCGCAAATAAATTAAAGATGAAGGATTGTATTCAATGCCACCTTTCATATTAATTTTTTGTGCCGATGTTTTTTCTGCTTCAGCAAGAATAGATACTTTTTTAGAAAATATATATTGTGCGCCCAATTTAAAAATAGTAGGGATTTTTTCGTTATTGTAATTTGTGATTTTCGCCCTAAATGGATTAAAAACATGAGATGAAATAACCACCTGCGGCAATATTTTAGCAGTTAATCCAACAGAACCAGTAAAGGCATTTGCGTTTCCGTATATATCGGCAATTCTGGTATTTAAATAATCAAAACCAATTCCGGCGGCAATGTTATCCGTTAATTTCATTCCGTAACTCAATGTCATGTGCGATTCTCGGTATAATTTATAACCTAAAGAAGAGTAACTTAATCCAAATGTTCCTTTTTTTATCGGAATAGCTGCTGCAAATCCCGATTGTGTTAATTCTTTTACAAAAAAACGATTTTCATAAAAAGCGCCAACCTCTGATTTTCTTAAAAATCCCAGACTCCCTTGGTTGTTTCTGGCGCTCCAAACATCAAATAAGCAAGATGATGCATGTCCTAATGCCGCAGAGCGCACGCCAATTGGCCCGTCACCGTTTGATGAAAATAAATAAAGTGGCCAAAGTACAAGTAATATAAGTCGATTCATTTAAGTCAAATATAATTAATAATAAACTCTAACATTCAATTCAAAAATAATATAAAAATTTAATGATTTTTATTAATTGTAATAAAAGTAAGTAATTTAAAATTGACAGTACAAAGATCTGCTCACAACTGATATTCATCATTTACTTTAAAAAATACATTGCTTATTTTAATGCAATTTAATAATTAAAGTTAGTTTATATGTCCGACAAATTCACCAAGTACTTATTCTTCACTGGTAAAGGCGGGGTAGGGAAAACTTCACTAGCTTGCACTACAGCTATACAAATTGCTGACCAAGGTAAAAAAGTGCTTTTAATTAGTACTGATCCTGCCTCTAATTTAGAGGATGTTTTAGGTTGTGCGGTTTTAGATAAAATTACTTCACATAAAGAATTAAGTAATTTGTTTACGATTAATATAAATCCTGATAGTGCAGCAGATGAATATAGAGAAAGGGCCGTTGAGCCGTTTAAAAAATCCATTTCTGACCAAGAAATACATAAAATAAAAGAAGGATTATCTGGTGCTTGTACAACAGAAATTGCATCTTTTGATGAATTTTCTAGATTTATAACGGGAGAAGGTAATCCTGAAAACTATGATGTAATTATTTTTGATACCGCACCAACGGGGCATACAATTCGCCTTTTAGAATTACCTGCTGCATGGGACGATTTTCTGGATAAAAATCCGGGCGGTGCATCATGTATTGGTCCTTCAACTGCATTAAAAAGCAGTAAAGACAGATATAAAAAAGTAATTACAAGTTTAAGAGACCCTAAACAAACAACTTTTTATTTAGTATCAAGAGCTGAAACAGCTTCTTTAAAAGAAGCAAACCGCACAAGTATTGAATTGAAAGCATTAGGCTTAGCTAATCAAAAATTATTAATAAATGGCGTATATGATGCTATTGATAAAAGCGACGAACTTGGAATTAAAATGGAAGCGATTGCTAAGAAAGAATTATCTGAAATGCCCGATTCTTTAAAAATTTTAGAAAGAGCAGATTACCCTTTGTTACCATATAATATTTTAGGTGTTAAAAAACTAAGATCCTTATTCAATAAAGATTTGCAAAAAACAATTATTGATAACGAAATTTCTTCAGAACCAGAGTCTGTAAATATATTGAGTAATTTACACGAATTAGTAGATTCGTTAGACGCCCATAGTAATAGTGGTTTAATTATGACCATGGGTAAAGGCGGTGTTGGAAAAACAATTGTTGCTGCATCTATAGCTACTATGTTAGCTCGCCGCGGACATCAAGTACTTTTAACTACAACTGATCCGGCAGCGCACGTTAAAGATTTTATAAATCAATTAAATGAGGTTCCTAAAAATTTGACGGTAGAAAGAATAGACCCAAAAGTTGAAACCAAAGTTTATACTGACAAAATATTTGAGCAAAAAAGTAAAAATTTAAATGAAGAAGCTAAAAAATTATTGATTGAAGATTTAAAATCACCTTGTAATGAGGAAGTAGCTGTTTTTAATGCTTTTTCTAAAGCAATCAATAAAGCCAAAAGGCAATTTGTTGTTATGGACACTGCTCCAACCGGACATACACTTCTTTTACTTGATACTACTGGTAAATATCATAAAGAGATTTTAAAAACAACAACCTTAAATCCGGATAGAATTACAACTCCTTACATGACTTTACAAGATGGTAATTTTGCGAAAATTTTATTAATTGCATTACCCGAAACCACACCTATGCGAGAAGCTGAAGCTTTGCAAATCGATTTAAAAAGAGCTGGTATTGAGCCATACGGTTGGGTTATTAACCAATGCCTTTCGGCAGTCAAAAATTTAAAAGATCCTTTATTAAAAAAGAGAGCATCAAATGAAGGTGCTATCATTAAAAATATTAAAGAGAATCTTTCTAAAAGAACTTACATCCTTCCATATTTGCCAGAAGAAAAACTATTACCTGCTATCATTTCTATGTACGAAAAAATAGAAGTCAATTCTTAAAATGTATTCAATCTGCTTTGGATTTATTTTGTCGTTTTGAAGTTGGAAAGTCCTGTAATTATTTTAGTGTAACAATTGTCACACTTTATCAACTTATAGCTCTGTAACTTTGTTCAAATAACCAATTATAAGATTGTTTAAATATTCCAGCAAGATCACAAATTAGAGTTATGGAAACTATAAAACTTGGATTAAAAGAAAACTGGAAGCAATTTACACTTCTAATAATTGTCAATTCCTTTGTGGGTGGTATGGTTGGCTTGGAGCGTTCTATCCTGCCACAAATAGCTGAAGCAGAATTCCATATTGCTGCTAAAACAGCAATTCTGTCGTTCATTATTGTGTTTGGTATTGTAAAAGCCATTACCAATTATTATACTGGGGCATTAGCAAACAAAGTCGGTCGTAAAAAATTATTAGTTATTGGTTGGTTATTCGCATTACCAATTCCATTTATTTTAATGTTTGCTAATCATTGGAACTGGATTATTGCTGCCAATGTACTTTTAGGAATAAATCAAGGGTTAACATGGAGCAGTACGGTTGTTATGAAAATTGATTTAGTTGGAGAAAAAGACCGTGGCTTTGCAATGGGATTGAATGAATTTGCAGGATATGTGTCAGTAGCAGTTGTTGCTTTTTTAACGGGATGGATTGCGCATCAATATGGATTAAGACCTTATCCGTTTGTTATTGGCATTGCTTTATCAATAATAGGTTTATTAGGAAGTTGGTTTTTTATAAAAGACACGAAACCTCATGTCACCATTGAATCTAATTCAACCAAAATACCTTTAATGAAAAATATTTTTTGGGAAACTACTTGGAAAAATAAAAATTTGGGTTCCGTTACACAAGCAGGTTTAATTAATAATTTGAATGATGGTATGGTTTGGGGAATTTTTCCCATACTTTTATTTCAAAAGAATTTTAGCTTAGAGCAAATTGGAATAATTACTGCAACTTATCCTGCAGTTTGGGGTTTAGGGCAACTTGTAACTGGTAAAATGGCCGATTATTTTTGCAAAAAAAAGTTATTGTTTGCTGGAATGTTATTACAAGGATTAGCATTATTATTTATTCCGTGGGCTCAAACAATGACACATTATATTATTTTGTCGGTGATTTTAGGTTGGGGAACTGCTATGGTATATCCCACATTTTTAGCAACAGTTGCCGAAAATACTAATCCAATTGATAGACCTAAAAGTTTAGGAGTTTTTCGCTTATGGCGAGATATGGGTTACGCTATTGGAGCTATTCTAACAGGTATTGTAGCAGATATTTTAGGTATTAATGCATCCATTATAATGATTGGTTTTTTAACCATTTTATCGTCATTAATTATACATTATAGAATGTTTTGTAAGATTGATTATAACTATAAAACAAAGAGTATGTTATGGTTTCAAAATAAATCGTCTCGAAAATGCGCTGCTTAAAAGTTTTTTACCACTAAGTTGAATTAAAATAGTTTATTCTATCCATTTTGGATTTCTTCTATCGGTTGCAGAATCTTTAATTTTAATATGGTAAAATGATTTTAGCTTTTCTGCTAAAGCAACTATCTCTTCTTTTTCTTTGCTTTCGTGTATGATTAATTTTCTGTTTTTGTTGTATACTAAACTAATTTGGTAAACTGCTCCGTGTCCATCTTCAAAATCTTCAGGACTGCAACCTTCACATTTAATGTACAATGTTTTAAATAATAAGATATAGTCAAATTTGGGTGTTTTTTTCCACGAACCTGATGACATCCCAAAAACACTTTCGTATGCTTTATACAATCCTTTTTCCATATTTAATTGAGTTCCCATTTTTCTAAAAAAATTTGAACTAGCTCTTTTTCCAATGATGATTTGATTTTCCATGATATTTTTTTTATAAAGGTAAGCAGGCCTTCAACGGTTTACTTGTAACAATTGTCACAAAAGTTTTGTTAAATTTTATACAATAGGAAATTAATGACTTTTTTATCTCTAAATTTGATTATCAAATTCTTAGTAAGATGGATATTCATGATGTTTTAATTTCTCAACGACAAAAAAATATAGAATATTTTCAAGAACATTTAATTAATGAGGCTTATTCTATTTTAAAAGGTGAGCCAACTACTCAAAAAAAATTTTCAAATAACTACTACATTGATAAGTATGAATCTGTTTTATCAGCTAAAACAATTGTTTTAGATAGTGATAGAATATTTTCGATTTCAGATATTAAAAGTGTATGCATAGATTATCGTTACCGTTTTTTAGATAAAAAACATTACAAGGCTCAGTTGCCTTATGATGCGCATATTAAAGCGACAGCTTTTGAAATGGAATCAAGTCAGCCGGTTAACTTTAAAGTATTATCTGAAGTTCAAAATTTTAAATCAACCTATCCCACTACACAGCAACTATTATTTGCCGATATAGGAAATGGAGAATTTTATTACATACATAAATGGGGAAATGAATATCCTGAGTACAGAAAATATATGGCTATGCCTTATAAAAGTATAGAGGTTTTATTTGGGTTTATAGTGCTAATTTCATTTGTTTTAACAATCATTACGCCAACAAACTTTATTACAAGCAAACCTCATATCGATTATTTTTCAATGATTCGAATGGCTTATTTCTTTTGGTGCGTTATTGCTTTTTCAGCATTATTTGTTTACTACATTGTAGCCATTCGCAAAGGAATGAATAGCGCAGAATGGGATAATCCATCAATGATGTAAATGTTATATCGAAGTTATAACCAATGTTAGTAAAATAGAAATAAAAACTAACTTTGGCTACAAACTATTTTTGTAGAGAATGACATTAGACCAATACACAGACAACATAAATAAACGTTATAAGCTAGGTAACGCAACTGAACACACATTTAGAGGAGATTTACAGCAGTTAATTGAAAGTGTTGTTCCAGGTATTGCTGCAACCAACGAACCTAAACGACAATCCTGCGGTGCGCCCGATTATATCCTAACTAAAAAAGATATTCCTGTGGGTTTTATCGAAGCTAAAGATGTTGGCGATAAAGATTTAGAGGGAAACAAAAAAACAGGAAACAAAGAACAATTTGATCGGTACAAAGCCTCACTTAATAATTTAATTTTTACTGATTATTTGGATTTCCATTTATACCGTGATGGAATCTTTGTAACTAAAATTGCTATTGCCGAAATTCAAAATGGAACCATCGTTCCTTTACCAAACAACTTTTCTTCTTTTGAAAATCTATTAAAAGACTTTTGTACGCACATTAGCCAATCAATTAAGAGTTCAAAAAAACTAGCAGAAATGATGGCAGGAAAAGCCCGCCTTCTTTCCGAAGTCATTGAAAAGGCTTTAACAAGTGATGAAACAAATCAGCAGGACAGCATACTTAAAGACCAAATGAACGCCTTTAAGGAAATACTAATTCACGATATTACACCAAAAGGTTTTGCTGATGTGTATGCTCAAACCATTGCTTACGGTATGTTTGCAGCTCGTTTGCACGACCCTACATTGCCAACGTTTAGCAGACAAGAAGCCGCCGAATTAATTCCAAAATCAAATCCGTTTTTAAGAAAACTATTTGGATACATTGCTGGACCTGATATTGATGACCGTATTAAATGGATTGTAGATAGTTTAGTAGACATATTCTTAGCTTGTAACGTAGAAGAAATTTTAAAAAACTATGGCAAGACAACAAAAATGGAAGATCCTATTATCCATTTTTACGAAACCTTTTTGAGCGAGTACGACCCTAAACTGCGCAAGGCTCGCGGTGTTTGGTACACGCCTCAACCAGTTGTAAACTTTATTGTGCGTGCTGTTGATGATATTTTAAAAACCGAATTTGATTTACCACAAGGGCTTGCCGATACTAGCAAAACCAAAATAAAAGTAAACCTACAAGGTAACCAAGTTGAGCAAGAAGTACATAAAGTGCAAATTCTTGATCCTGCCACTGGCACAGGAACGTTCCTTGCCGAAGTAGTAAAACACATCCATAAAAAATTTGAAGGGCAACAAGGCATTTGGAGTAATTATGTGGAAACACATTTATTGCCTCGCCTAAATGGTTTTGAGTTGCTGATGGCAAGTTATGCAATGGCTCATTTAAAATTAGATTTATTGTTAACCGAAACAGGTTATACTCCTTCTGTCACTTCGAGCGGAGTCGAGAAGAACTAACGTTTACGAGTTTACCTAACCAACAGTTTAGAAGAACACCACCAGGACACAGGAACACTATTTGCAAATTGGCTAAGCACAGAAGCCAACGAAGCTAACCAAATAAAACGCGATACACCCGTAATGTGTATTATTGGTAATCCACCTTATAGCGGAGAAAGCTCGAACAAAGGGGAATGGATTATGAACCTAATGGAAGATTATAAACAAGAACCTGGGGGTAAAGAGAAATTAAAAGAAAAAAATCCAAAATGGATAAATGATGATTATGTAAAGTTTTTACGCTATGGTCAGCATTTTATTGAAAAAAATGGTAGTGGCATTTTGGCTTTCATCAATCCCCATGGCTTTTTAGATAATCCAACTTTCAGAGGAATGCGTTGGAATCTTCTTAAAACTTACGACAAAATATATACTATAGATTTACATGGTAATAGTAAGAAAAAAGAGATAGCACCAGACGGTAGTGCAGATATAAATGTCTTTGACATTATGCAAGGAGTAAGCATTAATATATTTGTAAAAACAGGAAATAAAAAAGAAAATGAATTAGGTAAAGTATTCCACTGCGATTTATTTGGAAAACGAGAAATGAAATATGACTTTCTTTCAGAGAATTCCCTCAAAACTGTTAAATATAAAGAACTCCCGAATGTTGCTCCAAATTATTTTTTTGTTAGTAAAGATTTTGAAGAACAAAAAGGATATGACAAAGGATTTAATTTAAATGATTTATTCATTATTAACGGTGTCGGTATGACAACAGCTCATGATGAATTTGTTATTAAAGATAAAAGAAATGAGTTATTAAAATTCTATCAAGAGTTTCAAAACTCCGAAAGAAATGAAGAAAATTTACATTCTAAATTTAATGTTAAGAAAAAAGAAGGCTGGAATATATTGCAAGGTTATGACAATATAAAAAAAGAAACAGATTTAAATAAATTCATTAAACCTTTGTTGTATAGACCTTTTGATAATAGATATATTTTCTATGAAGATAAATTAGTTTGGAGAACAGTACGAAAAGTTATGCAACATTTTATTGAAGGAGAAAATGTTGGATTAATCATTGGTCGCCAAGGACAAGTTGTTGGTTCAATGCCATGGAATTTATCTTTTGTTACAAATTCTATCACGGATTTTAATTTATATTACAGAGGTGGCGGTGTGCTTTTTCCTTTGTATTCATATATTGAAACAAATAAACAACAAAGAATTGAACATTCAAACGAAAAGAGAACTCCCAATCTAAATCCCGAAATAGTAAAGCAATTAACAAAAAAACTAGACTTAATTTTCACTAATGAAAAGGAAAAAACAAAAGCCACATTTGCACCGATAGATATTTTAGATTACATATATGCAGTTTTGTATTCCCCAACTTATAGAGAAAAATATAAAGAGTTTTTAAAAATTGATTTTCCGAGAGTGTCTTACCCAAAGGATTTAAATACATTTTGGCAATTAGTAAAATTAGGTGGAGAAATACGGCAGATACATTTACTGGAAAGCCCAACTGTTGAGAAATACATTACTCAATATCCAATAGACGGAGATAACGTTGTAACTAAACCTAAATATCAAGAAGGCAAAGTTTATATTAACGATACACAGTATTTTAATAGTGTTCCCGAAGTAGCTTGGAACTTTTACATTGGCGGTTATCAACCTGCCCAAAAATGGCTCAAGGATAGAAAGGAACGTAAACTTGAATTTGACGATATTTTACATTATCAAAAAATAATTGTTGCCTTAACGGAAACAGATAGGCTAATGAAAGAGGTTGATAAAATTGAGATTGAATAAAAGTTAGCCGAGCGTTTTACTGTTTATCCTTAATAAAGCTATTACGCAGTTGAAAAAATGGGCAAAATCGCCCTATTTAATTATCTTTAAATGAAGTCCTTATTTTATTCATTAGAAATCATTTAATGCTTAAAATCACTGCAAAAGCAAACTAAAAACGCGTCTTTTGCCTTATGTAACATTTGTAACCGTTAAAATAGGATTTAGGTTATATTTTTGTCCCATAAAAGCTAAAACTATGTTATCATTATTAAAAAATTTATTTAAGAATAATTCAGTTGATTTGTCTCAATTGATTAAAGATGGAGCGATTATCGTTGATGTAAGAAGCAAAGCAGAATTTGCTACAGGTCATGTGAAAGGCTCCATTAATATTCCATTAGAACAAATAGGCACTAGTGTTGAAAAATTAAAATCTCACAATCATATTATTACATGTTGTCGCAGTGGCAACA
>JAIOZA010000046.1 GCA_021740825.1 Bacteroidia bacterium | reverse complement strand
CCAACGCTGAATCGTTTAACTCAAAAATAAAAAACTTTAGGGCAAATTTAAGAGGCGTTACTGATGTAAAATTCTTCCTCTTTAGACTGCAAAAATTATTTGCCTAGCAATTTATCCCCAACTTTTTAATGTGACCCCATAATTCTTTAGGTACTCTTATTTAGTGAGGTGTAATATTAAAAAAATTAAATAATTTTAAAAGTAACATAAAAAATAAAGAAGCCTTTGCTTTTTAATGCCCTATTTAATATCAGGAGCTTCATATTCAACTCCTTTTCCTTCAATTTGATATATTTTTAATGAATTAACTTTCATACTTATTGGTTTTTGTTCGATATTCCATATAAAGAATACAATTTTTTTTGATTTTGATGGAAGATTACCTGAAATTAAACTATAACTAAGATTTTGTTTTCCGTTTAAATCGTCAGCAGTCCATTGTAAAGGATAACGTTTAAAATAAATAGTTTGATCCAATGAATCATTTACCTGTAAAACTAACCAAGCATTTACAGGAATAGGAAATTTCTCAATATTAAAATTAATTTCAGCTATTAATGGTTTAGTATTAGCAAATACCGTATCGGTATGTCCGTATATTTCAATAAACTCATTTTGATTTTTTTTAATGTAAATATTGTTTAATTCTAAAACCTTATTTCTTTTGATTTTTTCTTTTCGTTTTAAAATTACAAATCCCCAATCGGGTTCCGTATCAATTATATCATAATACGGTTTAAAATATTTTTCTTCTTGTCTAGTGGCAATATAATAATCACAATTCATTTGCATTACTTCAGTTGGATCCGCCGGATTTAAAAGGCCTCCATGGCGATAATTAATAAACCCATAAAATAGTTCCCGCACTCTGTGACCACCAATTGTTATGCGCTCCTCTGATTTGCTTTGCTCATTTAATAAGGTTGTGTAAAAATGCTCAGGCATTGTTTCGTAAACATTTAATGAATGTTTTCTGAAATTGAGATTCGCTAAAAAGTGAATAAAAAATAACACAGCAATTACATAACCGATAATTGAATTTATTGTAACAGAAGATTTATCCAATGTAAAACTCAACAACAAAACAAAAAACACATAAAAAAACAATCCTGTTCTATCTTCTGGATAATTAACTCCCAAAATCTTATGCATTAAATAAAACCCTAATACTAGCGCAATTAAAATCACAAAAAATAAAATAGAAAATGAAGGACGTTTTAATTGAATTTTCCCATTTAATAAATCCTTTTTATGAAGGAAAAACCAGCCGAAAATTATAGAAATAACTATTGTAAGCACGGCCCGCTTGATAAATACATTGTAATTACCAACTAACAACTGAATTAAACTTGCAAAAGTCACATCCCAGTAGTCAGCTCCTTCGCCATAATACAATGCACCGTTTTCTTGCAGGTAAAAAGAAAAAGATAACCAATAAAAAATTGCAGCAAAATGTAACAACCAAGTAACGATAACGAGTGGGTTTATTAATTTTTTATTACTAATCTGGATAATAAAAGTGATTCCACTCAATAATAAAACAACTATTATTAAAATTAAATTAGCACTAATGGCTAATTGCCAAAATACTATACTAAAGATAAATGCACTTTTATTTTCAGTGTTATAAATATAGTCTAACATAAACGCAATACCTATAATTAAAAGTGCCATCGACAAACCATAACCCCGGCAGGCGCTAAAAAATGACAACCAATGAAATGATAAAAGCAAACCTGCCATTAATACTACTTTAGAGCCAAATTGATTTAAGAATTTAGAGATTTTATAAGTAGCAAGCATTAAAATAATTAATGCAATAAGATTAGGAATTCGGAGCAAAAAAGGAGATGAGCCAAACAAGTGGAAGCAAACATTTCCTAGCAGACTATTTAAAACATGATTATTAGCATCAATTGCCGAATGAAACGGCATATATTTACCTGATTGAATAAAATAGAAAAATGTGGCAGTCTCGTCATGATTAAACGGAACGAGGTAACTTCTTAAAGCCAACACAAAAAATACAAGAACAGATGTAAGTAAAAAAAGATATTTAAACTTCGATACTTTATTACGAATTAAATGCATCATCTTTAAAAACTCGTTCAATTAATTTAGTTTATAAAAATAAGCATAAAAAAAGCACTCGCCATCTAGCGAATGCTTTTAGTTTACTATAAATAAATATTATTGAGGTGTAGCCGTTGGAGCTGCCGGTTGCACCGCAGGCTGAGCTGCTGGCATAACTGCACCACCCGCTTTTGCCTTTGTAATTGAACCTTGACTTTCAGAACTATCAACAGTGCCTGCTTTTTTTGGAGTTGATAATAAACTAAATACTAATAATAAAATGGCTAAAGTCCAAGTTGCTTTTTCAATAAAATCGGTACCACGACGTGCTCCCATAATTTGATTAGCTGCAGAGAAATTGCTTGAAATTCCACCACCTTTTGAGTTTTGAACTAATACTACTAAAATTAGTAATACACACACGATGATAATTGCTACTGTTAATATTGCTTGCATAATTTATTTATTAGTTTTTAGTTTTTGAATAAGGGATGCAAAGTAAACACTTTTTTGTGGAAATTTCAAACTTAATATTTCATAAGCACGAATTGCCTTAGAAATATTTCCTTGTAAGGCATAAATTTTAGCCAAAGTTTCCGTTACTAAATGTTCATTCTCCAATAAACTTTGTTTTGCATCAAGAGCCGGCGTAAAAAACTTATTTGTACCTAACTTAATTCTACCTGGATCCGATTCAATAATTTTATCAATTATTTGTTTATTTTGAGTGGATAACGACGTTTTTTTGTCAATTTCAACCTTTATTGGCGCATTTTCTTTACTTTTTATCGCTTCTGAAGGAGCAGTTGTTACATTAGTTTGAAAAGTATGATTTTCTTTTTGTAGTATTTTTAACCAATCTGTAAAGGAACTTGGCTCTGAAACTTCTACTTTATTAAGTTCAGGAGTTTTAAGGACATCCGTTTCAATGTATGACTGAATAATTCCTTTACTAATTTCTTGTTCAATATTTTTATTTAATTTATCTATATCAAACTCATTTTCAGAAACTTCTGTTTCGTTTTCAATAGATTTAATAATATTAAGCTCGTCATTTGATTGTTCAGTTAAAACAGGACTTTTTTCGCTCGCATTGTTTGTATTTGGAACTGTATTTATATATATAGCCTTTATTTCATTGTTAGTACTGCTTACTGAACCAATTTCTCTCTTATTTTCAATTTCAATCGGTATAATTTGTTTGTTTTCCGCTAAATCAACTTCAGGTAATTCAACCTTTTCGGCTTCATTTACTAGTGAAGGTTCTGCCCGATGCAATAATTCATACAACACACTTCTGCTGTTTACCACTATGGCAGTTTTACGTAATTGTTTAGAGTAATTAATTGCCTGATACTTATGCAAGCCTTTTGTATATAATAGGTGAGCAGATTCAAAAAACGGATACTCTTTTACTAACATCTCCAATTCAGCCAAATGAGAAAACTCAAGTTGCTGCGGTTTTTTAATAATATCTATAAATTGTTGTTTTTGCATTACCAATTATTAAACGCTTTATTAAAAATATCTTCGGTTAATTGTCTGTTTATTTCAGTTAGTAGAGCATCTTCTTGAGCAGAGATTGCGGTATTTGCTGGGTAGTCAGAAAACCTAGAAAAATTTTGCTCGAAATTTTTGGACTCATCAAATTTGTTAGAATATTTAACACTAACAGTGATGGTCAATCTATTTGTTGCAGCCTGATCATTACTTTGAATGGCTATGGGAGCCACGTTGTAATCTATTATTGATCCATCAAATTGCAAATCGCCGTTTTGTTTCATAAGCGATAAATTAGTTTGAGTAGAAACCACGTCTCGTAATTTTTCAGTAAATTTTTGACTAATGGATGGGCTACCTAATGTTGTTTGATTTGTAAAAAAACTGACAGAAATAGTTTTTGCTTCTATTGGAATGGTTGCTCCATTTAAAGAATATTTCACCTTACAACTATACAAAGTTATCAGGCCAATAAAAAATACTAATATGTAAATTGCTTTTCTCAATTAATACTACAAAACAAAGTTAGTAAAATTTCTGCCTCTGTCCTACTTTGAAAAGCGAGGAATAAAGGGTAAACATGTAGCTTAAAAATCTAATCCTAAGCCAATTAAAAAACCTTGATTAAAATTATTATTTGGACCATACCCTAAAACATAGTCAAATCTAACTATTTGGAAAATTTTTTCTATACCAAAATTTACTTCATAGTATTGATTTAATTTATCATTAAATAAAACATGACCTCCAATAACTTCTTGAATTCTCGATTTTTTAAGTAATGGTATTTTATTAAAAATAAATCCATTAAAATGATGTTCTGCATGAGCTTCGGTATACCAGTATTTTGTACTGTAAGTATAATATGGTAATAATTTAAATGAATTTAAATAATTATTATTGGCCAAAATTGTTTGGTTACCATCAAAGTGCTTGTAATCCATAAATTCAACATATCTGCTGCTTAAAAAATAGCCACCTTTTAATCGATAAGAAAAGGTTCCAACCAAACCTAACTTAATATCATCATCCATACTTATTTTGGCTAAGTCGTAATCAGCTTTTGTATTTAAACCTGGAATAGCCTTTGTGTATTGTATATTAATAATTGGAAATTTATTGCTTTCAATTATTTTTTCGTTTGGTCGTGAAATATATTTCTGTTTAAAACGAATCGATAATCCTAATTCAACAATAAAGGAATTATTTATTTTAAAACTCGAATCGTCCGTTAATGAATTTAGCGGATTATTACTAGTAAATACTTTTTCTTTATTGTCAACCCATAAATCAAACGCTGTATTTCTCAATGATGAACGTTCAGCATATTCTGTATAAAAATTAGCAATCAATCCATTTATTAGCTCTTTACGATAATTAAATGATGCAAATGTTTTTTTATATAACTTCATAAAATTATCATTATTAAATAAGGTATATGATGTATTCATTGTAGCATTAATGGGTTCATTACCATTAAATTGTAGAGCACTTGTACCTGCTTTTATATTAATGGACTCAAATTTTTCCGGGTTATGCAGATATTTCCAATTAATAGTACCACCCCATAAATAATTAGAAAAACCGTAACGCATAGCTGCTGATAAATTATGATAGCGATTATTTTCGTAACGCTTGTTCAAATCAACTCTTAGAGAGGCGTTCACACCTTCTACGGTATTATATTGAATTCCTGAAGTAAGTAGCCCTGATGTTTTTAAACTAAATTTTTTAGCGGTTTTATTGTAGCTGTATCCCATAATTAAATCTGATACGGTGAATTTATTTCCAACTTTATCTAAACTATCTTTATATCGGATGCTACTTTTAATTTTACCAATGCTATCTTTTTTTCGGTAATCTGCTCTTTCTTCATAAGTTAATGGCACCGGACGAGATTGCTCCCAATACGCGGAATCTTTTTTATTAGAACCTTCTTCTATTTTCGCCACTTCATTTTTAAAGAATTTTTTTTGGAAAATTGGATTCATGTCGTAATCGGAAAAGACAGCATTAAAATAACCGTCGCCTACAAACCCAAAAAGTTTGAAATTAAAGAGCATGCTTAAACCAGTTGGCATCCAAATAGAATCATTTACAGGCGCATTTAACTGTTTAATAAATAGGGTGTCAATAAAATTAATTTTTGATTCTTTAGTCAAATAAACATCGGCGCTATGAACTCGCCAAGTGTTTTCTTGAATATATATTATTCCCTGAAAGCAAGGATCTGTTTTGCGCTTCGGGATAACTTCAATTTTATTAAGCATTTTTCCATCTTCAAATGTTGTTCCTAATAATTTATAACGATAGGATAAAAAGGCATTATCATTTATTGGAGATATAAAAGGTCGGTCGCTCAATCCATTTAAGGCAATCAAATTTTCGTATACGCTGAATTTCATATCACTCACTTGATTAAAACTAAAAGCTTTGTTGTTTCCGCTTACTCTGCTTGAATACATTATTTCTTTTTCATCGTTTGGCTTGCGAAAATGGTATTTAGTTTCGCTTTCGCTTAAGTAAACCACGCCTAACAATGTAGAGTCAATTTTTTCGCCGGAAGTGCTCAACGCATTTAAAAATTTAATCATCTTTTCAGGAAAATTTGTTAAACGCTGCAAACCTTTAATGTATGCTTTGCAAGAAAAAGCCTCTACCTCGTTTAAATAAAATTTACGCTTTTTAATGGCTTGTCTAATTACTGCGTAAGCGGGGTCTTCGCCATCTTTAATTACCACTTCTTTCAACTCGTAGCTTTCAGGAATTAACTCTACATTTTTTGTTACATCACCTTCAACAACAATTTTCTCAATTTTCTTTTTGTAGCCCACGTATTGAAAAATTAATTCATAGGTTCCTGGCTTAAGTTTCAAAAAATAGTAACCATCTGCATTTGCATTGGTTCCTTGGTTAGTACCTTTTATTAAAACGGAAGAAAAAGATAGCGCTTGATTTTTATCATCAGAAATTTTACCACTGACAGCAAAAATTTGACAAAAGATGGCTCTTGAAATTAAAAAAAATAGTGAGAAAACTCCGAAGTGTTTCATAAAAAAATCAGACCCTTAAGATAATAATAAAGTTATAACTGAAACTTGAAAATAGATTTTAATCAGAATAAAATATTTTATGAAAGGCCTGATTATTAAGATAAAAAAACCTTAGTTAATTTTAACTAATGTTTTTTGAATCAGTTGCAATAAAAAGAGTAATTTATTTATCTTTAGTCAACAAAAATTGCTTTTCTAATGCGTAGGTTTCAGTTTTACCTAATTTTAAATCAACTTTTTCTTCAGCGTTTTTATAACCTTTTTTTATCACTTTAACAGTGTAAGTTGCGTCTCCTTTTAAAGTAATAAAATATTCGCCATTTTCGTTTGTTGATGTGGTAGTAATCAGTAAGCCCGTAGCATCTGCTATTTGTATATCAACTAAAGCTACACCACTGCCTTCAAAACCATCACGCACAATCCCTTTTAATATACTAAAACCAGAATTTGATTTTTTTTCGCCACCTTTTTCTAGCAGCGAATAATTAGATAAATCAGCTGTATAAATATCGCTTTCGCCTAGCCCGCCTTTTCTTTCACTTGCAAAGTAAGCGGTTTGCGCATCTGCACTAATTACTAATGGACCATCTTTAAAAACGGTATTGATAGGATATCCTAAATTAACAGGCTTAGTCCATTTATCTTGTTCCAATGTTGATTTAAAAACATCATATGAACCCATGGACGCCTTTCCGTTTGAAGAGAAAAATAATGTCTTTCCGTCTGGAGCTAAAAACGCTCCAACTTCATCAAATTCGGTATTAATTTCAGGGCCTAAATTTTCAGGTTTTCCCCATTCTGTTTTGCTTATCTTTTTTACCATCCAAATATCTGCGCGACCATATCCGCCTTTGCGTTCACTAATAAAATATAAGGTTTTTCCATCAGGAGAAATGCATGCCCCACCTTCCCAATACGTTGTGTTAATTGGTTTACCAAGTGGTTCAGGACTTTTCCATTTATTATTTACAACCTTTGAAACAAAAATAGCTCCGCCTCTTGAATCTTTATCATTTAGGTCATTTTTATAAATAAAAATTTGCTTTCCGTCAGGAGAAATACTTGTACAGGCATCATGTGCCAAAGTATTAACGCTACCCGGAACTTCGTCAGCTATACTCCACTTTTTATTAATGGTATCCCAAAATGAAATGTATATATCTTGAAAATATTTACCGTCTCCTTCCAAATCGTTTGGCGAATCTGTAGTTTTTGGCCGACGCGTATTAAATACTAACTTTTGCCCATCTGCACTAATGCAAGGTGATTGATCGTCGTACTTTGAATTGATGGCTTCTCCTAAATTATCAATTCTAACGTTAACCGCATTGCTCATTAGCTTTTTAGCATTAGTGCAATGTGCAATATAAACATCAACATCTTCATTAACTGCATCTTTGGTATTTGCAGAGAGTTTGTATGTATTAAATTCATTTAATGATTCATCAATTTTTTCATTCAACAAATAAATTTTTCCAAGCACTAAGTGTGTTTCTGGTTTAACATTCTTATTTATAGTTATTGCTTTATTTAAATACTCGGTTGCAGCATCAAATTTTTTTAATTCAAAATTACAATAGCCAACGTAATATAATACATCTGCATCATCCTGATTTTTCTGCAGCACCTCTTTAAATAGATTTAAAGCGCCAATATATTGTGCAGCATATAATTTTTGCTTTGCTAAAACCATTTTTACTTGGTCGGCAGCATCAATAGCTTTAATAGTGTTGAATAGCGAGAAAAAGCAAAAGGCTGTAATAAGTTTTTTCATGTCGGTTGAGTTTAAATTTAAAGTCTCGTTTATAAAGGTATAAAAAAGGATTCATTTCAATATTATTTGTGCAAAAAATCACTGCCTTTATTTATATTCTGTACTTTTGTCACATGAGTAAAATTGGATTTTATATAGCGCTACCACTTTTATATTTCATTTCCATATTACCATTCTCTCTTTTTTATTTGCTATCTGATCTATTATATTTATTGATTTACAAAGTTGTTGGCTATCGCGAAAAAGTAGTTTACGAAAATCTTAAAAATTCATTTCCGGAAAAATCGCATAAAGAACTTAAGGAAATAGAAGAACAATTCTTTCATTATTTATGTGATTTGGTTCTTGAAACCCTTAAAACATTAACCATCTCTAAAAAAGAAGCATTAAGACGTTGTGCATTTAATGAAAATGCAATAGCAATTTTTAAGCAGTTAAACGACGAAAAAAAATCGTGCATTTTGGTCATGGGTCATTTTGGAAATTGGGAATGGGCAGGTAGCTCATTTAGTTTATTAAATTCTCAGCAGTTGTATGTGATATATCATCCGCTGTCAAACAAGTATTTTGATACACTGATGTATAATATGCGTAGCAGATTTGGCACTAAACTCTATGCAATGAAAGATACCATGAGAGAAATGATTAGAAACCGTCATGAAATTAACGCCACAGCTTTTATTGCCGATCAAACTCCATCTCCTGAAGGCGCATATTGGACAACTTTTTTAAATCAAGATACGCCCGTTTTTTGGGGTACAGAAAAAATTGCGCAGAAATTAAATTACCCTGTACTTTATGCAACGGTTAATAGAAAAAAGCGTGGTTACTACGAGGTTAATGTTGAATATTTAGTAAAAAATCCAAAAGACACAAATGAGGGAGAAATTTCAGAATTACATACGCGAAAGCTAGAAAAAGATATTATCGCACAACCAGAAATTTGGCTGTGGAGTCACAGAAGATGGAAATACAAACGAACATTAACAATACAAAATTAAATGCACACGCTTAAAACACCCATGTTAACTCTAATATTAAGTGCTGTTTCTGCTGCTGCTCAAACCATATTAATATCTTTAATAACATATAAAATTACTGATCGCTTTGATTTAGCAAGTTGCCTTTTATCATTCTTCATTTCGTTTATTATTAGTTTTATAATAATATATTTTTTATACAATAACATTATTTTTGGTAAAATTGATAAACTCTATCTCTTGGTAAAAGCCCAGCAGCCTAAAGAAATTCCAAACACTGAATTTCAATTAGATGAAATTGATGCCATTGATAGGCTAGAGGACGAAATAAAAAAATTAGCGCAAGAACGAAACAAAGAAGCCGAACAAAATAGGCACCTAGATAGTTATCGTAAAGAGTTTTTAGGGAATGTTTCTCACGAATTAAAAACTCCAATTTTTAATATACAAGGCTACGTGTCAACACTAATTGATGGTGGAATTAATGATCCTTCTATTAATGTTGAATACTTGAAGCGCGCTGATAAAAGTGTGGATAGAATGATTCAAATAATAGATGATTTAGAAACAATATCTCAATTAGAAATTGGCACGTTAGAGTTGGACCTAGAAGTGTACGACATAGCGCAACAAGTTAAAGATATTATTGATGCTCTTGAATTTCAGGCTACCAAGCAGCAAATAAAACTGCAACTAGCAAAAAAATATGACAAATCATTATTGGTGAAGGCTGATAAATTTAGAATTAGACAAGTTTTAGTGAATTTAATCACGAATAGTATTAAGTACGGCAGCGAAAAAGGTAAGACGGTTATTTCATTGAATTTGTTTAATGAGCAAGTTATTGTAGAAATTAAAGATAATGGAATTGGCATTGCAGAAAAGCACTTACCAAGGTTATTTGAACGTTTTTACCGAGTAGATAAAGGGCGCAGCAGAGAGCAAGGGGGCACCGGATTAGGCTTAGCTATTGTAAAACATATTATTGAAGCTCATGGCGAAACAATTGATGTTTCTAGCGCAATTAATGAGGGCACCACTATTTCCTTTACATTAAAGCGAAGTAACTAAATTACTTAGAAATAATTACTCGTCAATCTTTAAGGATACATCGAACATTATAAATTTGGGAAATTATGCTCCGACTCCGTGGCAGCTTTTGTATTTTTTACCACTTCCACACGGACAAGGATCATTTCTTCCTATTTTTTGTTCTACTCTTATTGGTTGTTGTTTTGGCTTTTGTGGTTCTGTTTGCTCTTGAGCATCTTCTTCACTGCGACTTTCAACTAATTTCTCTTTTGGCTTTTGCTGAACTGGCTCCTGCGTAAATCGTGCTTTTTGTAATTGCGGGCTTCGAGTATTGTTCTCCTCAATTGGTAAACCACCTTTCATTAAGAAAGAAATAATATCCTTACTTGTTTTAGCAATCATTTCTCTAAACAAATTAAAAGACTCCAATTTATACACTACTAATGGATCCTTTTGTTCTAGAGAAGCATTTTGAACTGATTGTTTTAAGTCGTCCATTTCTCGCAAATGTTCTTTCCACGAATCATCAATCATTGCTAAAATAACAGTTTTTTCAAAAACAGATACTAACTCGCGACCATTAGTTTCAAATGATTTCTTTAAGTTAGCCATCACTTGTATAGCACGAATACCGTCTGTGAAAGGAGTAACAATATTTTCAAAATTATTATTCGGATTTTTATACACATCGCGTACCACAGGCAAAACCATTTCTGCTATTTCAGCAGATTTTTTTCTGTAATGAAGTTCGGCGGTTTCAAATAAGCGTTGAATCAAATCATCTTCTTTTCCATTTCTAAATTCTTTTTCATCAAAAGGAGATTCAATACCAAAGTTTTTAAGGCACTCAAATGTAAATGCATCGTAATCTTTTAAAACTTGAAATTCAGAAACAATACTTTCAGACACTTCGTAAATCATATTAGCAATATCAATGCTGATTCTATCGCCGTTTAAAGCATTACGACGACGTTTATAAACGACGTCACGCTGCGCATTCATTACATCATCATACTCAATTAATCGTTTACGAGTTCCAAAGTGGTTTTCTTCTACTTTTTTCTGCGCGCGTTCAATTGACTTAGAAATCATAGAATGTTGAATCACTTCACCTTCTTGTAATCCCATCCTATCCATTAAACTAGCAATTCGCTCGCTGCCAAATAAACGCATTAAATTATCTTCGAGAGACACAAAAAACTGCGAACTTCCTGGATCTCCTTGACGACCAGCACGTCCACGCAGCTGTCTATCAACACGACGAGACTCATGACGTTCTGTGCCAATAATAGCCAAACCACCTGCATCTTTAACGCCTGCACCTAATTTGATATCGGTACCACGACCCGCCATATTTGTAGCAATTGTTACTGTACCTGCTTGACCAGCTTCAGCAACAATATCTGCTTCTTTTTGATGAAGTTTAGCATTTAAAACGTTATGCTTAATTCCTCTTAACTTAAGCATTCTACTTAGTAATTCAGAAATTTCAACACTAGTTGTACCAACTAATACTGGGCGACCTGCATCAACTAATTTGGCTGTTTCTTCAATAACGGCATTGTATTTTTCACGCTTTGTTTTGTAAACTAAATCTTGCTCATCTTTCCGAGAAATTGCTCTATTAGTAGGAATAACAACTACATCTAATTTATAAATATCCCAAAACTCATTAGCCTCTGTTTCAGCTGTACCAGTCATGCCAGCTAATTTATTATACATACGGAAGTAATTCTGTAAAGTAACAGTGGCATAAGTTTGAGTAGCAGCTTCAATTTTTACATTTTCTTTTGCCTCTAAAGCCTGATGCAATCCATCGCTATAACGGCGACCTTCCATAATACGGCCAGTTTGCTCATCAACAATTTTTATTTGTCCTTCAGCAATTACATATTCCTGATCAATTTCAAATAAAGAGTATGCTTTTAATAATTGATTTACAGTATGAATACGCTCACTTTTAACACTAAAATCGCGCATTAATGACTCTTTTAATAATATTTTTTCTTTAGGATCCGCAAACGTTTTCTTTTCTAAATCTGCTATTTCACCTCCAACATTAGGAATTACAAAGAAGTGAGGATCATTCGTGGTGCCTGTAATTAAATCAATTCCTTTTTCTGTCATATCTACAGAATTATTTTTTTCATCAATTACGAAGAATAAATCCACATCAATTTTATGCATTTCCTTTTGTTGGTCTTGCATGTAAAAATTTTCAGTTTTTTGTAATAGAGCTTTAACTCCAGGTTCGCTTAAAAATTTAATTAATGCACCATTTTTTGGCAAACCTCTGTAAGCGCGTAATAATGGAATTCCGGCCTCTTTTTCATTGCCCTCTGCAAATAATCGTTTAGCATCTGTCAAACATAATTGCACAAAAGATTTTTGAGCTGCTAATAATTTTTCTACACGAGGTTTAAATTCCATAAACTCATGTTTATCGCCAGTTGGAGTTGGGCCAGAAATAATTAACGGTGTTCGAGCATCATCAATTAATACTGAATCGACCTCATCCACAATAGCGAAATTATGTTTACGTTGAACTAAATCAGAAACTTCGCGCGCCATATTATCACGTAAATAATCGAAACCAAATTCGTTATTTGTTCCGTAAGTAATATCCGCTAAATAAGCTTGACGTCTATTTTCAGTATTAGGCTCGTGTTTATCAATACAATCAACACTTAAACCATGAAATTGAAATAAGGGAGCATTCCATTCGCTATCGCGTTTTGCTAAATAATTATTTACTGTTACAACATGAACACCTCTACCTGATAGTGCATTTAAAAAAACTGGTAGCGTTGACACTAAGGTTTTACCTTCACCAGTTGCCATTTCTGATATTTTACCCGAATGTAAAACTGCGCCACCAATTAATTGCACATCATAATGCACCATGTTCCAAAGGACTTCAGTTCCTGCTGCAATCCACTTATTTTTCCATGCAGCTTGTGAGCCGCGAATTTCAATATTTTTTTGAGTTTTAGATAATTTAGAATCAAAGTCATTTGCTGTAACAACCAATTCTTCATTTTCAGAAAAGCGGCGCGAAGTATCTTTTAAAATGGCATAAGCCTCCGGTAAAATCTCATTTAAAACTTCTTCAATTTTTGTAGTTATTTCCTTTTCAAGTTCATCTACTTCCTTGTAAAGCGATTCTTTAGCATCAATGTCCATATCAAATTCAACGTCAATTCGATTTTTAATCTCATTAACCTTAGTTTGTTCAGGTTTTATAGCTTCTTGTATTTTTTGTTTTAGCGCATCTACTTTGGCACGTAGTTCATCATTTGATAATTTTTCCAACGTTGGATAGATCTCTAGTATTTGATCAACTTGTGGTTGAATGGATTTAATATCTTTTTCTGATTTTGTACCAAAAAATTTCTTTAAGAAAGTTAACATAGTATGTTTTAAATTTAAGCGAACGAAAATACAAAAAATACACGTTCAAAAAAAGATAAATCTTACTAATTAATTATTTGAATATAGTTTAGTTTACCTATAAAAAATTTGCATTGTGGTTGTTTTACATAAAGTTCAACTAAAAAAGTTGATTTCTAATGCTAAGCCAACTAATTATTAAGGTTAATTTACCAGTTATTGTTTTAGCCTTGCCACTTATAAATTGGTAGCTTTAACTCAATTTTATTTCTTAAATTAGTGAAGCATATTATGAGTACTTATTTTAAAGCATATTATCCTCGTCTGCTAATTTTCGCGATTTTATTTTTATTTCCGTTAAAATATTTTTCGCAACAATATAATTTTAAAAATTATTCAGTAGAAAGTGGGCTGCCTTATGTCCAAATTTTTGCTATGTTTCAAGATAGTAAAGGTAATTTATGGAGCGGCGGTTACGGCGGAGCAAGTGAATTTAATGGAAAAATATTTAATAATTATTCTCCTAAAAACGGATTGGCTAACCATTATGTTAACGCAATTATAGAGGATCAGTTTCATTTAATTACTATTGGAACTATTGATGGTTTAAGTGTAATTGATAAAATGAAAGGTCGAATTAGTAATTATAGTGTTAAGGATGGATTACCATCTAATAACGTAACCAGTTTTTGTTTAGATCCGCGCATTGGCTTGTGGACTGGCACTAATAAAGGGCTCTGTATTTGGGATGGAAAAAAAGTAATATCAGTTCCTTATTTTAAAAATATAAACATAGCATGTTTGTTATGCACTGCAAAGTACGGTATTTTAGTTGGTACTAATAGAGGATTGTTTGCACAAGATAAAAACTCAAAACAGTTTTATGTTGTCGCAGATAGTATAAATGTTACAAGCATAGCTCAAAGTAATGATAAAAATATAATTTATGTTGGTACCGATAATGGCTTGTATATTTTTGATTTAGAAAAAAAGACAAGCAATGTATTTCATATTAATAATGGTTTGATTGATGAAAATATAACTAGCGTTTTATGTCAAAAAAACGGAATAGTTTGGATTGGTTCTAAAACAGGATTAATTAGTTTTAATGGTAAGGAATTTACCTATTACAATATTGGATTTGACAATAACTCCAATCACATACGATCTTTATTATTTGATTATGAGGATAATTTATGGATAGGAACTCATAGTGGATTATTTAAATATAGAGGAAAAGGTTTTACTGTTTACGACAGGCAAAATGGATTAGGCAGTGCATTTATATATCAAATAGCGGGCGACGTTAGCGATAACTTATGGATCTCAACAGAAAATAATGGTGTATATAAATTCTCGAATGGCTTTTTTAAAAACTACTCAGTTAAACAAGGTTTATTAAGTAATTCAATTTATGCTATTCTTCCATTTGATGATGGCTCTGTTTGGTTTGGAGGCGAAAAAGGTATTTCCGTTTTTAAAAATGAAAGTATTCAAAATGCTCATTTTGGTAAATCATTTAAGCAGGAAGCTCCTATTAATTGTTTTTATAAAGACAGTAAAAATGTGGTTTGGATTGGTGGTCAAAATGGACTTAGTTCAATGAAAAAAAACGGAGATTCGTTTATTACTACTTGCTATAAATTACCGGTAAAGACGAATGAAAATACAGGTTATGCTGTATGGAGTATTATCGAAGATGACAATGGAAATATTTGGGCAGGAACTTATTTGGCAGGTTTATTTAAATTAGAAAAAAATCAATTTATTCAACAAGCAATTTCCTCTCCGGAGGGAGTAACAACTGCTCTTGATTTATGTAAAGATAAATACGGAAATTTATACGCAGCTACATTAAATGGTGTTTTAATGTTTAATATAAATAAACATAGTTATAAATTTATTTCTGAAAAAGATGGTCTGAGTTCGGAATTAGTTTATGCCATTGGTATTACAAAAGACAATCATTTTTTATGGGCAGGAACTAATCAAGGTATAAATAGAATTGATTTAAAAAAATTGCAATACGATATTGTAGAAATTACAAAATATGGAAAAGCTGATGGTTTTTCAGGTGTTGAATCAAATTCGCATGGGATATTTGAATATACCGATAGTAGCATTTGGTTTGGAACTGTAAATGGTTTAATAAAGTATACTCCAAAAGAATTTGTTGAAAATGATAATCTTTCAAAAACAAATATTACAAACATTAAGTTGGGTTATGATGATACTCTTTTAGCCAATGCTTCAGTATTACCTTACTCTTTAAATAATATTAGCTTTTATTTTGATGGCATTAGTTTAACAAATCCCGAAAAAGTATTGTACTCTTATAAATTAGAAGGTTATAATAAAGACTGGAGCCCATACACTGATGTTAATAATACCAAGTATGATAATTTGCCTCCAGGAAAGTACACATTTAAAGTTAAGAGTTGCAATAACGAAGGAATATGGAACATTGAACCTGCTATTTTTTCTTTTACAATTAAGCCGCCATTTTATAAAACCTGGTGGTTTATTTTATTTTGTTTACTTGCAATATCTGGCATTGTTATTATAATTTTTAGATTAAGAGTTCTACAAATTAAACGTAAACAACAAATTGAATTTGAGCATTTAGTTGAGGTTTCAAAGGCTGAATTAACTGCACTAAGAGCTCAAATGAATCCTCATTTTGTATTTAATGCTCTTAATTCTATCCAGCATTATATTTTAAACAGTAAAGGCGATGAAGCTGTTAAATATTTAAGCAAGTTTGCTAAGTTAATTCGTATTATTTTAAATAATTCAGAAAAACCAATTACAACTATTAACGAAGATATTGAGGCCATAAAATTGTATTTGGAGTTAGAGAAAATGCGTTTTGAAAACAAATTCGATTATTCAATTAATATTGATTCTTCCATTGATGGGGATTATGATGAAATTCCTCCCATGTTAATTCAGCCCTATCTTGAGAACGCTATTTTGCATGGCATTAATCCTAAAGAAGGTAATGGGCTAATAAATATTAGTATAAAAGTTGTGAATCAGTTTATAAAAATTTCAATCATGGACGACGGCATTGGGCGAGAAAAATTGAAGGCAGTACAAAGTCTTCAGCCAGCAGCCCGACATAAATCCTTAGGAATGAAAATAACAAAAGATAGAGTCCGAATTTTAAACACAATACATCAATCAAATTTAAACGTAAATATTATAGATTTGTATAATGATAAAAATGAAGCTATAGGAACACAAGTCGATTTGTTTATACCTTATATAAAATAGTTGTTAGTTTTAAATTATTGGTTTTAGTTAAACTAAAATTCATTTCAGCAGCTAAACAAACACTAAAAACCAAATAACATGAAAGCAGTTATTATAGAAGACGAGCAAAAGAGCAGAGATATGTTAGCTGATATTTTGAAGAAAAATTTTCCGCAAATCACTATTCTTGGATTAGCAAAAAATGTAGCAGAGGGTGTTGAATTAATTCAAGCATTAAAACCGAATTTATTATTTTTAGATATCAGTATGCCCGATGGAACTGGCTTTGATGTGCTCGAAAAAGTACAAGGTGCTAAGTTTGATATTATTTTCACTACAGCAACAGACAAACACGCTCTAAAGGCAATTAAATACAGCGCTTGCGATTACTTATTAAAGCCAATTGATATTGATGATTTAAAAATTGCAATAAATCGGTTAGTTGAAAAAAGATCTACGTCTATACCAAGTATGGATAATTTACAGTTTTTAATTCAAAATTTAAAACGTGCAGATGATAACTACAATAAAATAACATTACCTACCGGCAATGCTTATGAAATAATTAGTATTAAAGATATTATTCGTTGCGAAGCTGATGGAAGTTATACTAATTTTTATTTAGTTGGTGGTAAAAAATTAATGGTATCGGCTAGTTTAAAACACTACGAAGATTTATTGCCCGAAAATGATTTTATTCGGATTCATCATCATCATTTAATTAATGTCAATCATGTAGTTCGCTTTTTAAAAGTAGACGGAGGCTATGCCATAATGAGCGATAATACTCAACTTGAAATAAGTCGCCGTAAAAAAGATGCATTTTTAGAAAAGCTACGTGCAATGCTATAAATGCCTAATAGAGCCCCGCGAACCACCAATAAATTCAATAAAAGTTAGGATTAGTGTTTTTTTTAAAAATAAATTTGGTGAATAGTTAAAGAATGAATAAATTTGCGACCCGTTATTTAAGAGATTGAGGTTGCAAATAGTTTTAGGAGGTTTATTTTAAAGAAAAGATTATTTTTTTTAAAATAAATTTGGTGGTTATGAA
>JAIOZA010000045.1 GCA_021740825.1 Bacteroidia bacterium | reverse complement strand
GGGCGAACAAGGTATCAAACAAATATTAACCAAAACTGAAAGTTATTATTTACAAGATCAACAAAAAGAAATGCATAAAGTAGATGCAGATTTGTATTTTGTAATAGATGAAAAAGTAAATTCTATTGATTTAGTAGAAAAAGGCACGGAGTTAATTACCGCTAATGGCGAAGATCCGCAGTTTTTTATTATTCCTGATGTAGGTTCGGCCATTGCACAAATAGAAAATAAAGAAGGTGTTTCGGCTGATCAAAAAGCGGAAGAAAAAGAGCAATTAATGCTCGATTTTTCTATAAAATCGGAACGTATTCATACCGTAAATCAATTGCTAAAAGCATATTGTATGTTCGATAAAGATGTAGAATACATTATATCGGATGGAAAAGTAAAAATTGTTGATGAGCAAACTGGTCGTGTGCTTGACGGACGTAGGTATAGCGATGGTTTACACCAAGCTATTGAAGCAAAAGAAAACGTAAAAGTAGAAGCTGCAACGCAAACTTATGCTACTGTAACTTTACAAAACTTTTTTAGAATGTACCATAAATTATGTGGTATGACTGGAACTGCAGAAACAGAAGCGGGTGAATTATGGCAAATTTATAAATTAGATGTAGTAGTAATTCCATCAAATAGAGCCATTGCTCGTAAAGATGAGAACGACATTATTTATAAAACTAAGCGTGAAAAATACAATGCAGTAATTGACGATATAGTAAAACTTTCGGAAGCGGGACGACCAACATTGGTGGGAACTACATCTGTAGAAGTATCGGAATTATTAAGCCGAATGCTAACCATGCGTAAGCTAAAACACAATGTATTAAACGCAAAACAAAACCAACGTGAGGCAGAGGTTATTGCGGAAGCAGGACAAAAAGGTGCGGTAACTATTGCTACTAACATGGCTGGAAGGGGAACCGATATAAAATTAGGTGAAGGCGTGAAAGAAGCAGGCGGATTAGCAATTATTGGTACCGAACGTCACGAGTCGCGAAGAGTTGATAGACAGTTACGTGGTCGTGCGGGACGTCAAGGTGATCCAGGTTCTTCACGCTTTTATATTAGTTTGGAAGATGACTTAATGCGTTTGTTTGGAAGCGAGCGAATAGCAAAAGTAATGGACAGATTGGGTATGAAAGAGGGTGAAAATATTGAGCACTCAATGATTACCAAAAATATTGAAAATGCACAACGCAAAGTAGAGCAAAATAACTTTGGCACTCGTAAGCGTTTGTTAGAATACGATGATGTAATGAACTCTCAGCGTGAGGTAATTTACGCTAAAAGAAGAAGTGCATTATATGGCGATAAATTAGAGTTAGACTTAAGTAACATGCTTCACGATTTGTGTTACGAATTGGTAGAAACTTATCAGGAAATGAAAAGTTTTAGCGAGTTTAAATTGGAAACTTTGCGCTTGTTAACTCATGAAGTTAAATTTTCTGAAGATGAATTTACGGGCAATACAGAAGCAGTAGTTGACTTGTTTATGGAAGAATTAAACGACCATTACAAGGCTAAGTTAACACACATGGCAGCACAAGCTTTTCCGGTATTTAATCAAATAAATAACGAAAATAAAGTTCAACAACATGAAATGATTGTGGTGCCAATTACCGATGGTTTACGCAATATTCAATTACCAGTAAATATTAAAGATGCGGTAGCAAATCAAGGAAAAGAAGTAGCAAAAGTATTTGAAAAATTTGCCACACTTTGGATCATTGACGATGAATGGAAAGAACATTTACGCGAAATGGACGATTTAAAACAATCATCTCAAAATGCAGTATTTGAACAAAAAGATCCTTTATTGATTTACAAATTAGAATCGTTTAACTTATTCAAAGGATTATTGAGCAGAATAAATCGAGAGGTTTTAGGCATGTTATTCAAAGGACATATTATGATTGATGATAACAATCAAAATATAAAAACTACCCAACAATTACCTAAAAAAGCTCCTGCTCCTAAATTACAAACTAGCAGAACAGATGACATAGCCGAAGCACAGCAAAGAGCAATGCAAAATGGTGGAGAACCAATAATTGACAAGCCAAAACAACAGCAAGTTTATGCAGATGCAAAAGTTGGAAGAAATGATTTATGCCCTTGTGGAAGTGGTAAAAAATTTAAACAGTGCCACGGAAAAGAAGGTATTTAATTAATAATAATAAGTTGGAAATATCGTTTAATAAAAAGCGAAAATAAAACTTAAAGAATTTAGAGAAAATGGAATTAGCTAAACATATTGAACATACAAATTTAAAACCTGATTGTACCAAAGAAGAAATAATTAAACTTTGCAATGAGGCAATAACAAACGGCTTTTATGGCGTTTGTGTTTCTCCTTATTTTGTTCAATTAGCAAAGAAAACAATTGGAAAAAAAACACAAAAAATAGTTACTGTAGTTGGTTTTCCTCTTGGATATTCAACAGTAGGAGCTAAAGTTGAAGAAGCTAAAAAAGCAATCATTAGTGGTGCAGATGAAATAGATATGGTCATGAACATTGCTGCATTTAAAAGTGATGATATGCAAACCGTACAAAACGATATTCAATCGGTAGTAACAGTTTGTCATTTACAAAACAAGAAAGTAAAAGTAATTATAGAAACTGCTTATTTATCTGATGATGAAATTATAAGAGCTTGTAAAGTTTGTAACGATTGTGAAGTAGATTTTGTAAAAACATCAACTGGTTTTGCTAGTGAAGGAGCTGTGCCTAGAATTGTAAAATTAATGCGAGCAAATTTGCCAACTAAAATAAAAATAAAAGCTGCTGGTGGAATAAAAACGAGTAAACAAGCTTTAGATTTATTGTTAGCAGGGGCAAATGTTTTGGGCTGTTCAAGCAGTGTGAAAATTATTGAGGAAAACAATGAAAACAGTTAATACATTATTATTTATAGGAAGTTTTTTGGTGATAAACTTAAATGCTATTTCACAAAATACAGGTTCTATTAAAATAAAAGGCGATAATATTTATTTAGATAGTTTAATAGATAAAAACATTGCCAAGAATAAGATTAACAGAACAATTGCTGGCTATAGAATTCAATTATTTTCAGGAAATGAACGCATCAATGCTAATAATATTAAGACTAAATTTTTAAGGTTATTTCCAGAACAAACGGCCTATTTATTATACCAACAGCCTTATTTTAAGATTAGAGTTGGCGATTTCAGATCAAAATTGGAAGCAAAACTTTTTTACAATAAAATAAAAGAGGAATTCAGCGAAAGTATTATCATTCAAGATAAAATAAATTTACCCAAACTTTAAGAAATAACAGGATTTAAGCTCAATTATATATAAAAAAGCCAAACTCATTTTTATAAGTTTGGCTTTTTTTTTATGGTAAAATTTGCAAGATAATTAATCTTTCTTCTTCAATTTTTTCTTTTGTTTGGTAGTCATTTTGTTAATTCGTTTGTAGTAGCCTGTTTTATTAGCTACAACAAAAATGGTAAGCTTTTTACCTTTTTGAACTTTATTGCTTTTTAATTTATTCCATTTTTTTATATCTGCATTGCTACAATCAAACCAATCAGCTATATCGCTTAATACATCACCACGTTTTACCACATAATATACTTTTGTTAGTTTCTGGCTTTTGGGTTCAGTTTCAGACTCTATTTTATTTTTTTTAGGATTGGTTTTTTTAATATTAGGATTTACTACATCAGGAACATTTTCAGTAATTACACTGGTATGGTCTTGTGGTTCTTCTTTTTGAATAATTATTGGTGTTACATCGGTTATTATAGGTCTGTATACACTATCGTTTAACAAGTAAAATAACTTAGACTTATTTTTAGGAATTTTTATGTAATAACCATCAGCACTCATGGGTATTACATCTTTTTTAAACATTGGGTTCAGCTTACGCAATTCATCTAAATCTATGCTTAGTGTATTTGCAATTTGAGCTAACGAAAGCCATTTATTTACCAAAACACTATCACTTTCATAAACCAAATCAGGAGCTGTAGCTTTTATTCCGTGTTCTTTATAATAATTTAAAATATAAGTAGCTGCTACAAATTGAGGATATAAATCGCGGCAATTAGTAGGTAAATAGTTGAAAATATCCCAATAATACAAGCTGTTTCCAGCCATTCTAATTGATTTATTCATAGAAATAGGGGAACAACCATATGCACCAATTACCAATGACCATTGCTTGTAAATACTGTATAAATCTTTAAAATGCTGCGCAAACACTGCCGATGATTTATTGATATCTCTGCGTTCATCTACATAAGTATTTACTTTTAATTTATACATTTTTGAAACCGTGAAACTCATGGTCCAAATGCCACTTGCTCCGTTTGCATTTGAAAAAGTTGGGTTCAATTCTGACGATGAAACAGCCAAATATTTTAAATCTATAGGCAATCCTTTTGCACGTAAATGTTTTTCTAAAACAGGGAAATAGTATTTGCTTAGCGCAATTAAATCTCTGGTTTTAGCGGGGTTTTGAATATAACTTTCAATGTGTTTTTTTACTTCTGGATTATATATTAATTCAGTTTGAGACCGCAATGCTGCTAAGCGTTGAATATAAACTTGGTCTTGAGCAAAACTTTGAAATGGCAAGGCAAACATCATCAAAATAGCGATGATTTTTGCAGCATGGCTGTTCAATTTATATAATGGGGTATTAGTTAAATTCATTTGGTAAAATAATAAACGAGGTTACACATGTTATTATTGCAAGTGTAACGGTAAAAAATAAAAAAAAAACAAGAAGTAATTAAGATGTAAACATCTTAAAGTGCATTTGGTCTTATATTTTTGACCATCGCCAAAAGCTTGGCTTCCTCTTTATGATTTGCCATTAATTGCAAACCAATGGGCATGTTTTCATTGTCAGTTCCATAAGGAAATGAAATAGCGGGAATGCCAACTATATTGGCATGAACAGTAAAAATATCGGCTAAATACATTTGAATTGGGTCATTGCTTTTTTCTCCAATTTTAAATGCTGTAGTTGGTGTTGTTGGCGATAATATAAAGTCATAATTTTTAAATATTTCAGCAGTTTTATTGGCCACAACTCTTCTTACTTTTTGAGCTTTGGTGTAATAAGCATCATAATAACCAGAACTTAACACAAAAGTTCCAAGCATAATTCTTCGTTTTACTTCTGGTCCAAAACCTTCGGAACGAGACATGCGAATGGTTGATTCAATATCTACAGCATTTTTGCTACGCAAACCATAATGCATTCCTGCAAAACGGGATAAATTACTTGAGGCTTCAGCAGTTGTTAAAGTATAATAAATAGGAATTACATAACTTAATTCAGGAAAACTAATTGTATCCACTTGATGGCCTTCAGCTCTTAATTTTTCTATTAAATGAAGAGTTGCTTGCCTAACTTCTGGCTGAACGCCTTCCATGTCAAGTGTTTCTTGAATATATGCTATTCTTTGTTTTTTAGGCAAGTCAAAAGTAAAATCGTTGGCATCTTCTTGAATTGCAGTAGCATCAAATTCATCTTTTCCGGCCATTACCGAAAGCAATAATTGTGCATCTTCTGTACTTTTAGTTATGGTTCCAATAATATCGAAACTACTAGCATAAGCTATTAAACCCCAGCGCGAAATACGGCCATAAGTTGGTTTAAAACCATAAGTTCCAGTAAATGCTCCTGGCTGACGAATAGAACCTCCAGTATCACTTCCCAAAGCGGCATGGCAAAGCTGTGCTTGAACCGAAACTGCTGTTCCTCCTGAACTTCCGCCCGGAACTTTTGTATTATCCATGTCGTTTAAAACATTTCCATAAGCAGAGTTTTCGTTTGATGCCCCCATGGCAAATTCATCGCAGTTTAAGCGGCCAATTATTATGGCATCTTCAGCTAATAAACGCTCAACAGCGGAAGCAGAATAAAGTGATACAAAGTTTTCAATTATTTTAGAGGAAGCAGAAACTTTATGGTCTTTATAACAAATATTGTCTTTTATTCCAATTACCATTCCTGCTAATTTACCTGCAGTTCCATTTGCTATTTTCTTATCTATATTTTGTGCTGCAGCAATGGCTTCATCACTCCAAACTTCCAAAAAAGCATTCAAATGTTTTTTGTCTGTTATATTTTGTAAATATTGATTTACAATGGCTTCAACATTGATAGTTTTACTAGCTAAAGCTTGGCTAATTTGAGAATATGAAATATAATTTTCCAAGTATTTTTACTGGTTTTAATTGCTAAAATAGCAATGATAATTAAACAAAAAAATTCCTCTAAACCTAGAGGAATTTCGAATTGAAATATTTAAAAAAAGAACTAAAAAAATTATTCAGCCTCTTTTTTATCTTTAGTTTTCATGCCGTCTTCTATTTGGTCTTTTACACTTTTTTTGGCATCGTTAAATTCACGCATACCTTGACCAATACCACGCATTAATTCAGGAATCTTTTTACCACCAAACAATAGTAAAATAGCTAATCCTATTAATATCATTTCCGTACCACCTAATCCAAACATAATTTTATTATTTTATTGATCGCAAATGTAAGTATTATTTTTTATTTTGAAAATATTTTTTATCAGTTAGTTAAGTGTATTTTGCCTTTGTTAACTGGAAACTAGTATCAGTATAAATTTTTCAAAAACAATTCAACATTTTAACCAATCAACCAATCAACCATTCACCCAATCTACCCTAACTGAATACCCTTTAATTTCCTGTAAAAACCAATGGCTGCTTTATCTGTCATGCCCGAAATGAATTCGCAAATTTTCATTACTCGGGTGTATAAATCAGGATTTGGAATTTTGTGTTTGCCTATAAATTGTTCTGGAATAAGTTCCACTACTTTTTTACTTTGGTAAAATATTTTTGTATTGTCCAAATGTGCTTCGTTATGTTGGTTTAAAGCTTTGATGCAAATATGCAATAACCCACTTATTACTTCAAAACCAGCTGCTTCTATTTCCAAAACCACTCTATTTTTATAAACTTTTTCTTTAGTTATGGCTTTTATTTTTTCTACTAAATGAATTTTACTGCTCAGTTTTATCAGCGATTTATCAAAAGTTCCGTTCAAAATAGCTTCTTCATTTTGCATAAAAATAACTGCTAATTCATTGGTAAGGCTATCAATTGCCGAGGCACGCAAAAAACCAATTTGACCTTCTAAAGTCATTTGTTCAAACTTATTTTCATCATAAAACTCTACAAATGGAATCAATAATTCTTTGGCATAATTGAGGTCAATCCACTTGAGGTTTAAGCCATCTTCAAAATCTATAATGCTGTAACAAATATCATCGGCAGCTTCCACCAAAAACGCCAATGGATAACGACACCAATTCAAATTTCCATCGTTTCGAAGGTTTAGTAAACCTAATTTTTGAGCTACATCGGTAAAATAGGAAACTTCACTTTGAAAGAATCCAAACTTTTTTTCGCCTACTTTTTTATCTGAATAATTGGGCAAACTTTCTTTTGGATATTTGCTAAAAGCCGCCAAAGTTGGGTAAGTTAATCGCAAACCTTTTTCGTTTCCGCTGTAGTTACAAAGTATTTTAAAACCATTGGCATTGCCTTCAAAATTGGTTAAATCTTCCCATTGTTTTGGGTTATTTATTTCCTTTTTCAGCGCATTTCCTTTTCCATTCAGAAAATATTCACGAATGGCATCTTCGCCACTGTGGCCAAAAGGCGGATTACCAATATCGTGCGAAAGGCATGCTGCAGCCACAATGCAACCAATATCGTAACTACTTAATTCGTGTTGTAATGCTGGATATTTTAGCAATAATGCTTCAGCCACTTTTCGTCCTAAGCTGCGGCCCACACTCGAAGTTTCTAAACTATGTGTAAGTCGGTTATGAACAAAATCGTTTTCAGGAAGCGGAATAACTTGGGTTTTATCTTGCAGTTTTCTAAAAGATTCAGAAAAAACTACTCGGTCAAAATCGCGTTCAAATTCAGTTCTGCTCGTAACATTGTCTTGCAGTGTTTGGTTAAATCTATAAGGTTTTAAAAGTTGCGGCCAATTCATTGTCATGTTGCAAATATATTAAACCATGTGGTTTACAATAGCTTTTTATTCAACAAGCCTAAACCTCATTGCAAGGGATGTTTTTTCAATAATAATAATGAAGCGCAATGCTTTGTGTCCTTGTTTAAAATAAAAAATTGAAACACATAGGAACATAGAAAATATAGGCTATAAACAATTTAATCTATGTATCTATGTGGTTTTTATTTTGCTAGTAATTAGTTTAAGAGTTCACTATTAAAACCTTGTTTTTATTGGAAATAGGAAAGGTTTTAACTACACAATCCAATCCTTTATTTTGGTAAAAACCTAACAGTTTTTGAGTTTGGTTTTCTTGAATTTTGGTGTTACAAATGGTATTTATAATAATGGTTCCATGCGGACACATTTGCAATAATTGCTCGTTAAAAGCTGCATCGTAAATTTTCTCAACTGCTTTATTGTCTTCAAATAAATCAACAATTATTAAATCAAATGTATTTTTATTTGCTTGTTCCGAAGCATAAAAAAAGGCATCTTCCGTAATTACATCTAGGTTATTGAATTGCTGTAAATCAAAATATTTTTTAGCAATTTCTACCATTATTTCATCGTATTCTACCGCGGTAATATGACCTTGAATTTTCAATTCATTTTTTAAAATATGAACAATGCTCCCGCCACCTAATCCAAAGCATAAAACTTTATTGGGCGGATTTTTTTCTATTTGTAAATCGGCAAAAACAGCTTGGAACAAAAAGTGCAAACCATCGAACGATTGATTGGCGTTTCGGGTATTTACCATCAATTTTCCTTCCAACATCACTACATTTATTTTCCCGTTTTTGGGACTATCAAAACTTTCAACTACGGTGTCGAACAGGTAACTGCTTAAGTATTTTAATTTGCTGCTTTTAGGTGCGGACATGATGGTTCAAAATAAAGATTTTTAGTTGAATATTTTTAGGATGAAATTATCTTATTATTATTGCGAGTAATAAATTGAAAAATTCAAACCAACTGATTTTAAACCATAAACTTATATATTTGTAAAAACTTTTAAAATATGAATATCGAAGTAGTAAAATACGAATTGATAAATAAGCTGTTGAGTACAACAGACGAAAGTCTTTTAGAACAAGTGATGGATGTTTTTAAAAAGTCTAATCAAAAGAATGATGGTGTTTCAGTTGCGCAATACAATAATGAATTGAAAGCAGCTGAAACAAGAATAGAGAATGGCAAATTTACTGCGCATGATGATCTTGAATTAGAAAGTAAAGAATGGTAATTAAGAAAAAGAGAACCATTCTGTGGGATGATGAAGCCAAACTTTATTTTAAACAAGCCATACAATATATAAAACAAGCATCTCCTCAAGGTTCACAAACTGTTAAGCTAGCAATTTTAGAACATGTAGCTGTTCTAGAAGAGAATGCTGGAATATATGAAGTTGACAAGTTCAAAATTGAAAATGATGGAAGTTATAGGTCAGTAACTGTTTTTAGTTATCGCATTACTTATAAAATTAAAGTATCACATATTTTCATACTAAGAATTAGACATACGAGTTAAGACCCAATTATTTATTGAAACCTGACGATGAAAAAGTAAGATGCGAGCGAGTGCAATAAATAAAGATTTTTAGATGAATATTTTTAGGATGAAATTATCTTATTATTATTGCGAGTAATAAAATGAAAAAGTTTTTATACCATATTTATTCCATTCCTTTGTATTTATTGGCTTTGCTGCCTTTTCCGTTGCTGTATTTATTAAGTGATGGTTTGTGCTTTTTGGCTTTTAACCTGATTGGATACCGCAAAAAAGTGGTTTATGAAAACTTGCGTAATTCATTTCCAAATTATTCTGAAAAAGAAATAAATGCCATAGCTAAAAAGTTTTACTCGCATTTATTCGATACCATTTTAGAAACTTTTAAATTACTTACCATCAGCAAAAATGAGTTAAAAAAACATGGTCTTTATACTAATTTGGAGGTAATGGATGAAATCATCAATCAAAATAAAAGCTTTGTTATTTTAACGGGTCACATGGGAAATTGGGAATGGTTGCCTACCATTTGGCACTTAGAAGGCAAGGCAAATATTGTAGGAATTTATCATAAATTAAGCAGTCCTTTTTTTGAATGGTTTACCAAAAATATGCGTGAAAGATTTGGCATTCAAATGATCACCATGGAAAACACTTTGCGTGGAATGATTGCCAATAAAAACAAATTAACAGGAACTGGATTTATTTCCGACCAAACACCAAGTAGAGAAAATGCCCATTGGATCACTTTTTTAAACCAAGATACTCCCGTTTTTATGGGAGCTGAGAAAATTGCAAAAAAATTTAATTATCCCGTTATATACTGTCATATTATAAAACCTAAGCGAGGTTATTATGAAATAAAAATAGATGTAATTACCATGGAACCTCAAACAACTCCTGATTTTTATATTACAGAAACGTTTAATAAATTACTAGAAGCCGACATTATAAATCAACCAGAAATATGGCTTTGGAGCCACAGAAGATGGAAACACAAAAGGGTTTAAATTCTGTCGAATTTTCACTCAAAATTTATCTGTTTTTCCAACTAATTATTTAGCTTAAATGCGCACTTATTTTTTGTAATTTTTTTATATTATTTAAAAAAATAGTATAACCCAAATCCTTCATTTTAAGCCAAAAATATTTAAAAAGATACTTTTCTTCCTTTAATTTTTTCTTCCTTTAATTCTTTAATTCTTAATGATTTCAACCATTGCCACCATTTTGAATAATATATTTTTAAGAATTTGTAAATATGACTTGACGTTATTATAATATTGATATACATTGCTTTTCAATTTAATAACAAATATTATGGATAAAAACTTTACACTAAAAATTTTAATGGTATTATTATTTGTAAACTTGGTTTACAGTAGTAAAGCTCAGTTAAACTATTTGCCGGGTGGTTTTGCCACTACTTTAAGTACCTATGTAGATTTAGGTACCAATGGCGATTCGATTATTACTTCGAATAAAGATGATGCTTTTTCTAGTGCATTGCCAATTGGATTTACTTTTAATTTTAATGGCGCTCCTTACGATTCTTTTGTTTTAAGCACCAATGGATTTATTAAATTAGGAAGAGATTCTGCCTCTCGTCATTATTTGTTTACAGCACATGCTCAGCCGCCACCTAATGGTCCTTTTACTTCTGCCACCAGTCCTACTCCTGCTGGTTACGATAGTTCTATGTTATTTGTATTTGGTCAAGATTTAATAAGTGCTACCAATGCTAGTGCTGAATATAGGGTTTACACTACAGGTTCATCAGGTTCACAGGTTTGTACTATTCAATGGAAAAATGTAAAAGATAAGTTACAAGGTGGTGTTGGAGGTGAATACGATACCATGAATTTTCAAATTAAATTATATGAATCAACCAATGTAATAGAATATATTTATGGTTATTGGAGTACCACTATTATAATAAGTGCTGCAAGGTTTGCAGCAGTTGGAATTGTTGGAAATAGTGTAACTACTGCTGCGCAAAATCTTCATTTGGTAAAAGGTTCAACCATAGCTTGGGGTAGTTCAGTTCCAAACACTGGTTTTTATTTAAATAATGCCGTTAATTATCGTAATCCAATTAGTTCGCCAGCAGGTCCATTGCCAGGAACAGGCCGAAAATTTCAATTCACACCCATTGTATTAAATGATGCATCGGTTAGAACAATTTATGCACAAGGAAAAGTTTCAAGGTTATTTAATGCACCTGATTCTATTAGGGCTTATATTTCAAACAATGGAGTAAATGCTATAAGCAGTTTAGTGGTAACTTTAACCATTAGTGGTACTCACAGTTACACCACTACTGCTACAGTTTCCTCATTAGCTGCTGGCTTAAGTACTACTGTTAGTTTTGCTCCTTATTTGCCTTTGATTGACGGAGCTTCAGTTATTACTGTTTCGGTTCCTAGCGATGATAATAATGCAAATAATGTTTTAACAAATAGTTATTTGGTAAGTCCTTATGAAATGAATTATAGAGATACATTAATAGCTCATTCGGGTAGTAATGGAATTACAATTCCTAATTTTTGGGGTTCTAAATTTTTTATTAAAGATACTGCAATAATTACAACCATTAAAGCATATTTGGTATCAAACTCTGATGCAACTGGTGATACTGTTTGTGGAATGATTTTGGATACCTTGGGTTATATAATTGGAAGATCACCAAACAGAATTGTTCAAACATCGGATTTAGGAACTTATATGGTTTTTAATATTTCGCTTCCTCCTACAGTTCTTAATCAATCTATTATTTCGGGAATTGCAGGTGGAACCTCTATTAATGGACTTAACTATTTTTTAGGAACGTCACAAACTGAAGTGCCAATTAGAACGCCAAATCCGTTTTATTTTATGACATCAGCTAGTGCTATTAGTAATTCTGTAGTGGGAACTATTTATGCAGTTCCGGCAGCTGTAGGCGGACAAACTACAAGGTTAATGATTGAAAACATTGCTCGTCCAATTCCGCAAATTGATGTGGCGCCAATAGGAGCTTCTTTGTCTTCTAAATATAATTTGCCTACTGGAGTAAGTTTACCTTTTAGAGTAATAATAAAAAATAAAGGTCAGCAAACTCGTCCGTCAGGAATTGCAGTTCGTTACAGTATAAATAACGGACCAATTATAGGGCCAATTAGCACTACTACTTCAATAGTTAGCAACGATACTGCTAGTGTATTGTTTTCAGGTACAAGTGCTTTGAATTTTTTAACAGCTGGAACTTATAACGTTAAAATTTACACCAATTTAGCCAACGATTCTATTATAGGAAACGATACTATTGTATTAACTTATGTAGCTGCACCTCAAAATACTTTACCATTTAGGTCATCGGGAACTAATTTAACAACTCAATGGACAATAAATAATGCCAGTTTAGTTAAACCAATTTGGAAAACTTCATCATCGGTTACACAAGCCAATGGAAGCGCAGGGGTTTCATTATTGGCCGATAATATTAATTATAACGACAATGGACGAATTGTTTCTTCTTCTTCGTTTAATTTTTCAGGAAAAGCGAATCCAACTTTGTTTTATTCATTAGCACATGCACCAAATACTAATACTTCAAATGAAGATACTTTAGATATTGAAGTTTCAACAGATGGTGGAAATACGTTTACGGTTATTCAGTCATTAACTGACCAAAGTGGTAATCCAAGTTTAGGAACAGCTGCTGCACAAAGCACCACTTATTTTCCTTCATCTACTTTACAATGGCGTCACGCTACCGTTGATTTATCGGCTTATGCCAATAATACTTTTGTGCAAATTGCTTTTAGAAGTAGATCAGGTTTGGGAAATCAAATTTATATCAATAATATCAATGTATTAAATGCTGTTTCATTAAGTCAGCAAAGTGTTACATCGGCTACATTTTATTCAGCTGGTAGTATAAGTGTTTCATACGGTTCTTCTATTGGAGCATCTAGTGGAGTTTTATCTGTTAGTCGTTTTGGAGGAACACCAGTTTTTAGCGCTGCAAGTCCAGTTTTTGTAACTAATTCAACGGCTACTACTAATAATTCGGCTGTTTTTACTCCAAATGTAGTAAGTCCTTCGGCTTGGTTTTCTATTAATTATTCTGGAATTGGAACAGGTAATTTACCAGGAACTGTACCGTTCGATTTATACTTTAATACTTCAGTAATTGGTGGAATTCAAAGTCCTGATAGTTTATACTTAGTTAAAAGATCAGAGGTTACTGGTGGTTGGGTAGCTTTAAATACTACGCTTACTTCTGGTTTATTGGTTGCCACAGGCTTAACAGAATATGGCGATTTTGGTGTGGCAAGTGCCTCATCTGTTAATACTTTGCCAGTAAAATGGTTGACATTTAACGCTACAAAAATTGATAAAAATAATATTCAATTGGCTTGGTCTACTGCTTCTGAAACTAATAATACAGGTTTTGATATAGAACGCAGTTACGATGCTAAAAACTTTACCAATATTGGTTTTGTAAAAGGTGCTGGAACTAGTAATAAATTGAATAATTACTCATTTATAGATGCTAACGCAAATGGTTTTGATGTATATTATAGATTGAAACAAACAGATTTTGATGGCCATTTCTCATACTCAAACATTGTTAAAATTAACAGTACTGATAATGGCACATTTGACATTGTAAACGTTCAGCCAAATCCATTTGATAATGAATTAAATATTGGAATAAATGCTATTTCTGATAAGAATATTCAATTATTAATTTACGATTCAAAAGGTGCGTTGGTAAGCGAAAGAAATGTAAGTGCAATATTGGGTTTAAATACTATAAACATTGATAATGCCAATGGTTTACCTAAAGGTTTTTATGTGTTAAAAGTTACCCAAGGCGGAATGACTAAAGCCGTTAAATTGGTGAAATAACAAAGGTTTTAATACTAAACGCAAAGAGGCTATCCTTTTGGGATAGCCTCTTTGCGTTTAGTCACATTGAGCGTAGTCGAAATGTTTTGAAAACGCTAGATTAAGTTCTCTACTCCGCTCGAACTGACGAGCATTTTAAAGCATATAATACATGTATTCTTTATTTTAATGTTTGTGTTAAAATCTTTTTCCAATTAATGGCTTCATCTAAAATACTTTTGATGCTGCTGATTGGAATGCGTTCTTGTAACATCGAATCACGGTGGCGAATGGTTACTGTTTGGTTTTCTAAGCTTTCATGATCTACCGTAATGCAAAATGGAGTTCCTAATGCATCTTGTCTGCGGTAACGCTTCCCAATGGCATCTTTTTCTTCGTAAAAACAGTTATAATCAAACTTCAAATCGTCAATGATTTTACGTGCCACTTCTGGCAATCCATCTTTTTTAGTTAACGGGAAAATAGCCACTTTGTAAGGTGCTAAAATTGGTGGCAAAGCCAATACTACTCGCGTATCTTTTTTATCGCCTTCGCCCACTTCTTCTTCCTTGTAGCTAGCGCAAAGCGTGTATAAAAATAATCGGTCTAAACCAATGCTAGTTTCTATTACATAAGGAATATAATTGCCATAAGGTTTTCCATTTTCGTCTAAATCAGCATCAAAATATTGCATTTTTTTGCCTGAATGTTCTTGATGACTTTTTAAGTCAAAATCAGTACGAGAATGAATGCCTTCTACTTCTTTAAATCCAAAAGGAAAATCAAATTCAATATCGGTTGCCGCATCGGCATAATGTGCAAGTTTTACATGGTCGTGAAAGCGGTAACTTGCTTTATCGAAACCCAATGCTAAATGCCATTTTATTCTAGCATCTTTCCAATATTCAAACCATTGTTTTTGTGTACCCGGACGAACAAAAAACTGCATTTCCATTTGTTCAAATTCACGCATACGCATAATGAATTGGCGCGCTATAATTTCATTTCTAAATGCTTTTCCAGTTTGTGCTATTCCAAATGGAATTTTCATCCTGCCACTTTTTTGAACATTTAAAAAGTTTACAAAAATTCCTTGCGCTGTTTCTGGACGCAAGTATATTTTATCAGCATCTTCGGCCATTGCACCCATTTCGGTGCTAAACATTAAATTAAATTGGCGCACATCGGTCCAATTACGTGTTCCGCTGAAAGGGCAAGCTATTTCGTGTTGTTCTATTAAAGTTTTTAGTTGTTCTAAATCGTTTGCCAAAAGTGCATTGTCCAAAGCAGTTTGTAACTCATCGGCCTTATTGGTTTTGCCATCTTTTTGGTATTTAGCAATTTTATCTTCCAATAAATTATCAGCACGGTAACGCTTTTTACTGTCTTTATTGTCAATCATTGGATCGCTAAAACCATCAATATGGCCGCTGGCTTTCCAGGTTTTTGGGTGCATAAAAATAGCAGCATCTAATCCCACAATATTATCGTGAGTTTGCACCATAAATTTCCACCAATATTGGCGCAAATTATTTTTTAGTTCCACACCATTTTGCCCGTAATCATACACCGCACCTAAACCGTTATCATAAATTTCGCTGCTTGTAAATACAAAACCGTATTCTTTGCAATGCGATACTACTTTTTTAAATATATCTTCACTCATAAATTGAGGCGCAAAATAAGCAAAACTTGTTGATTTTTGATTTAGAGATTTAGAGATTTTTCGATTTAGAGATTTGAAGATTTGGAGATTGTTGAATTGTTATGTTGTTGAATTGCATTTTGAAACCAAAACTTAAAAATAGTTTATATTGCCAAGTAAACAATTTAAAGATTATAAATTCAATGAAACGATATGTTAAATAAGCAAATGAGAAGTATGAAAAAGAATAAAAACATATCTTATAATTTACTTAAATTTGCCTAAGATGCATTTAAAAAATATTATCTCTTCTGTTAATTCCTGGATCGATTTCAAAGAAGTTCTTAAAAGTAAATCCAAACTTGAAAAAGGAAATGCTTTTGAGGAACTAACAAAATATTACCTAAGCTATAATCCCGTATACAAATCCAAACTCAAAACTGTTTGGCTTCAAAAAGAAGTTCCTGCAACTATACTTAAAAAATTGAATCTGCCTTTAAATGACCAAGGAATAGATTTAATTGCTGAAACCAATGAGGGAGAATTTTGGGCTATTCAATGCAAATATTTGCAGGATGAAGATCAACGTCTTTCACATAGAAAAATCTCTACATTTATTTCATTAAGTACTGGTGTAGCAGAAAATATTACCTATTGTTTAGTCTGTACCACTGTTGATGAATATGCGGAACTTTACAAAGGAAAAAGTAATATAGGATTTTGTAATTCGGAAGAATGGAACAAATTAGATAAATCATTTTTTGAATGGCTTAGAAATAAACTAAAAGGAAAAGAAAAATTATTTCTTCCATATAGCCCAAAGCCCCACCAACAAAGAGCTTTAGAAGAAGCTAAAAAATATTTTGTTGAAGATAAAAGTAACAAAGGGAAATTAGTATTCCCTTGCGGTGCAGGAAAAAGTTTAACAGGATATTGGATTACTAAAGAATTAAATTCTAAAAGTATCATTGTTGCGGTTCCGAGTCTTTCATTAGTAAAACAAACGCTCGAAGTATATTTACGCGAAACAGTTGCTAACAAAGAAAGCATTGAATGGCTTTGCGTTTGTAGCGATGAAGGAATTGGAAAAAATGACGATATAGCAATACACACACAAGACATAGGAATACCCTGCGTTACTGATAAAAAAGTTATTGTAGATTGGCTTTTAAAAAACAAAAACAAAAACAAAAAGACAATTATTTTCACCACCTATCAAAGTGGTAAAACAATTGCTGAAGCTGCACAAACTGCAAATTTTAAATTTGATTTAGGAATACTTGATGAGGCCCATAAAACAGTAGGCGCAAAAGACAAACTGTTTAGTTATTTACTTTTCGATAAAAATATTTCAATTGACAAACGTATTTTTATGACTGCAACCGAAAGGCGATATGCAGGTTCATCAGATACGATTTTAAGTATGGATGACTTGGAAATGTATGGCGAAACATTTGCCACCATGTCGTTTAAAGAAGCAATTGAAACGGGAATTCTATCCGATTATAAAATTATTACTTTATTTATTTCAGATGAGGAAGTAAAACAAGTAATTCAAAAAAATGCTTTTGTTAAACCTGTCGGAAAAGAATGGGACAAAGAAACAGAAGCTAGAACCTTGGCTTCATTAATTGCATTGCGTAAAGCAATGGATGAATATCCAATTCAGCATGCGGTAACATTTCATTCTAGTATTGCAAAATCAAAATCCTTTGAACAAAGCCAAGCAGTATTTAGCCAAGCCTTCACTAACTTTTCTAAAGTAGATTCATTTCATGTGAGTGGAGCCATGCCTACTGCCATTAGAAGTAAGATTGTAAATGAATTTGCTAATTCTAATAAGGCAATTATTACCAATGCAAAATGCTTAACAGAAGGAGTTGATGTGCCCAATATTGATTGTGTTTTATTTGCCGACCCACGCAAAAGCACAATAGATATTGTACAAGCAGTGGGTAGAGCATTGCGAAAAAAAGAAGGAAAAGAATATGGTTATGTGATTCTACCAGTTTTTACAAAATCAAAAAGTGCCGAAGCCATTATTGAAAGTGAAGAATTTCAAGAGGTGTTAAGTGTGTTAAGAGCTTTAGCTTCTAACGATGAACGAATTATTGAATACTTTAGAGATATAAGCAAAGGCAAAAAAGCAAATAAAAAAAATAGCCCAATTATATTTGAAATTGATGAAAAATTAGCCAATTTAATTGATGAAAAAGAATTAATAAATGTTATTCAATTAACTACTTGGAATAAATTAGCTAAGTTAAGTTGGATGCCATTTGAGGAAGCGAGAGAGTTTGTGAGAGATTTGGGTATTAATGTTCATGCCTAAAATACATTGACCGTTTTACACCTCTTTATCATTTTTAATATTGCAGATAAAACATCTGGATTTTGAGGCTTTGTTTGTCTAAATATTTGGGGTTCGACACCCCAAATATTTAAATTGTTTTGCAT
>JAIOZA010000010.1 GCA_021740825.1 Bacteroidia bacterium | reverse complement strand
GCATTACCTTTAAACGAATTATAGTCTTTTATAAAATCACTCGTTGCATAATCTCTTCTTAAAACTACATTATCCTTAAATGATACCCCAATTTGCTTTTCGATACGAGAAATAACCATATCAAAATACCTGTCATTAGTTGCTTTATCATCCTTCAAATTTGGGGCAATAGGAATTAATACCATTAGGTTTTCGCATCCTTCGGGAGCTACATTAGAATCTGTTTGCGAAGTTGAACTTAAATAAATTAAAGGATTGGTTGGCCATTTTGGATCTGTGTAAATTTCTTTAGAGTGTTTATCAAAATCTTCATCAAAAAACAAGGTGTGATGTAAAAGATTTGGAAGTTTTTTATTAACTCCGATATAAAAAATTAAACTTGATGGCGCCAATTTGCGAGTTTCCCAATACTTGACAGAGTAATTACGGTATTTTTCGTCTAACAATTTTTGTTCAGTAAAATTATAATCAGCACTCGAAACTAAAGCATCAAAATTTGAATACGTTAATTTTGAAACAACTTCTTTAGCTTTATTGTCTGTTACATTAATTTTAGATACATCAACATTTAATTCAAACTTAACACCTAATTCTAATGCTAATTTGTGCATACCATTTACAACACTTATCATTCCTCCTTTGGGATACCAAGTACCACCAATCATATCCGAATAATTCATTAAGCTATACAAGGCAGGCGTGTTTTCGGGCAAAGCACCTAAAAACAAAACAGGAAACTCTAATAGTTGAATTAATTTTGGATTAGTAAATGATTTACGAATATGCGCTGCAATAGAATTGAAAACATCTAATTTAAAAACACCTTTCAAAAACTTAATATTCATAAATTCAGTTAATGATAAACCTGGTTTATAAACTAAATCATTCATCCCAATATTGTATTTATACTCGGCTTCCTTTAAAAATTGTTTCAATTTTACAGCGCTACCTTCTTCAATGCGTTCAAACATCGCGTATAAGTCCTCAATATTACTAGGAATATCTAAAGGTCCATCTTTATATATAATTCTGTAGGATGGAGATAATCTTTCCAAATGATAATAATCTGAAACTTTTTTACCAAAGTCCGCAAAAAACTTATCAAAAACATCAGGCATCCAATACCAACTTGGCCCCATATCGTAAACAAAACCATCTTGTTCAAACTTTCTTGCTCTTCCGCCAATACTACCATGCTTTTCTAAAACCGTAACATCGCAACCTTGTTTTGCAAGATAACACGCCGTTGATAAACCAGAAAAACCTGAACCTATAATTGTAACCTTTTTAGACATACCTTAAAAACAAACACTGTAAAATATTGTTTAAATTTACGTATAAATAAGTTATTCAAAAAAGTATATAAACAGTTCTCATAATTATGCAAAAAAATATCGTAATAATTGGTTCAGGAGTAGCCGGTTTAGCTTCAGCTATAAGACTTGGAGCGGCAGGACACAAAGTAACCGTTGTGGAAGCAAATGATTATGTTGGTGGTAAATTAACCGCAAAAAATATTGGAAGATACCGTTTCGATATGGGGCCATCTGTATTCACAATGCCTCATTTAATTGAAGAACTTACAGTAATCAGTAAACAAGAATTAAAATTTGAATACTTAACCTTAGATAAAATTTGTAATTATTTTTATGAAGATGGAACAACCTTAAGTGCTTATCCTGATAAAGAAAAATTTGCAACTGAAGTTCATAATAAATTGGGCGAAACAAAAGAATCGGTTTACGAACAATTAAAATACAGTGCAACAGCATATGAGTTAATTGGAGAATTATTTATGGAGCAATCACTTCATAAACTATCTAATTTTTTAAATCTTAAAACTGCTAAAGCACTTTTAAATATTAGGAAACTAAAACTCAATAAAACGATGAACGAAGCTAATAATGCTCGTTTTAAAAATAAAAAAACAGTTCAACTATTTAATCGTTTTGCAACTTACAATGGCTCTAATCCTTTTAAGGCACCTGCATTAATAAACATCATTGCTCACCTAGAACACAATATAGGTGCTTTTGCACCAAAAGGTGGTATGCATGATATTACTATGCATCTCTATAATTTAAGTGTAAAATTGGGTGTTGAGTATAAAATGAATACGCGAGTAATAAAAGTAATAACAGAAAATGATTTAGTTAATAATGTTTTAACATCAAGTGGCGAAATAAAAGCAGACATTGTAGTTAGCGGTGCAGACATTAAACATGTGTACACTAAATTATTAGACAAAAAATACTATCCAACTAAAATTTTAGAACAGGAAAAATCGTTATCAGGATTAATTTTTTATTGGGGAGTAAAAAAAGAATTTCAAGAACTAAGCTTGCACAATATTTTATTTAGTGAAAATAGTGAAGCTGAATTTAATAGTTTTTTTAAAGATAAAACACCGTATCATGACCCAACCATTTATATCAATATCACTTCAAAAGTAACACCGACTGATGCGCCTGAAGGATGTGAAAATTGGTTTGTAATGATAAACGTGCCGCATAATGCATCGGGTGAACCAATACATTATGTTAAGGAAATGAGAAAACAAATTGTTGCTAAAATTAACCGTGTATTAAAAACTGACATTGAACAATATATAGAAATAGAAGATGTTTTAGATCCATATTTAATTGAACAACGAACAAGTTCTTCTGGCGGCTCTTTGTATGGTAACTCATCTAATAATAAATACGCCGCATTTTTGCGACACGCAAATAGTAGCAGCAAAATAAAAAACATGTACTTCTGTGGCGGAAGTGTTCATCCAGGTGGAGGAATTCCATTAGGTTTATTGAGCGCAAAAATCGTCAGCGAAATGATAGCGGAGAAGTCTTAATGATAATTAAGATGTGATTTAAATCATGCAAATACATTTTTAAAACTGACAAGAATCAGCATGTCTGCATAATCCTTATTTACCTTTGATGAATGAAAGTTGCACAATCATTTGTCATCAGTGCATTACTATTACTTATTTCTTGCTCAAAAGAAAAAGAGTCAATTATAGTATCTGCAAGCAATATCACTGAAGTGGTTTATGCATCCGGAAAAGTAAAAGCTGTTGATCAATACAATGTATATTCAACAGTTAACGGAGTTTTACAAAATATTTTCGTTAATGTTGGAGACGATATTCAGAAAGGACAAACCCTTTTAGAAATCGACAATGTAACTTCTGAATTGAATACTGAAAATGCTCGTATTAATTTAGACTTAAGCGCTAAAAATAACCGAAAAGGTTCTGATAAAATACAAGAAATTGAACTTAATGTAAATTTAGCCTTAGAAAAACTTCAATTAGACTCTTCATTATTTTTTCGTCAGAAAAAATTATGGGATCAAAATATTGGAACTCAGCTTGAACTTGAACAAAAAAAATTAGCGTACAATAATTCAATCATTAATTATCATACATCGCAAAAAAGATTATCACAATTAAAAACGCAATTACAAAACGAATTAAAACGTGCAAACGTAACCTATGATATTAATAAAAAATTATTTAGTGATTACTCCATTAAAAGTTCGGTTAACGGTAAAGTATATGATATACTGAAGGAACGCGGAGAGTTAGTGTCCCCGCAAACGCCATTAGCGGTGATAGGAAAAGCAGATACTTTTTTATTAGAACTATCAGTTGATGAAAACGATATTATTAAAATTAGCCTAGGACAAAAAGTATTAGTTACGATGGATAGTTATAAAGGCCAAGTTTTAGAAGCTGTTGTAAATAAAATATATCCTATTATGAATGAACGCAGCAGAACATTTATGGTAGAAGCGCATTTCATTAATCCTCCAAAAAAATTATTTCCAAATTTATCAGCTGAAGCAAACATTATCATTCAAATTAAAAAAAACATAATTACTATTCCTAACAATTATATTATTGATGGCAAATATATTTTAGTTGAGAACAATAAAAAACGAGAAATAAAAATAGGTTTAAAAGATTACCAAAAAGTAGAAGTGATTGAAGGTTTAAAAGAAAACGAGGTGATATATAAACCTTAATAGATGAATTTAAAACTCATTATAGATATTGCCTTCAACTTAATTAAAGCGCGCTTAAAACAATCTATTGTTGCAGCGGTTGGTGTTACATTTGGAATTGCCATGTTCATTACATTGGTAAGTTTTATGAATGGTTTAAATAATTTATTAGATGGATTAATGTTGAATCGTACGCCTCATGTTAGATTGTATAACGAAATAAAACCAACTAAAGAACAACCAGTTATTTTATCAAAAAAATTTAGGAATACTACCAACTTCATCAATTCAATAAAACCAAAAGACAGAGGACAAGAAATTTATAATAGTAAATCAATTATTAATGCATTAAAACAGGATTCGCGAATTATTGACGTTGCACCTAAAGTTTCGGTTCCTGTATTTTATAACACAGGAAATATTGAAATTACAGGTTTGATAAATGGTATAGATGTTCCGGCAGAAGAACATTTATTTAAAGTAAGTGATTATATTATTGAAGGAAACGTTTTTGATTTAAATAATGAAGGCAATACTATTATTATAGGCAAAGGTCTATCAGAAAAAATGATGGTAATTGTTGGTGATATCATAAAAATTACAACATTAAAAGGAGGACTGGTAAACTTAAAAATAGTTGGAATCAGTCAAATTGGAATTGCTGAAATTGATAATACCATGAGCTATACATCATTAGAAACTGCACAAATGTTACTGGGAGAATCGGCAGGTTACATAACAGATATTCAAGTTAAACTAACGGATATGGCATTAGCTCCTGCCCTTGCCAAAGAATTTGGCAATAAGTTTAACATTGATGCCATTGATGCTCAAACTGCTAATTCGCAATTTGAAACAGGAAGCAAAGTGCGAACTATTATTTCGTATGCAGTTGGTATTACTTTATTAATTGTGGCTGGTTTTGGCATTTACAATATTTTAAATATGATGATTTATGAAAAAATGGATTCCATTGCCATTTTAAAAGCAACGGGATTTTCGGGAAATGATGTGAAATGGATTTTTATTTCCTTATCATTAATTATTGGTGTTACAGGCGGTTTGTTTGGATTATTGTTTGGATTTGCATTTAGTCATGCTATAGAATTAATTCCGTTTGAAACTGCCTCACTTCCTACAATTAAAACATACCCCATTGATTATAAAGTTGCATATTATACCATCGGAATTATTTTTGCAGTTTGTACAACAACCATCGCGGGTTTATTTCCGGCACTAAAAGCCAGTAAAATAGATCCTGTTGAGATTATTAGAGGAAAATAAGATGGCAAACACAGTACTCCAAACAAAAAATATTAATAAATACTTTTACGATCCTGTAAAATTTAAAGTACTATCTGATATAAATATGTCAATTAATGAAGGTGAATTTGTTTCAATTGTTGGCAAATCTGGTTGCGGAAAATCAACTTTACTATACATCCTTTCAACAATGGATACAGATTATGAAGGAGAACTGCTCATCAACGGAGATGACTTATCTAAAAAAACAGATTCAAATTTAGCAAAGATTAGAAATCAGCATATTGGCTTTGTATTTCAGTTTCATTATTTATTATCCGAATATAATGTCGTACGTAATGTGATGATACCAGCAATTAAGTTAGCAAAATATTCGCTGAAAGAAATTGAACATCGTGCTATGGAACAACTACGTAAATTAGATATGACAGACCAAGCATTAAAATTTCCTAATCAGCTAAGTGGTGGTCAAAAACAACGCGTAGCCATTGCAAGAGCTTTAATAAATGATCCTCTCATAATTATGGGTGATGAACCAACTGGAAATTTAGATAAAAAAAATAGCGATTTGGTTTTTGATATTTTTAATAATTTGGTGAAGGAAAGGAATCAGGCATTATTAATTGTAACACACGATCCTGATTTTGCAGTCAGAACACATCGCACTATTGAAATGGCTGACGGCAAAATTATTAGTTAAATACTTAATAATTGTTCGTTTGATTATTTATCTAATAGTGGCGTTATCTATAATAGCTTTTTTCAGTATCAATTAGCTTGCTGTGATAATACAACATAAGCAAAAAAAAACTGACACATGATTTGTAAAAAAAACTACCCCCACCTTTTTGGGTGTGCCCCACTCCGCCAGCTAGCGGATCGGGTCAGGCTATCACTTTAATCTTTTATAACCTTTGCTAACGCTTGTTTTAAAAAGGATTTACGTTCTATCCTTCACGCAGTTTTTATTTGCATTTATTATTTCTCGTCACTGTTGGTGTCATCATTAACAGCTATTTTTTGAATCAATTATGTTTAATCGTAAAAATTAGGCAATTTATAAATGCTACAAATTGTAGCAGAAGCCAACTATAAAATAAATTATTTTTGCTCCAAGAGAAACAATTTAATTTATAGAAAAATGCAATTACAAGTTATTCAAACAAAAATTTATGAAGTTAGAGGGCAAAAGTAATGTTGGATTATGATCTGGCGGCGCTGTATGATGCAGAAACAAAAAGACTGAACGAGGCAGTTAAAAGAAATACTGAAAGATTTCCTGAACGGTTTATGTTTCGACTGACAGTTAAAGAATGGCAAGACATGCGGTCGCAAATTGCGACCGCATCTGACCAAACAAAAAGAAATATAAGAGTAACACCTTTTGCTTTTTCGGAACATGGAGTTACTATGCTAGCTAGTGTTTTGAAAAGTAAAAAGGCAATTCAAATGAATATTGCTATTGTAGAGGCCTTTATTGCTCTTAAAGAATTTGCATTGAATTACAAAGAACTTGCAGATAAACTCAAAGAACTTGAAGGTAAATACAACAAACAATTTAAAGATATTTACGAAGCCATTAATTATTTACTGCAAAAAGATAAACAGGAAACAAGCCAAAAGGAGCGAAAGCAAATTGGATATAAAACTAAATAGTTAGAATAACAAAATTAATATCTGTTGTTGGTGTTAGCATCATTACTATTTGGAAGATTAACTGCGTTAAGGATTGAAACGTAAATCCTTTTCATTCTTTTACAAAGAATTGAATCAAAAAGCCTGTGTCAGCTAGTTGGCGGAAAACGCCAAAAAAAATTACCCTCTCAAATTTCTAAGTATCTCTTCAAGTGCGGCCATATCTTTACAACGTACTTCACGTGCCTTAGAACCTTCAAACTGACCAATAATACCAGCCGCTTCAAGTTGATCAACAATCCGTCCTGCGCGGTTATATCCTAATTTTAATTTACGCTGTAAAAAAGAAGCTGAGCCTTGCTGAAACTGAACTACTAATTTTGCTGCCTCATCAAACATTTTATCGCGCTCACTCAAATCAACTTCTTCTTTTCCGCCGCTGCCATCTTCACCAACATATTCAGGTAATAAAAACGCGGAAGGATAGGCACGCTGTGAGCCAATAAATTCAGTAATTTTTTCGGCCTCTGGTGTATCTACAAAAGCACATTGAATGCGAATTAAATCGTTACCTGTACTTAGCAACATATCTCCTCTACCAATTAATTGTTCTGCACCGCCAGCATCTAAAATTGTGCGCGAATCAATTTTACTTGTTACACGAAATGCAATACGAGCAGGGAAATTAGCTTTAATTGTTCCTGTAATAATATTTACCGACGGACGCTGAGTAGCAATAATTAAATGAATTCCAATAGCGCGAGCCAATTGAGCTAAACGGGCAATAGGTGTTTCTACTTCTTTACCGGCAGTCATAATTAAGTCGGCAAACTCATCAACTACCAATACAATGTACGGTAAATATTTATGTCCCTCGTTAGGATTTAATTTACGATTAATAAACTTAACGTTGTATTCTTTAATGTTTCTTACTTGGGCATCTTGTAACAACGCATAACGGTTGTCCATTTCAATACATAAGCTATTTAAGGTATGAATTACCTTTGTGTTATCTGTAATAATAGCATCTTCGGAGTTTGGTAGTTTTGCTAAAAAGTGACGCTCAATTTTATTGAATAGAGTTAATTCTACTTTTTTAGGATCTACTAACACAAACTTAATCTGCGCTGGATGTTTTTTGTAAAGTAACGAAACTAAAATTGCATTTAATCCAACAGACTTACCCTGACCAGTAGCACCTGCCATTAACAAGTGAGGCATTTTTGCTAAATCGGCAATAAAAATTTCATTATTAATTGTTTTACCTAAAGCAATTGGCAAATCATGTGTTGTGTTTTGAAATTTATCTGACGCAATAATATTTCGCATTGGTACCATTTCGGGAGTTTGATTTGGCACTTCAATACCAATTGTTCCTCTGCCAGGAATTGGCGCAATAATACGAATACCTAATGCGGCTAAACTTAATGCAATATCATCTTCTAAATTTTTAATTTTAGAAATACGAACTCCTGCTGCTGGAACAATTTCGTATAATGTCACAGTTGGTCCAACAGTTGCCGAAATACGGTCAATTTCAATTCCGTAATTTTTTAACGTATTTACAATTCTATCTTTATTGGCAACTAACTCTTCATTATTTACTTTTCCGTTTCCTGTTCCGTAATCAATTAATAATTCGTGACTAGGAAATTGATAATGACCTAAATCTAAAGTCGGATCATATTGACCAAATTTTTCAACGAGTTGCGATGCTTTTAATTCATCATCTAGTGTTATTTGATTTTCGACAGGAACTTCTTTTACAAAGGCAGGTTCTACAATTATTTCATCAGCACTTGGACTATTAATTTCAAATTCCAAATCTTTTTTCGAATCTACTTGTTGCATTGTAGTGTCTACTTCTAAGGGAATGTTCTCTGTTTCCAATTCTATTATTGGTTCTTCAGCAACTTCTTGGTTAGTTGAAATTATTTCAAAATTTAATAATGCTTCTTCTTCCTCTTTAGTTAAAGTAGGCTCTTTATCGTAAATGGTTGATGCGTGCGGATTAATTTTATTTACATCTTCATCTAATTCCCGTTCAATAATATCTTCATTATCTAAATTAGGAAGGACATCTTTTTTAATATTAAAGTTCATATTGATACTCAACACTAAAAAACTTAACATGCTAAATGCCAATATTGCTAAAGTGCCAATGCTTCCAACGTAATTTGATAATTGTATATTTAATATATAACCATAACCACCACCTAAGAAAAATAGTTTATCGTGAAAGAAAAACGCTAAAACTAAACTTGTCCAAACCATAAAAAACAACCATTTAGCTGTAAAAGCTGAAGGTTTTGTGATTTGTTTGTTTAGTGCTTTTTGCAATCCATAAACTACAAAAACGGGCACTAAAATAAAGGATGCAACACCAAACCACTTATGCATAAATAAATGAGAAACTAATGCGCCAAATTTACCTAGCCAATTTACTACCTTAGTTTCAATAGCAAATAATTCAGAAAGTGGACCTAATACTTTATCTTGATCTTCTTGCCACGTGAAAAAATAGGAAAAAAAAGCGATAAATAAATAGCCGCCAGCAAGTATTAGCATTAATCCCAATAACTTCTGCGTTTTTTCATCTTGATAAATAGAAACTACTTTATTCCAGCGATTTAATAACGATATTTTCGCATCTTTTTGAGCTGCTTTTGAATCACTTTTTTTTACGGTTGAATCAGTCGAGTTTTTAGTAGTAGATTTTGCTTTATTTTTTGAGGTAGTTGAAACCGTTTCTTCAATATCATTTTTATCAAACGCTGTTTCATCAGCAACTGTTTCATCAGCAGGCTTATCCCTAAATTTATTTTTTTGTGTTGCCATTTTTATATAGTACTTAAATTTAGGAGGAAGTCCCTTTAAATGAATGAAATACTGAAAATGTTTTAAACTTCAAATTGTTTACTAGTTAGCAAAAATTGATAGTTGAAAAATGAATTCACATGGATTTATAGCAAAATTTTCAATTTTATACGCTAAAATAAAAGGAAGGTAAGGATAAAACTACTCGAAACAGTTTCTAAAACTTTAACTGTAATTTTAAATTAAGCATTCTGCGCGTGAGGTAATTTGGAACAGCATATTGCCTATTGGTTACATCGGCAATCCACGTATAAGAAACCGTATTATTGACTTGCAATAAATTAAAAATTTCGACGCTAATAAACATAGCTTTACAAAAGTGAAAAGGATGTTTATTTGGTAATGGTTTATCCTCTTTAATAATTTGGTAAGCAAAACCAATATCAACTCTTCTGTAAGGCGGCATTCTAAATACTTGTTTCCAGCGCTCATGACCTGGCGGACCAAATGGTAAACCTGTGCCAAATTGCATATTTAAATACATTTTGCATGCTGGCAATTTTGGAATGTAGTCCTGAAAAAACATTCCAAAAGTAATGCGCTGGTCGGTAGGACGAGGAATGTAACCTGGATTTACAACACTACTATCAACTGCTTTTGTATCAAACGTATACCCATTAATGATGCTATCTCCAGCAGCATTAAAATAAGTTACTTTTCTATCGTCACTTAGGTTTTCCATAGTTTTTAAAAAACCAATTGTAGCCCATGATTCTATTCCTTTAATAAATTCTCCATTAATTCTTAAATCACCGCCCGTTGTATAACCAACCGAATTATTTTTAGCAAAATAACGAATGCGCGTATTATCAATTTCATAAGGAATTAAATCTTTCATTTCCTTATAATAACCTGCTAAAATAACTTTAAAAGGTCTGCGCCATAATCTGAAATTATAATCGCCCGACAATAAATAATGAACAGATTGTTGTGCTTTAATTGTTGGATTTAATTTCCCGTCAAAGCCACGCATCTCTCTATAAAATGGTGGCTGATAGTAATAACCCCATGATGCTTTAAATACCATATCCTCTTTCCAGTTTGGTTTAAAGGATAAGGTTATTCGAGGTGATACAACAGTTTGTTTGTTATAGTCCCAGTAATTTGCGCGGGCTCCAAAAGTAGTTGTAATGGTTGATGAATCACGTAATTGTTTACTAAACGCATATTGTACGTAACCTTGAATACGGTTACTTTCTAAATTTATTTTTGTTTTTACAACATCTATTAAATTAATTTCATTTGGATTATAAGGGCTTACATATCCCGCCGAATCAATAGTGCGCCACTCGCTTAATTTATCTTGAATTATTTCTCGCTGATAACGGGCTCCCCACAATAGTTCGCTATTGTTTTTAATGATACGAGTTCCTTTGTGTTCAATATTTAAAACAGTAGCATCAATTCTGTTTCTTCCGTTATTTAAAAAAGTACCGATACCTCTGTTAAAAGCCACTTGACCAAAATTATCCTTACCAAAATCTGCTTCTAATTGATCAATGTAATATTGTCCTTGTACTGTATAATTTTCTTCTTCGTTTGCTTTATATGCTGACGTAATTAATTTTAATTTAGTTTTTGAGTTAGGTTTAAATGTTGTAGATAAACCACCCATCATAGTTGTATATTGTGTTAACTCTTGCCCATCAAAATAGATGCTTAACTTAACGGCATTATTAACGGTACCAAACGTTGTTTCTCTGTTTGCAGGAATTACCAAGTATTGGTTATTGGCAACATTTCCTAAAAATTCAATACTCCATTTTTCATTTAATGTGAAGGTGATGAAAGTTTGTACATCATAAAAACGAGGGCGATATTCACCTTTGGTATCCATGCTTTTTAATAAATAAGCATTTGATTTATACCTTGATCCAAGACTCCAAGCCACTACTCTATTTTTTGAAACACCTTGTAAATGCAAACTGCCACCTAATAAACTACCGCTTACAGTTCCAGCAAATTTTAAAGGTTTTTTATACGTAATATCCAATACCGATGACATTTTATCGCCATACTTAGCTTCAAAACCGCCTGCCGAAAAATTAATATTACTTACCATATCAGGGTTTGCAAAACTTAAGCCCTCTTGCTGTCCGCTTCTTGCTAAAAACGGACGATAAACTTCAATATCATTTACATAAACCAGGTTTTCGTCAAAATTTCCGCCACGAACAGAATAGCCACTAGTTAATTCGTTATTACTGCTTACACCAATTTGGGTTTTAATAATATCTTCAATATTTCCTGAAGGACTAGGGATATAAAAAATATTTTTTGGATCAATTCGGGTAATTTCAGTAGTTCTATTTTCAGAAACTATATCAACAACCCCAATCGTGTTTTTAGCTACTAGTCTTGGGTTATAAGTTATTTTCTCGCCATCTTTTAAATTATATTTTTGATTTACTTGCACGTAGCTTATATTGTAAATAGATACTGTAATATCTTTATTGGCAGGAACCATTAAAGTGTAGCGACCATTAATATCAGTTGATGTAGCGATTAATGCGTTTTCTAAAACAGCAATTTGCACATCAGGAATTGTAATACCTTCCTCATCCTTAATAGTGCCCGAAATGGTAGCTGTTTGTCCTAAAGAAACAATACCAATTAAGAGGAGCATGAAAGTATAATAGTGTTTTTTTAGCACAAGTTTTAATAACGGAAGTAAGGTGCAAATATTGCAAAAAGAAATGGAATTATAGCTTGATTTGAAACTCTTAAAAATTAGGGCAAAAGTTGGAGATTACTTAATTTTTAGCTTACCTTTTCTCCATGCATCAATAAATTGAGCCCAAGCTACTGGGTTTAGCAAACTTACACTTGGATATTGGCCGGCTTGATATAAGCGAGTGTATTGTTGTTGCATTCGCACTCGATAATTAGCCGCTGCATCCATGGAGCCGCCTTTAATAGATTGTCGAACATCTTCGTTATCCATATTAGTATAAGCACGTTCAATGTCGGTATCGCTTAAATCTAAATCAAGGATGGCACGCTTAAATTGCTCCTTGCTAGGCCAAGGAAAAACGCTTACTTCGGGTAATTGTATTGTGTCTTTTGTTAAAATTTGAATAATCGAATAATGTTTTCCAGTAAGCGTATCAGATAAATTATAGACCTTATTTTTGTGATTTATTGAAAAAAACTGCATCTCATCGCCAGGCCTTGCAACAATTGTAAAGAAGCCATAAAAATCGCTTACTGTTCCAGATCGGGTGCCTTTAAGCATAATAGAAACAAAAGGAAGCGGTTGTAAACTATCATCTAAAACAACACCTGAAATTTGAATGTAATTTTCGGAAGCAGCTTTTTTAACGGTTGCTGTTTGAGAAAACAGATTTAAAGAAATGCAAAACAGAGTAAAAAAAAGTAATTGCTTCATATAGGCCAATATTAATAATTTGTATCTTTTGTAAAAATAGTATTTAATAAAACTAAATACTCTAAATAAACAATAATTAACACACAAAAGCCATGATTAATGTCAGTGAAAATATATACGATTTGGGGTTAATTTCTTTAAAAATGACCTTATAAAAATGAGAGCACATCTTAGCATGCAGCATAATTTATAATTTATAGTGAACTACTTTTTTTGTCTCAAAAAATTCTTCCTCAAAATAGTTTTTTAAATCATAAAAAACAGCTTTTTTGTAATGGTTACCAAATTCTACTTGCAAATCGCCACCCTTTAAATATAAAATGCCATTAGCCAAATCATTAAAATTGTCTTTTAAAATTTTATGATTTACCCAATTATAAAATTCAGGAAATGCAGTAACAGCACGACTTACAATAAAATGATATTTATCCTTTATTTTTTCGGCACGCTCATGCTGAGCGGTTAAATTAGTTAAACCAATGGCAGCAGAAACTTCGTTAACTACCTTAATTTTTTTACCGATTGAATCTACTAAATGAAATGTTGATTCAGGAAATAAAATAGCTAATGGAATACCAGGGAATCCTCCTCCCGTTCCAACATCCAAAATTTTTGTTCCCGATTTAAATTCCATCACCTTTGCTATACCTAGTGAATGAAGCACGTGATGCTCAAATAGCAATTCAGTATCTTTTCTGGAAATAACATTTATTTGTGCATTCCAAAGCAAATACAAATCATACAATTGCTCAAATTGTTTAGTTTGATGCTCTGAAATGTTTGGAAAATATTTTAATATGATATCTGGTTTCAAAATTTATAATTAGCTAAAATTGGTAGGACTTTTTTTTATTGAAGGAATCGGATGATAATTTAGAAAATGAGTTTATATTTTATTTTCTTGATTTTTCAGTATATTAAATAAAAATTCTCTCGCTCTAAATAACTGTGCTTTAACAGTCCCAACGGGTAAATCTAATTTTATAGCTATTTCTTCATAACTTAATTCTTGATAATAACGCATGGTTACTAATTCATGATAGCGTGGCTTAAGTTTATCAACAACATCGCGCAACATTTCAACTTTTTGTTTTTTTATAAAATGTTCTTCAGGATCTAAAGTTTGAGATTTTATGCTTTTAGAAAACTCCTGACCTTCATCATTTTCCATTTTAGTATCTAAAGATAATGCGGCATTTTTTTTCTTATTTCTTAAAAAGTCAATCGCATTATTACTTGCTATTTTAAACAACCAAGTGCTAAAAGCATAATTAGGAGTGTATTGATCAAGTCGCTTAAAGGCTCTTCCAAAGGCTTCTATTGTTAAGTCATCTGCATCATCTTTATTATCGCACATTCGCAACATTGTATAATAAACCGATTCGCGATATCGATTTAAAAGTTCTGCATACGCTTTTTGATCGCTTTTATGCAAAGCCAATTGTATAAGTTTATAATCATAAACTCCTTTAGTAGTGAGCTTTTCAGATGGACCTAGCTCTTCCATTTATTTGGTTTATAAAATAATTTACTAATATGAAAAATTGGATACACAAATAACAGTAGTAATTCATATAAAAATGATAACGCCCACAAATCAACTTCGTTTATTTTTTTGGAGGCTTTTTTAAAGATAATCATTTGTATGCAAATTTTAAGAAAATAACCAACCATTGCAGCAATAAAAGTTGTTTTAAATAAAATAAGTGAAATTAAAAGCAGATGAAAGCCATATTGTGCAGTATACCCTAATGTTATTTTGGTTCTGCTACTTGAATTGAAATGTGGCGCGGTTGTTAAATGCCTTTGCTTTTGAAGTTTCCAATCATGGAAGCTTTTTTTAGCTAATGAGTATGTTACGGCGTCGTGCGAAATAACCACATTTGTATTTTCATTAGTAGAAGCTTGATTTATAAACAAGTCATCGTCGCCTGAAGTAATATGATAATGTTTTGAAAAGCCCTTTTCCTTATAAAACAATTGTTTTTTATATCCTAAATTGCGACCAACTCCCATATACGCGGATCCTTTTATTGCAGCAGATAAATAATTAGCAGCAATTGTAAATGTATCAAAGCGAATGAGTTTGTTTAATAATCCTGGTTCTTTTTTATACGCACCATAGCCCAATACAATTTCTTTTTTATTTACAAAACCTGCTGCCATTTCTCTCAACCAATTTGCTGTTGAAGGAAAGCAGTCGGCATCGGTAAATAATAAGTTGTCGTATTTAGTACCTTTAATCCCAACCATTACCGCAAACTTTTTACCATGTTTATAGTAGTCGTCTTCCTTGATAGTTACTTTTTTTAAATTAGGGAATATTTTAGCAAATTCATCAATCACATGTTCAGTATTATCAATTGAACAATCATTAACTACCACCACTTCAAACTCAGGATAATCTTGTACCAAAATTTTAGGTAAAAACTCAGTTAAATTATCTTCTTCATTACGAGCACAAATAATGATAGAAACTGGTTCCATCTTTTTGTTAAATTCTAACGATGAAGTTGCCATTTTACCGAGTGGCAAATAGTTTTTTACATAGTGAATAATAATACCAATTAGCGACACAAAAAAAGCAAACAACAAAAGTTCGTCTACTCCTATTTCAATAAAATCCGGAAAATACATATAACAAAAATACCATTGATACAGCTGTATATTTAGTTTATCTTTGCAAATATTAAACAAAGAAATTAACAATGTTAACAGGTATAAAAGCAGTGATATTTGATATGGATGGAGTTATTATTGACTCTGAACCACTTTGGAGAAGAGCCATGATACAGAGTTTTATAGAAATTGGTATACCTTTTAGCGATGAGCACTGCAGATTAACAACAGGATTAAGATTTAAGGAAGTTGCTGAATTTTGGTTCACAAAACATCATATTTCAACCATTACTGTAGCAGATTTTGACGAGCTGGTCATTAGGCGACTTTGTGACTTAATTGTTTTGGAAGGAAAAGCAATGACAGGAGTAAACGAAATTTTACCTCATTTAAAAGAAAACGGATTTAAAATAGCTATAGGAACTTCTTCAAATACACAACTGATGAACAAAGTTATTGAGGTTTTAAGTATTGGTCATTATTTTGATTCATTAACATCGGCAGAATTTTTAGAATATGGGAAACCGCATCCTCATGTATTTTTAAATTGCGCTAAATCTTTATCAATCCATCCTTCAGATTGTTTGGTAATTGAAGATTCAATAAATGGCGTTATTGCAGCCAAAGCTGCTCAAATGAAAGTGGTTGCTATTCCTGAAGAAATAAATAAAAACAATCCAAAATTTGCAATTGCAGATTTTAAAGTAGATTCATTATTGGATATTATTACTACTCCATACACTTCCTTAAAAATAAATTAAGGGGCAACATGGCCTTAAATACTTTAGATACATAAGTAGGGAAATTTTTATTAAACACATCTTCGTCTTTTAACGGATGCACTGCAATAAAATGCTTCAATTGCAATAGTGCAATCTCAGGATGCGTTTTTTCATACCCTTTTGGGGCTGTTTTTAATTTATCTTCTTGCGATAATTCTTTGAAGTAGCTTTTAAAATCTTTATCCGAAATTATTTTTTTAAATTCTTTACTATTATAATCAATTTCTTGCCTAATTGCTGATAACATTTCTGGCATAGGCTGATAACAACCGCCTGCTAAAAAACTTTTTCCAGGCTCAATATGAACATAATAACCTGGTATCATTGATTTTTTTCCACCAGGATTAATACTTGCTCCCATATTTAATTTGTAGGGAGATTTATCTTTGCTAAAACGAACATCCTTGTTAATTCTAAACAAACATTTTTTCGCTTCTAAACCAGCAAGCTGTTTATCAAAAACAACACTTTTATCAATAAAAGTTTTAATTAAAGTTTCAAACTCCAACTTACAAGTTTCGTAGGTTTTTCTATTAACATCAAACCATTCTTTATTATTATTTTTTGAAAGTTGTTTTAAAAATTGCAAAGTTGATTCCATATTTTATTCAGATATATGCTCGGTTAACTTTTTAAAGAATTTGAAATGATGCAGAAATTCTTTAGCAATAATTCTTAATAGCGTGTAGCATGGAATAGCGATCACCATTCCTAAAACTCCACCAAGGGCGCCTGCCATTAAAATTATCAAAAATATCTCGAGAGGATGTGCCTTAACAGTGTTTGAAAAAATAGTTGGTTGAATAACCATGGCATCTAATAAATTAGTTCCAATAAGTATTATAAAAATCTTAGTAATAGTGATAGTTATCAAATCATATTGATTAAATTGAATACAACCACTAATCCCTAAAAAAACCGCAATAAATAAAGTGATAATTGGCCCAATGTAAGGTATAACATTCATAAAACCAGCTAAGCAGCCAATTACAAGCGCGTTTTTAATTCCAAAAATCCACATAAAAAATGTGACAATTAAACTCACTAAAACCATATCAATAAATAAACCAATAAAGTACTTGCTTAACATTTTTTTGGAAGTTCTAAAAATATCCAACATTTCATTTTCATAATTTGAAGGAGTTATAAGTAATAAAGCTTTTACAACAATTTTGCCATCTTTCAGAAAAAAGAAAGTAATAAATAGTACTGAGAAAAAACCTCCTAAAATTGCACCTGTGTATGAAATGGTGTTATTAAAAAAAGAAGATAAATTCTCAAAGTTTAAAAAATGATTAACTTGTTCAATGGCACTTCCCATAATTTGTTGCTCGGAGCCAAAGGATTTTAAAGTGTTTTTTAAATTAGGATAATAAACAAATATATTATGCATCACATCGTGAAAATTTGAGGACGATAAAAATGTGATTTGAGAAATTAGAGGTGGTAAGAATATAATGCCAATTAAATATACAACTATAAAAAAAATAAGTAAAGTAAGAATTGCCAGCACTGCCTCATTAATTTTAAATTTACCAATTTTAACTTTTGCCAGTCTATTGACAATTGGCGCGCCTATTAGAGCTAAAACCAATGAAATTATTATATAAACAACGACATTGGTAAATAGATAAAAAAAAGTAATAATTGCTAATAATGTAATTAATGGTATGGCATATTTTTTTAACATCATGATTGATCAATTTTATTTTTGTTCTTCAAATAATCCATTAATATTATTGTACCTAATAACATACTTAAGCAATAAAACAAGTCCTCAACTGGTATTGTATATAGGCGAATTCCCATATTTTCTTCATTATTATAAGTAACAATTGGTAAAGCTGTTAAAATACCATTACAAATTAAAAATGGTATTAACGAAATAAAATAAGCTAAATAAAATCTGCCTAAATCTTTGAACCGATAAATTAATGAGGAAAAAAGAACCATACATAAACAAATGCCTCCATTTACAATCGTATAAGTTCGATCATAATAAATAATACAAAGTGATAATGATAATAATATTACTATTACATTCATTGGTTTAACGCAGCCTATTATATCTCGTTTTAAATATATTTTTAAAACTTCATAAATAAATACGCAAGAATAAGGTATGCTAACAAAAAATAAAACTTCTTCTATTGGTAGATTAAATAAATAAATACCAGTAATATATTTTTCGTTAAATCCCCAAACACCATGAGCAGTAAAAAGAATGTCCCATAAAATAAAAAAGCCACCATTAATTGCCATTGCCGGAAATAAATATTTCCAGGATTTATAAAATGCAACTTTCTTATCAAAACTGTTTAAAAACGGAAATAAAATACAAACAATGTCAAATAATAAATACGTATGATGTGAAGTAATTTTAAAATCAACCAAATAAAGTGCTGCAAAAAAGGCCAACTGAATGAAGTAAAAAACTTGTGACGTAAAATTAACTTTATTAGATAATTGTTTCTGCACCACTAAATTGAAAATAAAAGAAACGATAAACCAAGCAATGTAGTTTTGCAGAGGAATTATATTAAACTTCCAGTACCAAAAATCAAATTTTGAAGCATTTTGTTCAATAAAAAAATCGAGCAAAACCATTAAAAATGCTCCAAATAGGGCATTTACAATAGGATTTTTAAACTTTGATAGTTGCGAAGTGCTATATAATAAAATAGCCCAATTAACGCCTATTAAAAGTGGTACTGAAAATAATTTATAACCAAAAGAATTTCCATACACGTATGAACCAAAAATCAATTCTGTTTTAACACCAATAAGCTCAACGATATAACCTAAAATTGCTACTAGAAAAATTGCCCCGAAAAATTGCCAACGGCGCTCACCACACATTACTAAAATCAAGGTTGTTGATAATAATAAATTAACAGGACTAAGTATTTTAAAAAACGTTGGATTATATATAAAACCTATAAATCCAATAACGTGGAAAATAAAGATCACGCACAACGCGCCATATTTTTTTATAAAAGACATATATTATTAAAACAAAAACAACCCAAATGTAATTAAAAATCAAAACACAATTACGGCTTTATGATTATATTTGGTAACTAAAATAGAATAACATATTTTAAAATGCTAAAAAATAAAATTCCGCATATCAATAGAGAAATAAGTTGGCTTTCGTTTAATGAGCGAGTACTTCAAGAAGCCGCTGATCCATCTACTCCGCTTATCGAGCGACTTAAATTTTTAGGAATTTTTAGTAATAATCGTGATGAATTTTACCGCGTGAGAGTTGCAACTATTAATCGTTTAACAAAATTAGGTAAAAAGGCAATTGCCATCTACGGAGATGATCCAAAAGAATTACTGCATAAACTGCAAAGAAAGGTAATTGAACAGCAGCAACATTTTGAGGAAATTTATCAAGAACTACTTATAGAATTGGGTAAACAAAATGTTTTTATAATTAATGAAAAACAACTTAATAAAAATCAACAGCAGTTTGTAAAGGATTATTTTCATAATGAAGTAGAAACAAATTTGTTTCCTATTATGGTGGACGAAAATAAACCTTTTCCTTACATGAAAGATAAATCGGGCTATTTATTTGTCCGTTTAATATCAACTTTACAAAAACAAAAAAACAAATACGCGCTCATTGAAATCCCATCAAAAACAACTAGTCGATTTGTAATTTTACCTCAAGAAAAAAACAAAAAATACATCATCTTATTAGATGATGTTATTCGATTCAATCTTCATGAAATGTTTTCGGTATTTGGTTATATTAATAAGGAAACTATAAATATAAAATTAACAAGAGATGCTGAATTAGATATTGATCAGGATGTGAGTAAAAGCATGCTCGAAAAAATATCTAAGGGTGTAAAAGATAGAAAAAAAGGTCAACCAGTTCGATTTGTATATGATAGCACAATGAGTAAAGAAATGCTAGCATTTATAATGAAAAAACTAGGTATGGATAAAAAAGATAATGCCATACCAGGAGGACGCTATCATAACTTTAAAGATTTTATTCGCTTTCCAAATATTGGCGAAAAAAAATTAGTATATGAACAACCAACGCCGCTAAATCATAAATATTTAAACAATATTAATACTAGCATTTTAAATGTCATAAAACAAAAAGATGTTTTATTGCACTATCCTTATCATACCTACGATCACATTATTACACTATTAAGGGAAGCCTCTATTGATCCAACTGTTGAATCAATTAAAATTACATTGTACCGAGTAGCCGATTCATCAAAAATTGCTAATGCTTTAGTAAATGCCATAAAAAACGGTAAAAAAGTAACAGTGTTGGTTGAATTGCAAGCTCGTTTTGACGAAGAAAATAATATATATTGGGCTAATAAATTGCAAGAAGAAGGTGCAACTGTTATTTATGGCGTACCAGGATTAAAAGTGCATAGTAAATTATTTTTAATTACAACAAGAGTAAATGGTAGGGAAGTAAAATATGCGCACATTGGCACAGGAAACTTTAATGAAAAAACAGCTCGTATTTATACCGATTTTAGTTTACTTACGTCCGATAAAAATATTGCAGATGAAATTGCGAGTGTTTTTGATTTTTATACAAATAATTTTAAAACCGGCATTTATAAAAATTTGGCTGTTGCTCCATTTTTTATGCGTCAAACATTTGTTAATTTAATTGATAAAGAAATTGCAAATGCAAAAGCTGGTAAAAAAGCTTATATGATTTTAAAGATGAATAGCTTAGTTGACAAAGATATGATTGATAAATTATATGAAGCATCACAAGCCGGGGTAATAATAACTTTAATAGTAAGAGGTATTTGTTCTTTAGTTACAGAAGTTGAGGGCTTTAGCGATAATATTAAAGCATATAGTATTGTAGATAAATACCTTGAACATGCGCGTGTTTTTATTTTCGGAAATAATGGAGATGAAAAAATATATATCACCTCAGCAGATTGGATGAGCAGAAACTTGGATAGCAGAAGCGAAGTAGCGGTTCCAATTTTAAATGCTGAAGTAAAAAAACAAATTAAAGATATTATACAAATTCAACTTTCTGGAAACACAAAAGTGCGGATATTAGATAGGTTTCAACAAAACTTATATAAAAAACCAAAAGTAGGCGAACGGAAAGTACGTGTGCAAGATGAAATTTATAATTATCTAAAAAAAGATACTGAACACTATCTTAAAACCATAAACGCCTCTAAAACCAAAATTAAGATATGATTTTTGCAGCTGTTGATATTGGAAGTAATGCAATGCGCTTGTTATTTTGCAGGGCTTACGACGTAAATGGGAAACCTCACTTTAGCAAGGAAGAGTTAATCCGTTTACCGATTCGTTTGGGTGAAGATGTGTTTTTAAATGGGAAAATTTCTGATAAAAAAGCTGAAAAATTAATTACAGCTATGCGTGGCTTTAGCGAATTAATAAAGGTATATGAAGTAGATGGTTACAGAGCCGTAGCAACAAGCGCCATGCGCGATGCAAGTAATAGTTCAGAAATAATACAACGAATTAAAAATGAGGCTGATTTAGAAGTTGAAATTATTGACGGAAAATTAGAAGCTCAATTAGTATTTTCTAATCATATTGAAGAATTGTTAAATCCAAAACATTCCTATTTATATATCGATGTTGGTGGAGGAAGTACTGAATTAACATTATATAGTAATCATAAAGTTATTGCGTCAAAATCTTTTAATATTGGGACTGTAAGAATGCTTTTAAACAAGGTTGACAAAGAAGAATGGGAATTAATGAAAGAATGGATAAAAAAATCAACTTTTGGTTATAGTCCAGTACGCGCTATTGGTTCTGGAGGAAATATCAATAAGATATTTAAGATGACCAAAAAGGAAAATAAAAATATTAGCTATAGTAAATTAAAAGGCATTCACGATATGCTTAATTCCTATACATACGAAGAGCGTATTGATGTTTTGGGCTTAAAACCAGACAGAGCCGATGTAATTGTTCATGCTTCAAAAATATTTATCACTATTATGAAAGCAGCTGAAATTGAAGATATTTTTGTCCCTCAAATAGGATTATCAGATGGTATTGTGCATGATTTATATGAAAGAGCTAAAAAAAAATAGCTTTATCATTTTAAATTCAACTTTTTTTATTGTGATTCTATATAGCTCTTTTGCGAATCGTATTTTCGCAAAAATGTTAAGTTGATTAGATATTTTCTAGGAATACTATAATCCACCTAGCATACAAATTCTATCAAATTCCTCTGGTTTAACACTAGCCACAGACAAGCGTTGTAGTTTTATTAATTGCATTTCTTTTAAGTATTCATCTTCTTTAATTTGAGCTAATGTTACTGGTGTTTTTAATGATTTAAATGGCGCAAAATCAACAGCTACCCAAGCAGTTTCTGTAGTCGTTGGATCTTGATAATGTTCTTTAACTACTTTAGCAATACCCACTACACACAATCCTTCGTTGCTATGGTAAAACAGAGCTAAATCTCCTTTTTTCATTGCCCTTAAATTGTTGCGAGCCATATAATTTCGCACACCATCCCAAAAGGTTATCTTATCTTTTTTAAATTGCTCCCAGCTATATTTAAATGGTTCTGATTTTATTAGCCAATAATTCATCTTGTTTGTATGTTAAGTAGATAATCTGAAAATTAGGCATTATGTAGGAAAATCACAAAACTAATTGATAACATTTTGCGCAATAAATAAATTGAAAATAAGTTTGAATTGTTGTAGTATTTATTAGATTTGTTACGCGTTATAAAAAATATTAAATGACACATCTATCAGATAAAGTAAATCTTATTTCAGAATCACAAACTATTGCCATGGCTCGAAAAAGTCGCGAGTTAAAAGCACAAGGCGTAGATATTATTAGTTTAAGTTTAGGCGAGCCTGATTTTAAAACACCAGCTGTTATAAAGCAAGCTGCCATTGATGCAATAAACAATGATTTTACCTATTATACTCATGTGAGTGGTTATGTTGAGTTACGTGAGGCTATTGCTAAAAAATTTAAAAGAGATAATAATTTAGATTATACAGCTGATGATATTGTTGTATCAACAGGCGCTAAACAAAGCATTGCAAATGCTGTATTATGTTTAATTAATCCGGGAGATGAAGTTATTATTCCTGCGCCATTTTGGGTAAGTTATTTAGAGATTTTAAAATTAGCCGGCGGTGTTCCAATCATAATTGATACAACCATTGAAAATGATTTTAAAATTACTGCTGAAGAATTAAAAGCACACATTACACCAAAAACACGAATGATGATGTTTAGTACACCTTGCAACCCCACAGGATCGGTGTATAGTAAAAAAGAATTAAGAGCTATTGCAGATGTTGTTATACAACATGATGAATTATATATTATGAGTGATGAAATTTATGAACACATAAATTTTGTTGGTGGTCATGAAAGTATGGCGCAATTTCCTGATATTAAGGACCGAGTAATTACCATTAATGGTGTTTCGAAAGGATTTGCAATGACGGGTTGGAGAGGTGGAATTATGGCTGCGCCAAAATGGATTGCTCAAGCTTGTGATAAAATGCAAGGGCAATTTACATCTGGTACTTGCAGCATTACTCAAAAAGCAATGCATGCGGCAATGGACTTACCAACAGAAAGTACACATTACATGCGTGATGAATTTAAAAAGCGTCGAGATTTAGTTTTGGAATTAATGAAGGAAATTCCTGGGTTTAAAACTAACGTTCCGGATGGTGCGTTTTACGTCTATCCTGAAGTTTCTGCTTTATTTGGAAAATCATACAATGGATTTACGATAAATAATGCAACTGATTTATCGATGTTTTTATTAGATGTAGCATACGTTGCATTGGTTCCTGGTGCAGCATTTGGCGATGATAAATACATTCGCTTTTCTTATGCAACATCCGAAGATAAATTAATTGAAGCATTAAAAAGAATGAAGGAGGCAATAGAAAAATTAAAATAATACATTTAAGATTTATGACATCTGCGCACTTTGCGAAAAAACTTTGCATTCTCTGCGGTTAAAAATTTGAAACAATTAAATGAAAAAATTATCTATAAAAAAAGAGCACATCCGTGAGATATTTAAATCGTTTAGTAATTTAAACGTATTGATTATCGGTGATGTAATGATTGATAGTTACATGTGGGGAAAAGTTAATCGTATTTCGCCCGAAGCACCCGTTCCAATTATTGCAGTTAATAAAAAAGAAAAACGTTTAGGTGGCGCTGCAAATGTAGCTCTCAATATTCAAGCGTTAGGAGCAAATCCTATTTTGTGTTCGGTAATTGGTATTGATTATGAAGGACAAAATTTTTTAGATTTATTAAAAACTCAAAAATTAAGTCAAAAAGGAATTTTAAAATCACGTGACAGAATTACAACTGAAAAAACGCGTGTTATTGGTAATAACCATCAATTGCTTCGTATTGACGAGGAAATAGAAGAAGATATTACACCTGCTGAAACTCAGCAATTAATTACATTGATTTCCTATATTATTCAACATGATAAAATTGATGTTATTTTGTTTGAAGATTATAACAAAGGATTAATTACTCCTAAGCTGATTACTAAAGTAGTTGAATTAGCAAAGAGCAAAGGGATACCAACTTGTGTTGATCCGAAAAAGAAAAATTTTAATGCTTATAAAGGAGTTACCTTATTTAAACCAAACTTAAAGGAATTACGTGAAGGATTAAAATTAGATATCAATTCAGATAACATTAATGAATTACAACGTGCTATTAGTAGCTTTAGAGTAAAACAAAAATTTGATACAGCATTAGTAACCTTAGCCGAAAAAGGTGTGATTATTAATTCTCGATCCGAAAAACATCATACTCCTGCACATATCCGAAGCATTGCCGACGTCAGCGGAGCGGGAGATACCGTAATAAGTGTAGCCTCATTATTAGTTGCTTTGCATGTTAACTCGATTGTATTAGCAGCAATCGCAAATTTAGCTGGAGGTTTAGTATGTGAACAAATTGGCGTTGTACCTGTTAGTAAAGAACAGTTATTAGAGGAAGCTTTGAAGTTAGACTTCGTTAAATAATTTTTGTCCCGCAGATTTCGCAAATCGGCGCTGATAATTTTAATGAATTTTTTATAAATCTGCGAATATCCGTGAGATCCGCGGGAAATAAAATGAACCCTGTTACACCATACAATAACACCGAATCAAAAAAAGAGCAAGTTGCTCAAATGTTTGATAACATTGCTTTTCGTTATGATTTTTTAAATTCTTTGTTGTCGCTTGGCATTCATAAAGGTTGGAGAAAAAAATGCATCAAATTAATTTCTGATAAACAGCCAAAAACTATTTTGGATGTTGCCACTGGTACAGGAGATTTTGCTATTGCAGCAATGAAACTAAATCCTGATAAAATAGTTGGTGTTGATATTAGCGAAGGAATGATGAAGTTTGGCAGAGAGAAATTACAAAAATTACAACTTGAAAAAATAATTACTCTTCAATATGGTGATGCTGAAACATGCGATTTACCAGAAAATTCAATGGATGCTATTACGGTTGGATTTGGTGTTAGGAATTTTGAGAATTTAGAAAAAGGATTAACTAATATGTTGCGTATTTTAAAACCTGGAGGTCAACTGTGCGTGCTTGAATTTTCATCGCCTCGTCAATTTCCTGTAAAGCAATTTTATAAATTTCATTTTAAATATATCACGCCTACTTTAGGTAAATTGTTTTCAAAAGATTCTAGAGCATACACTTACTTGCCAGAATCAATTAAAGCTTTTCCTGATAATGAACGTTTTACTTCCATTTTAGATAAAGTAGGTTATACAAAATCATCTTTTAGGTCTGTTGGATTTGGCTTGGCTGCCATTTATTTAGCAGAAAAGTAATTTTTAATCCAATCATATCAATTAAGCGCTTCTTGCACCAAACCTTAAGTAATAATTTGACTTGCAATTGTAACCTATTATTTTACTTGACATCAAATCTATCTAAATTCATCACTTTAGTCCAAGCTGCAACAAAATCTTTAATAAATTTTTCTTTAGCGTCTGCACTCGCATATACTTCTGCAATTGCTCTCAATTCGGAATTTGAACCGAAGATCAAATCCGCTCTGGTCGCTGTCCATTTTATTTGATTTGTTTTATAATCTCTACCTTCAAAAATTTCTTTTTTATCATCTTTTGCATTCCAAACTGTACCTGGTTCAAGAAGTTTGACAAAGAATTCATTTGTTAATTTATCTTTGCTTTCAGCAAACATGCCATGATTAGAATTATCATAATTAGTTTGTAACGATCGCATACCTCCCAGTAAAACAGTTGTTTCGGGTGCCGTTAACGCTAGCAATTGTGCTTTGTCAATTAATAAAGCTTCTGTTGGTACAGAATATTGCGTTTTTAAATAATTTCTAAATCCATCTGCTTGTGGCTCCAATAGTTTAAATGAAGCAACATCTGTTTGAGCTTGCGAAGCATCCATTCGTCCTGCAGTGAAACTGATTTGTACAGTATAACCTGCATTTTTTGCAGCTTGCTCTAAGCCCACATTTCCAGCTAATACAATTAAATCTGCCAACGAAATTTTCATTTCATTATTCGCATCATTAAATTCTTTTTGAATTTTTTCTAAAGTTTGTAGTACTTTATTCAATTGTACTGGATTGTTTACTTCCCAACTTCTTTGAGGTTCTAAACGAATTCTTGCACCATTGGCTCCTCCTCTTCTATCAGAACCACGGTATGTTGAAGCAGATGCCCAAGCTGTGCTAACCATTTGGCTAATTGATAAGCCCGAATTTAAAATGGTTAATTTTAATTTTGACAGTTCCTTTTCACTAACTAATTTATGGTTAACCGCAGGAATGGGATCTTGCCAAATTAAATCTTCTTTTGGAGCTTCTGGTCCTAAATAAGTAGTTTTTGGTCCCATATCGCGATGCGTTAATTTAAACCATGCTCTTGCAAAAGCATCATTAAATGCTTCGGGACTTTCCATAAATTTTCTGGAAATTTTTTCATATGCAGGATCAAAGCGCAATGATAAATCTGTAGTAAGCATGGTAGGTTTATGCTTTTTATTTTTATCAAAGGCATCCGGAATAATTAAGTCATTTGTTTTTGCTACCCATTGGTTTGCTCCTGCCGGACTTTTGGTTAACTCCCACTCATATTTAAACAATATGTAAAAAAAACTCTGATTCCATTTATCAGGTGTTGTTGTCCAAGTAACTTCTAATCCAGATGTAATTGCATCTTTTCCTTTACCTGAATTATAATCGCTTTTCCAACCCAAACCTTGCTCATCAATTGAAGCTGCTTCGGGAGCTACGCCAACATATTTTGCATCGGCTGCGCCATGCGTTTTACCTAAGGTATGTCCGCCAGCAATTAGGGCAACCGTTTCTTCATCATTCATGCCCATCCTTCCAAAAGTTTCTCTAATATCTTTTGCAGCTAAAATCGGATCAGGGTTACCGTTAGGACCTTCAGGATTTACATAAATTAATCCCATTTGTACTGCGGCTAATGGATTCTCTAATTTTCTATCGCCAGTATAACGTTTGTCATCTAACCATTTAGTTTCTGAACCCCAATATACATTTGACTCGGGCTCCCATACATCTTCTCTTCCACCTGCAAATCCAAAGGTTTTAAATCCTGCAGTTTCTAAAGCCACATTTCCTGTTAAAATCATTAAATCTGCCCATGATATTTTATTGCCATACTTTTGTTTAATTGGCCACAATAATCTTCTTGCCTTATCTAAATTTGCATTATCTGGCCAACTGTTTAAAGGTGCAAAACGCTGTTGTCCAGCTCTTGAACCTCCTCTTCCATCACCCGATCTGTATGTTCCAGCACTATGCCACGCCATACGAATAAATAATCCTGCATAATTACCAAAATCAGCAGGCCACCAATCTTGAGATTGTGTCATTAAATCTTTTAAATCCTTTTTTAAAGCTTGATAATCTAGTGTTTGAAATGCTTTTGTATATTTAAAATCTGAGTTCATTGGATTAGAGATATCAGAATTTTTTCGCAACAAACTTAAATCCAATTGATTCGGCCACCAGTCTTTATTTGTGAATGCTTTGGCTGTTGCACTTCCAACTGATTGCTCCGTATTTTTAGATTCTTTACTATCATAACCAAAAGGACATTTTGCTGTACTTTCCATTTTTTCCTGAGCGTTAGCATTAATTACTATAACTAAACTTAAACCGCTGATGAACTTATTGATTTTCATACGCCTATTATTAAAAAATGATTAATCTTGAATTTTAAAAAGATATATTTTAAGAACAAGTGTATAAGAATTTTGTTCACAACAACCCAAATTTTTATTAAAAGTAAATTCAAATTATTGCTATAAAAATGATAGGCATCATCCTTAGATGTTACAGAATTAATTTTTAAATGGTCTCAAAAAAATAGAAGCTTACATTTTGATCTCGCTCGCATAAGTTTTAAGGCTCTTATACCTGATGTTTTTTTTTTCTATACCAACAAAACCATGCTATTCTTAAGTTATTTTTCTTTAAGTTCAAAAAACCACTTGTAAATAGGATAGTCCAGTTTATTTGGATCATTCATTGTTTTAAAAATATCTCCTTCAATCAAGTAATGCTTTTTCTTTTTTATTTCCGTGACATTAAAATATCCTTGATAACAATTGAAATAATCACCTCCTCGATTTGGATCACCTTTAGTAGCTTCCCTTGAAAAAATAAGATGCATGTTCCAAGGAATTTTCACGTAATTATCCTTATCGGTGCTTGTCCATAAAAGATTACCAGAAGAAGGAATAATGGAGTCAGGAAAATTTATAAAACTCCAACTACCTTCATTGTAATTTAAGTCGCTTTTACATTTAAATAAGGAAATGTTACCTAATTTTGCTTCATAATTTAAGACGGCATTTGAACTTTTTAAAGTTAATGTTGAATTTATCACTTCCCATTCACCGATTAATTTTCTTACGGGCTTTTTATTTTTACACGTCAAGCTAATTATTGCAAATGAACTTAAAATGCAAAAAAGACCAATTTTAATTTTATTAATTCTCATGATGTTTTAATAATGATAACTTAACTGATTCAGTCAAATTATATCTTAATAAAGATAACAATTTAAGTCAGTGAGTCAATTGAATAGTGAATTAAAAAGAGTATTAATTTCTCATTCAATAGCACCGGGCATAACTACAAATTAAAACACAAAAAGTTGCGCATAAAAACAAAAACTTAATTCAATAATAATAAGTTTATTATGTTACTACATAGCAAACCTTAATTAAGTTTTTTGCCTTGTTTTTTTATTACTTCCATTTCTACTTGTAGGTTTCTAAGCATATTCATAATGCTACCAACGTTTAATTCTTCTTCCTTATAATCCGTCATATTAATGCAGCAGGTGTATTCCCAAAGTTCTACAATATCTTTTAAGTTTACATTATAAGGTTGATACATTTTATTATCAGAATGACATTCTAAAAAACCTTTTTTTGTATTTAAGTTAAAAATACGTTTGTAAGATAATCCATCATCTTTAGTAACTACAATGTAGGTGTGTCCGTTTTTAACATCTTCCAATCTATCTAAGTATTTTGCAACTACAAAAGAACCTTCTTTAATTGGAGGCATACTATCCCCTTTAATTGGAAAAGCACGATGTTTACCGGAAGGCAAAAATGGCAATTTCATGCGAGGTAAACGCTCCATGTAATCAGGATCAGCGTACCCTTTTAAATATCCGGCACTTGCTTTTAAAGGAACCAGTTCTACCATATCTCTACCATCATCATCAATTAAAACCGGAAACAACATACGGTTTTTTCCAATTTTCATTAATCCGTCTAATGTTGTTTTGGTTAAATCGCCACGCACTAAAGCATCAACTGCTACATGAAAAAAATCAGAAATGGCTATTAGTAAATCAATAGAGGGTTCATTTCTATTTTCTTCGTAGGCACCTAAACGAGAACGCGTGATTCCTAAATTTTCGGCTAACTGCTCTTGCGACAAGCCTTTTTGTAATCGCAAAAATTTTAAATTACTAAAAATTTTACTCATGATATTTAATTGCTATAAATTGTAGCACTAATATACTATATTAGGTAGTAAATTACCAAATTATTTTTGTTAATTTTTTTATTGATATCCGTTATTTAAAACTTTAAATAAACCATCTAAAAATGCTATACGTTTATTGATTTAAAAGAAGTGATTTTTCGACAACAAACGACTACAATTAGTTATATACGAATTTAAACGACTATTAACCGAATCTTTATTTGTGTTGCATTTACCTTTGTGTCGTCGAAATGATGAAGCGCTTCAAAAAATCAAAACGGCATAATTTATAGAAAGTAATAATAATTTAAAAAAAAGAAAACATGATGAACACATTAAGAAACCGCGTACAATTAATTGGTAATTTAGGAACTGCTCCAGAAGTAAAAACTTTAGCAGGTGGAAAAAAAGTAGCAAAATTAGTGATAGCAACTAACGAAACTTACAAAAATCAAAAAGGTGAAAAAATAACAGAAACCACTTGGCATAATTTAACGGCTTGGGGTGCCAACGCCGAAATTGCAGAAAAATTTTTACAAAAAGGTAGTGAAATTGCAATTGATGGTAAATTGAGAAACAATAATTATACAGATAAAGATGGCGTAAAGCGATATGTAACCGATATTGAAGTGAATGAATTTATTATGTTAGGAAAAAAAGTATCATAGTTTTAAAACCCGATTTAATTATAAAACGCTCACTTAATTAGTGGGCGTTTTTTATTTTAATCTTCATGCCCTTTGGCATTTTTTATTTTTTGCAATAAATACAATTCTTCTTCTTTTTGCATTTGTAATTTTAAAGAATCACTAATATCATTCTGTCCCAACTTATCTAAATTTGGTTTACCTGCATTTACCCAAGCGGTATACCATAAACTGCCTACCATAATAATACTTTCACGCATCCTACGCTCTACCTGACCTTTAATCATTAAATCATAACGGTTTGTATATTCCACCGAATAAACTTTTGCCATTAAGCTTCCTCTGTTTTCAAATGCATATTTTTGATCTTGCGGAAATGATTTATTTAACAGTGCTTCAAATTTTAAAACACTATCCACTGCCATGTGGCTATCGTAAACTACTTTCCAAGCTGACTTTAATGGAGAATCAACATACTTTGCTCTTCCAACAAAATAATCATAGTCCTCCGCTTTTAATTCAGGAATTCTACTTTCCCAAAACCCATGAATACCTCTTTGCCCCGTTAATTGTCCATTATAATTTTCGGTTGTATGCAATGGCACATGCGCATCTGCAATGTAGTGTCCTAAATCGGCACTGTAATTTAAAATTCTATCTAAATTTTCATCCTTAAATGCGTTTAGCAATTTGTAATAATGTTTTTCTATTTGCCATGGCACAATACCATAAGCCATTAGAGTATCTTCGGTATATTTTGCAATAGCCGCTTTCCAAAATTTTGGCACACTATCAAATGCTTGTTCGCCATAATGATCAATATCAATGTAATGCCGTGGCGCCTCCCCCTCTACTCCATAACGTCTCTTGTCGGGATCAACAGCATGATTGGTAACAAACTCAATATGTTTTTTATAAAAGGTTACCATTTCGGGCGGCAACGTAAACACAGCCATCCGATTAATGCGTTTATGGCCATAAAATCCCCATGATTGAGAAGATTCTTTTGGGAGAAACAAAATAAATCCTAAACAGATAATAATAATTATAACAACTCTTTTACTCATTTTTTACAAAGGTTTATAATTATTAAAGATACAAAAACACTTTATAAAAATAGATAAATTAATACTTGCTAAATAAAAATACTAAATCAAACTTCTTATCTTTACAATAAGTTAATATATGAATTTTGTAAATAAAATAATTGCTCTCAGTTTTCTAATTCTAATTTCCAAATATTCTTTGGCTCAATCTAGAATACAAGAACTATCAGCAACGCAATACAAACAAAGTGTTATTGTTAACTTTATAATAACAGCGGGAAATGCTTGTTCAGGTTATAAAATTGAACATTCAATAGACTCCTTAAACTTTGAATTACTGTATGATTTTTCAGGAATTTGTGGCGAATTAACTAAACCTCAAAGCATTTCATATTCTCATGAGACTCCTCTTAAAAACAAAAGAAATTATTATAGAGTATTAATTCCTCCGGCAGATTACTCAACAATTTCCTCTCTAGTATTTATTGATGTTTCTGAAAAAGGTTATATACTATTTAATAATCCAATTAATCAAAATTTACTTCTATTAAGCTCTTACACAAACAGTAAACTTAAAATTTATAATCAATTTGGGGAGTTAGTGAGGGAATTTTCCCCTAACGAAAACGGCTTATATAATGAAGATATTACAGCTTTGCAAAGCGGAATATTATATTTTGAAATAGAACCCAAAATTGGCAAGAACATCTTTGGGAAATTTATAAAATTATAAGTTAAAAACCTATAATTAAGCGCCTCCTTTTAGTATTAGCATTTCTTTCATCACTACATTTTTAAAAATGTTTCAAAATATATTTTTGCTAAATAAAAAAATAATACCAAATACATTTATTACATGGTCCAATTATGTTGGTCATGCTGAACTTGATTCAGCATCTCAGAGACCCTGAATCAAGTTCAGGGTGACTAACTGCTTGGACTATCTATTACTTATAAATGGTAGAAGTGATTGCTCACTCAATTTTAATAATTAAAAAATCCCATTCAAAAATAATGAATCGAACTACTATTACATTTATGAAAAAAAATTAAGCTCTATTTCCTAATTCAATAATTGCTAAATCTTTTATTTGGTCGTTATCAATTACAAAGCGCAACACTGTTTTAATTTGATGAAAACCATGCTTGCCGCAGGCTCCTGGGTTTAAATGTAACACATTATATTGTTTTTGATACATTACTTTTAAAATATGCGAATGGCCGCAAATAAATAATTTAGGTTTTTCTGCTATCAGTAAATCATTTACTTCTTTGATGTATTTAGCTGGTTGTCCGCAAATATGAGTCATATAAACTTTAACCTCTTCGCAACAAAAAATTAAATTTTTAGGAAACTCTTTTCTTACTTGATGATCGTCAATATTACCATAAACGGCTTTTAATGGTTTTAGTTTTTTGATAGCATCTGTTAACTCACTATTACCAATATCTCCAGCGTGCCAAACCTCATCAGCCAATTGAATGTGCTTTATGAGTAAATCATCTAAATGACTGTGCGTATCTGATATTAGTAAAATATGTTTCATTCTATTAACTACAAATAACGTTTAAATTAAAATAAGCTAGTTGAATTCGAGCATTTTTTTATAAACTCCATCTATTTTTTGTGCAAGGTATTTTGTTTCACCTTGTTCAATAATTTCACCTTTATCCATTACTATAATTCTATCGGCATGATGAATGGTTGATAACCGATGCGCAATGATAATGGAAGTTCTATTTTTAGCTAATTCGATAGACGCTTTTTGAATTAATTTTTCAGTTTCTAAATCGATGGAAGATGTTGCTTCATCTAAAATAAAGATGGGCGGATTATATACGTAAGCTCTTACAAAAGCTACAAGCTGCCTTTGTCCGGCCGACAGCATAGTGCCGCGTTCCTTAACATTATAATGGTAACCACTAGGTAAACTCATAATAAAATCGTGCACACCAATATTTTTAGAAGCAGTAATTACTTGCTCTTCAGTTATTAATGGATTTTGCAACGTAATGTTATTTATAATGCTGTCACTAAATAAAAATACATCTTGCAACACAACACCAATAGATTCTCGCAACTCGTTAAGTTTATATTCGGAGATGATTACATCATCAATCAAAATTTTCCCTTTATATATATTATCTTTTGCATGTAATTTATCTTTATTTATTGGTGTAGCTGATATTTCGTAAAAACGACTCAATAAATTAAGGATACTTGATTTACCAGCTCCGGTTGCTCCAATAATAGCAGCAGTTTCTCCTTGATTGATGATAAAGGAAATTCCTTTAATAACATAATCATCATCTTTATATGCAAACCAAACATCCTTAAATTCAACTTTACCTTTAATATGGGTAGCTGAAATTGTTCCCGTTTCAGAAATAATTTCATTCGTATCAATTACTTTAAAAACACGTTCAGATGCTACCACACCCATTTGTAAAGTATTTAATCTGTCTGCTAACATACGAATTGGCCTAAACACCATGTTTATCATCATGATAAAAAAAGTAATATCGCCTAACTTAAGATTGAACGCATTAGCTTTTAATCCGGCAAACCAAATAAATAATGCCACTGAAACCGCTGATAAGATTTCGACCACCGGAAAAAATACTGAATAATACCAGATTGACTTGATATTTGCATCTCGGTGCTTTTCATTAATTTCCTTAAATTTTTCATATTCAATTTTTTCGCGGTTAAACAACTGCACAATTCGCATACCCGAGATATGTTCGTTTGTAAAAGCATTTAAAGAGGCCACCGCATTTCGCACTTCGGTAAAGGTTGTTTTTATGCCATTTTTAAATAAATTAGTTGCAATTAATAGTAATGGAATAGTACTTAAAGTAACTAAAGCCACGGCCCAATTTTTCATTAACATGGCAGTTAAAAAAATAATAAGCATTAAAATATCGCCGCAAATAACAATAAAGCCCTGAGAAAATACATCACTTAAACTTTCAATATCCGAAATTGCTCTGGTTACTAAAGTGCCAACCGGAGTATTATCAAAATAGGTATTCTTTAATTTTAAAATATGACTGTAAACCTGCAGTCGCAAATCTTTTACAATATTTTGTCCCAATAAATTAGTTACATAAATATTTGTAAATTGCAATAAAGCTTCTAATAAAAGAACAGCAATTAATGACAATCCCATTTTATTTAAAAAACTGATTTTATCATCAGGATTCATGTAACCATCATCCAATGGATTAACGGCACCAATTCCATTGAGCATCTCATTAATTAAAAGCGGCCTCACAATAGCTAATGAAGCTAAAAGAAGGGTAAGTGTTACAGCTAAAAAAAATAATTTTTTATACGGTTTACTATACGTTAAAATTCGTTTTAATAATGTAAAACTAAATTTATTTTGTGATGCGTTTTTAGTCATTAAAAATAGTTTCGGGATATTGCACATTTGTTAAATACAAAGCGTGACCAGCAACTGACATACCTGCATCGGAACGATTTTTATTTTGGATGATTGTTTTAAATTCTTGTAAACTCATTTTACCTTTTCCTACTTGCAATAATGTGCCTACAATAGCGCGCACCATATTTTGCAAAAAACGATTAGCTGTAATTTTAAAAACAAATTCGGTGTCTGTTAGTTTAGTCCATTGTGCAAAAACCACCTTACAGTTATTTGTTTTTGTTTGTGTATTTACTTTACTAAAACTTGTAAAATCATCTACTACTAATAAATGGGCAGCAGCTTCGTTCATAGCTTCATAATTTATTTCTCCAAAATGGAATAATGAACTATGCGTTAAAAATGGATTTTTAATAGAGTGAAGATAATAGTCATAAGTTCTAAACTCTGCATCAAATCTGGCATTTGCTTCATCTTTTACTAAATACATTTTTTTTATAGCTATATCGTACGGCAGCACTTTATTTAGCTTGTAAACATAATTAGTCCCTTCTTGGTGTAAATCTAATTGCTCTGAATCAAAATGAGCATAATAATCTTTAGCATGTACACCCGTATCCGTTCTGCCGCAACCAACCACTTTAATGGTTTCAGATAAAATCATGGATAATTTATCTTGTAAAATTTGCTGCACCGTATTTGGGGTATTATCCTGTATTTGCCAACCATTAAAATTGGTACCATTATAGGCTAACTGAATAAAGTAACGCGGCATTTTGCAAAGATAAGGATTTGCTTGTGATAGCAAAGTTAAAGTAAGTAGAAGGATTACGTTGTCCTGGATTTTATTATCAAGTGCAAGTTGTTTTTATTTTACCTATACAATGCATAATAAATTTAAGGCAACGTTAGTGTTTAAAAATCTTAGACAGTGATTTACAAAGCTGCGAAAGCTACTAAATCAGTACCTTACTGACATTTATTTTTCACTAATTCATCTGCTGCCAAATCATTACCTAGTGTTTGCGCTTGTTTTAAATCCGTGCATGAGCCAACTAGGTCATTCATGTATTTTTTTAGTTTTCCTCTAAAATAAAAAGCCCGAGACGAATTAGGATTTAACTCAATAGCTTTATTCAAATCAGTTAAAGCTAATTGATCTTTTTCAATTTGATAATATGCAATACCTCTTTCGAGTATTGCCAGTTTATACTCTGGTTTTATTTTTAAGGACTCATTAAAATCATCAATCGCTTCTTGGTAATTTCTTAAATTATATTTACTAATTCCTCGTTGGTAATAAGTATCGCTTGATTGTTTTATTGCTAAGGCACTGCTGCAATCTTCAATTACACCTTTATCATCTTGCTGATAGTACTTTATTAAAGCTCTGTAATAATAGGCCGTTTCGGATTGATTGTCCTTTTGAATTGCTTTATTTAAATCTGCAATTGCTAAGGCATATTTTTTTTGATGATAATAATTTACCCCTCGCCATAAATAATGTTTAGCGTCGTTTAATTTCAAATCAATGGTTGCATTAAAGTCTGGCTCGGCTTCCTTATATTTTCCTAGCTCATATTTTACCAAAGCCCTATTATAATATGCCTCAGGCTTTAAAGGATCTAGTTCAATTGATATATTGTTATCAGTAAGCGCATCGGAGTATTTTTTTAAATCGTAATAGGCAATTGCTCTATTATAATATGCTTTCGCATATTTTGAATCATGACTAATCACTGTATCGTAATCAGTGATGGATTCTGAATATCGCCTTAAATTTAAATAATGTAATCCTCGCCAAAAATAAGTTTCATAATATGTTTTTATTGCAAGCGAAGCATTACAATCAGCTAAACCTTTTTCAAAATTCTTTAAATAATAATAGGTTATTCCTCTAAAATAATATGAACTTTCATAGTTTAAGTCAGCTTCCACCGCTTGATTTAAAACTTCAAGTGCTTCATTGTATTTTTTGAGTTCATTTAAGCAAGCTCCTTTATAAGTTAGTGCTTTTGCATAATTAGTATTTAATGCAATAGCGGTATCAAAATCTGCAATTGCAATTGTGTAATTATGTAATTTATAATGGCATAAACCTCTGCTATAAAAGGCGTCTGGTTTTCGTCTTCCTAAGCCAATACTTTTTGTAAAATTTGTAAGTCCGTCTTTGTAATCTTTTAATTCATAAGCGCATAAACCTCTGTTATACATTGCCGAACCATCACCTGGTTTTTTTAATAAGTATCCCGAATAATCTAAATAAGAACCGGCATAATCCTTAGTTTCATATTTTTTAAAGGCGCTTGCAAATAAGGGGTCAACTTCAATTTTGTCTCTTTGTGCCATCAAAACATTAGTGAGGACAAAAGAAAAAAATATAAAATATAAAATAGCTTTTTTCATGCAACTACAAGGTCAAAAAATTAAGCAGATAAAATATCTAAAATTTGTAACATATCAGGATTCAATTCTTCAATATGCTTTACTGCATCTTGAAAAGGTGTGTAGCAAACTTGCTTATTTACAATTCCAACCATTTGATTTGTAAGTCCATTTTTTAATGCTTGAACGGCATAATAGCCCATTATACTAGCATTTACACGCTCCATACATGTTGGATTTCCACCACGTTGTATGTGTCCTAGAATTGATATTCTAATATCAAACTCAGGCCATTCTTTTTTAAGTAAGTTTCCTATACCAAATGCACCTCCATTTTCATCACCTTCGGCAACAATAATAATTCTGCTTTTTTTAGTTTTTCTCCACGATTTTTTCTTTTCCATTAATCGTGCTAAATCATTTTTACGTTCAGGTATTAATATTGCTTCTGCACCGCATGCAATGGCGCTTCTTAAGGCTATTAAGCCGGCGTCTCTCCCCATAACCTCAACAACAAAAATACGATCATGGCTTTCTGCGGTATCACGAATTTTATCAATTGCTTCGGTTACAGTATTAATTGCAGTATCATAACCAATGGTGTAATCGGTACCTACCAAATCATTGTCAATTGTGCCTGGACATCCAATTGTTTTGATGGTATGCTGCTTGCTTAATTCTAAAGCGCCTCTAAAGCTGCCATCTCCGCCTATTACAATAAATCCATCTAAAGCATGTTTTTGCAATGTTTCAACTGCCATTTGCATTCCTTTACTAGTCATAAAACGACTACTACGAGCAGTTTTTAAAACCGTACCTCCACGATGAATAATGTTGGACACGGTGCTTTTTGTTAATTGAATGCAATCATTATCAATCAATCCTTCGTAACCCCTGTAAAAACCAACAACCTCTATTTGTTCGGCACGAGCAGTTCTTACAACTGCTCTAATGCAAGCATTCATTCCCGGAGCATCGCCACCTGATGTAATTAAACCTATTTTTTTCATTTTAATTTTTTATTAAACTAGTACAAAAATTACTGCTAATGATTTTAAGCAACTATTTAAAATAATACGTTTTATTTCCGCAGTTTTTTAAATTGCAACTAATGGTACTTATTAAAAACATCCCAACTTTGTGAATAGGCCTTGTATAATAAATCGGAATTAAGGTTTAAAGGAATATTATTGCTATTAAAATAATGTTCTAAATCTTCCGTAGCTAAATTTCCTGTTAAATCATCCTTAGCCATAGGGCAGCCACCAAAGCCATGAATAGCCACATCAAAACGCTGACAACCACTTTTATAAGCAGCGTCTATTTTCTCTTGTGCTTTTTCTTTGGTTGAGTGCAAGTGGGCTCCAATTTCAATGGTTTTAAATTCAGGGATAATATTTGAAAATAAATAGCTAATATTTTCCGGGTTTGACACTCCAATTGTGTCAGAAAGTGCAATAATTTTAATACCTAAATCACCTAATTTTTTTGTCCAATTAATTACAATTTCACTATTCCAAATATCGCCATAAGGATTACCGAATGCCATTGAAATATAAACTACTAATTCTTTATTACTTTTAACACAAAGATTTTGAATTTCTTCAACCCTCATTAAAGACTCTGCAATACTAGAATTGGCATTTCGTTGCTGAAACGTTTCTGAAATTGAAAATGGAAATCCTAAATAGCTGATTTCATTAAAAGAGCAGGCATCTTGCGCTCCACGCGTATTAGCAACAATGGCTAACAATTTACTTTTTGTGGTTGATAAATCTAATTGCTTTAAAACCTCTGCAGTGTCTTGCATTTGAGGAATGGCTTTTGGCGAAACAAAACTTCCAAAATCAATGGTATCAAAACCAATATTTAAAAGAGAATTAATATAGTTTGCTTTAATATCTGTAGGAATCAATTCTTTGATACCTTGCATGGCATCTCTGGGGCATTCAATTAACTTCATTTTAAAATATTTTGATTGATAAGTTCTTTATTGATTTTTTTGATTAATGAAGGGCCTTCATAAACAAAACCTGTGTATAATTGAATTAAGTCAGCACCTGCTTTTATCTTTTCAATGGCATCTTCGGGGCTGTGAATGCCTCCAACACCAATGACAGGAAATGCATTACTCGATTTTGTTTTTAAATAAGATATCACTTCAGTGCTTCTTTTAGTTAATGGTTTTCCGCTCAATCCACCCATACCAATAGCTTCTATTTCTGTTTTGGGATAAGTTAAAGGTTCACGTGCAATAGTAGTGTTAGTTGCTACAATACCATCAATTTTAGTAGATGCAACAATTTCTATAATATCATCTAATTGAGAATTGGTTAAATCAGGAGCAATCTTTAAAAGGATTGGTTTCCGTTTTGTTTTAGCATTATTAATTTTTTGTAAATGATTTAATAAATGAGTTAAAGGTTCCTTATCTTGAAGTTCTCTTAGGTTTGGGGTATTAGGTGAACTTACATTTACAACAAAATAATCTACAACATCAAATAGGGCATTAAAACAATATTCATAATCGTTGATAGCATCCTCGTTTGGCGTTAATTTGTTTTTCCCGATATTTCCTCCAATAATCGTTTTTGTTTTCTTGAATTTCAAACGAATAGCTGCCGCATCAACTCCTTCATTATTAAATCCCATTCGATTTATTAAAGCGTGATCATTTGGCAATCTAAATAACCTTGGTTTATCATTGCCGGGTTGCGCTTTTGGAGTTAATGTTCCAATTTCAATAAAACCAAAGCCAAGGGCGGCTAATTCGTTAAAAACTTTTGCATCTTTATCTAAACCAGCAGCAAGGCCAACAGGATTGTCAAATGTTAATCCAAATAGTAGTTTTTTAAGTTTAGGATGCTTAACGCCAAAAACAAAGCTTGCTAAACTTTTACAAAAAGAATTGCCAAGAAAAAACTTAAGCAAATCAAAAGTTAAATAATGCGCTTTCTCGGGATCTAACTTAAAAAGAAGTGGTTTTAAAAATATTTTGTACATAATTACGCAAAAGTAAGGTTTATAGAGCTTTTTAATAACCTGAAATACAGAATGTTGAAAAATAAAATAAAATATTTTCATTTTTTTAACTAAAATTAAAAAATAAATGTAATTTTGCACTCAAATTAACAAAACCTAAAAAATTTAAAATGAAAAAAGTATTATCAATCGTTGCTGTAGCTGCATTATCAGCTGCATTTGTATCTTGTGGTCCTTCTAAAGAAGAATTGGCTGCTAAACAAAAACAAACTGAAGATTCAATAGCTGCTGTAGCTCAAGCTCAAGCTGATTCTTTAGCTAAAGTTGCTGAAGCTGAAGCTGCTGTTGCTGCTGAAGCTGCTGCTAAAGTTGCTGCTGATTCTGCACGAGTTGCTGATTCATTAGCAAAAGCTACTCCAGCTAAAGGTGGAAAAAAACACTAATATTTAGCATAGCTAACATAAAAAAAGCCCGAACAAAGTTCGGGCTTTTTTTATGGCATTTTTTTTAACATTTCAAATAAATTAAATATCTTAAAAAAAACATGGCTTGATTTACTATATCAAAGTGCTGGTTTCTTTGTTTTTTATAAAGTTAATATAACACCATAATTCCATAAAAAAATAGTTCATTTAATTTCATAACCTTGAAATTTTTAAACTTACGAATACTTTTTTTACCTCTCTAATCCCTATAAATACGGCCAATTTAGTTAATGCTACAATTTATAGCAATCAGTTGCTTGAATTTTGAATTAGATTTGTAAAGAATTTGAGAATGTTGCAAACTTGTTAACTACTCTAATTTTAAAAATTGTAACTTAAAACTATAAAAATAAATATCATGGCAAAAAAAACAGAAGAACCTATTGAAACTGTAGACAGAAATGCAATAGGAAGTGAAAAATTAAAAGCACTACAATTAACTTTAGATAAGTTAGAAAAAACTTATGGTAAAGGAACAATCATGAAATTAGGCGATTCAGTTGTTGAACCAATGGATTCAATTTCAACTGGTTCATTAGGCTTAAACATTGCTTTAGGTATTGGAGGATTGCCTAGAGGAAGAGTGGTTGAAATTTATGGACCTGAATCGTCTGGAAAAACTACTTTGGCAATTCATGCTATTGCTAGCGTACAGCGCGCTGGTGGTATAGCTGCCATTATTGATGCAGAGCACGCATTTGACCGTTTTTATGCAGAAAAATTAGGTGTTGACACTAAAAGCTTATTAATATCTCAACCAGATAACGGAGAGCAAGCGTTAGAAATCGCAGATAATTTAATCCGTTCTGGTGCTGTTGATTTAGTAGTTATAGATTCAGTTGCTGCATTAACACCAAAAGCAGAAATTGAAGGTGAAATGGGTGACAGCAGAATGGGCTTACAAGCTCGCTTAATGAGTCAAGCATTACGTAAATTAACAGGTACTATTAATAAAACAGGCTGTTGCTGTATTTTTATCAATCAATTACGTGAAAAAATTGGGGTCATGTTTGGTAATCCTGAAACTACTACCGGCGGAAATGCTCTTAAATTTTATGCATCTGTCCGTTTAGATATTAGAAGAATTAGCCAAATTAAAGACGGAGATGTTGTTACGGGAAATAGAACTCGTGTAAAAGTTATTAAAAACAAACTTGCACCTCCTTTCCGTATGGCTGAATTTGATATTGTTTTTGGAGAAGGAATTAGTAAAGTTGGAGAAATAATTGACATTGGTGTTGATAAAGGGATCATTAAAAAAAGCGGATCATGGTTTAGTTACGACGATACTAAATTAGGACAAGGTAGAGATTCAGTGAAATCTATCTTTGCTGAAAATCCAGATTTAGCGCAAGAAATTGAAGATAAAATTATCGCCGTTTTAAAAGAAGAAGCCGCAAACGCCTAATTATTTTAAGATTTTTGTTACAGAAATCCATCAGTATGCCAACTGATGGATTTTTTATTTTAAACCTTCTATTAAAAAATATAACGGAGTGATTTTAAAAATAAATTTTTAGTTTTTTGTCCAACGTAATTCCAAATAATACGATTCATAAGGAATAGATAGCCCAAGCGGTTAGTCGCCCTGAACTTGATTCAGGGTCTTTGAGATGCTGAATCAAGTTCAGCATGACCACCATAATTGGACTTAATTATATAGCTATTTGGTATAAATCTTCTTTTTTCCAAAGAAACTTTTAAATGAAAAATTCGAAATAAATTTCAAACAAACTCTTACTCTTAAATTTTCAGAAAAATCGGTTACAAAACCTTTTTTTATTGATAGATAATGTAACTTTGGCCTTATAATAAGTTATTAATCAAAAATTAATTTTATGCATAAATATATTTGTTTCATTTTTTCTTTATTGATAGGTGTTTTAAGTTATGCTCAAACACAAACTGATGCTGCTGGAAAAAAGCAAGGTTATTGGAAAAAAACAGATGTTAAAACTAAGAAATTAATTTATGAAGGATTATTTAAAGATGATAAACCTCAAGGTGTTTTTAAATACTACTATCCTCACGATACAGTAAAAGCAATTATGAATTTTAAACAAGATGGGAAGTATGCGTATTCAACTTTGTTTCATCCAACAGGTAAAAAAATGGCATATGGCAAATATATTGGAGAAGATAAAGATTCGGCTTGGAACTATTATGATGAAAAGGGTATCCTTATTTCAAGAGAAAATTACATTAAAGGAAAAAAAGATGGTACCGAATACGTTTATTTTCCTGATGGAACTGTTAGCGAAGAGCGGAATTATAAATTGGGTAAAATGGACGGGCCATTTAAATTGTTTTATGACAAAACATTAATTAAAAGTGAAGGACTTTATGTAGATGGGAAATTAGAAGGAAAAAATGCATTTTATTATCCAAATAAAGTTTCAGCTGCTGTTGGTTACTATAAAAACGGAGCAAAAAGTGGGCCTTGGCTTTATCGGGACAAAAATGGTAAAATTACAGAAAGAGAATTATATAAACCTGGGGGTAAATTAGCAACAGCAAAAGAAGCCGAGGAGTTTTTTAATAAAAACAAAAATTCTGAAGATAAATTAAAGTCTGCTGAAACTAAAACAACTGCAGCAAAACCAAACGCCACAACTACAAAATCTAAAGAAAAAAAGTAGCATTTAAAATAATTTTAAATTCATAAAACAAAGCATTGTTCCTTTGTGAAAAAAAGAATGCACCTTGCTATAAAAATAAGAAGTATACAAAATGAGTAAACACGGAAAAGTATTAGTAGCAATGAGCGGAGGAATTGATAGTTCGGTTGCTGCTATGATGTTACACGAACAAGGTTACGAAGTTATTGGCATTACCATGAAAACATGGGATTACGAAACATCAGGTAGTACAAAAAAAGAAACAGGATGTTGCAGTTTAGATAGTATTAATGATGCTCGCTCAATGGCAGTAACATTTGGTTTCCCTCATTATATATTAGATATCAGGGCAGAATTTGGAGATCATATTATCAATAATTTTGTTGAAGAATACTTAGCAGGTCGCACACCAAACCCATGCGTATTATGCAATACGCACATTAAATGGGAAGCGTTATTAAAACGTGCGGACATGCTAGATTGTGAATTTATTGCAACTGGGCACTATGCTCAAGTTCGTGAGGAAAATAATCGCAAAGTTATTTTTAAAGGTATTGATCAAACTAAAGATCAAACTTATGTGCTTTGGGGCTTGGGACAAGATAGTTTAAAACGAACCATGTTTCCATTAGGTAAATTTAAAAAACCGGAAATAAAACAAATGGCAAAAGATGCCGGCTTTATAGATTTAGCAAATAAAAGCGAGAGTTACGATATTTGTTTTGTGCCTGATAATGATTACCGTTCGTTTTTAAAACATCGCTTACCAAATTTAGAGGCAAGTGTTGAAGGAGGTAATTATTTATACAAAGGAAAAAAAGTTGGTACGCATCGTGGGTATCCTTTTTACACAATTGGCCAGCGTAAAGGTTTAGATTTAGCAATGGGAGAACCTGTATTTGTTAAGGAAATTATACCCGAAACAAATACGGTTGTATTGGGCGATTTAGATGATTTAAAAGAAATGGAAATTAATGTGCGTGATTTTAATTTAATTAAATACGAATCGTTGCCTCAAGATTACGTGGCCTTAACAAAAATCCGTTATAAAGATTCAGGGCGTTTAAGCACTATTAATACAATTGATAATAAATTGAATATTGTTTTTCATGAATCAGCTACTGGCATTGCACCTGGTCAAAGTGCTGTAATTTACGAAGGAGATGATTTAATTGGAGGCGGCTTTATTGATAGAAAACCATTAATGAGCTTGTAGAGTAATTTGTTTTTGAAAAGAACCTATCCGAAGTAATTCTGGTAGGTTTTTGTTTTCACAGAATCATTTTCAAACAAACTAATTATAATTAAAAATTAACTATTCAGTTCCATCAATTATTTACTATTTATAGAATTAAATAATAGTGATTCAAAAAATAGGATGATTTTTTTATCATCCTCATCTTTCAAAAAATCAGTTAGAGATGGGAGATTTTGCATAAAAAATTTTTGTGCATGTGCCATCTCTAATAATGTGCTAGCCATTGAATGAGGAAACTTATATTTTGGATTGTGTTCGGTTATTATCGAAGCAATTCGTTCACATAAATCTTTATAAGGTTTAAAAAGTCTGTCGTTATTATCCTTACTAACATTTCTAGTTAAATAAGACTTTGATCCTTCCCACATAATTAATTGATAAGCATCTTTTTCTGAAATAAAATCAGAGTTTAATTCTTTATCGGCTGCATTTTCAACTAATAATCTTATGATTGTTTTTAGTTTTTTCTCAGGATTGGTTATGTTATTCGTTTGAAAAACAACCTTATATTCTATATAACTCCAATACCAATTAATTAAATAAATAAGTAAACGATGTTTGTTTTCAAAATACCTATAAATCGTAGCCTCGGTAGTTGATATTTCTATAGATAGTTTTTTAAAAGTGAATTCTTCAAAACCAATTTTATTAATGAGAAGTAATCCGTTTTTTACAATTTTCTTGCCTAAAACCGATTCTTCCGGATTTCGAAGAAATAGTTTTTCATTCATTTTTATCCTTATATCTAATTCCATGAAATTTAGTTTAATAGTAAAAGTATTATTAAATAATAAAAATTACAAGTAAATAATAGTAATACTATTATATTTTATTTTTTGTATTTTTGTAGTCAAAATAAATCTTATGGAAAAGAAAAAAGCGAAGCTTTTATTTACTTGGTTGGCTAACGAAAAAATAATTTTAAGTAAAGTGTATACGCTAGCGCTTTTACAAGGAATTATGTACATAGCTATCCCCATTGGCATACAAGGTGTAGTAACCTATATTATGGCAGGTAGTTTTTCTGCGTCACTTATTTTGCTTTGTTCAATTACAATTGTTGCTACCATGTTTGTTGGTTATTTTCAAATTTGGCAAATGCGTATTAATGAAACGTTGCACCAAAAAATATTCGGCAATTTAATAACTCGAATTAGTTTATATTTAAATGATACGATTCATACTGATGATATTTTATCTAAACTCAATAAATATTTTGAAATAGTTACTTTACAAAAAGGAATCAGTAAAATATTATTAGATTTTTCATTTTCTCTCATTAGTATTGTTTTTGGTGTGCTTTTGTTGCCTTTATATAGTCCTTGGTTTATGTTTTTTACCATAATAATTGGATTCTCTTTTTACTTCATAATTGTTTATTACGGAAAAAAAGGCATCGAAACTAATATAAAAACATCTGACGAAAAATATACGTTAATTGAATGGTTTCAAAGAAAAGCTTCTTCAAAGGACGGAATTGACGGAAAATTTGTTGAGCATACAGACTATATTTTAAATGATTATATCATTAACAGAAAAAGTCATTTTTCAGTACTTGAAAAACAATTTAGAGGCATCATTCTATTTAAAGTAATTTTTGTTGGAATTTTATTATTTTTTGGTGCCTATTTAGTGCAAAAGGGCGATTTGAATATTGGTCAATTTGTAGCATCCGAAATCATTATCTTTTTAGTAATTAATTCAGTTGAAAAACTAGTTAGTAGTTTAGGAACATGTTATGATATTATAACCGCTTTGTACAAAATCGAAAAAATATTTGGAGAAAAAGAGCAATATTCATTTTTAAATTCAGAGGTCATTGAACTTCAAGGTGTTTCTAATATCTACAAAAGGTCCTACTCTAAAGCTATAAAATACTCATTAAGTGCTTTTTTTATAACTGGCTTTGTAGTGTTGCTTATGCCATGGACTCAAACTGTTGAATCTTTAGGAAAGGTAACCACTTTAAATCCAGAAGGCAGGCCGCAAACCATTACATCGCGCATTGCCGGTAGAGTAGAAAATTGGTTTATTAGTGAAGGAGACTTTGTGAAAAAGAATGATACTATCGCATTTATTTCTGAGATAAAGGATGAATATATGGATCCAATGTTGATTACACGCTCTGAACAACAAATTAAAGCTAAAGAAACTACATTAGAATCGTATGAACAAAAAGTAAATTCTGTGAATTCTCAAATTGACGCTTTAAATAAAAATTTGCTTTTAAAAATGGAGCAAACTCGAAACAAACTTTTGCAAGCCAAAATTAAAGTTAGAACAGACAGCATCGAAGCTCAAACTTCAAATAGTAATTATAAAGTTGCTGAAGAACAATTACAACGCTTTGAAGAATTATTAGTGAAAGGAGTAATTTCAAAAACAGATTTAGAAAACAGAAGAATTAAAGTGCAAGACGCTTTAGCTAAAAAAACATCTGCCGAAAATAAATTCATGTCAACTAAAAACGACCTACTAAATTCGGAAATTGAATTAAACGCGGTTCAACAAGATTATCAAGAAAAAATAATGAAGGCCGAGTCAGATAAGTTTTCTGCTTTGTCCGCATTGTATGAAGGAGAGGGTTCTTTAACTAAATTGCAAGGTCAGTTAGCTAACTACAGTATGCGAAAAGGATACTACTATGTGCTTGCACCGCAAGATGGTTACATAACCAAAGCGTATGTATTGGGCATTGGGGAAATTGTAAAAGAAGGAGCCGCTTTATGTTCAATTGTTCCGCAGCAAGCTGAACAAGCAGTTGAATTATACATCAACCCAATTGATTTACCATTAATTAAAAAAGGACAAAATGTTCAGTTAACCTTTGATGGTTGGCCAGCATTTGTATTTTCGGGTTGGCCAGGAATTAGCTTTGGAACTTATCAATCGGAAATTGTTGCTTTTGACAAAGCCATATCAGATAATGGAAAATTTCGTGTTTTAGTTAAAAATAAAGGGAACCGATGGCCAGATGCAATTCAGATTGGAAGTGGTGTTGAAGGTTTTGCTCTTTTAAACAATGTTCCTGTAATTTATGAAATTTGGCGAAAATTAAATGGTTTTCCCCCAGATTTTTACGTAAAAAATAGCGAAGAAAAAAAAGAAAAAAAGCAAGATGAGAAAAAGTAAAATTAAATTATTAATTATTGTTTTTGGATTTTTATTTTTTAATTGCTTTTCTCAAACTACAGTTGTTTTGAGTTATGATGCCTATTTAAAAAATGTATTAGAAAACAATCCAATTTCAAAACGAGCAGATAATATTAAGCAATATGGAGAATTGCAATATAAAGCGAGTAAAGGAAATTTTGATCCGTTTGTAAGTGGGACTTATGAAAACAAAAACTTTAATGGGTCAAATTATTATAGCATTATTAATAGTGGTGTAAAGGTTCCTTTGTATACAGCACAAAATTTAAAGTTTGGTTATGAATATGGTGTGGGTCAGAACATCAATCCTGAGCAATATACATCATCGTATGGCTTACCTTATGTTGGATTAGAGGTTGGATTATTACAAGGTATGTTTATTGATTATAGGAGGGCTGATTTATTAAAGTCAAAAGAGTATGTAAATTATTATTCGGCGGAAAAAAACATACAGTTAAATAATTTATTATTTGAATCCTCTTTGCAGTATTTTGATTGGTTGTTTAGTTTAAAACAACTAGCTCTAAACAACTACTTTATGGAGTTAGCAAAGCTAAGATTGATAGGCATTGAATCTTTGGCAAATATTGGAGAGCGCGCCGCTATGGATACTGTAGAAGCCGCTATTTTATATCAATCTCGTTTGTTAGATTTTCAATCAGCCAACATTGAAATTCAAAAACAAACCAACGAATTGGCGATGTATAATTGGCAAACAAATTCACCTTCGGTTAAAGAATTTTATAAACCATCAGATAGTTTGGATTTATATTTCGAGAAAGCTAAAAATAGTATTGTAAAACTTCTGTATCAGGATTCGACAAATAACCCAGTAATTGATAAGTATAATTCATTTCAAAAAGTACTGGCTATTGATGCTCGATTAAAGAAAGAGATGATTAAGCCTAAATTGAATGTGAATTATAATTTATTGTCATACAACCCAAATTCTTTCAGTCCAGTTTATACACAAAATAATTATAAATGGGGGGCAGATATATCTTTTCCTTTATTACTCCGTAGATCGAGGAACGAGTATAAAATGGCAAAAGTGAATTTTCAAAGTAATTCTTACGAATTGGCTAATAAGAGTAACGAATTTGATTTTAAATTAAATGCGCTAAAGCAAACTATTTCAATTTTATCTGAACAGTTACAAAATGCAGAGCGATCAGTAAGGTATAATAAACAATTAGTAGAAGCAGAAAAATTAAAGTTTAATAACGGAGAAAGTTCTTTATTTATATTAAATGCTCGCGAAAATAAATGGTTAGAATCTGAATTAAAATTTGCCGAATACAAATTTAAATTCATTAAAACTTATATTTCTATTGTGTATTTAAAAGGAACTTTAAATTATCAGTTTTAGTGTTAATAATTATCGCACCAACTAAAATGTTGGTTAATAATATTATTTTTTTCTTTTTTGATATAATTCAAAAAAGCACTGGCAACTGGCGAATGATTTTTGTTTTTCATCCAGATTAAATTCCAGTTTGACTTAATTGGAAAGTTTTTAAACGGAATAATTTGTAGTTCTTTTTGAACGAGTTCATTTTTTAGCCCTATTAGTGGCATAATTGAATATCCAATACCTGAAATTACTGCCTGTTTTACAGCTTCATTCGAAGTAAGTTCCATTTTTTTATTTACAGGTAAATTATTTTTTTCAATAAATCGCTCCATTACTAACCTTGTTCCTGAGCCTTTTTCTCTATAAATTAATTGGATTTCATCAAATATAGATTTGTCATAAGACTTTAATTTGAACTTCCGTTCATTGTTTCCAATTAAATAGAGTTTATTTTGCATGAGTTCAACTTTGTCGATAGCCAATTTTTCTGGTAAAACAGATACTAAAGAAAAATCAACTTCATTGTTTTCTAAACTGTCAATGACTTTGCTTTTATTTGTAACATCTAAAAGTAATTCTATTTCAGGATGCTGTTTAATGAAACCAGACAAAAAGTATGGCATAATGTACTTACCTGTTGAAACAATAGAAATCTTCAATCTACCACTTAATTGACCTTTAAATGCCAATGTTTTGTAATTAATGGCGTACACTTCATTTAAAATATTTTCAGCTGCCAAAGCAATTTCTTTTCCAAAATCAGTAATAAATAATTTTCTTCCAACAACTTCAGTAAGTGGTATTTGAAATTGATTTTGGAAGTTCTTTAGTTGAATAGAAACTGCTGGTTGCGTTAAAAATAATTCTTCAGCAGCCTTTGTAATACTTTTTGTTTGAGATATTTTAAAAAATATATGTAATTGATTTAATGTATAGTTCATAAAATAATTTTATAAATATTATAACAAATATAAATAAAAATTTATGTATTTAAGCTAGTAATTTTGGTAGTGGAATCATAGGTAATGTTACCACTACAAATTAAAAAACAAATATTTTGCTTATGAAATAGCCATGTTTACTAAAACATAATTGTGAAGAACTCAACGAAACGATAAAAACAACAGTAAACAACAATTGAGTTAAATACAATAAAGATAAACTGGCTAAACCATCCCGAATCAAGTTCGGGACAAGTTATGACAATTAAAAACAATAAATACCTACATATGAAAACTTCAAAAAAAATTTCAAAAATTAACAGCAAAAATAAAATCCTTTTAATTTTTGCGTCTTTAGCATTTATAGTATTCGCAAGTTCAATTCTTTTTCATGTAACACCTCTAAAATTAATAACTGATATATCTGACTTTGCAGTGCATCATTATTTTATAAGTGGTTTTATAGCCATTGTATTATTTGCAATTTGTGTTAAGCAGTACTTTTTTAATACAGATATTGTTAATGAATTACGCAGCGAAAAGAAATTAAGGCATGATCTTAAAATAAAAAAAAGAAAACTTAGGGTTCAAAATTTTAGAAACAATCTTAATTTAAAATTGGAAGTATTAAAACGAAAAATATATACAAAAAACAATATTTCAGTTTCTAAATAAGAAATAAAAAAAATTAATTAAAATCTCAAAAAAAATGAATCTAAAATTATAGAATACACGTAATAGAATTTTAAAATAATTTAAAACATACTGATTCAAAATCCAAAAAAATAACCTATGAGTAAAATAAGTACATTCAAGCTCGTAGAAGGTCAATTTACGCCTTCAGATTCAATAAACATTTTATTTGCATTATTTAATAGCAAAATTAATTTTCATCAATTAGAATCATTTAAAATTCAAGAAAGAAACATTAACAATAAAAGTTTTCTTCAACATGAAAATAGAATAGTTGAATTAAAGGAGGCTTATTTATTAATGCAAACAATCGCAAAAAAAGCTTCAGATGAAAATATGGATTTAGAAATACAGGGTAATCTTAAAATTAAAGCTATAAAAAGAGATCGTAAATAAATGATAGTAGTTGATATTATACAAAGTGATGAAGCTACGGCTATTCAAATATCAAAATATCTAATCGATAATAAATATGCATTACAAACCCATATTGATAAAAACACATTATTGCAATCAGGAAAGAAATTAAAAACAATCAGGCTGTTTTTTATCACAAAAGCTCTATTATTTGATATCATCCACAATGAAGTGAAAGATAAATTTGAAAAAATAGAATTGTTGATTTATGCTACACCTGTTAGTCATATTAGCAAAGATTTTGCGGAAAAATTAAGATTGAATTTAAAGGCTGTATAATAATGAAATTTTTTTGTTTTTATTTTTTTATTATTCAGCTTTTTATCAATCAGAGAAATAAAAACTAATTTTATATGTTTGATCAAAGAACTCTATTAATTGTTACAAAACATCAAAAAGAAAAAATAATCACCCCACTATTTAAGAAAGCATTTAATATAACCTGCAAAGTTTCTAGCGATTTTGATACGGACTTGCTGGGAACTTTTACTGGAGAAATAGAACGGACAGATAATCCATATTCTACACTTCGCAATAAATGTTTACAAGGCATGAAAGCTGAAAATTCAGATTTAGCAGTTGCTAGCGAAGGTTCATTTGGCCCTCACCCTCAATTATATTTTGCTCCTGCTGACCACGAAATTGCAATTTTTATCGACCTGAAAAATAACATTGAAATTGCAGCTAGTGAAACTAGTATGAAAACAAATTTTAATGGGCGCTTAGTAAAATCTTTTAATGATTTATTATCCTTTGCTGAGGAATGTAATTTCCCATCACATGCTATCATACTTAGAAAAGACCAACAATGTAAAGCACCTATTTTTAAAGGAATTACTACTATTGAATCCTTAAATAAAGCTTATGAATTTTTAATACAAAAATATAATAGTGTATTTGCAGAAACCGATATGCGAGCCATGTATAATCCCAGTAGAATGTTGGTGATAGAAAAAGTATTTAAAAATCTTATTAAAAAAATAAATTCTTGTTGCCCTCAATGTAAAACCATTGGATTTGATATTATGGAAGTTAAAAAAGGATTACCTTGTATGAATTGTGGCTTTAAAACTAAATCAGTTTTAGCAAATAATTATCAATGTAAAAAATGTAATTATTTAGAAGAGCGACGCCATCCAAATGGTATTTTTTTTGAAGATCCAATGTATTGCGATATCTGTAATCCCTAAAGTGCTATGCGAAGAGTAATAATAAAGAATGCTACAATTGTAAATGAAGGTGAAACTTTTGTTGCTGATGTGTTAATAGTAAATAATAGAATTGAAAAAATTGCTAATACAATAGATGCCACTTTTGGTAATTTTAAAATTATAAATGCTGAAGGTTTGCATTTATTGCCTGGTTTAATTGATGATCAAGTGCACTTTAGGGAACCAGGATTAACACAAAAAGCCACAGTATATTCTGAATCTAGAGCTGCTGTTGCTGGCGGAATTACTTCATTTATGGATATGCCTAATACAATTCCTAATACAACTTCATTAAATCTATTAGAGGAAAAGTATTTAATTGCTAAAAGTAGTTCGTTAGCTAATTATTCTTTTTTTATGGGTATAACTAAACACAATTTAGAGGAAGCTTTAAAAATTGATAATGAACAGATTTGCGGACTAACGGACGACGGCTTGTATTTTAATAATAATGAGGGAATACTAGCAAATTATCCTGAATTTTTAGAACAACTCTTTTCTAGAACGAATTCGTTGGTTGCATTACATTGCGAGGATGATGAAATTATTGATAAAAATACCGCCCTATTTAGAAAGCAGTATGGGGTTGATATTCCAGCTATCTGTCATTCTTTAATAAGAGATGAACAAGCTTGTTTTGAGGCAACAAAAAGAGTTGTTGAAATTGCAAAAAAATATAACACGCGTTTTCATGCGTATCATATTTCTACGGAGCTTGAAACTCATTTATTTAAATATAATGGTGCATTAAGAGACAAAAGAATTACATCTGAAGCTTGCGTACATCATTTGTGGTTTACTGATAACGATTACGATCGATTGGGACATTTTATTAAGTGGAATCCATCTATAAAATCCGAGAATAATAAGTTGGGATTAATTAAAGCTTTAAATAACAATATAGTTGATATTATTGCTACTGACCATGCACCTCATTTATTGTCAGAAAAAAAAGGCGATTATTTTCAAAGTAAATCAGGAGGTCCATTAGTTCAGCATGCCTTAGTAACCTTATTAGAATTATATCATCAAGGTTATTTATCCTTAGAGAAAATTGTGGAAAAAACGAGTCACCATGTAGCAGAAATTTATAGAATGTTTGATAGAGGCTATATTAGAGAAGGTTACTTTGCAGATATAGTTTTAGTTGATTTAAATGATAAATGGAAATCAACTTCAAATTTAAATTTGTACAAATGTGGTTGGTCTCCCTTCGATAATTATACATTTTCAAGTAAAGTTATTCAAACATATGTAAACGGCCATTTAGCCTACGACAGAGGAGTTTTTAATAATTCTGAACTAGGCAGACGATTACTATTTGAAAAAAATAGATAAGTAGATTAAAAAAATAAATTATTTAAAATAAAATGAATTTAGATTTATTAATTTCGAACCTTACTAGTCCTGCATTCCTATTTTTTATCTTAGGAATAGTTGCCGTAAAATTAAAAAGTGATTTAGAAATTCCAACTAATTCCTCTAAATTTATTTCGCTTTATTTGCTATTTTCAATTGGTTTTAAAGGCGGTCAGGAATTATCTCATGAATCATTTTCAGCGGAGATTATAAATTCTATGTTGTTTGGTATATTAATTTCCTTATTAATTCCGATATATACATTTTTCATCTTAAAACGAAAATTAAATATTTTTGATGCTGGAGCAATAGCCGCAGCTTACGGATCAGTTAGTGCTGTAACATTTGTGACAGCTGTATCTTACTTAGATTCTGAAAAACTCCAATTACATGGTCATATGGTTGCTATTATGGCTTTAATGGAATCGCCCGCCATTATCGCTGGCCTAATTTTAATTTCTATTTATAATAAAGAGAAAACGGATACTGTAAATAAATTAGATGTGGTTAAACATTCATTTACAAATGGCAGTGTATTATTAATATTAGGTAGTTTAATTATTGGATTGTTGGCAAATGCAAAACAGGCAGAAGGAATAAAGCCTTTTACTAACGATATTTTTAAAGGATTTTTAGCCATATTTTTATTAGATATGGGAATTGTAAGTGGTAGAAAATTATCAGCTTTTTTATCTAATGGTTGGTTCCCGTTTTTATTTGCCATCGTAATTCCATTATTTAATGGTTGTATAATTGCTATTTTAAGTCAAACTGTTACTAATGATATTGGTAATCGTTTTATGTTTGCTGTTTTAGCATCAAGCGCTTCTTATATTGCCGTGCCTGCAGCAATGAAGTTAGCTAATCCGAAATCAAACGCGGGATTGTATATACCAATGGCATTAGCAATTACTTTTCCTATAAATATTACCTTAGGTATGCCTATATACCTATCAATAATCAAATACGTAACTTTATAAACTTAGAGTTACTTTATAAAGTTCAAACTAAAATTTAAACAACAAAACTCTAGCTACTGCTTAAGTATTTTATATGTTCGTGCTGTGCTAGTAGATTCCATTTTTAGATAATAAATTCCATTTGCTAAATCACTGATATTAATCGTTTTGTTTATTAAGCCATTACCCGAAACAACATCTGTAAATACTAATTTACCGTCAATGGATGTAATGCTTATTTTTCCATCAAATTCATTTATTGTATTTATCTCCATTACAAAACTTCCAGTTGTAGGATTTGGATAAATGCTTAGATTAACATTATCGGTGAACTCTTCAATGCCAACACAAGGTCTCACAAATAATGTATCTCTACCTATATTTGAGCATCCATTTGGTCCAGTATAATTATAAAGAATTATATGATTACCTTGACCTGCTTGTGCCGGAAAAAATGTACTACTATTTACGCCTGCACCAATGTAGACGCCACCACTTGGTGTACCTTCTGTTAACAATCTTGCTGTGCCATCTGCTGCACAAAATGAATTTAATCCAGTAAATACAAGTGATACTGATGGAACAGGTTTGGAAGTAACATTTATTACATCTGTAGTTTCGCAGCCAATAGTATTTACTACAAGCACTGAGTAGGTTCCTGAAGTTCCAACAGTAATTGATGATGCTGTTGCTCCAGTACTCCATAAATAGGTATTTCCAGGGCTAAATCCTCCATATAAATTAATAGTAGATCCTTGGCAATAGGCTGTATCAGCTCCTAAGGTAACAATAGGCGATGCTCCTAATGTTACTAAAACAGTATCAGAATTTGTGCAACCATTTGCGTTTGTTGCTCTTACCCAATATTTACCTGCAGCAGTAACATTTAAACTTGAACCAATGCTCGAATTATTCCATAAATAACTAGAAGCACTTGTGTTTGCATTTATAACTACAGGTAAGTTACAGTACAATGAATCATTTCCTAAATTAGGAAGTGGCGTAGGTTTAACAAAAATTTGAACTGTATCATAGGTCATACACCCTCCATTTGTTCCGCTAATGGTGTAAGTTCTTGTTCCAGTAACATTAGCAATAGGATTAACAATGTTTGTAGCACTAATTTCAATTGCTGGTGACCAAGAAAAAGTCATAGTTGCTGGTTGCACGAAATAAATATTTGGTCGTTGCGCTATTGAATTAAATGCAGATGTTGTAGCACAAAGTGTTGGATTAGAATCAGCATTATACCAAACTGAAGAAGTAAATGGTGTTGAAGATTGCATCACAGAAACATTATTTGTCCAAGTTATTGGGTTGTTATTAAAACATGTTTCAATAATAATATTTGAAATTCCGTCCCAAACATATGGCGTGGATAAAGTATGCGTATTTATACCTAATACAGGAGTATAACTTGGTGTAGAAAAATACGTTGAAAAACCCGTTGTTTGAAAGTTTGTAATGTTTGTAAGTGCTGTTGTTGCAATTGCAATATTAAAGTTTACATATGGACCTGATCCGTTTAAATTAGTAACATTAAAAGCCAATGACGTTATATTACCTGCACTTAAACCTGCAGCAGTTAATTCGGATGCTAAAAATAAAAATTGATGTTTAGCTCCCATATAAAAATTACCGTAAGGTGTGGGATAGGTAGTAGATGTATTTTGTAAAATTCCCGTGCCTAATTGTTTTGTAGAACTAAAATTGGCATTTAATTGAACAGGCTGACCCAGACAGACGCTATCATTAGGAAAAACAGTTTTAGTAAAATACGGACTTTTTGTAATTGTTTTTGTAACTGTATCATTAAACGCAGAACCATCACCAGGAACAGAAGTAAATGCTTTTAATTGATAGGTGCCAATATTTGTCATATTGTACGAAGTTGTTACGGTGTAATTTTTTGTACCATTTATTGCAATAGTTCCCTGATTTAAAGCCAAGGTAAATGTTGAAGGATTTGGACCGCTTGTAACAACGCTAATGATAGTTGTATCTACAGCAAAATCAACAATACTAGTTCCATAATTTTTTACTTTAGCAACTATAGTATCGGTTACATAACAAACTGTTGTACCTAAAGGTTTCAAAATAGCACTTACACCTAAATCTAAAGGTGTAGGAGCAAGTAAATTTACATTATAATCTTCTACTTCTCCGAACGGCGGATTTGTGCATGGTCCAGGAGCAGTAGCAGATTCTACTTCAATGACTCTCATTCGTGTAATACCAGTATTTGCGGTTAGAGGAATAGTTATACCAGCACCTGGAGCTACAGATGTTCCTGCAATAGCAAACAAAGTATAAGGCGACATATATACATTTTCACCAGCATCAATAAAATCTCCATCTTGATTATAATCAATCCATACACCTACTCTACCACTGTATGCAAATGGAAAAGCGCCACACATCCCAACGGTTACTGAAAGCGGATAATTTGTACCTAATATTAAACCCGGAGCAGGTAGACCTGTATAATTATTGTATCTATTTAAAATTGAACCTGCACCGCCTAATGATGAGCAAGTACTTGTATTATTAAGAGAACCTAAGGTTACATTAAATATTTCATCATCCGTTGCACTTGCGGCTGCAGCTGCACAATAGGTTTGCGAAAAAACTGAACTTGAAAAATAAAATGATAATAAGACAATAAAAGCACAAACTTTTTTAATTGCATTATTAACCACTAAATTATTGCTGTTCATGTTAGTTTTTGAAATTTCTCCAACTGATTTCATATATCTGTTTTTCATTATTAATTTTTCATTTTTAACTGAACGAAAATAGAATTTTTAATTTTAAAAAGCAATAAACTATCCTATTATTTTTTTGGAGTTTACACCAATCGTAAATAGCCATTTTTTAGTTACTTATATGGTCAATATTTTATGCAAAAGCAAGGGTTACTTTGAATACTGAATACGAAACTAATAACTCAAATAAGGTAGAATCAATCTCAACTTTTCATCACTGAATAAATTTAACCCTTTAAAGTCCTCTTCATTTAATTTACCATGTTTTGCTCGGTAATTAATAATAGCTTGAGCTTTTTGAAAATTAAAATAAGGATGTTTCCTCAACGAATTAAAATCGATAGCATTGATAGGGATTTTAGACATCAAATCTAGGTTTAATTTAATTTGAGAAGATAACACTAAAAATAAACTGTCAGTCATTCCATAAACTTCCTTTAATTGATTGATGTCATGAAAACCACCTAGCATAGTTCGATATGTAATAATTCGTTTGGTTAAACCTGGGCCAATACCTTTTAAAAAAACAATTGATAAGCTATCCGCCGAATTAATTTCTACTAAAACTTTTGTGTAGGTTTTCTTTTCATAACTATGTGCTGTTTTTGTAAAAACAGAATCTCGCTTAAATTCTTTTTTTGTAGTAGGAATTAAGATATAGTTTTCCAATTCATTATATAATTTAGGAGATAAACCATATAGCTTTTTTAAATCTGCTGGTTTATAAAATTTACCGCCTTTGTTTCTAAAATTGACAAGTCTTGCACTCAGTTTTTTAGAAAACCCTAGTTTTTGCGCATCTACTTCTGTTACTGTATTTGGATTAAATACAAATTTTTGATTTGCTGTTTTTCGATAAGAATTACTTTCTTGAGAAAAATTATCTCCTTTATCTGTTTCAAATTTAGTATTAGGAAATGAATTAACGTTAATTGAAATTAATTGTACGTTATTAGAATTTTTAGTAATGAATGGCGTCAATAAGCGAAGACCAAACAAGAAACAAATGATGACACATAAAACAAAAACACCATTTCGTTCCTGCTTATTAAAATGGAAAAAATGAAACAAAAAGGATTTTATTTTATTCACTGGCATTTTTAGAGCGCTTAAACATAAAGTAAACCGGAACCCCTAAAGCAATAATTAATAATCCCATGCCACAATTAAAGGTTTTATATACCAATAAGTCTATGCAAATAAGAGTAGTTAAAACAATATATAAAGCAGGAATTACAGGATATCCAAAAGCTTTATAAGGACGTTCTGCATTAGGCATTTTAACTCGTAAAACAAATAAACCGGCAATGGTGATGATGTAAAATATTAAAGAGGAGAACGTACAATAATCTAATAAATCGCCATAAGAACCGCTTAAACATAACAAAGAAGCCCAGATTGCTTGAAATATCATAGCATTAGAAGGTACATTAAATTTATTTAATTTTGCGGCTTTCTTAAAAAACAAACCGTCATTTGCCATTGATGAAAATAGTCGTGAACCTGCTAATATTAATCCGTTATTACAACCAAATGTTGACACCATAATTAAAGCCGCCATTAAATATTTTGCTAAATCGCCAAACACCACAAATAAAGCTGCTGTTCCTACCCTATCTTTTTGCGCAAACATAATACCTTGCTCAACAACAGTGGCACTATCTTTTAAACCATCAACAGGCAGCAAGCATAAATAAGCTACATTAGCCATCACATAAATTAATGTTACTATACTTACTCCAAAAAATAAACCTAATGGAATATTACGCTGTGGTTTTTCAACTTCGCCTGCAATAAAAGTGACGTTGTTCCAAGCATCACTGCTAAACAAGGAACCAATCATGGCTAAACCTAAAGCTGTTGCTAACGACATGCCGTATAGTGAAGTGAAACTGCTACTATCTACATTTAATTGTTTTGCATCCCAGGCATGGGCCATATTATTTGCAAAAACACCTTTATGAAAACCAAAATAAATACCAACTATTATTAGCGCGAATAAGGCAATTAATTTAGCTGAGGTAAAAATACGCTGAATAGCTTTTCCATTTTCTATACCCCTTGTATTTAAATACGTTAATAAGGCAATAATTGAAATAGCCAATAATTGCGCACTTGTGATTTTTAAATTGATAATTTGAAATAGGACGTTACCTTCTTCAAAAAATGGAATAAACACTCCTGTAAACTTTGCAAAAGCAACAGCCACTGCTGCAATAACACCTGTCTGTATAACTAAGAAAACTGTCCAACCATAAACAAAGGCAGTTAAATCGCCAAAGGCTTTTTTAATGTACACAAATTGTCCGCCTGCTTGTGGCATCATTCCAGCCAGTTCGCCATAACTTAAAGCGGCAAATAAAGTAATCACTCCTGATAAAATCCAAACTACTAAAAGCCATCCGGCCGAACCAACTACTCGGGCAATATCAGCACTCACAATAAAAATCCCTGAACCTATCATAGATCCAGCTACTAAAAGCGTGGTGTCAAATAAGTTCAGGGATTTTTTCATTGGTGTTTTTTTTACTTAATGAGACAAGTACCTATTCGATTCCTTGTTTTTCTAAATTACTGTTACGTTTACCATACAGGAAGTAAACAATAACTCCTAAAACACCCCAAATCATAAAGAAATTCCAAGTAGCAGCTCTTACTTGCGTCATTAAAAAGATATTGAAGGCAACACCTAAAGAACCTACAAGATAAACAGCTGGTGTTTTGTATGGTCTTTCTAATTCTGGTTTTTTGTATCGTAAAATCATTACCGCAACGCACACCATAGCAAATGCTAGTAAAGTTCCCATACTACACATTTCACTTACTTTATCAATTGGAGTAAATGCTGCTACTAATGAAATTAATCCTCCAACCAAAATAGTGCTTTTGTATGGAGTTTTAAATACTGGATGTAATACTTTAAAGAATGCTGGCATTAAACCATCTTTAGCCATTCCTAAAAAAATACGAGTTTGACCTAACATCATTACTAGCATTACTGATGTTAAACCAGCCGTTGCAGCAATAGTAATAATAAATACAGCCCAGTTAATTCCAATTCCTGAAAATGCCGAAGCTACAGGAGCCGCTTTGTCTAATTGATCATATTTTACCATCCCTGTTAACACTAGAGACACTAAAATATATAAAACCGTGCAAATAATTAAAGAAGCGATAATTGCAAACGGCACATCTTTTTTAGGATTAATGGCCTCACCAGCTTGAGTTGAAACAGCATCAAAACCAATGTAAGCAAAGAATACAATTGTTGCAGCAGTTAATACGCCACCAAAACCAAATTTTACACCGCCAGTCAAATTTCCTAAAGTGTCTTTAATAGGCTCTTCAGCAGGAATAAATGGTGTCCAATTATCAGTGTTAACATAAAACGCACCTACAATAATTACAAATAACACAACCGCTATTTTCACAACTACAATAATGTTATTAGTTTTTGCAGCTTCTTTAATTCCTTTTACTAAAATAGCAGTTACAACCCAAGTGATTAAGAAAGCTGGTAAATTAAACGCAAAACTTGGGGCTACTATTCCTAATTCAGCAGATTTTTCGGTAGCCGTAGCCATATCGTTACATAACCAAATGGGAAATTCTATTCCAAATAAATGCAATAGTTTTACAAAATAACCGCTCCATGCTACAGCAACAGTAGTAGCTCCCATCATATATTCCAAAATTAAATTCCAACCAATAAACCAAGCAAATAATTCTCCAACTGTGCCATAAGCATAGGCGTAAGCAGAACCTTCAACAGGCAAAACGGACGCAAACTCGGCATAACATAACGAAGCAAATAAACATCCTATACCAGCAATAACAAATGCTAAGGCTAATGCTGGTCCTGCATAATCATGCGCTGCAATACCAGTTAATGTAAAAATTCCGCCGCCAATAATAGCTCCTATTCCTAGGGATGTTAATCCCCATTTTGTTAGAACTCGTTTTAAATCATTTTTTTTCATATCTGCCTCAAAAGCTGATACTGGTTTTACTCTCCAAACTGACATATTTGTACTTATTTTTTAATTATAAATTTAACTTAACTATCCAAATATATATAATTTTATTTAAAAACATATAATCCGTTATCTTTACATTAAAAAATGACTTTGTTAATTACTATACTATTTGTTGCAGGCTATTTAATGATAGCTTTAGAGCATAGTTTTAATATTAATAAAGCAGGAATCGCTCTTTTACTGGGTGTTTTATGTTGGACTGCCCTTGCCCTTAATTCGCCCGACACACATTTTGTTTCCTCATTAAGTCATCATTTAGCCGAGATATCCGAAATACTTTTCTTTTTGCTAGGAGCCATGGCAATTGTAGAGCTAATTGATGCTCACGATGGTTTTGATATCATTATCGAAAAAATAACGACTACCAACAAACGCTATTTATTAATTATAATATCTGTTATTGCATTTATTTTGTCGGCTGTGTTAGATAATTTAACCACAGCAATTGTAATGGCAACGGTAGTAAAAAAAGTAATTACCGAAAAAACCGATCGGTATTATTTTTTAGGATTGGTTATTATTTCGGCAAATGCCGGCGGATGTTTTAGTCCTATTGGAGATGTAACTACTACTATGCTTTGGGTAGCTAACAAATTAACTCCGTTAACAATCATTACTCATTTATTTTTCCCAAGCTTGGTTTGTATGGCCCTACCAATAGCATTAAGTATGTTTAAAATAAAAGGACATATTACTAAAATTGAATTGGTGAAAAGTGAGAACACTATTTCTGCCTTTGATAAAAATTTAATCTTTGGTTTAGGATTAGGGTGTTTGTTATTTGTTCCTATTTTTAAAACAATTACTCACCTTCCTCCTTATATGGGAATATTGTTTGGTTTAGGAGTTATGTGGGTTGTAACCGAATTAATTCATAAACGAAAAGATAGTTTTGAAAAAGGAAAATACTCCGTAGTAAATGCCATTACTAAAACGGATGTACCGAGTGTTTTATTTTTTCTGGGGATACTATTAGCTGTAGCTTGCCTGCAAGAAATTCATGTATTGCAAAACACAGCCACCTTATTAAATAATAGTATTGGCGATTTAAAAATTATTTCGGTGATTATCGGTTTACTTTCTGCCATTGTAGATAATGTGCCTTTATTAGCTGCAACAATGGGAATGTATGATTTTCCTACCGATGATCATTTTTGGGAAATGATTGCTTATTGCACTGGAACTGGAGGAAGTTGTTTAATTATTGGAAGTGCTGCTGGAGTAGCAGTGATGGGAATAGAAAATATTAGTTTTAGTTGGTATTTTAAAAACATTTCGTGGTTGGCATTTGTTGGTTACCTTGCCGGCTTTTTAATTTACAACTTACAAAATTTTATTTTAGCATAGTGGAAAACACCGAACAAAATAACCAAAACGAATTTGAATCAACTGAAAATACGGGGTATCAGCAACACATGAATGTGCTGCCTAAACCTATTTTGGAGCAAGATACCAAAAACTGGGTGCGTAAATCAATCATCAGTTTAGCAATTTATGCTATTTTCTTTTACTTCATTTTTAATCAAGATTTAATTTATATAGCTGCTGTATTGGTTGTATTAATGATTCATGAAATGGGACATTTTTTTGCTATGAAAGCTTTTAACTATAGCAATGTTAAATTATTTGTATTGCCTATGCTGGGCGCTTATGTTACAGGTAAAAAATCAATCATTTCGCAGCGGCAAATGAGCATTGTAATTTTAGCTGGACCTTTACCAGGTATTGTTATTGGTTTTTGTTTACTAATGAGTACCATTTTTTATCCTAATGAACGATTAGAAATGTTAGGCAACATCTTTTTTGTGCTTAACTTATTTAACTTATTGCCTTTTATGCCGCTTGATGGTGGTAGATTATTAGAAACCTTATTTATTAATCACAATCATACTATCAGAGTCATTTTTACAATTCTATCCATTATTGTGCTGGCTGGTTTATCTATCGCTACAAAAAGTATTATTTTTTTAATCATACCTGTATCGATGGTATTTGATTTAATAATGGAAATTAAAAATCAAAAAATAAGAGATTATTTGGCGCAGGAAAACATAAATTATACTACCGATTACGTCGATTTGCCTGATAGAGATTATTGGACCATCAGAGATTGCGTTCTACTTTCATTTAGTAAGCGTTATCCAGGTATTGAAGCTGGCGTGCAAAAGTATAGTTTATTAGAAGGCGGCATTATACAGCATGTTACCGCCGTTTTAAAAACACCTTTTATTAAAGACGTCAAAACATTAGAGAAAATAGCTATTATGTTTACCTATATTTTATTTTTAATTGTGCTCCCTATAACGTATGCATTAATGAAATTTATAGAGTGAAAAATAACACAGTGATAGTTTTAATTTTATTTTGCTTTGCACTTCAATCGCAAAATGTAGATTTTTCAATGCTCAAAACTATCAACAAAAATGAGTATCAAAATTTGGATATCAGTATGCGCATAACTTCCAAATCCGTTTATCCACTATTAATTGCCGCCCCAGGTTCATTGCTATTAACTGGCTTGGTAACTAAGGATAAGTTAATGATGCGCAACGGAGTAAAAACCGGAGTAGCCATTGGTTTAAATGTGTTATTAACTTCAGGTTTAAAATATGCCATTAACCGCCCTCGACCTTTTGCACAATACCCAAACGATATTATAAAACGAACCAATGCTGGTCCATATTCTTTTCCGTCAGGTCACACCTCATCAGCATTTGCAATGGCCACAGCCATGTCGTTATCAACTAAAAAATGGTATGTAGCAGTTCCATCTTATGCTTATGCTTGTGCTGTTGGTTACTCGCGCATGCGCTTGGGAGTGCATTTTCCTACTGACGTATTAGGAGGAATGGTTTTAGGTATTGGCTCTTCGCTACTGGTTTTTCAAATAGATAAGTGGATACAAAAAAAATAGTATGAACTTGTGAACTATTTTAATAATCAATTATTATGTAGGATTCAATCAAAAGCTCAATATTTCCTTTTTATTTTCTTTTTGCTTGGCAAAAAAGAAACAAAAACCCAAGGCGAAAGACCAACTCCTATTTTTTATCCCTCAAAACGCCTACGCAGCGCCGCCTAAAAAATCGCAGTTCGCACTCTTTCGCCAAATGCAACCGCACTATTACCAACGTATGATAAATATGCTATTAAATGATACAAGCTTTATTATATTTTTTCTACAAAACACTTGTAGATAAAAAAACAAAACACCCTCAATTACTTGAATCTATAAAGATTTCGATAATTTGAGTAAACCCTATTTATTCATAAACTGCTTAAAGCAACTACATCACTCTTTTTTATTTTTTTGGCACTAATTTTTTTATGAATGCAAACAATTTTAGTTTGCACATGTTATCTTTGTAATTATAATTATTAGTCAAAAAAAATATCAAGCTAACTAAATTAAAAACAGGTCTATAAATTTTTTTGATTTACTACTTTAAAAAACAACAAGGAATGAAAAAAATGCTTCATAACATATTTAAAAAAAGGCGAAACGTTATAGTTTCTATTTTTGCGTTAATTGCTTTTAACCATTCTCAATGTCAAAATTCAAACCACAACACTAAATCAGTTCAAACCTCAACCATCAAAAAAAACACATCCATGAAATTAAATGAATTATCAAAAGAGGAACAGTATGTTATTTTAAATAAAGGTACAGAAAGACCATTTACAGGCGAATACACCGATCATTTTGTAAATGGAACTTATACTTGTAAACAATGCAATGCACCCTTGTATAAATCTGATTCAAAATTTCATTCGGGTTGTGGATGGCCAAGTTTTGATGATGAAATTAAAGGTGCCGTAAAAAAAACAACCGATGCCGATGGACGACGCACTGAAATTACTTGCGCCAATTGTGACGGACATTTAGGGCATGTTTTTTATGGCGAAGGACTAACTGCTAAAGATACGCGTCATTGTGTAAATTCCATTTCGATGTTATTTGTTGAGGATACAAAAGAAAAAAAACAAGTAGCAACGGCCATATTTGCTGGCGGCTGTTTTTGGGGTGTTGAATATTATTTTCAAAATGCAAAAGGTGTGTTAAGCACTCAGGTTGGTTATACTGGTGGCTTTACGCAAAACCCTACTTATAAAGAAGTTTGCGCTCATAAAACTGGCCACATTGAAGCGTTAGAGGTTACTTACGATCCGGCATTAACAAGTTACGAAGCATTAGCAAAGTTGTTTTTTGAAATACATGATCCCACTCAGGCAAACGGACAAGGAAATGATATTGGCGAACAATATTTATCTATTGTGTTTTATTTAGATGATGCACAAAAAGCCACTACCGAAAAATTAATTGGTCAGTTGCAATTAAAAGGTTACAAGGTTGCTACAAAATTAATTAAAGCAACTAAGTTTTGGCCTGCAGAGGATTACCATCAGCAGTATTATGAAAAAGGGGGTGGAACTCCGTATTGCCATCACAGAGTGTCACGATTTTAATTTAGTAGGTTTTAAGACTTAACTAGAAATTTTATTAAAGCGGCCTTCTTTTAGCATATTATAAATTTTGCTTTTACTAACGCCTAGCTCGTTGGCTGTTTTTACGACTTGAAAATCATTTCGTTTTAAATAATTATAAATAAATTGGGCCGTAAAATCATCTAATGTTACATTATTGAAATTATAAGTTGGCTGCACATTGGAGTTAAATATAATTTCGTGTTCTGTAATTGTATTGCTATTTGATAGCACGCAAGCAAGTTCTATAGTTGATTTTAATTCTTTTACATTGCCTGGGAAATTATAACGCACTAATTTCTTTTTTGCTTCAAGCGAAATTATTTTTTGCATGATATTATTGTTGCGACAAAAGTCATTTTTAAATTCCTCAGCAATTGGACCTATATCTTCTGCGCGCTGGCGCAAAGGAACAAGGTCAACAATTAATCCTAAAATTTCAAAATACAGCTCTTCAATAATTTGCCTGTTTTTTAACAAATCGCGCAAATTAGTTTTACTGCCAATAATAAAGCGGTGTGTGTGAGCTTCTTCGTTATTTGTTTTGCGTCTAATTTCTTTTAAGTTTTTAATAAAATTTATTAAGCTTAATTGCAATTCAATACTAAAATCTTCAATTTCATTAATAAAGAATGTACCAGCTTCAAATTTTTTAAAATCCTCAGGTAATTTTTGCGAGGCATTATCAACTAGATTCAAATAATTTTTAAAATTATCTATATCATGAAATCCAATTTCGTGCAGCGGTAAATGCGATAACTTAGATGATTTATGAATAACTTTTGATATAAAGCGTTTACCTGTACCTTGCTCGCCAATAATGGCAATATTAATATAGGTTTGTGATGCTTTTATTATTAATTGTTTAATATTGGTAATGCTTGAGCTGGTACCAATTAAAAAAGTTTCAGATTGTATTAAGTGGTCAAAATGACTTTTTAGATTATTATTTTCATCTAAAAGTTCTTTTTCTTTAATATAACCTTTCAAAATTTTATTTAAATTGTCTAAAGCATTTTCATCTTTAATAACGTAATCGTCGGCGCCTAACTTAATTAAATTGGTTGCAATTTTAATATCAGTTTGTCCTGATATCATAATTATTTTGATGTTAGGATTATTTGCTTTAAATTTTTTAATCACCTCATCAGCGGTCATATCTGTTAAACTATAATCTAACAGCATAAAATCTGGATTTTGACTGATCCTTTTTAAAACATCTTCACCCTTAAAAAAGTGACTACAAATTAGCCGATTATTTAGCGATACAGTATTTAATAAGATGTTATTAAAAAAAACATCATCTTCAACGATAAAAATTTTATAAAGATTTTCCATATTATGGAATAAATGTAATTATAAAATACAAAATAAACAATACTTTTTTAAGACATAATAATGTAGTAACCTTAGTCATAACAAGTATTTGCAAGACCATTACTATAATAAATACATTTTAGAAGCAGTAAAGTGCTAGTATTATTATTTTTGGATTTAATTTTTTCAGGCATTAAATTTGTGATTATAATTAAAATTAATTAGCTTGCAAAAGTTAAACTTTATTTTACAAAATATACCCACTCTTACCTAAAAAACAAATACTATTTGCTGCGAAACCTTAACAAATAAATGTAAGTATAAACCAAAAAAATAAAATGGCCTATGAGTTTAAGAATTACTAAAGTTGTATTGAGTTTTTTTATAGCAATTGCCTATTTAATTACCGCGCCTGCATTTGCGCAATTGGTATTAAACAATGGCGGCGTGGTTAAGTTAAACGGAGGTACAAGTGGAACGCCTATTTATTTTGTGTTAAATACACCACCGGCAACGCCAATAAAAACTATTGTAACTGCAGGTACTCCTACCAATGGTATTGTTTTAGAATCTGAGTATAATATTTTGCAATATAATTTAGCCACAGCAACAACCTCTATCACAGTGCCCTATTTATCCAATACGTTAGAACAACTTCCGCTTACAATTACACCTACATCAGCAGGAGTTGGTGCTGGAAATATTAAATTTTCAAGTACTGTAGCAGCTATTAGAGCAACAGGATATGATAATACTGCCTACCTGCCTACTGGAGTTCTTAATATGGGCTCAAATGCGATAACAAATAATTCAGATAAAACCATCGATCGTTTTTGGATTATTGATGCCACTGGTTATACAACAAAACCTGCCGTTACACTTGATTTTACTTATTTGGATGATGAGTTAGCAATAAACGGAACAGGGACCTTTAATTCAATTGCCGAAGCAAACTTACAAGCACAACGCTATAATCCAAATACAAGCGACTGGGAAGGATTCTCAACTTTTTTACCTGCAGGTACAACTAATACTGTTACCAACACCGTTAGTGGTGTAACTGTTACTCCTGCTAATTTTTTTAGAGCATGGACCTTGAACGATAATAGCAAGCCACTACCAATTGAGTTAATTAGCTTTGAAGCAAACTGCGTTAATAAAGAAACAGTTTTACAATGGTGCACCGCTACCGAAACCAATAACCATTATTTTACGCTTACTCAATCTGTTGATGGAATTAATTTTACAACCATTGATAAAATAAATGGTAACGGCACTACAAGCCAAAAACATTGCTACCAATATGCCTTAGATGTGCAACAAGATGCCATTACGTATTACGAACTATGGCAAACGGATTTTGATAATACTACTAAAAAATTAAAACTCATTGCAGCACAACCTTGCAACGGAAAAACGGACCAAATTACCATTACCAATAATGGTACTAAAAACGTGACCTTGTTTGTAAACTCTTTAATAGAGAGTAATGATAATGTGATTATACACAATACCCTTGGCCAAGTGATGCTTAACCAGCCAATAGGCACCCAGCAAGGTAACAACCAGTTTAACTTAAATTTAAATACCATTTGTAATGGTGTTTACTATGTAACCATTATTAGAAACAACCAACCCTTAACCAGTAAAAAAATAATAATAACCGATAACTAAACCAATAAATATCTACTTATGAAATAGCCATGTTTACCCAAACACAAATGAAGATAAACTGGCTAAACCATAAGACAATTAAAAACCAATAAATATCTACTTATGAAACTAAAATTTTTACTTTCTGCCCTATCCTTTGTAGCTGTTTTGCAAACTACTACCGCACAAAATGTTGGTATTAACTCTAGTGGCACTGCTCCCAATGTAGATGCTATGTTAGATATAGTTTCAACTACCAAGGGATTACTTATACCAAGGATGACCTCGACACAGCGAATAGCAATTGCAGCAACTCCTGCTACTGGTTTATTGGTATATGATATAACTTTAAATAATTTTTATTATTTTGATGGTTCTTCATGGGTGTTATTAGCAACAGGCGCTAATAGCGATTGGAAGCTTACAGGTAATGCAAGCACTTCTCCATCAACCAATTTTTTAGGAACAACTGATGCGCAAGATTTAGTTTTTAAAACTAATAATACAGAAAAAATGAGAATTTTATCTGGTGGTAATGTTGGTATTGGAACAAGTGCACCCGGGCAGTTATTAGAAGTTAATGGTGGTAATATTTTGGCGTGGAAATATGCAGGTAACCCAAATATAATACAGCGAAGGTCTAATGGTTCAGTCGGCGCAGAGGCTAATTTAGTTGCAAACGATGTGATTGGTTATAATAACTTTCAAGCATACCAAAGTTCTGGATCATGGCCAAATGTTGTTAGAGTTGGAGCAGAAGCAGATGGAGCTCATACCTCTACAAGTTTGCCTTCACGGTTGATTTTTTCAACAACTCCATCGGGAAGCTCGACACTTATAGAAAGAATGAGGATAAGTAATGCAGGTAACGTAGGTATTAATAATAATGCTCCTACACAACCTTTAGATGTTACAGGTAATGTACAATTTAGTGGTGCATTAATGCCAGGTGGTTCTGCTGGCACAAGCGGCCAAGTGTTAACTTCTGCAGGTGCGGGTGCAGTGCCTACTTGGGGCGCATTAGGCCAAAGTAGTACAACGTATTTTTCAACCGGTAATATTCAAATTAGTGATAATGTTGGTTTTTATTTTATTCCTGGTTTCCCAGTAACCATAAACGTGCCTGCTAATTGCAAGGTTTTGATTAGTGGTGGTATAGGAGTAAATGGCACAGGAAATGGAAGTAGTGCCCTAAGTGTCGTGGCAGCAGATGTGGCTGTGATAGTAGATAATGCTTTTATGCCAGCAGGTCTCTATCAAAGAATTATTGTAAATAACACTCATCCAACTAAATTTCAGTATGCAAGTTTTAGTCAGGCTATTACTTTAACGCAAGGTAGTCATACAATTGGGTTTGGAGCCTTTGGAGCTCCTACTGCTTCGCAACCGCTTGGTACTGCTGTTGCTAATGCTAATAGATTTACTATTGGAGGAACATCTGCAAGTGTTTTTGTTGGAGAATTAACAGTAACTTTTATTAAAAATTAAAAAATATATAAAATGAATTTAATATTAACTTCGATTATCATATTTGTTTTTCATAATTTTTATTTTGCACAAATCCAAAATATTATTGGAGATAAAAAAAATAATTTAATTTACAATGAACCAATAAGCGAATCGTATAATTCTAATTTAATTACTAATTTTTCAACTAAAAAACTAGCAGTTGAAATTAAGCAAGCAGATGCTTCAATGATTATTAAAGAAACACCCCCTGAATTATTAAAATGTAAAAACATAGCTGTTAAACAAGCAGATGCTTCAATGATTATTAAAGAAACACCTACTGAATTATTAAAACATAAGTCTTTAACTATTAAACAAGCGGATGCTTCTATGATTATTAAGGAAACCCCTCCTGAATTATTAAAACAAAGATTCGAATAAAATTTATCTTATTTTTCAAATTGTTTTTTTGGCACATAATTTGATTAACAACAACTGACATCATTATTAATTTAAAAACCAATTTTTATGAAAAATTTATTTACAAGAAAAAAGTCACTTATTATGTTAGCTTTAATAAGTTTCTTAAATATATCTTCCCAAGTTTTTTGGTCGGAAGATTTTGGAACGTTTAATACAAATGCTTACCAACCAATTTTAGGGGAAAACTATAATTCAAATGGTACATGGAATATTACAGAATTAAGTGCCAACGGCACCAAACCAAATAAATGGTTTATTAGTGCAATAGAAGCCGGTATGGGAGCTGGTAATTGTTCTAATGGTTATAAAAAAGATGCGTCTTTAGTTAATAATACTTTGCATATTAGTAGAAGTTCATTTAGACTTAAAAGTGCAACTGAAGAAACCGTTGTTGAATTTGGAGCAAAGTTTTATAAAGGTGAAAATTCTTTATCTGATTACAGAATAGAAACTCCTCAAATTAATTGTGTTGGAAAAGCAAATGTTACCTTTAGTTTTGATTATTTTTGTGGTGGAGAAGCTGGATCGGATGAATTTTCATTATATTATTTTGATGGTACTTTGTGGAATTTGTTAACAAAATTAGGTGCAACAAATAACGAATCTTGCAGTGATGGCAGGGCTTTATGGAAAAAATCAGATACCTATATTTTACCTGCCTCCGCAAACAATAATCCTGCTGTAAAAATTGGTTTTAGATGGAAAAATTCGGTGGTTGACGCAGATTCTTCTGTTCCAACTGACACTTCAAGTTCGATCGTTGGTGGATCAGAAGAATTAACCAACACTACTACAAATACGTTGGTTATTTCCACCTCTACTGGCACGACAACTGAAGAAACAAATGAATCATCTACTAACACTGGCATGACTTTTTCTACAGGCACCTCAACTGTTCAAACCAATGCATCAACTTTATCATTTGCATCAGCTCCAATTTCAGTAGCTATTGATAATATCACTATTTCAGGTTCTACTTATGTTGATCCAAACAACAATGCAAACAGAATAGCTAACACAAACAAAATAGATATTAAAACGGTTGCTGATGCTAATAACAAAGCAACTATTATTTTTACAACTTATAGCGAAAAGTTTCCTGCAAACAATTTAGTAATTGAAAGCGGTATAGATGGTGTTAATTTTACTGAGCTAACACAAATAAAAAGTAAAGCAACAGAAGGTAAAATAACTAAAATTGAGTATAGTTTTACTGATGTAAAAGCTACTGAAGATTTAAAATACTACCGCGTAAAACAATTTAATGCTGATAAACGTGTTGTAATATCACCTGTAGTAAGCTTTCCTGTTAATGCTCAAAGAACAGCTAACACCAACAAAATAGATATTAAAACGGTAGCTGATAAAAAAAGTAATCCAAATATTGTATTTACAACGTATAGCGAAAAGTTTCCAGCTAATGATTTAGTAATTGAAAGTAGTACAGATGGAACTGACTTTAATGAGTTAAGTAAAATAAAAAGTAAAGCCGTAAAAGGTACTGTAACAAAATTAGAATATAGCTTTAGCGATGCAAATGCAAATGATGGTGTAAATTATTACCGCATTAAGCAAGTTAACGCTGATAAAACAACGGTTATTTCAAAAATTGTTTCAGTAGATCATATTAAAGCTAAAAACATTACGTTTACAGTTTATCCAAACCCAAACAGTGGTCAGTTTACAGTTGATTTCTCGGGAATTGAAAATAACCACGAAGTACAAATTGTTTTAAATGATATGAATGACGGGCATGAGATTTACTCAACTACATTTTACTCAAACTCAATTGATTCAAATAAAATGGATGTAAATCCTCCAACAAAAATTGCTCCGGGCAGATACATTTGTTCTTTAATATTTGAAGGAATTAGAAGTAGTGTAATTGTTATGATTAACTAATCCAATCAAAATAATTGTTTAAAAAAAAAGAGCCAGTTGGCTCTTTTTTTTTGTTGTTGCGGATTTGTAATTGCTGTCGCGGATTTTCAATCCGTGACTATATACCAAATACATTTATTACATGGTCCAAATGGTGGTCATGCTGAACTTGATTCAACATCTCAGAGACCCTGAATCAAATTCAGTGTGACTAATACCATTAGCTCATATAAAATAGACTAAAAAAACATTAAGGCTTGTTTGTCAGTTCGAGCGGAGTCGAGAACTTATTGTTATTATATTGATATCAATGCATTTACTAACATTATGTCAACTCAGTTGAAACATAGTTGAATCAAAATTAATCTTCAGATTAGATTTCAAATATAATAAAAACTCCTTGATAAATAGAATTTATAGATACTTTTCAAAGCCACTAAATTTGACAATTTTAAATGGAATCTTAATTGCGACTTTAAATTTGCATTAAAATCTTCTTTCAAGCATTTACGTAATTTTACAAAAAACTTTATGACAGAAAAAACGCTTGGAATGCACTTTATTTATCATACTAACTTCTATGTTCATAGTACGTTGATTAGTACTAACTTCTATGTTTATAGTACGTTGATTTGTACTAACTTCTATGTTTATAGTATGTTGATTAGCACTAACTTCTATGTTCATAGTACGTTGATTAGTACTAACTTCTATGTTTATAGTATGTTGATTAGCACTAACTTCTATAAATATAGTATGTTGATTAAATCTAATTTCTACAACATAGTACATTAAAAAATCAGTATTATCGGACGTAAGAACCTGTTTCATCAATTAAAAACGAGTTATAATTGTCGTCATGAACTAAAGCAACACCATTATAAAATGATTCAATCCTTCTAAACCAGTTTACAACGAATTACTATGTTTATAAATAAACTTGTATCGGTTTTTAATAAAAAAGAGATTTTAATAAAAATGAATTTATATTTGACTGTATTTTACTACTCAAATTAATTTGCAAAATCTTACAGCGGGAATGTATTTTTTAACCATACAAGAAAAGAGTACTAGCAAAACAGTTAAAATTATTAAGCAATAAATTGCAGATAATTAAGTTATTCATAAAACAATAATATGTTACCAATAATCAGCATTTTAACTAATATATTAATTGAAAAAACTTTTTAAAATATTTTTTCTTTTGTTTATGCTGTTTTGCTGTGAAGCTAAAACGCAAACTAATTTAATACCCAATAGTAGTTTTGAAGGTTACAAAAACTGTTCATTTGTTGCGTTTGGTGCTCAATACCAAGCAGCTATATTCGATAGCTTATATAATTGGTATATTCCATTTGGTGGTGGCTCAACAGACTATTTTAACACTTGTAGTCCTTCTAATTGGTCATTTGCAGTCCCCTCAACTGTTGCAGGTTTTCAGTATCCTAAAACAGGTAATGGTTTTATTGGCTTTTGCCCTTATGCTAATGATGCTTTTAATAATACACTAGCTTATGTCAAAGAATACGCTAGAGTTAAATTAAATAGTAAACTGCAAGCAAATACAAAATATTGTTTACAGTTTTATGCATCATTGGCTGATAGTAGTAATTATAAAACAAATGTCATTCAAGGTTTATTTACCCAAAATGATACTTCTATTTATATTGAAAATACAGCAAATTCATTGGCTCAAATTAGTATTAAAAAGTCATATAGCGATATACAAATTGGACAATGGCAGTTATGGGAAGGTGATTTTATTGCTCAAGGTAACGAAGAGTATTTTACTTTAGGTGATTTTAGAAACGACAGTATTATTGATACTGTTTTTATTGCTAGTTATCATTATCCAGATTATTATAACTATTATTTTATAGATGATATTACCTTATATAAATGCGTTGATTATGAAATAAATATACCTAACGTATTTACTCCTAATAAAGACGGAGTAAATGATGAATGGTTTATTGAATATGATGAACTAATGGAACTTTTTATTTACAATAGATGGGGCAGTTTAATTGCCAGACAAAATGGATACAAAATAAGTTGGAACGGTGATGACTATAATAGCGGTGTTTATTATTACCTTATTAAAACAGAAACTAAAACATATAAAGGACATATTCAATTAATAAGGTAACTAAAAGTTACTTTATGAAAATAATGTGCCACTTTAAAATTCACAACACATTATAAGCGCTGGCTTAATTAGTAACTCGAACTAGCAGCAGATAAAAACGGATTATTGTTTGATTATTTTTTTAGTACCTAATGTTTTACCTTCTTGTTGTATAGTAACAAAGTAAATTCCTTTCTCCAAAAAAGAAATATCTAATTGGGATTTGGATTCAGTTATTAAAATAGTTCTGCCAATTACATCTGCGATTTTTATTTTAGTGTTTTCTTTTATTGTACCTACTTTAATATTCAAAACATCATTTGCAGGATTGGGATATACACTAAAACTATTTTCATTACCTAACTCATTAACTCCAACAGTTGTTTGATCTATCAAGGTTATATCATCAATAAAATAGTAAGCATATTTATACGCGTTAGGATGAGGATTTGTACTTCCTACAAACATCGTATCTGTATTAGCATTAGAATTGAAATTACCAATTGTAATATATTGTTCTCCACCATTTGCTGTAAAACAACCTTGTATTTGAGTCCATCCAATTGTATCTGTAATAAAACCTGTTTGATTTACAATTTGTGGTGTAACGTTTACATATCCTAATATCGCTGCTGATTGAACATTATTTGAAAAATAAGCTCCAATGCTGTGAATTGCATGAGTAACCCTGTCTGCTCTTGATACAAAAAAACTCAAACAATATATTTTCCCACCTTGTAAAGGTGTGCTTAACTGTTGGTACATATACTCTTTTGTTTCATAGTTTGCAGTAAACAGAATAGCTCCAACATAATTGCTGCCTTGTTTAGCTTGACTATAACCAATCGCATTTAATGGTGCTCCATTGTTATTTGAACCACTACATAAAGAGGAAAAATAATCAGGACTATTTAAAGGATACCAATTATCTACAACGTGATTTACAGGAAAAACACTATAATTATCAAATCCACCACTACCACCTGAACAATTAACAGGCGCAGTGTAACTCTCAAAACTTCCGTTCAATAATAGATTTTGTGAAAACAGGATATTTTTAAATAAAAACATACAAGCTATTATGAGCTTGTATGTTTTTAAATATCTACTTAATAATAACAATCTTATTTGTTTTAATGTTTTTATCTCCTACTAAGATAGTATAAAAATAGATACCACTTAGTAAGTGATGAGTTTTGAGTGATGAGTTTTGAGTTGTGGCATCTTCAGTTAAAACTACCTCACCAATAGTATTGTACAATACTATTTTTCTTTTTGAATTGACATCTGAAAACTGAAAATTAACTATATCGTTAGCTGGATTAGGAAATACATTTATAGTAGCTCCATTACCTAACTCATTAACTCCAACCGTTGATTGGTCTATTAATGTTATATCCTCTATGTAATAGTAACTAAAATCTCCATAAAATGGTATTGGATTAGATGTTCCAATAAACAAAGTATCTGTATTTGCGTTTGAATTGAAGTTGCCAATCATTAAATACTGCTCACCTCCAGCAGCTGTAAAACAGCCTTGTATTTCTGTCCAAGTTGTAGTATCTGTAATGAAATTTGCTTGTTTTACAATTTGAGCATTGGCTTGAATATAGCCATTTGATAAACTTATCAGAGAATTACTAAATAATACTTCAATATTTTTAATGGCATAAGTCGAACGTACTGCTCGTGAAACAAAAAAATTTATACAATAATTTTTACCAGCTTGCAATGGAGAACTTAACTGTTGATATACATATTCTTTTGATTCATCGCTTTTTTGATAAAAAGCAAAACCAATATAAGCATTACCATTTTTTGTATTTGCATATCCAAAAAAATTGACGGGAATATCAAATCCATATTGATTTGGTGCTGGCCCATTTATACAAGTATCGTGAAAATAATCAGGAGTAAAATATCCATACCAATTATCTAAAACATGATATACAGGCGTGGCATTATAGTTATCAAATCCTCCTAAATTATTTAGAGCATTAGTATAAGATTCAAAACTTGGGTTTTGTATCAAATTTTGTGAATAGTAAATGTTTTTAAATAAAAACGTACACGCAATTAGCATGTACGTTTTTAAATATTTATTTAATAATAACAATTTTATCTGTTTTTATGTTTTTCTCTCCTACTAAGATAGTATAAAAATTGTAAAATAAAATGGATTGTGATTTATATCACTATTTGAATTTATTGATTGCCTTGAAATTTAATTTTTTTAAATTTACCATACAAAATAAGAGTAGTAGCAAAACAGTTAAATTTATTAAGCAATAAATTGCAGCAAAATAAGTTACTCTGCACAGATAGTAAGGTTAGCAATACAAATCTTAGACAATAGAAACACCATGACAATCTCTAGTAATTGCAATACATTTGGATTAATCAATATAAATTAATAAGCAAGTCTCATGAAACAAATTAAATTTTCACTCACTATAATTGTATTATTTATTTATGGCGGCAAGTTATCAGCTCAAATTATTCCTGAATGGACTGCAAACTATGCCAGTAATTACCCTATCTCAATAAACCAAAACGATATGGTAACCGATAAAAATGGAAATGTATATATTACCGGCTATACAACTGACACACTTTATAATTGTAATGTTGTAACTCTAAAGTACGATGCATGGGGACAATTTCAGTGGATTCAGTATTACGATTCCATAAGATACTATACAAAAATAACGGTTGACGATATTGGTAACGCTTATGTTTCAGGACATTCAAACAATGGATTAATAACACTAAAATATAGTTCTCAAGGTGTTTTGCAGTGGGTAAAATCATATTTAAGCATATCTTCTTACGCGTGGGCTTGGGATATAATTGCAGATGATTTGGGTAGCATTTATCTGATTGGTAATTCTAACGGCAATAGATTTACAACACTTAAATATAACACATTAGGTGTTCTTCAATGGGCTGTATTAGATAGTGTAGCAAACGGTTTAAGTAATTCGTATATCACTCTTGACAAAAATAAGAATGTGTATATTGCAGTGCGTGGAGATACTGTTGGATATGCAAGTGCATGTAAAATTATTAAATATAACAGTGCAGGAATCCACCAATGGAGTCGAATTTATAAAAGCAATTTTAATCCAGGATTATCTAGCCCAAGAGATTTAAAATACGACCCAAATGGTTTCGTTTATTTACTAGCTGGTACAACAAATAATAACAACGGTGACGGCGACTATGTTGTAGTAAAGTATGATACGCTTGGCAATCATTTATGGACATTACCATATAGTTTTACAAATTATTATGATGTTCCAAATTCAATGGTAGTTGATACAACTGGTAATGTTTATGTTACTGGTAATATTTGGCCAACTGGAGGCACTCTTGATTCTATTGTAACGATAAAAATAAGTAAACATGGTGTTTTAAAATGGAAAAGATTTTATTCACTTGGATACAATAACCGCGATGAAGCATCTGGTATAGCAATTGATTCAACTGGCTATATATATGTGGTTGGTAAAAGTTCTGATAGCTTTAGCCGAGAAAACTTCGTAACTCTTAAATACGATTCCTTAGGTAATGAAATATGGGTTGGAAGGTATAAAAATACACTTTATGGTTCTGACATGGCTAATTCAATTAGTCTTGATAATGCTGGCAATATTTACATTTCTGGAACTACTTATGACATGAATTCTTCAGGTATTTTAACTATAAAATATTCTAATGCCGTTGGAATTGAAGAATTGGCAAGTCATTCTGACGCTACCATAAATATTTATCCTAATCCAACAACATCACTTTTAAATATTATTGATAAACAAAATCAATTTCAAAATGCAACAATTCAAATCAAAAACTATTTAGGTCAAGTTGTTTTTACTACTCCTTTTACTTCTCAAATTAATTTGCAAAATTTTTCAGCGGGGCTGTATTTTTTAACCATACAAGATAAGAGTAGTAGCAAAACAGTTAAATTTATTAAGCAATAAATTTCAAACAAGTAAGTTATTCAATAAAAAATACCTAATGAAAAAACTAATTCTTATAATTTTAATTTTTAATGTGGCTTTATTAATTACAGCTCAACCTACAGTAAAATGGAGCAAAGAGTATATAAGCGATGCGTCAGGAATTGGAGGGAGCATCTACACAGACCTTAAAGGTAATGCTTATGGGGAATGTAATTATAATGGCTTAAGCGTACACATTGGTGGAAGCACAACATATTCATCTACTGGTTATTACAAACCATTGCTGATTTATGGAGTTGATACTAGTAATGGTAGTCCAACTTGGGTAAGTGAAATCAAGCCAATGGCAGGCTGCGGTTGCAATTATGGGGCACGGAGTACTAATTTAACTACTGATAATACTGGAAATTTACTGGTAGCAGGATACTTTTGTAATTGTGGTACTATGGCATTTAGTACTCAAACCTTATCTGCCCTTAGTCATCAAACCTTTTTAGCTAAATACAGTAAAACAGGACAATTGCTTTGGGTTAAAACCAAAGCCGACATGAACAATGGAATGACGTCCGCCGATTACCATATTAATGCAATTACTACTGATGAGCTAGATAACATATATATATCTTTAAGTTCGAAATTAAATGCCAATTTTGCAGGCTTAACAATTGATAAAGGAGAATATATTATTAAATTAAATGGAAATGGAATTGGTATGTGGGCAAAACAAACATATAATGCAAATACTCCCAATAATGGATTAAGCGTAAAAAAAATACAATACCTAAATAGTAAACTATACGCTTCTTCAGTATTTATAGGAAATACTAACATTGACGGTCATTCATTTTCCTCAATAAACTCTACTGTTGATGTTGCTCTTTTAAAATTTGATACCACAAGCACATTATTAAATAAATTAATTATTAGTAGTTCAGAGGAAGATTACGAGTTTAATTTACAATTATTACCTAACACATCATTAGTTTTTATTGGTCAAGCATATAATATTTCAGGAACGTCATCAGCTTTAATTAGTGTTGGTACAAATACTTATAGTACTATAAACACTCAAAGTAAATATTATTTTGTAAAATTAGATACCAATTTAAATGTAACAACATATAAAAATTTTGGTGGTACTAATTACATAAATCCATATTTAGTGAGTAGCGATTTAAACAACACTATGTATTTAACTATTGGAAATAGTACAGTCAATAATGTAATAGATGGTGTAACCATTGCTAATACTGGGCCTAATATTTTAACCATTGATAATAATTTAAACGTTACCAACGCATTCAAATCAGCATCTTACTATGTATGTGCAGATAAAGATGCCAACCTTTATACAACCACAAGTTCTGCATCTGTTACTATTAATGCATTTAATACAAGTTTTAGTCCAAGCGGTCCACAGCCATGGTCTCAATTCATGGTTAAGTTAGGTCCTTTGGTAACAGGCATTGATAATAATGGCAACAAAACAAGCACTATAAAAATTTACCCAAACCCAACAAATTCAATTTTAAATATTGTTAATGAACATAACCAATTACAAAACGCAACTATTGAAATCAAAAATTATTTAGGGCAAGTGGTTTTTACTACTCCTTTTACTTCACAAATTAATTTGCAAAATCTTTCAGCGGGCATGTATTTTTTAACTTTACAAGATAAGAGTAGTAGCAAAACAGTTAAGTTTATTAAGCGATAAATTGAAGAAATCAAATGACGCGTAAATAATAAAATTTAAATACTTAACCAATGAGGAAATATTTTAAATTAATATATAGCATTAGTGTTTTTTTTATTTGTTATGTATCTTGTATTGGACAAACAGACACAATTGGAAATCGTAAACAAAAAAACATGTATGCGTCTTTTTCTTTTGGTTCGCCTTTACATAATCGCCTCGGTTATAAAAATGATGTCTCACAACCAAATTCTTATCAATCAAACTCCAAAAATAAAATATTTTATAATTTTAATTTAGATTTCAACTTTAACCATTTTACACTAAATTTGTTTACAAACTATTTAAAAAATGAGTTCAAAGGTAACTCTTATTTGTTGAGAGGATACCAGTTGAATGATGGCTCCCATAATGCTCCTATTTATAAGTATTTTGAGATATATCAAATAGTAAAATATAATTATCTTCAAATTGGTACTGGAATAGGTTATAATGTTTGGCGCAAAAAAAATAATTTTGCCATTACTAGTAGTTTTATCTATAATTTAAAAACAGATATAGTTGTAAGTTCGTTTTTTAAAACAAATTCAACTTTTAATAATGCTGATACGAGTATGATTTCATTAGTCAAAAATCATAAAGTAGATAGGATTAATAAAGGCTTTGCTTTTTATGGTAATATCAGGTTTACTTATTCAAGGTTATTATCAAAAAAGATGTTATTTTGTTTTTCTATTAATGGCACATATGGTATTCTAAATGTTTACTCAAATGAGAGTGATCCATATTATGATAATGGTCAACTAGGATATATAATTCAATTTCAAAAATTAATATATCCGACTATAGGAATAAAATATAAGATTTATTAATTCTTTTAATACTTTATAACATGAGAACAATTCGGATATTTACATTAAGTTTTTTAGTGATTGCGTGTTGGTATAGTAATTTCTCTCAAACATGGTCGCCTGTTGGAACAGGAGTAAATAATTATGTTTTCACCTTATCTTCTTATAATAATGAACTTTATGCCGGCGGTAATTTTACTATGGCTGGTGGGAATGTTGCAAATTATATTGCGAGCTGGAATGGAAGTGCGTGGTCGCCTGTTGGAGCAGGTATGGACTGGAGGGTTAAAACTTCACTAGCATATAATGGTGTGCTTATAGTCGGGGGATTGTTTAGTTCTGCTGGGGGAGTAACATCTGCTGGAGGAATTGGCAGTTGGAACGGAGCAGCGTGGTCAACTCTAGGAACAGGTATGATTCACTACCAAGGTAACGGCCCTGGATTTGTTTATGCTTTAGCAGATTATAATTCCGAATTATATGCAGGTGGGGATTTTGGCACAGCCGGAGGAAACAATGCACAATACATTGCCAAATGGAATGGAGTTAATTGGTCAGCTTTAACATCTATAGGAATGGATTCTTATGTATGGGCTTTGGCGGTATTTAATAATGAGTTATATGCGGGAGGAGGGTTTACAACAGCTGGAGGAGTTTCTGCAGGTTATATTGCTAAATGGAATGGAACAAGCTGGGCGACTGTAGGTTCAGGGATGAATACTTCTGGTGTTTCGGCATTAGTTGTATATAATGGAGAGCTTTATGCAGGTGGCCGCTTTACGATTGCAGGTGGTGTTTCCGCTAATAACATTGCCAAATGGAACGGGACAAACTGGTCTGCTGTTGGTTCAGGTTTGGATTCAAATGTATATTCACTTGTTGTATATAATGGAGCGCTTTATGCGGGTGGATTTTTCACAATGGCGGGTGGTATTTCAGCTAATCATATTGCTAAATGGGATGGGGCAAACTGGTCGGCTCTAGGTACTGGGGTAAATGGAACTGTTGAGGCAATGGCAGCTCATAATGGTGATTTATTTGTTGGAGGATCGTTTACTGTTGCTGGCGGAGCACCTGCAAATTACATAGCAAAATGGAATAATCCACTTGACCTAAATGAATTAGATACAGATATCAATATAAAAATTTACCCCAACCCAACAAATTCAATTTTAAATATTGTTAATGAACATAACCAATTACAAAACTCAACAATTCAAATTAAAAACTATTTAGGGCAAGTTGTTTTTACTACTGCTTTTACTTCACAAATTAATTTGTCTGATCTTTCAGCGGGAATGTATTTTTTTACCATACAAAATAAGAGTATTAGCAAAACAGTTAAGTTTATTAAGCAATAAATTTCAAACAAGTAAGTTATTCAATAAAAAATACCTAATGAAAAAACTAATTCTTATAATTTTAATTTTTAATGTGGCTTTATTAATTACAGCTCAACCTACAGTAAAATGGAGCAAAGAATATAAAAGCGATAATTTAGGAATTTTAGGTTCCATATATAGCGATTTAAAAGGCAATGCCTATGGAGTTTGTAGCTACTATGGGCAAACAGTTGACATTGGATCAGGGACTACTTATTCAGCTACAGGTTATTACAAACCCATGTTAGTGTTTGGGGTTGATACCAGCAATGGTAGCCCAACTTGGGTAAGTGAAATTAAGCCAATGGCAGGCTGCGGTTGCAATTATGGGGCACGTAGTACTAATTTAACTACTGATAATACTGGAAATTTACTGGTAGCAGGATACTTTTGTAATTGCGGTACTATGGCATTTGGAACACAAACCTTATCTGCCCTTAGCCATCAAACTTTTTTAGCTAAATACAGCAAAACAGGACAGTTGCTATGGGTTAAAACCAAAGCAGATATGAACAATGGCATGACTGTAGCTGATAATTACATTAAAGCAATTACTACAGATGAACTTGATAATATTTATTTGAGTATAGGTTCTGGTTTAGCAGCAAACTTTGCGGGTATTAATCTAGGCAAGGGAAGTTATTTAATGAAACTAAATGCTAGTGGCAGCTCCATTTGGTCCAAACAAAACTATGATGGCACGATGCCATACAATGGCTTAAGTATTAATCATTTATATTATTCAAAAAACAAGTTATATGCATCATCTGCTTTTGCAGGTAATTTTATATACGACGGCCATTCATTTTCTAATAATTCAACAAGTGCTGCAGATGTAGCGATTTTAAAATTAGATACTACAGGAATAATACTTAGTAAATCATTAATCTTTAGTACTGAAGATGATCGCGAATTTGATTTGAAAATACAACCTAATTCTTCTTTAATATATTTTGGAAGAACCTCAAATTCTTCTGGCAGTTCGTCAGCAATTGTAACAGTAGGCTCTAATACATTAACAACATTAAATGATTATGATAAATATTATTTCGTGAAAATGGATACAAGTTTAAATGTAACAACATATAAAAATTTTGGTGGTACTAATTACATAAATCCATATTTAGTGAGTAGCGATTTAAACAACACTATGTATTTAACTATTGGAAATAGTACAGCCAATAATGTAATAGATGGTGTAACCATTGCTAATACTGGGCCTAATATTTTAACCATTGATAATAATTTAAACGTTACCAACGCATTCAAATCAGCATCTTACTATGTATGTGCAGATAAAGATGCCAACCTTTATA
>JAIOZA010000044.1 GCA_021740825.1 Bacteroidia bacterium | reverse complement strand
GCACAGCTATAGCCACTAGTACTGTGGATGTAACAACCACACCAACTTTAAGTGTTAACAGCGGATCAATATGTTCAGGAAGTTCTTTAACCATAACTGCAAACGGTGCATTAAATTATTCGTGGAGTCCAGCAACGGATTTAAGTTCATCTACAGGAAGTGTGGTCGTTGCCAATCCAAACACAACTACTGTTTATTCTGTTCTTGGTGCTAATGGATCTTGTACAGCTATAGCTACTAGTACTGTGGATGTAACAACTACTCCAACTTTAAGTGTTAATAGTGGCTCAATATGTTCAGGAAGTTCGTTAACCATAACTGCAAACGGAGCAACAAATTATTCGTGGAGTCCAACAACGGATTTAAGTTCATCTGCAGGAAGTGTGGTCGTGGCCAATCCAAACACAACTACTATTTATTCTGTTCTTGGCTCTAATGGATCTTGCACAGCTATAGCTACTAGTACTGTGGATGTAACAACCACACCAACTTTAAGTGTTAATAGTGGCTCAATATGTTCAGCAAGTTCGTTAACCTTAACTGCAACCGGAGCATTAAATTATACATGGAGTCCAAACACAAATTTAAGTTCATCAACAGGAACTGTGGTCGTTGCCAATCCAAACACAACTACTGTTTATTCTGTTCTTGGCGCCATTGGATCTTGCACAGCTTCGATCAATAGCACTGTTAATATCAACTTAAATCCTACTATAACAGTAAATAGCTCTACCATCTGTGCTGGACAACAAACAGCGACTTTAACGGCTAACGGTGCATCAACCTATAGTTGGACACCTAACACTAATTTAAGCACTGCAACTGGTTCCTTAGTAACAGGAACACCTAATACAACTGAAAATTACACTATTAGTGGTGTAGATGCAAATGGGTGTTTTGGAAGTGCAACAGCTACTATTAATGTTAATACAATACCTAACATCACTGTAAATAGCTCAACTATTTGTGTGGGACAGCAAACAGCAACTTTAATAGCAAATGGAGCCTCAACCTATAGTTGGATTCCAAGTGCTAATTTGAGTGCTGGAACTGGTTCGGTAGTAACAGGAACTCCTGCATCTACAGAAAATTATACGATTGTAGGAACAGATTCAAATGGCTGCATTAGTCTAACAACAGCCACAATAGCTGTTAACTCTTTACCAGCTATGACAATCTCTCCTAATTTGACTATTTGTCCTTTAGCTGCTGCAACTTTAACAGCGGGAGGCGCATCAACTTACACTTGGTCGCCAAGTTTAAATTTAAGTTCTGTAAATGGAAGTGCTGTTATTGCTTCTCCCATAAGTACAACAACTTATACGGTTATTGGTGCAACAAATACGTGCACAAATTCAGCAGAAGTTATGGTCACATTAACAATAAATCCAACTTTATCAATCGTTAGTAGTCCATCTATTATTTGCAGTGGTAATTTTTCTGCTTTATCAGCTAGCGGAGCAACTACTTATACTTGGTCGCCTGCTGCAACTTTAAGTTCTACTAATGGTTCTAATGTAAATGCTAATCCAATTACAACCACAGTATATTCTGTATCGGGAACAAATGCATTTGGTTGCTTGAGTTCAACTACTACAACATTATCGGTTGTTTCAACACCAACAATTAGTGCAATAGCAAATCCGTCATCTATATGTGCCGGACAAACCTCTACACTTTCTGCCTTTGGAGCATCAAATTACACTTGGTCTCCCGCAAGTACTATTACTAATCCAAATAGCAGTTCTACAATTGCAACGCCCGCTTTATCTACTATATATAACGTGATAGGATCAACAGGTACGGCTTCTTTTTTATGCACATCATCTAACACGGTTCAAGTAACTATACTACCAGTCCCTACAATTACAGTAAGTCCTCAAATTGTAATATGTGAAGGACAATCAAGCACTATTTATGCAGTTGGAGCAAATACGTATACATGGAGCCCAACAATAGGATTGACTAATCCTTACGCTGCATCTACCAATTTAAGTCCAAATGGTTCTGGGACTTTTATTTATACCGTAACTGCTGTCAATATTAATTGCGCCGCAACTGAAACATTAGAGGTAATTGTAAATCCTTTACCGATAATAAATGCAGGATCAGATACAACAATAAATATTGATAATACATTGGTTTTATTTGGAACAGGTAATACTAGCGTCGGCTTTTTATCTCCCGATGGTATACCATTGAGTTGTAATTATTGTTATTCCCTCACTGTAAATCCTCAGGATAACATATGTTATACATTAGAAGGAATCAATAATTTTGGCTGCAGAACAACGGATGATATTTGCGTTGCCGTCACTAAAGATTGGGACGTTTTTATACCAAATGCCTTTACTCCAAACGGCGATAAAAACAACGAATTATTTCTTCCGGTTGGCTATGGTATTACTGAAATGCGCTTAACTATTTTTGATAGGTGGGGAAATTTAGTATTTAAAAGTAACGGAGATACAATAGGCTGGGATGGTAAAAAAAATGGACAATTATGTGAACAAGGGGTTTATGTTTATCAGGCAGAAGTGCTTTCTATTTCAGGAACTAACCTTAAAAAAACAGGACATGTTAATTTGCTTTCTAGAGTGAAGTAATTTTAATTATATATCAGTAGAGATATTCTGAAAATTTAATTTGACCTAAAAAATAAATAAATTTTACTCTTTGGTTTGCAGATTTAAGAACAATAAAAAAAGTTTAGCGAATGCTTTCACTAAACTTTTTTGTCATTAATCAGCTAAAAAATTAGTGTACTAATTTTTTTTCTTGTTTCACTCAAACCTACTTTGCCTTTGTAATTTCTATATTGATATCTAATCTTACATCTTCACTAACAGCAACTCCACCAGCTTCTAAAACTGCATTCCAAGCTAAACCAAAATCTTTACGATTAATTGAACCAGTTACTTTAAAGGCATAACGCTCCATTCCATAAGGATCTTTAACAATTTTTGATGCTCCGATTGCATTTAAAGTAACTGATTTAGTTACTCCATGCATTGTTAAATCGCCAACTAATGTATAAGTATTTTTTACTTTACCAGCTTTCATTGATTTACTCACAAATGTAATTTTTGGAAATTTTGCAACATCAAAAAAGTCAGGACTTTTTAAATGGCCATCTCTTTTTTCGTCATCAGTATTTATACTAGCAGCATCTAACGAAAAATCTATTTTAGCATCAGTAAAATCTGCATCTGTTTTTACAGAAGAAACTTTTCCTTCATAAACTTTAAATTTACCTTCGGTTTCACTGACCATCATATGTGTAACTGCAAATCCTAATTTACTATGAGAAGCATCTACATTCCAGTTTGTTTGTGCTTTTGCACTTGCAGAAATTACTGCAATTGAGACTAACGTTTTAAAAGTTGTTTTCATAAATTGACTTTATTTTTTTGTAAAATTTATAATATTTCACAAATATAAGTCATAACATTAGATGTTTAAACATTTAATTTGGAATATTTGTTAAATTATTAAATAGTAATCTACTTCAAACTATTTATTTAATTTGTATTTGCATAAAATTAACAAAATCTAGTATATTTGACATCCAAATTTAAAGCCCACGTTGTAAGTGGGGAAAATATATGATAAAAATAACTCTACCCGATGGTTCAATTCGTGAGTACGAAAAAGGAATCACAGCAATGCAAGTTGCAACAAGCATTAGCGAAGGATTAGCACGAAATGTGCTAGCAGCAAAACTTAATAATGTAATTGTAGATGCAAGTACATCTATTAACGACAATAGCACATTGAGTTTATTAACTTGGAATGATGATGAAGGAAAAAATACACTTTGGCATTCATCAGCTCATTTACTAGCAGAAGCTTTAGAGGCTCTTTATCCAAATGTAAAATTTTGGGTTGGTCCGCCTTTGGAAGCAGGTTTCTACTATGATGTTGATTTAAACGGCGAAGTTTTAACACCTTCTGATTTTGAAAAAATTGAAGCTAAGATGTTAGAATTGGCTCGTCAAAGCAATGTCTTTATCCGCAAAGAAATTAGTAAAGCGGACGCAATCAACTATTTTACTGAAAAGGATGATTCTTATAAATTAGATTTGTTAGAGCGTTTAGATGATGGCAATATTACTTTGTATACACAAGGTAATTTTACAGATTTGTGTCGTGGCCCTCATATTCCCAATACTGGATTTATTAAAGCTGTTAAAGTTTTAAGTATTGCCGGTGCCTATTGGAAAGGTGACGAAAAAAATAAAATGTTAACGCGTATTTATGGTATTGCTTTTCCAAAAGATAAGGAACTAAAAGAATATTTAGTTTTATTAGAAGAAGCTAAAAAACGTGATCACCGAAAATTAGGAAAAGAATTAGAATTATTCACATTCTCTGAAAAAGTGGGAGCAGGCTTACCATTATGGTTGCCAAAAGGTGCCATGTTGCGTGAACGCTTAATACAGTTTATGCAAAAAGCGCAAACTAAAGCAGGTTATTTACCGGTTGTTACTCCTCACATCGCACAAAAAGAATTATATGTTTGTTCAGGTCATTATGAAAAATATGGTGCCGATTCCTTTCAGCCAATAAAAACACCTCATGAGGGGGAAGAATTTTTCTTAAAACCAATGAATTGTCCACATCATTGTGAAATTTATAAATCTTCTCCAAAATCGTATAAAGATTTGCCAGTGCGTTATGCAGAGTTTGGAACAGTTTATCGTTACGAGCAAAAAGGTGAATTGCATGGCTTAACACGCGTTCGTGGATTTACTCAAGATGACGCCCATTTATTTGTTCGTCCTGATCAAGTTCAAGAAGAATTTGAAAAAGTAATAGATTTGGTATTATATGTATTTAACGCTTTAGATTTTAAAGATTATACCGCACAAATTTCGTTACGAGATCCCGACAATAAAACAAAATACATTGGTACAGATGCTAATTGGCAATTAGCTGAGCAGTCTATTATAGATTCTGCAGCAAAAAAAGGATTACGCACGGTTGTTGAAACAGGTGAGGCAGCATTTTACGGACCTAAATTAGATTTCATGGTAAAAGATGCAATTGGTCGTAAATGGCAACTCGGAACAATTCAGGTTGATTATAATTTACCTGAGCGTTTTGAATTGGAATATACTGGGTCGGATAATTTAAAACATCGTCCTGTAATGATTCACAGAGCGCCATTTGGATCTTTGGAGCGTTTTATAGCTGTTTTAATTGAGCATTGTGGTGGTAATTTTCCATTGTGGTTAACCCCAGATCAAGTTGCTATTTTGCCGATTAGCGAAAAATATAACGATTATGCAAAAAAAGTTTTAGAATTGTTAAATATTTCCGATATTCGCGGCCTTGTTGATGATAGGAATGAAAAAATAGGCAAGAAAATTCGTGATAACGAGGTAAACAAAGTGCCGTTTATGCTTGTTGTTGGCGAAAAAGAAGCTGAAGATGGAACAGTTGCAGTGAGAGAACATGGTAAAGGAGATATAGGAACAATGACCATTGAAAACTTTGCCAAACTTATTCAAACAACCATTGACAATGATTTTAAACAAAAAACAATAAATTAATAATTAAAAGCGGAGGTCATTATTAGCGTTTTCAAGAAACCAATAAACAACAACAATAAAAATACTGGGCCTATTAAACCTGGTACTGTTGTGCCGGGGCAAAAGCCACCAGAATTTAAGCGCCCTCGTGGATTGCGAGAAGGATTTAAACGTCCAGGTGTTAGAGAAGATGCGCACAGAATAAATAAAAATATACGCAACACCCCCAAAGTGCGTGTAGTTGGTGACGATATTGAAGCTGGTGTTTATCCAATTGAAGAAGCTATTAAAATGGCTGAGGACCTTGGAGTAGATTTAGTGGAAATTGCCCCTAATGTTGATCCGCCTGTATGCAAAATTATTGACTATGGTAAGTTTTTGTATGAACTAAAAAAGAAAGCTAAAGAAGTTAAAGCAAAAGCTTCTAAAGTAGTTGTTAAAGATATTCGCTTTGGACCGCATACTGATGAACATGATTATTTATTTAAGAAAAATCATGCGATGAAGTTTTTACAAGATGGCTGTAAAGTAAAAGCATTTGTTTTTTTTAGAGGACGAGAAATTGTGTTTAAAGAGCAAGGAACAATCTTATTACTTCGTTTTGCCTCTGAATTAGAAGAGTGGGGTAAGGCAGAACAATTGCCGGTATTAGAAGGTAAGAAAATGTTAATGGTTCTTGCACCTAAAAAAGTAGGTAAATAATAGGTTTTAATAACAATAATTGAATTAGAGTACTAACAATAAATAAATAAATAAAAATGCCAAAAATGAAAACAAACTCTAGTGCAAAGAAGAGATTCTCTGTTACTGGGACCGGCAAAATCAAAAGAAAACATGCTTTCAAAAGTCATATCTTGACTAAGAAAACAACTAAAGGAAAACGTGCGTTAACCAAATCAGGCTTAGTACATGAGCGTGATATGAATAACATCAAGTTTTTATTAGCAATGTAATCTTTCAGATTAACCCGAGTGCAAAGGTTATTAAATTAACCAGAAACTACGTTTTAAAAGCGCTAAAAATTAGCCACGTAAAATCAAAAATTAAAAAGAAATGCCACGTTCAGTCAATCACGTAGCGAGTAGAGCTCGCAGAAAGAAAATCCTAGCTTTAACAAAAGGTTATTGGGGTGCTAGAGGTAATGTTTGGACTATTGCCAAAAATACTCTAGAAAAAGGTTTAACTTACGCTTACCGCGATCGTAAAAATAAAAAGCGTACAATGCGTTCATTATGGATACAACGTATTAATGCAGGTGTGCGTCAGTATGGAATGAGTTACAGCGAATTTATTGGAAAAGTAAACGCTAAGAACATCAACTTAAATCGTAAAGTATTAGCTGATTTAGCAATGAATCATCCTGAAGCTTTTAAAGCAGTTGTTGATCAAGTAAAATAATTTTTCTCTTTCATTATAAAAAAAAGACAATCCACTAAGATTGTCTTTTTTTTGTGATATTATTTTCTATTTACAAGAACAAAAAAAAAGATCATTAACGTTTTTGACTAAGCAACGGTTTTGATTTGAAATATTGCCTGCCGAAAGGCTATTAACAAAGTTATTAGTACAATTTTTATATTACAATTCCGTTCATCAAGAATGAACAAGCTTTTCATTTTTTTTGTAATGTCAATTATTTGCCTTAATGTTTGGTCTCAATCTAAATTAAAAACTCAATGTAAATTTGGGCTTAAATTAGGTTTAGGAATGCATACTATTGCAGGCTGCCCCGTAAAAACACATCCAAAACCTGCCTTGATGGGTGGAATGTGGGTTCAGATAAAAATAAGTAAAAATTGGACTATGCAGGCTGAACTATATGAAATTGGCAAAGGAACTGGCGGAGTCCGTCAAGGTTATGGCGATTATTTTTTACGTCTATCTTACTTTGAAGTCCCAATCCTCTTTCAATATAACAAAAAAATGGGTTACTTTGAATTTGGTCCGGCATTAGCAGCATTAATCAATACTGGAGAATATACAGACAGAGCAGCGTTTCCTTTCCAAACAGACCTTTATCCCTTTAGTAATAAAGATTTTACTTTTAATCTAGGTGCTGGTTATGTATTTAATGAAAAATGGCTTGTAGGATTGCGATTGATCCACTCACTTCTTCCTATTCGAAAACAATTACCGGGAGCTTCTCTTCAAGTTTACAATAGAGGTATAGTTATTGCTGTTAGTCGTCAAATAAGCTTTAAAGCTAAAAGAACTAAGCAATCGGAAGATATTGAGTAAAACGAATAATAACTATTTTTTTTCTAATAAAGCGTTTTTCGACTTACCGCATCGTTCCTCCACTTAAGACTAACTTTTAGATTGAACTGCTAGCTTTTTATTAATTTATATTTTCCAATTAATTTTCAATCCATTAAAAAAATAGTATAAAAATTAATTACTCAATAATCATTTCATAAGGTAAGCGCGCTTGAATACCTTTTAGGTTAAGCGTATTTTTTATTTGTTTTATATAAATATACTGTTCGCCCAAATTTGTTTTCATGGCACGAGTTTCCATTTCATCTTTTGTATTATCTAATAAATCTTGTAATGGATCTTTTTGCTTTGGCATGTCTATTGTTTTAAAACTACTTAATTTGGCTTTTTTTGCAGCAAAAGCAATAGCATCTTTGATCCCTCCTAATTCATCAACTAAATTAATTTTAATAGCATCTGCTCCGCTCCAAACTCTACCTTGACCAATACTATCAATTTTATTTTTAGATGTTTTTCGACCTAATGCTACTTTTGAAATAAATACATCATAAATATTTTCAACACTTTGTTGAACATAATCAAATTCTTCAGAGGTCACGCCTCTTAAAATAGTCCCTACATCGCTATGCTTATTTGTATTCACTGTATCAACTGTAATTCCTAATTTTTCAGATAAAGCTTTTTGTGCATTCGGAATCATACCAAATACTCCAATAGAACCAGTAATGGTGTTAGGTTGAGCAAAAATCCTATCGGCTGCACAACTAATATAGTAACCGCCACTTGCTGCAACATCGCCCATTGATACAATAAATGGCTTTGTTTTTTGCGCTAAAACTGTTTCTCTCCAAATTACATCACTTGCTAAAGCACTTCCTCCCGGCGAATTTACACGAAATACAATTGCTTTAATTGTTTTGTCCAAACGAGCGTCTCTAATGGCTTTCGCTATGCGTGCGCTTCCAATTTTATCGTCATCACCTTCGCCGCTTTCAATTTCTCCCACAGCGTAAATAATGGCAATTTTATCTTTCGAAGTTTCTTCGGCAGCAGCTGATTTTGAATAATCATCTAATGTCATGAAACTAATTTTATCACTTTCGTTTAAATGCATATTTTTTTTGATGTCGCTAAAAACTTCATCTTCATATTTTAAGGCATCAACTAACTTGTATTTTAAAGCATCTTCAGGATTTCTAATTGAAAGGTTGTTGGCCATATCATTAATTTCGTTGACTGATACATTTCTACTTTTTCCTATTCCAGAAATCATATGACTCCATAATGAACCTAAATAGATTTCAACTTGTGCTCTATTTGCGTCACTCATTTTATCTAACATAAATGGCTCAATGGCGCTTTTAAATTTACCATGTCTAAAAATTTGAACTTCAACATTTAGATTCTCTAACATTTTTTTGTAAAACATAATTTGAGAACTTAAACCCTTTATTTCTAAACTACCTTGTGGATTTAAGTATAATTTATTGGCAGTGCTAGCCAAATAATAGGCTTTTTGAGAATACCCTTCAGAATACGCGTATATAAATTTACCGGATGTTTTAAAATCTAATAAAGCCTGTCGAACTTCTTCTATTGTTCCAAATCCTGCTTCTGGATCGCTAACCTCTAAATAAATACCTTTAATATTTGCATCTGTTTTTGCGTTTTTTAGACTTTGAATAATATCATTTAATCCAATAGTACTTTTTGGCATAAATGGTCCTAAGTCTAAATCTCCAAAAGGATTATTAACGCCACGTTCTTTTATATCGGCATTTAAATTAATTCGTAAAACTGTGTTTTCTTTGACCACAGCAGAGTGAGTAGTTTTCATTTTTATAGCATCAGAAAATAAACTTGCAACCGAAGCAATAATAATTATTGTTATTACCACTCCCGTCACCAAAATCCCTAAACATGAGCCGAAAAATGCTCCAAAAAATTGTTTCATACGCAGATAATTATTGTTTTTTAGTTTTCATAACTTGTCCCGAACTTGATTCGGGATGGTTTAGGTTTGTACTTGTATTTTGCCAAATAGGACTATTTATATATTTTTATAATGAAAAGTACAATGAATTAAAGTAAATAAATATACTATTCGTCAAAATTAGAGTTCTTTCTGCTATTTTTACAGATAATTATATGAACGTTGCGTATTTATGTTTAGGCGGTAATATTGAGGATAGAGAAAAGTCCATTGAGCTTGCAATATCTAAAATTGCTCATCAAGTTGGCGAGATTACTATAAAATCAAATATATACGAAACAGAAGCTTGGGGAGTAGAAAATCAACAAGCTTATTTAAATCAATGTATTGCAGTTAAAACAAATTTAAATTCTATTGAATTAATTAATAAATTATTATTAATTGAAAAAGAATTAGGTAGAGAACGAATTTTAAATGCAACTTATGTGCCTCGTGTAATTGATATTGATATACTTTTTTTTAACTCCGAAATTATTAATTCCCCACAACTAATTGTTCCTCACCCACGGCTGCATTTAAGGAAATTTGTTTTAATTCCATTAACCGAAATTGCGCCAAACTATTTGCATCCTGTTTTAAATAACTCTATCTTTAATTTGTTGATTGAATGCAATGATACATTAAAAGTGACACCATATAAATTTAAGAATTAAGTATGTTTATTTGTATAGAAGGTAATATTGGATCTGGAAAAAGCACCATAGCTAAAGCATTAGCAAAAAAAATAAAAGCTACTTATTTACCTGAACAATTTGAAGAGAATACACTATTACCATTGTTTTATAAAGATAGGTCAACATTTGCTTTTCCAACAGAATATTCATTTTTAATTGATCGTCAAAAGCAACTAATTAATTATTTTAAAGAAATTAATAAAAACATAATTACCGTAAGCGATTTCCACTTTGATAAATGTTTATGTTTTGCAAAGGCTAATTTATCTTCGAAAGATTTTACATTTTTTAAAAAACATTTTAGCCCACTTAAAAAAACTATTCCAACACCAAATTTAATTGTGTATTTAGATACTCATACAAATTTATTGTTAGATAACATCCAAAATAGAGGGAGAGAAATTGAGAAAAATTTGAAACAGGATTACTTAAGGAAATTAAAAAAAGCATTAGATAAGTATTACATGGTTAATGGTAAATTAAATACGGTCGTTTTAATTTTATCTATAAATCAATATAACTCATCAACGATAGAGAATTGTTGTAATGAAATTATTTCTATTATCAATAATTCCCTTAATTAAATTAATTTTTAGTATGAAAAATTTAAAAAACCTATTAATTGCTTTTTTAATTAGTGCAAATTTTATAACAAGCGCTCAAGATGACGGTGATTTAAAATTTGTTTGTAAAAATTACTTAAATAATAAGCCATTATATAATACTAAAATAAAAATTTTAAGTGGCGCAAAATTAATTTCAGAATTTGATACTAAAGAAAGTAATAATTTTAAAACTGTTTTGGCATTTGGAAGCGATTATGAGATTTATTTTATTAATCCATTGTGTCAAACTATGTTTTTAAAAGTTTATGCTGCAAATGTTCCTGAAGATAAACGTTTTTATAAAATGACCTACGCAATTGATATTCCGTTTTTTGAAAAGAATTCTTCAGTTATTGATACCTCTCAATTTAGTCAACCCTTTCATGTTATCTTATTTGATGGGAAATCAAGATTTGTAGATGATATAGCATATAAAAATAATTTTATTAAAAGAGTTAATCAACCAATTAAAGTAATAGAAAATGTTCAAGCTAAACAGAAAGATACAATCATTCCTATTTTAACTACTGGAAAATTAAAAGAATTCATGCAGCTTGCCGGTAAACTTAGTTTGGATAACGATAAGCATACACCCATAAAAAACAAACCACTTTCACTTTTAAATAGTAAAGGTGAAATTATAGCTACATCGCAAACAACAAATAGCGGTAAATTTGTATTTCAAGGAGTTGATTCTTCTCAAGCTGCTTCTATATCTGTCATTTTAAATTCAACAGAAAATCCAAACAATCATAAAGTTAAAATTCAAAATAGTTCATTAGAGAAAATTGCTATTTCTAATGCGAACGGAAATTTACACACATTTAGTAAGAATGCAGAAAATAATCTTTTTAGTAAATTAAAAGATAATGAGTTTAATTATAATATTTCTGGAAAGTTAATTGCTATAAAAGGTGCCGAGAAAAAAATCGCCTCTAACAAAAAAGTTTATTTATTAAATGGCAAAAATGAAATAGTAAATAAAACGCAAACTAATATATTAGGAAATTTCTTGTTTTCTGAAATTGTACCTGGAGAAAATTACTCTATTGCTTTTGATGATGCAGATTTGGAGCCAAATTACACGTTCAATATCTTTAGTTTGAAGGATAAATTTATTAAACAATTAGATTCTGTTGCAAATAAAAAATTTGTTTACAAGTTTATTGCATTAGCAAATACAGCTTTTAATGATTTGATAACGGATGATTCGGAAATTAAAATGAATGTTAAAGGGCGCTTATGCGGCGATAATAAAAACAATCCTCTTTCAAATATAAAAGTATTATTACTTAATGATAAATATTTAACTATAGATTCAGCAACAACTAATAAAGAGGGTGATTTTTCTTTTAAACATGCGCCATACACAAAACAGTTTTTAATAACAGTTGATGATGAAAAAAATATTTTAGAGGCTTTTAGTAATATACTCGTATTCAGCAACGATGATAATTTAATTAAAATGGTATCGCATATTAAGGGGCAGAAATTTAACTATAAACCACTGCTAACCGAACAAAGTAAATTATCAACCCTTGATGCAGAAGATCCTTGGTTAGAATTAATAGAGAGGGAAATGAACATAAAAAGCAAGTCAGGCAAAAGTGAAACAATTACTGAAAATATTTTGTTTGAATTTAATAAAGCCGAGCTTCAGCCGCAGTCTCAATTAACATTAGATAAAGTTGTTTTAGCCATGTTAAGTAATAATAGCTTTAGTGTTGAATTAAGTGCTCATAGTGATAGCAAAGGTGCTGATGCATATAATTTAAAGTTAAGTCAGCAAAGGGCTGATGCCTCTAAATTATATATAGTAAGTAAAGGCATTAATGCTACTAGAATAATAGCAAAGGGGTACGGTGAATCAAAACTAATTAATAATTGCGGCAATGGTTCTATTTGCAGCGATGATGAGCATGCAGAGAATAGACGGTTAGAATTTAAATTAATTTTTAATTAACTGATGATGTTCCTCGCCGCCGAAACAATTTTGCCATCGCAAATAGTATATGAGGATAATCACCTTATTATTATTAATAAAAAAGCATCTGAAATTGTTCAAGGAGACAAAACAGGCGACATGCCTTTATCTGAAAAGGTAAAAAATTATATTAAACAAAGGGATAATAAACCGGGAAATGTCTTTTGTGGTGTATGTCATCGTTTAGATAGACCAGTTAGTGGTATTGTTATTTTTGCAAAAACCAGTAAAGCATTGTCTCGTATAAATGAATTATTTAGAGATAAAACCATTCAAAAAACTTATTGGGCTGTGGTAAAAAATAAACCACCTCATATTACTGAAAGATTGACGCATTACTTGATTAAAAATGAAAAAACAAATACATCAAAAGCATTTGCTACAGAAAAATCGGGAGCACTTAAAGCAGAATTATCGTACACTTTAATAGCCTCAATATCTAACTATCATTTACTAGAAATAAATTTATATACTGGTCGTCATCATCAAATACGTGCGCAGTTATCGGCAATTGGTTGCCCAATAAAAGGTGATTTAAAATACGGTTTTGATAGGTCTAACCAAACGCCATTTATTCATTTACATTCTTATAAAACAGAATTTATTCATCCAATTAAATTAGAACCTATTAGTATTACTTGTAAACCCAAAACAGATGATACAGTTTGGAATGAATTAATAAAAGCAATTTAAAACTTTATTTGGAACTACTAAGCAGATAACAAATAAATAGAACGCTGAGGCCGCTGATGATTATGATGAATGCGAATAAAAAAACTTATTTTATCATAAATTTATTAGAAAAATAGATGAAAAATCATATTTAATCATAAGCTATCTGTGTTATCTGCGTCCTATTGCAATACCTGAGTAGTAATACCATTTATAAGTAATAGATAGTCAAAGACAATTAGTCACACTGAACTTGATTCAGGGTCTCTGCGATGCTAAATAAAGTTCAGCATGACCACCATAATTGGACCTTGTAATAAATCTATTTGGTATAACTTTTATTTAAAGAAGGAAATTATTTGCTGATAATTAGTATTTCCGTCCTTCTATTTTTCGATCGACCTTCCTCATTCGAATTATCGGCAATTGGCTTATTTGGACCGTAACCTTTCGCTGTAATATTTTTCCCGCTAACGCCTTTTTCTTCTAAAAATGCTTTTACGGTGTAAGCTCTATTTGCAGATAGTGCCTCATTTGCCTTTACTACACCAATATTATCTGTGTGACCTTGTATTTCGATTTTGATATTAGGATTCTCTTTTAAATACTCTGCAAAAGATTCTAAAACAATAAAAGATTCTTTTGTTAAATCCGCTGAATTAGTAGTATAATATAAATTATTCAACACAAAAGAGCTTCCTTCTTTAGCCTCATTGATTTCAATTTTTACAGGTGTTGGCTTGTTAATAAAACTAGCATCTTTAACACTAACCATCTTGGAAGAAAAAGCATAATCATCTTTTTTTACCGTAATTAACAAATCATCTTTCTTTTTTAAATTAACCGCTACCATAAATGTTCCTTTGGTTGAATCAACTACAGCTAAAGTTTTTTCTTTTGTCACCGTATTTGTTATTTCCACTTTTGCCCCTTCAATGTTATTGCCGGAGTTATCTTTAATTTCTCCTTTTAAAAAAGTCGTTTCTTGTGGACGAGCTTCTTTATATAATTCAAAAGAATATAAATCATATTTTCCAATGCCCTTTCCGCGCATTTTTCCTTCGTCGTATGAAAAGAAATAACCTGTTTTACTATCTGTACTTACAAAAAAACCAACATCATCCACCTCTGTATTGATTGGATAGCCAATATTTTCAGCTTCTATCCATTCTCCTTTATCATTTTTGCGAATAAGAAAAATGTCCATTCCTCCAAAACCAAAATGCCCATCGCTGCTAAAATACAAGGTTTCGCTATCCGAGTGAATGAAAGGTGTTTTTTCATTGCCGTCAGTATTAATTTTTGGACCAGCATTTTGCGGCACGCCCCATATTTTTGTTTTTGGATCTTTTTTAGTGATATAAATATCAATTCCTCCATAGCCACCCGGCCTGTTGCTCGCAAAATAAAGAGTATTTCCATCTGCACTCAAAGTTGGTTGAGAGTCCCAATAAACCGGATGATTTACATTTGCACCTATTTTTGAAATTTCACTCCAAGTATCCTCGTCATTTTGACTAACATAAATATCACAATTTGGCTGCGAGCCTCCCTCAAATCGACTCATTGCAAAATACAAAAACTTATTATCGATTGAAATAGTGCAGCCACCTTGATTATCTTCGGTTGTGTTAAATGGCGGCGACATTGCTTCTCCGGTATTAAAAACTCCGGTATTATCGCGATTAGCAACCATAAATAATTCTCTTTCTCCATCAATTGCTTTTACAGTATTCATCGATTTTAGTGGCACCTTTCGTGTAAAAAAACAGAGTTTATCATCAGGTGAAATATATGCTAAATATTCATCTGTTTTTGTAGAAACACCTGTTACAACTTTGGGTGCAAATGGTACAATTCTCTTTTTAAGTTCACTTTCTTTTTTAGCATACTTAATCATTTCTTTTGCTTGATATAATTGACCTTCATATTCTTTAGCATATTTTTTATCATCATCATCTTTGAATTTCACAAATTGTTGCAGGTATTTTATTGCCGAATCATTTTTTGTTTCTTCATAAAAATTAAATCCTATGTAGTAATAAGGTTCTGAGTGAATTTTTGGACAAACAGCGATGGCTTTTAATAAAAATGGCACTGCAGGAGCAAAGGGCTTGCTTTCTAACTTGCAGTGAACAATAATTTCTCTAGCCATTGCTAAATTAGCTTCAGCAAAATCTGGCTCTATTTCCAAACACTCACGCAAAAAAGCAAGTCGTTCAGGCTTTTTATATTTCTTTTTGTCAGTTGCTTTCTCGTATAATTTTAAAGCTTTTTTATTATCTATTTCCACACAAAATTTAGATGTAGATTCATCGTCATCCTGCGCAAAAAATGATATTGAACATAATAAAAAGAAGAAAAGGAGTAAAATATTATTCATCTTTAAAACTAATTAACTTTCTAAACTAATTAACTTTTATAACTCTAAACTTTCTAACTTACTTAGGTTTATAAATTGGTGTTTGTTTTTCAGGTTCAGGTTTTTTAACATTATCGCTTTTATCTTTATCTTTTCTAATATCAATTGCTGGATCATAAACCCAATTTCCTTTTTTCATGGATAAAGCATCAAAGCTCCCATCTGGCCCGTAATACTGAAATTGTCCTTCCAACATCTGATCTGGAGTATTGGGTGCTAAATGACTAAAAATAATTTGCTTTCTGCTGGTATTATATTTTAACGACATAGATACTTCGCTGGCGTATTCAAACATAATTCGTTTAGCAAACTTCCCCGGAAATTTAAAGACATCTTTTCCAAAGGTAGGCGTACCATCTGGTTTAAAACTTAAGATATCAACAAATTTACGCTGAGTTAATTTATCGTTACCATCCCAACCAATAAGCGTATAAAAATCATCGTGCGATTTTATAACATCAACATATAACATTCCAAACCACTTGCTCGGATCTGAAATATAATTTTCGGGTGTTTTAATAGTATTTGATTTATCAAGTAATTGATAAACTTCATATTGCGTGGATTTTTCTTTTTTAAGAAATCCTTTTTTTATAGTTTTAGAATTATTGACTTGTATAAAGCCAAAGTAAAAATAGGTTTGATCTTCTTTACGCATATCCCAGGTAATAACTCTAAACTTTTTATCAGGAGAATAAACTAAAGCAACATCCTTTTTTAAACTATCAAACGGATATAATATTGATTTTTCATCCTTTAAGATAACATTCCATAATGTTAAAAATTCCTTATTGGCATTAAAACGATTTGCTTCTTTTTTACTATAAAAAACCCTTTCTTTTATATGTTTTAAAGAATCCTCAAGTTCCGAAAAGCGCTTACTATCAGACTCAGATAATTGAGCAAACCCAAATTGGTGTAGTGCTAAAACAAAAAGAGTAAAAAGGACTATTCGCATTTATCTATAACTGATTATGAATGGAAAGTTACAGAAAATATTTTAATAGACCTGTTAGGTTTTAAAAACCTGACAGGTCTATTTTCTGAATAAAAGTTAATTAAGCTAAAGAACCATACAATTTAATACGTTGTTCTTTCACGCTTTCGTTTTCTAAATACTCATCATAAGTCATTTTTTTATCAATAAAGCCTTTTGGCGTTAGTTCAATAATACGATTAGCAACGGTTTGCATTAACTCATGATCATGACTTGTTAAAAGAACAACACCAGTATAATCTTTTAATGCATCGTTATAAGCAATAATACTTTCTAAATCTAAGTGATTGGTTGGCTCATCTAAAATCAACATATTTGGATTAACCTGCATCATACGGCTTGTCATACAACGCACTTTTTCTCCTCCTGATAATACCGAACATTTTTTCATTACCTCTTCTCCACTAAACAACATTTTACCTAAAAAGCCTCGCACATAACTTTCATCTTTGTTAGAAGAATACTGACGCAACCAATCCATTAAATTCATATCTCCTGTAAAATACTTAGCGTTATCATTTGGTAAATAGCCTTTGTGAATAGTTGTTCCGAATTTATACTCTCCGCTATCTGCTGTATCTTCTTCATTAATAATATCAAATAACGCTGTAATTGCTAAATGATTTTTGGCAATGAAAGCAATTTTATCTCCTTTAGAAACATTGATGTTTACATTTTTAAATAAGATGCCATCCGCATTTGATTTAGATAAATTTTCGATATGTAAAATTTGATCTCCTGCTTCGCGCTCTTGCTTAAAAATAATACCTGGATATTTACGGGTACTTGCAGGAATTTCATCAATTACTAATTTGTCTAATAATTTTTTACGAGAAGTTGCCTGACTTGATTTACTGGCATTAGCACTAAATCGACGAACGAAATCTTGCAACTCCGTACGTTTGTCTTCCATCTTTTTATTAGCATCGCTGCGTTGCTTTAATGCTAACTGACTCATTTGATACCAGAAACTGTAGTTACCAGTATATGTTTTTAATTTATTGTAATCGATGTCGCAAGTGTGTGTACAAACCGCATCTAAAAAATGTCGATCATGGCTAATTACAACAACTGTATTTTCAAAATCTGCTAAATAATTTTCTAACCAAGAGATGGTTTCAACATCCAAATCATTGGTAGGCTCATCTAATAATAAAATATCAGGGTTACCAAAAATAGCTTGCGTTAATAAGATTTTTACTTTGTCTTTTCCTGTTAAATCTTTCATTATTTTGTAATGAGATTCAACTGGGATGCCAACATTAGTTAATAAAGTAGCTGCATCACTTTCTGCATTCCAACCATTCATTTCTCCAAACTCTGCTTCTAATTCCGCAGCTTTATTTCCATCCGCTTCACTAAAATCTTCCTTTGCATAAATAGCATCTTTTTCTTTCATGATGTTGTACAAACGTTTGTTACCCATCATCACAGTATCCAAAACGGTGTATTCATCAAACTCAAAGTGATTTTGTTTTAATACACTCATACGCATACCAGGTAAAATACTTACCTGACCTTTATTTGGTTCAATTTCACCAGATAATATCTTCATGAAAGTCGATTTACCTGCTCCATTAGCACCAATTAATCCATAGCAGTTACCTGGAGTAAACTTTACATTTACCACGTCAAACAAAATACGTTTGCCATATTGCAAACTCACGTTAGAAACAGAAATCATCTCTCAAAAAAATTAGGC
>JAIOZA010000009.1 GCA_021740825.1 Bacteroidia bacterium | reverse complement strand
ATAAGAAGCAAATATAACCAGACTTCTAATGTAAGAGTAGGAGCAGAGGCTAATCTTAAACCGATGTTTGTGCGTTTAGGATATGCTATGTATGGAAGTCCTTTTGGAGAAACATTTTCTGGCGATTTTGTAAAATCATTTTTTACTGGAGGAGTTGGTTTTAGAAGAGAAAAAATGTATGTAGATATTTCACTTACTAGAAGTATGAGTAACGAAAATTACTACATGTATAATCCGAATTTTGTAGATAAATCGACTTTAAAAAATTCTGGCACGACTATTGCTTTTACAATTGGTGTTAAGTTTTAGTTTAGTTTTGTTACTAAACTTGTTGGTTAGAAAGTCTCGGGGTAGTGGCCGAGACTTTCGCTTTTTAATAGAATCTATTAAAACTCCTTCTTAGCAGCAATCAATGTGTTTTTTAATAAAGACGCGATAGTCATTGGACCTACACCTCCCGGAACTGGAGTAATATAAGATGATTTTTTAGAAACTTCATCAAATTTCACATCACCAACTAATTTAAATCCTTTTGCTAAAGAAGCATCATTTACGCGGTTAATACCAACATCGATAATTACCGCACCTTCTTTTACCATATCAGCAGTAACAAAATTTGGTTTTCCAATTGCAGCAATAATAATATCTGCATTTAACGTATGCTCTTTTAAATTTTTTGTATGGCTGTGACAAAGTGTTACCGTGCAATTTGCAAGCTTGGTATTTTTTGCCATTAAAATACTCATTGGCGAACCAACAATATGGCTTCTTCCAATAACTACACAATGTTTCCCATCTGTTGGAATATTATAACGTTCTAATAACTGAACTATGCCAAAAGGAGTAGCGCTTACATAGGTTGGTAAATTTAAAACTAAACGTCCCACATTAACTGGATGAAAACCATCCACATCTTTACTTGGTTTAATAGCTTCAATTATTTTTTGTTCAGAAATATTCTTAGGTAAAGGTAACTGAACTATATAACCATCAACATCATCGTCGTTATTTAATTCATCAATTTTTGATAATAATTTTTGTTCGGAAACAGTAGTTTCAAATCTAATTAAGGTAGATTTAAAGCCAACGTTTTGGCAAGCTTTAACTTTATTATTTACATAGGTTTGCGATGCAGGATCGTCCCCAACTAAAATAGCCGCTAAATGAGGTTGCTTCTTTCCTTTCGCAATAATGTCTTTTACCTCTAATGCAATTTCAGATTGAAGTTCAAGTGATATTTTTTTTCCGTCGATTAAAACCATAAGTTAAGAAAGTTGTTTTTAGTTATGAAAGTTTAGAAAGTGGAATGATAATTAAACTTTAAATAACATTCCAAACTTATAAATTACATTTTAGGCATTCCGCCTGGCATATTTTTCATCAATTTTGCCATTTGGTTTTTGTCTCCCATCATGCGCATCATTTTGCGAGTATCTTCAAATTGTTTCAATAGTTTATTTACTTCCTGAATAGATTGCCCGCTACCTTTTGAAATACGTTGACGACGAGAGCCATTTAATATTTCAGGCTGTGTGCGCTCTTTTGGAGTCATGGAACCAATAATAGCCTCAATTCCTTTAAAGGCATCATCATTTATTTCTGCATCTTTCATCGCTTTACCCACTCCAGGTATCATTCCAACTAAATCTTTAATGTTACCCATTTTTTTAATTTGCTGTAACTGACCTAAAAAGTCGTTAAAATCAAATTGATTTTTAGCAATTTTTTTAGATAATTTTCTAGCTTCTTCTTCATTAAATTGTTCCTGAGCGCGCTCAACTAATGATACAACGTCACCCATTCCCAAAATACGATCGGCCATACGTTCAGGATAAAAAATATCCAAAGCTTCCATTTTTTCGCCCGTACCAATAAACTTAATAGGTTTATTTACAACTGATTTTATGGATAGAGCCGCTCCACCACGAGTATCGCCATCTAATTTAGTTAATACAACACCATCAAAATTTAAACGGTCATTAAAGGCTTTTGCTGTATTTACTGCATCTTGCCCAGTCATGGCATCTACTACAAATAAAATTTCGGTTGGATTAATGGCTGATTTTAAATCAGCAATTTCAGTCATCATTGCTTCATCAACCGCTAAACGACCAGCAGTATCAATTAATATAACACTGTTACCATTTTCTTTAGCTTGTTGTATAGCAGCTTCTGCAATTTTTATCGGATTTTTTTCTTCTTTATTTGAAAAAACATCAACACCAATTTGTTGACCTAACACATGCAATTGGTCAATGGCTGCAGGACGATAGACATCGCACGCTACCAATAATGGTTTTTTACCTTTTTTAGTTTTTAAGAAATTGGCTAATTTTCCGGTGAAGGTTGTTTTACCCGAACCTTGCAAACCACTCATTAAAATAATGGTTGGATTTCCTCCAAGGAAAATCTCTTCCATTTGTCCACCCATCAATTGGGTTAACTCATCGTGAGTAATTTTTACTAATAGCTGACTTGGAGAAAGGACAGTTAAAACATTTTGACCTAATGCTTTTTCTTTAACAGTATCTGTAAATGTTTTTGCTACTTTGTAGTTAACATCGGCATCTAATAAGGCTTTGCGAACTTCTTTTAAAGTTTCAGCTACATTAATTTCGGTTATTTTTCCTTGACCTTTTAAGGTTTTAAGGGCTCTTTCGAGCTTATCAGATAAATTATCAAACATGGTTTAGTAAATTTAAGGCAATAAAGATAATGAAAATTAAGAGAAATAATTTCTTAAAAATCAATTGCTTTTTGTTGTAACAAGCATAAATCTCACTATTTTTTAAATTTAAAAATGGTAATTAATTTATTGTTTAAAATAGTGAATGATTTTACCTCTTCCAATTCTTCGTTATTATAATCTTCAGGGTGGTCTCTGTAGTTTGTTATAAAATAATCTGGTTTATTTTCGTAATGAATAAATGCAAATCTTTTTTGATCTTTTTTTGGCAACATAACAGTATTTCCTTCACACGGAGGATTTGGCGCATAAACAAAAATTTTGCGTTTATTATCAATTTGTAATATGTATTCTAATGCTTTATTATATCCCACACCCCAATAATCCATATCATAGTTTTTTCTGATAAATTCATTCTTTTTAAAGGCGATGATTGGATTAAAGTAAACATGGTGAAATGGAAAATATGTAATTATATAAAAGGATGTTGCGCTGATAGATAATGCCGTCATTATAAAAACAACTTTGATAAATTTTGTATTGAGACAATAATTAATAAAGTAAACTGCCAGCATGATAAAAGCAGGATAAATATAAAATAAGTGACGCCATGAGTCATATAAAACCGAATTTAGGAATATGACAACAAAAACAGGGACTAAAAACGAAAAAACGTATAGTAAATTATTTTTATCAATCATTTTTAAATCAATTTTCGCAAAAACTTTAAGCAATTGTAACAAAAATAATATAAGACCTGAAAAGCCTAGCAATAAATACATAATAGGTGTATTAATTATAAACCAGGTTGGAATATACGTCCAAGTTAAATCATGAGCACTAGTTAATTTACCATTAAAAAGCACGTTTCCAGGCCAAGGGAATTTAGATAAGTTTTTAACTGCATATAAAAAGTTGTCAAGCGGGTGTTCCCAGAGCAAGGGCCAAGTTCCGATTGTGAAAATGATGGTCGCCGAACCAAATAGTACAAAAAGTAGGATGTATTTTTTTACCGCACCTTTTTCTTTTAAAATTGCCAAGAAATCTATTAATAAAAAAAATAGTACAAACGACACAAATAATATTCCCATAATTCTAATATTAACTAGGAAGCTAGAAAATAATGCTAATAGAATAAACTGGTAAACCTTTTTGTATTTAAAGGAAATTGCAAATTGATAAAAGCAAATGATTAGCATAGAAAGAAATGTTACATCTTTCGAATTAAAAAAAGAATGTCCGTATATAGTTGGATTAATTACTAGTAATAAGAAACCAAAAACCGCTAATTTGTTATTGTTATAAATAAAAACGATTAGTTTATAAAGGTAAAATGCACTTAATAAAAAAAATAAATGACTAACCAAATGTCGCATAATATAAATATCATGGTCACTTGTTAAACGGAGTAATTTTTCGATAATAACTAAAAACAATTCAAAAATGGCCCCATGATCTCTGGATCCTAAAGAAAGGTATTGTAAATTATTATTAAAAATATAATTGTAGCATGTTAACCCTATTTCTCTTTGGTCGCGCTCGTCCCAGGCGTAACCATATGAATTTAATGTAATTACGCCAACTATAGCAAATAAAGATAATAAGATATGTTCAGGATATTTTTTTAAGAAATTCAATTGAAATTAGGAGTTAAGTTTATATTTTGAAGATTTATTACACAACAAAGTTAGAATAATAAAGGTATTACATTCCAATTTTATCATTTACTATTTTTAAAATTTCTGTCTCTAAAGCAATTGTTTTATTTTCAATATCTTTTCCTTTTGCAATTATATCGTTTACATAAATTTTATCATCATATCCGCTAGCATTTATACGAACATTCATAAATGCTCCCATAACCGCAGAGCGAGCACACAAAGCGCCTACACCTGCATCACTAACAGAGTTTGGATTTCCAATTTCAGCCATAGCTTTAATAATAGATAAACTATCATAGGATAATTGCATTACTTTAAATGGAACTTCAATGGCATATTTAGTAGCATCCTGAATGGCTTGTTTACGAGCAGTTTTTTCTTCATCGGTTCCTTTTGGTAACCCAAATGCTGACATAATTTTATTAAACGCTGCCGTATCTAAATCAACCAATTTCGTTAACTCATCTTTAATTTTTTGACCTTTTTCTGCCCAAACGCTAAACTCTTCCCAACGCTCATCCCATCCTTTTTTATGTGATGATAAATTGGCAACCATTGTAGCTAAAGAAATCCCTAAAGAACCAACATAAGCAGATATAGAACCACCACCTGGGGCAGGACTTTCACTAGCTGTTTCATCAGCAAAATCAGTCAAGGTCATATTCACTAATTTACTATCAGCTTTATCTTTTAGTAAGTATTCAATAATACGTTCCTCTGGTTTAAATGGACCTAATTCATCTAAGCCCATTGTTTTAATAGCTATTTTAATGAGTTCTTTTTCAGAAACACCAATTGAACGTTGCTGTTTTTGTAAAAAATATTTCCCTGCATCTAATAATGATTTTAGAGGAACTAATCCTACTAATTCAGATCCAGTTACTCTAATACCACGTTCAGTAGCTTTTTTACAAACTTCGTCAAACGCAATATGTAAAGGTGTAATATTAATATTGGTTAAGTTCATAGAGATTTGAGCAACGCCATATTCTTCAATAAACCAACCAATTGCTTTTACAGATTTTAAGCTGCCAGGAATAGAAACTGGATTTCCATTCGCATCATTTACCACTTTGCCGTTAATAGAATCGCCTTCGCGTTTTACTCTACCAGCTTCACGCACATCAAAGGCAATAGAATTTGCACGACGTGTTGAAGTTGTATTTAAGTTAACGTTGTAGGCTACTAAAAAGTCACGCGCGCCAATAACGGTTGCACCACGTTTAGCATCAAATTCTGAAGGTCCAAAATCTGGTTTCCACTCTGGTAATTTAATTTTCTTAAAAAAACCTTCGTATTCGCCTGCTCTGATTACGGAGAGATTATTTCTTTCTTTTTTTGGTTGAGCAGCTTCGTATAAATAAATTGGTAGTTGTAATTCGTTTCCCACACGCTCGCCTAACTTTTGAGCCCATGTAGCAGTTTCTTCCATGCTAATATTAGCAATTGGTATTAACGGACAAACATCAGTAGCGCCCATTCGTGGATGCTCGCCCTTGTGTTTGCTCATATCAATTAATTCTCCTGCTTTTTTTATAGCTAAAAATGCTGCATCAATTACAGCTTTGGGATTTCCAACAAATGTTACAACTGTTCTGTTGGTAGCTTTTCCTGGATCAACGTTTAGTAACCTTACCCCCTCAACAGATTCTATTTCATTAGTGATTTGTTGAATGATTGATAAATCAAGTCCTTCAGAAAAATTTGGAACACATTCTATTAATTGCTGCATAAAAATTGGTTTAAAAATGGTGCTTAAAATTAAAAAAACTATGCGGTATTGTACATTTCTTGCAATGCTTAATGTTATTATTAATTAACAATCTTTTATAAATAACAATATTTATTAGCAGTGATTCGTTATTGAAGAGCTGCTATATTTGTTTAAACAAATTTTATTTTGAATTCAAACGCACATATTTTTATTTATACCCACAAAATTACGCCTAGGGTGAAATATACGTTTAATCTAATTTTAAAAGATTGTTTAGGTTTAGAGTTTTCGCTTACCACTAATATTGACGATTATAAATCTTTTGAGGGAAGTAAGTTTTCATATACAAATCAACAAATAGAAAGCGATTTTCATATAGCTTCTCATACACTATTATTTGAATCGGGGATAAAGGAACAAACGATACAATTACAAAATCATGAATTATATTATAAGTATTTTTTTAAAACTTATAATAACGCGTTGCCATTTGACATTTTTGCCGCCGCTTTTTATTTAGTGAGTCGTTATGAAGAGTATTTGCCTTTTTTGCCAGATGCTTTTAATCGGTTTGAAGCTGAAAATAGTTTAGCATATCAATATGATTTTTTAAAAATCCCGCTGGTTAATTTATGGATTATAGAATTTGAAAAATTACTCATTTTAAAAAATCCTACTATTTTAATCACACATAAATCTTATACTTACATTTCAACGATAGACATTGATAATGCTTATAAGTATCAGGAAAAAGGTGTAATGCGCTCAATTGGTGGATATTTGAAATCAATTGTAAAATTTGATAAAGCAGATTTGATCCAGCGTACCTCGGTTTTATTAAGGAAAGAAAAAGATCCATTCGATTCTTATGAATATCAATTAGAAATTCAAAAAAAATATAAGTTAAAAGTTATTTACTTCTTTTTGCTAGGTGATTACGGAATGAATGATAAAAATCATCCTTCAAATAATTATGGATTTCAGCAATTAATTAAACATTTAGCAGATTATGCCTCTATAGCTATTCACCCTTCCTTTGGTTCTAATGGAAATAGCAATCAAGTAAAAGTTGAAATAAATCGGTTGGCAAAAATTACCCATCAAGATATTTTTAAGTCTCGCCAACATTTTGCAATGTTAAAGTTTCCTGACACCTATGCTACGTTATTAGAACAAGGCATTACCAATGATTACTCGATGGGATATGCTAATTTTAATGGGTTTAGAGCGAGTTTTTGTATGCCATTTTATTGGTATGATTTGGATGATGAACTAGAAACAGGTTTACGCATTCATCCTTTTTGTATAAGCGAAACAACGTTGAGGTATAAAGATTATGCAATTCCGCAAACAATTTTTAAATACGTTGAACCACTAATTAATGAAGTTAAAAAATACAATGGCGAATTAGTAACTGTTTTTCATAATGATACTATGGGAACTGCTGTTGAATGGTTAGATTGGAAAAATGTATATGAAGAAGTTGTGAAATTAGCTTTGGAAAAATGATTTTAATTTATACAGATTATATAACAGCTCGCGTTACTTATACGATGGATTTAGTTTTTAAAACTGTAATAAATACATCATTTGAATTAACAACAAGTAAGGAAGTTTTTAATAATAGTAAACTTTCAAAAATAGCTTATACAAAAGTAAATGAAGGGTTTGATGTTTTTATTAAATCTGATACGTTGTTATTTGAAACTGATATAAAAATAAATCTTCCAACAGCAGAAAATAATTTTGTTGATTTTCCAAAATTTTTCAAATCAAACACTAATGATTTTTTAGGTTATGATATTTTTGCAATGGTATTTTATTTTGCAACCCGTTACGAAGAATATTTGAATGCAGAGTTAGATGAACATCAACGTTTTAAAGCAGAAAATAGTTTGGCTCATAACTATAACTGTTTGCAAATTCCTTTTTTAAATTTAGCTATTGCTCAATTTGCTGAACTCTTAAAACAAAAATTTCCAAATTTATATTTCAAAAAAAGAGAATTTAGTTTCTTATCTACTGTAGATATTGATAATGCGTTTGCATTTGCCAATAAAGGATTTCAGCGTAATGTTGGAGGACTATTGAAAGATTTGGCATCTTTAAAATTTAAGCAAGTTGCTTCAAGAATAATAAGTAATTTGGATGAAGAAAAGGATCCGTATAATACATTTCAACTTATTAATTCGTTGAGTAAAGAAACACAAACTGCCCTTTACTATTTTGTATTGATTGGCGATTATTCAGCTTACGATAAAAATCCAAGTTTTAAAAGTAGAGGATTTAAAAAGCTATTAAGAACTTTGTCAAATGAAAATTCTATTGGGTTACATCCTTCATACGCATCATTTAATCATCCCGAAAAAATCGAGATTGAAAAAACAAGATTAGAAGATATTATTGAGAAAAAAGTGACCTCAGCTCGTTGTCATTTTTTAAGAATAAAATTTCCTGATACTTATAGGCAATTTATTAATGTTGGAATAACTGATGATTACACAATGATTTATGCTTCACAATCAGGTTACAGAACAGGATTATGTGTTCCATATAATTGGTTTGATTTAGAGAGGAATGAATCCACAAATTTAACCATTCACCCAAGTGCAATTATGGAAGGAACCTTGAGAGATTACAATAAATATTCTCCTGAAAAGGCAACAGAAGTTATTTCTCAATTATTAGATCAATCCAAAAAACAGGGTGGAGAGTTCATTTCTGTATGGCATAACGATAGTTTTGTACCTTCACAAAAAAACTGGATTGAGGTGTATAAAAAACTATTAATAAATTCTAAATCAATTAATTCATAAATAGTATGTGTGGTATTGCAGGCATCCTATCTAAAACAAATTCTTTATCTATAAAAGATACTGTGTTTGCTATGAGTCAAGCAATTAAGCATCGCGGACCGGATGGAGAAGGCTTTGCATTTTTTTCTCAAACAAAATCACTATCGGTTTATTCAAATGAAACTCCACAGGTAAATAAAGAGAGTGCAACGTTTATATTTAATCCTAATACATCAATACATAATTTAGATTCGAATTATGATTTAGCGTTTGCTCATCGCCGTTTATCTATTATCGATTTATCGGAATCTGGTCATCAACCTATGTGTGATACAAATGGAGATTACTGGATTACATTTAACGGAGAGGTTTATAATTATATTGAATTAAGAGAAGAATTAAAAAATAAAGGACATGTTTTTGTAACACAAACTGATACCGAAGTTGTTATTGAAGCATACAAAGAATGGGGATTTGAATGTTTGCAGAAATTTAACGGTATGTTTGCTTTTGCCTTGTTTGACAAAAAAAATAATCAATTATTTTGTGCAAGAGATAGAGTTGGTGTAAAACCATTCTATTATTCCAATACTGATAATACCTTTGCTTTTGCAAGTGAATACAAAGCTTTTCTAAAGTCAAAATTAATTGCATTTGAAATTAATGAAAAGCAACAATTTGATTTTATAGTCAATGGTAATTTAGAAACCACGGAGCAAAGTTTATTTAAAGAAATTAATGAATTAAAGCCTTCTCATTATTTAGTTTATAATTTAAATACACATACTTTAAATACAATAAATTATTATTTGCTACCAAAACAAACGTTAAATAATAGAAGTGAGGTTGAAATAATTCAAAGTATTGAAGAGAAGTTAATAAATGCAATTAATTTACGATTAAGAAGTGATGTAGAAGTTGGCTCTTGTTTAAGTGGTGGTTTAGATAGTTCAATAATTGCAGGTGTTGTAAAATATTTGCAACCCAATAAACAAATGAAATTGTTTACAGCAGTTTTTCCAAACGAACAATTTGATGAAACTAATTATGCTAAATTGGTTAGCGATCATGTAAGTGGTAAATGGCAAGCAGTTAGTCCAACCGCAGAAGATTTTTTTAGAGATATTGAATCTTTAAATTATTTTCAGGATTTGCCAGTTTGGAGTACCAGTACTTATTCGCAGCACCGAGTTATGAAATTAGCGGCTGAAAATAACATTAAAGTAGTATTGGATGGACAAGGCGCAGATGAATTATTTGCAGGTTATTCACATCATTATATGGCTTTATGGAAGGAAAATTTAGGTTTTAATACACTCAAGCAAATTGATGAAGCTAAAGAAACAATACCCAATGCATATAAACTATTTGGCAAACAGCTTTTAAAAGATGCTTTTGGGTTAAGTATAAATTATTCTAATTACTTTATTAGTGACAAAAAGCAATTTGGCAAGAGTAAAAATGAAAAACTGGCTAATACCTTAAACAAACAACTTTCATTAGATTATAAGGGAAAGTTGAAATCGTTTTTAAAATGTGAAGATCGCTGTAGCATGGCTTTTGGTATTGAAAGCAGAGTTCCTTTTGCAGATGATCTTGAATTAGTAAACTATTTATTTTCGATACAAGGAAAGTTGAAAATTAAAAATGGAATTTCTAAATATTTATTACGTGAAGCAAGCAAACGTTTTATTCCTCAACAAATTTATAACAGAAAAGATAAAGTGGGATTTGAAACTCCTTTAGCAAAGTGGTTTTTGCCCCAAAAAACACATATTATAGATACTATAAAACAGCAATTAGATTTTGTGAATCATGATTTCCTGAACTCAAATTTTGAAGCACTTTTAATGCATAAGCCAACTTTTTTACTGAGACTTTATTCTTTTTCTATCTGGAAGAAAGTTTATAATAATATTTAAACCAAATAAACAGCTTCTTTACCTTTTTTAGTAAAATCAGTATCTATTCTTTCTTGCAAGGTTGTTGATAAGGATAACCCAACGAAATCAGCCTTTACAGGAAAACGAGTATGGCTTCTATCAACTAAAACTAAAGTGCTAAGTTGTTTTACTGGTTTATTTAAAAATAATTTCACAGCATAAATTAATGTTTTACCACTATTTAAAACATCATCAACTAATATAACTGATTTGTTTTCAAAGTCTTTTTCTGTGAAATCAATTTTTGGTTCAAACGACCATGGATTTGCTTTATCAATTTTTACTTTACCTAATTTAGTTTTTATAGAAGAAATAGAATTTAAAATAACTACAATTCTTTCGGCAACTTTATAACCATTACCTTCAATGCCAACAATTAGTAATTCTTTTTCTTTAAAATTATTTTCGTAAACCTGATAAGCCATACGATTTAATTTTTGATTGATTTGTACCGAATCTAATATTTTTGTTTTTCCCATAAACAAATCTAATTTTTTAATTTAAAGATATTTTTATATTACTAACTATTTTTTCTGTATTAATTTGATAGTTTGTACTTAGGTTTGTAATACTCCTACATTATATTGTTTTGTTATTGGCGAATGGTTTGCCGCCTCAATACCCATACTAATAACCTTGCGCGTATCAATTGGGTCAATAATGGCATCTAGCCATAAACGTGATGCTGCATAATAAGGTGTTGTTTGTGCATCATATTTATCTTTTGTTTTGTTATAGAGTTCGGCTTCTTTTTCAGGAGTAATTTCTTCACCTTTTGCTTTTAAAGAGGCGACTTCAATTTGAACTAACACCTTAGCCGCTTGCGCTCCACCCATTACAGCGACCTGAGCTGTTGGCCATCCAACTATTAAACGAGGGTCATATGCTTTACCACACATGGCATAATTAGCAGCACCATAACTGTTCCCTAGTATAATAGTGAATTTTGGAACCACTGAATTTGCCATCGCATTTACCAGTTTTGCACCGTCTTTTATAATACCTCCATGTTCGCTTCGAGAACCAACCATAAAACCGGTTGCATCTTGCAAGAATACTAAAGGAATTTTCTTTTGATTACAGTTCATTATAAAACGAGCTGCTTTATCGGCGCTATCGCTATAAATAACACCACCAAATTGCATTTCACCTTTTTTACTTTTTACTACCTTGCGTTGGTTAGCAACAATACCTACAGCCCAACCGTCAATACGAGCGTATGTACAAACTATTGATTGACCATATAATTCTTTATACTCCTCATGCTCACCGTTATCAACTATGCGCTCAATAATTTCTCGCATTTCGTATTGCTTATCGTTAAGAATACCATACATTTCCTTTTGATCTTTTTTAGGAAGTGCAGGCGTTTCGCGGTTAAAGCCAGCTTTATCATAATCGCCTACCTTACCCATAATGTTGCGAATACGAGTTAAGCAATCCGCATCATCTTTGCATTTATAATCGGTTACACCACTTATTTCGCAATGAGTACTTGCTCCGCCTAATGTTTCGTTATCAATGTTTTCGCCAATAGCAGCTTTTACTAAATAACTGCCTGCTAAAAATATAGAACCTGTTTTATCTACAATCATTGCTTCATCGCTCATAATTGGTAGGTAAGCACCGCCAGCCACACAACTTCCCATTACGGCAGATACTTGTAAAATCCCCATACTACTCATAATTGCGTTGTTACGGAAGATACGTCCAAAGTGTTCTTTATCAGGAAATATTTCATCTTGTAATGGTAAATAAACGCCCGCACTATCCACTAAATAAATTATTGGTAAACGATTTTCCATAGCAATTTCCTGTGCCCGTAAATTCTTTTTACCGGTTATTGGAAACCAAGCTCCCGCTTTTACAGTAGCATCATTAGCCACTACAATGCATTGTTTACCGCTTACATAGCCAATAACAATAACTACACCACCTGCAGGGCAACCGCCATGTTCAGCGTACATTTCATATCCTGTAAAAGCACCCATTTCAAAACGTGGAGTACCTTTGTCCAATAAAAAGTCAATACGTTCACGAGCACTCATTTTACCTTGCTCATGCAATTTTTCGATGCGTTTTTTACCACCACCTTCATATATTTTATTCAAGCGTTGCTCCATTTGCGAAATCAGCAAACGCATTTTATCATCATTTTTATTAAATTCTAAATCCATGGTGTTTTGTTTATAAGAGCATAAATATAGCAAATGAAATGTGTCATGAAAATTTTTCAATCCAAATTTATTTTGAATTATAATATTTTAAGGTTTAACCACATAGACACATAGTTTATAGAAGTTAAAAGGAGGTTTTAGAAGCTTTGCTTTTCACATAGTATACTATGTTCCAAAACATGTTTTCTAAACATGACTCATACATTTCATTTCTATGTTTCTATGTGGTTATTTTTTGAATAATATATCAGTTCAATTATTTTATATACATTCGAATCAAAATAATTACCCTTGAGCGATTTAGATATACAACAAAAAGATAAGCAATATGTTTGGCATCCATTTACTCATTTAAGATATGCTGAATCACCTATTCATATAGTTAAAGGCGAGGGAGCTTATTTTTATGATGCAGATGGTAATAAATTGCTAGATGCAATTTCATCTTGGTGGGTTAATTTACATGGACATTGTCACCCTTATATTTCTCAGAAGGTTACTGAACAATTAAATACCTTGGAACATGCCATTTTTAGTGGCTTTACCCACACACCTGCTGTAAATTTAGCAGAAAGATTGTTAGGGTATTTACCTAAAAATCAATCAAAAATATTTTACTCGGATAATGGCTCAACCTCTGTTGAGGTAGCATTAAAAATGACATTGCAATATTGGCATAATCAAGGATTAAGTAAGAAAAAATTTATTGCTTTTGAAAATGCCTATCATGGCGATACTTTTGGCGGAATGAGTGTTGGTGCTCGAAATGTGTTTAATAATGCCTTTGAAAATTTATTATTTGATGTCATTCATATTCCGTTGCCATCGGTTGAAAATATTGATGATTTAGAATCAACTTTACAAAGCTGGTTTACGCATCATAATGATATTGCTGGTTTTATTTTTGAACCTTTAGTTCAGGGAGCCGCAGGAATGTTAATGTATGAAGCCGAACATTTGGATCGATTAATTTCTATTTGTCAGCAAAATAAGGTGATTTGTATTGCTGATGAAGTAATGACTGGATTTGGGCGAACAGGTAAATTTTTTGCAAGTGATTATTTGAAAAACAAACCAGATATTATATGTTTATCAAAAGGATTAACGGGTGGCTATATGCCTTTAGGAGTTACGGCGTGTGCTCAATTTATATATGACGCCTACATTAGCGATGATAAAACAAAAACATTTTTTCATGGACATAGTTATACGGCAAATTCTACCGCTTGTTCGGCCGCTTTAGCGAGTTTAGATTTGATGGAAAAAGCAGAAACTTGGAAACAAATTCAATTAATTTCAAACTTACATGCAGATTTTGTTAGTTCTCATCAAAATCATAAACGATTAAAAAATTGCAGAAGCAAGGGGACTATTTTAGCACTGGAGATCAATACAGATGAACATACACATTATTTAAATAACGCATCAGAAAGTATTGCCACTTATTTTTTAAAACAGCAGATTATTGTTCGGCCTTTAGGGAATATTTTATACCTCATTCCACCGTATTGCATAACTGAAAAAGAATTAATGCGCACTTACAAAGTGGTCGATTTATTTTTAAGTGGATTACCTGTTTTTTAATAATAAATATTTTTTATAAAAATGTTTGCTTTTACAATAAAAACGCTAATTTTGGAAGCAAATATTGAACTAAATACAATAATATGAATATTCACGAGTACCAGGGAAAGAGTATATTAAAAAGTTTTGGTGTAGCCATTCAAGAAGGAATTGTTGCTGAGACGCCAGAGCAAGCTGTTGCTGCTGCAATACAAGTAATGGAAACTTATAAGTGTGACGGTGTTGTAGTGAAAGCTCAAATTCATGCTGGTGGACGTGGAAAAGGAGGTGGAGTAAAATTTGCGCCAAATTTGGCTAAGGTAAAAGAAGTTGCTACTAATATTATTGGAATGCATTTAATTACACCTCAAACTAGTGCAGAGGGAAAATTAGTTAGTAAAGTATTAGTTGCTCAAGATGTTTATTATCCTGGAGCGACTCCTACTAAAGAATTTTATATGAGTATCTTGTTAAACCGTTCAACTGGACGTAATATTATTATGTATAGTACAGAAGGTGGCATGGATATTGAACAAGTTGCAGAAGCTACTCCACATTTAATTTGGAAAGAAGAAATTGATCCTAAAGTTGGATTACGTGATTTTCAATGTCGTAAAGTAGCTTTTAACTTAGGTTTAACTGGTAATGCGTTTAAAGAAATGACAAAATTTGTTGCTGCATTATATAAAGCATACGAATCTATCGATTCTTCTATGTTTGAAATTAATCCAGTTTTAAAAACCTCAGACGATAAGATTATTGCCGTAGATGCTAAAGTAACAATTGATGATAATGCATTATATCGCCACAAGGATATTGAAGCAATGCGTGATGAGTCTGAAGAAAATCCCGTGGATGTTGAAGCTCGTAAAGCAGAATTAAATTATGTAAAGCTAGATGGTAATGTTGGTTGCATGGTTAACGGAGCAGGTTTAGCAATGGCAACCATGGATATCATTAAATTAAGTGGCGGTGAGCCAGCTAACTTCCTAGATGTTGGTGGTACAGCAAATGCAGAAAGGGTTGAAAAAGCATTTCACATAATTTTAGGAGACAAAAATGTGAAAGCAATTTTAGTTAATATTTTTGGTGGAATTGTCCGTTGCGATAGAGTAGCGCAAGGCGTAATTGATGCCTATAGAAATATGGGAACCATTAATGTGCCTATTATTGTACGTTTGCAAGGAACAAACGCTGAAGCAGCTAAAAAATTAATTGATGAATCGGGATTAAAAGTTTATTCTGCCATTCAATTGCAAGAAGCAGCTGATTTAGTTACAAAATTAATAGCAAATTAAGAACAGAAATAATATATATGATTATGAAACAGAAATATTTTTTAATTGCCTCTTTGGCAGCTACTTTATTGTTTGCTTCTTGCGGAGGAGATAAAAACGAGTCTGAAGATAATTTATCTGAAGTTGATACTTTAAAAACTGAAGTAAAAACAGACCAAACTAATGAAACGTTTTTTCAAGTTCCTTCTCCGGGCGAGATGTTGACATTTATTAAAATGGTTGGTGGAAAGAGCAATAAAAATGTTTCTTTTTTAAACAGCCCTGATAACAAGAAAAATTACATAGATAGCAAATCAAAAGCTTTGAATTTTGGTATTTATAGTTGTGACTTAAGTTACTGTAGTATTTTTGAAATAGGTTCTGAGGCTTTAAAATATTTTAAAACTGTAAAACAATTAGGGGATGAAATCGGAGTTTCCAACGCCATAAATCCTGCAGTATTAAAAAGACTAGAAGGTAATTTAGGGAAACCAGACTCTCTTGCAGTTATAACTGATGATATTTACTTTTCATCTTTTCAAACATTGGAAGATAATAAACAAGGTCCAACTTTATCCTTAGTTGTTTCTGGTGGATGGATTGAAAGTTTATTCATTGCAACAAGTTTAATAAAATATGAAGCTAAAAGCCCTTTAGTTGAGCGTTTAGCAGATCAAAAGTATACATTAGACAATTTAATTGAGTTCTTAAAGAAATATCAAGCTGATGCTAATGTTGCCTCTATAATTGTTCAATTTACTGAATTACAGGCTGAATTTAATAAGATTGGAGAAAAAGACGCAGCTGTAGCAAAAGATAGTAAGGCAGTAAAAGTGTTAGGTGGTGGTAAAGAATTAGCTATTACGGAAGGTCAATACAAAGCAATTGTTGAAAAAATAAAAGAAATTAGAAATTCATACACATTATCTAAATAAAATAAAATTTTGAAATAGCTATGTTTCTTTATTGCAAATACAAAAAGCATTAAGCCTACTATTTCATTTGATAACTAACAAAACAAAAAAATAAACATATGAAAAAAATATTATTATCATTATTCATATTAAGTTCAGCAATGTTATTTTCACAAGCTGGTGTATGCGGACAGTTCCACCGCAAATATTGTGTTGTAGAATCTAAAAAAGGAGATAATGACGCTTGGATGTATAACGCACAATCTAGAAGTGGATTATTTAATCAAGGTTCAACTTCTAAAATTCGCTGTGTAATTTATAAGGGCATGGATTATAGAATTAATGTATGTTGCGAAACCGCTTTGGGAGATAAATTAATTTATAAGATTTTTGATGCTCGAACAAATGAATTGCTGTATGATAATTCTACGGCTCAAAACGCTCCTTTATTTGAGTTTCAAAGCACAGCAACACGTCAATTATTTATAGAAGTAAGCGTGCCTAGCGGAGCAACATCTCAAGATAAGCATAAACCGATGGAAGCAGCATGTGTAGGTTTATTAATTGAGCATAAAGTAACATCAAGACAAGGTTTTTCTACTTACTAGTTAATAATTAGTAATTTTTTTTAAACCACCGGCATTACATGTCGGTGGTTTTTTGTTTTGGAATGATTATGCTAGAAATATATAACAAAATACAGTTATTAAAACAATTCCAATAGCATCTAAAACTAAGCCTACCTTAAACATATCTTTTATATCAATACGTTTGGTTCCAAACACGATAGTGTTGGCTGCGGTTGCTACAGGCAACATAAAACCTAAAGAGGCAGCAAACGTTGCAGGAATCATTAATAACAATGGCGGTAAATCTAAATCTTTTTGTAAGGCAATCATTACCGGAATAGCTAATTGAATACTAGCGATGTTAGAGGCAAATTCGCTAATAATAGTTACTATAAAACAGATGCCTAAAATAATAAAAATGATATGCACACCTTTTAATGCAGTTAAACATTGCGCCAACCAATCGCTTAACCCAGACACATCAAAGCCATAAGCTAAAGCAAAACCACTACCAAACATTAATATAATATCATATCTAATTTTTTTAGCATCTTCCCATTCCAATAATGCTTCACCCTTGTTTTGCTTGCTAGGAATTAAGAATAGGAGTAGGGCAGCTAAAATAGCAACAGAGGCATCATCAACTAATTTAGGATTTGTAAATAAGTGATTCCAGCCTCTGTAGGTAAAAGTTTCAAAGGCAATATCAGAACGAGTAAACCATAACAACATGCAGGATATAAAAATAAAAGTAATCCATTTTTCCTCGTAAGAAAATTTACCAAGCAATGTATAGTTGTTTTTAAAATGATGATTTCCTAGTTTGGTTATAGTTACTTTTTTTCGCAGGTAATAAAAGCGTAACACAAAATAGGTTGCTATTAAAAATAAGGCTGATAAAGGAAAACCAATGGACGCCCATTTTAAAAAATTTAAGTCGTTTAAAGTTGGAAAAGCTTCCTTATAGGCTTTAAAAAAATACATATTGGGCGGTGTACCAACAGGTGTTGCCATTCCGCCAATTGTAGCAGCAAATGCTAAACCTAATAAAATGGCAGCAGCAAAACGACCTTTACTTTTTTCACCATTTATAAATTCATCTGTTTCGCTAATTAAAGCCATTACTGCGCCAAATAACATCATAGTGGTGGCGGTGTTCGAAATCCAATTACTAATTAAATATGCAGATAACATTACCCCTAACAAAATATGATGCGGTTTGGTGCCTACAATTGATAATATTTTAATAGCGATGCGTTTGTGTAAATGCCATTTTTCGATGGCAAAGGCGAGCATAAATCCGCCAATAAATAAAAAGATGATACTATCTGTATATTGTTGCGCTACCGATTTTGTATCGGCAATGCCTAATAGTGGCATTAACAAAAAAGGAATAAGTGCCGTTACCGCTAAATGAACCGCTTCGGTAAACCACCATAAACTCATCCAGATGGCAATTCCTGCCATTAAGGACACATTTGGATTTGTAGGGTCTAAATTGGTAAACAACCAAATACAAACAGCCGCTAAAGGCCCTAAAAGGATGAAAAGATATTTTGAGATATTTTTATTCATTGTATAATAAACAAATTTAAGATTTTAACTTTACCAAAAAATATATTGTAAGGAAATGGGAATGAAGATTGTTTTTATGGGTACGCCCGAGTTTGCAGTTGCTAGTTTAGATATACTTCTACAAAATAATTATGACGTTGTAGCTGTTGTTACTGTGCCTGATAAACCGGCAGGACGTGGACAACAAATACAACAGTCGGCAGTAAAAAAATATGCTCTAGATAAAGGCTTAACTATTTTACAACCCGAAAAATTAAAAGATGAAGTTTTTATTAATGAGCTGCAAGCATTAAAAGCTGATTTGCAAATTGTAGTTGCTTTTAGAATGTTACCTGAGGTTGTTTGGAATATGCCACCTCTTGGTACTTATAATTTGCACGGTTCTTTATTGCCTAAATACCGGGGAGCGGCTCCAATAAACTGGGCAATTATAAATGGAGAAACCGAAAGTGGTGTAACTAGTTTTAAATTAAAACACGACATTGATACTGGTAATATATTGTTTCAGGAAAAAATAGCAATTAGTAAAACAGCCACAGCCGGAGAAATGCATGATGCTTTAATGCAATTAGGAGCAGAGGTTATTTTAAAAACTGTGCAAGCAATTGAAAGTGGTGATTATGAATTAAAACCGCAGGACGATACACAAAGTATACACGCACCAAAATTGTTTAAAGACACTTGTAAAATACATTGGAATAATTCTGTTGAAAAAGTATATAATTTAATAAGAGGGCTTTCTCCTTATCCTGCTGCCTTTGCCGAATTTATTGATAAGAACAATCAAACGCTTGGTGTAAAAATTTTTATTTCAGAAACGGAAGTGGCTAATCATTCCTATAATGCAGGCACAGTATTGAGTGATGGTAAAACATTTTTAAAAGTTGCCTGTACTAATGGCTACGTCTACATAAAGGAATTGCAGATGGCTGGAAAGAAAAGAATGTTAGTGGAAGAATTTTTACGTGGATTTAAAATAGATTCTGATTTTAAATTTATTTAGAACTTTTTATTTACAACACTAAAATTTACTTGTTTCAAGTAATAGTAAATCTTAAATTAAATTGAATAAAAAATAGATGATAAAAGGCTTTATTAATAGTAATTGACAAACACATTGTACTTAAAAGCACCATTAATTGATGTTTTAGATTTTTAAATACGTCAAAAGCCTTATTATATAAGAGATGTAGGGCATATTTATTAACAAACAGCCATTTTATTAACAAAAACGAACCTTTTTTTAATTAAACGCTTGACAAATGGGGTTTAGCGTATACATTTGTATTATAATTAATTTAAAAAGTTTAATCCTTAAAAACAAAAAACATGAACAAAGCAGAATTAATCGAAGCAATCGCAAATGGATCAAAATTAACTAAAGCTGACTCAGGTCGTGCATTAGATTCTTGTATCGAAGCAATTAGCAAAGCGTTAAAAAAAGGAGATCGTTTATCTTTAGTAGGTTTCGGTTCTTTTTCAGTAGCTAAGCGTGCTGCACGTTTAGGTCGTAATCCTCAAACAGGAAAAGAAATTAAAATTGCTGCTAAAAAAGTAGTTAAATTTAAAGCTGGAACTGAGTTAGCAACTAACGTTAACAAAGGAAAATAATTAGGTAACTAATTAACATTAAACCCTCAGGCTTTGCTTGGGGGTTTTTTGTTTGAGAATATTTTTCTGTTTCCATAAACTCAAATAAAAAATCCCACTTGTAAAATACAAATGGGATTTTTTTAAAAACAATATTCTTATTTTAAGATTTTGCTTCTTGTGAAGCTTTAATTTTAGCTTTAATATTTTCGGTGGTTGTAGAGTTTGGTCTTTCAATAGCAGAACCCGTTGCTCTATCCCAAACTAAACTAGCTAATACACCTAATGCACGGGATACACCAAACAATACTGTGTAAAAATCATACTCATGCATTCCGTAATGAACTAATAATGCACCCGAATGAGCATCAACATTTGGCCAAGGATTTTTTATTTTGCCTGTTGACTCTAAAATTGGAGGCGCAACTTCGTAAACCATTTGTACAATCTCGCAAATGTTATCGTGCTTGATATATGTTCTATAAAAATCTTGTTGAGCAGTAAATCGAGGATCAGTTTTTCTTAAAACAGCATGTCCATATCCTGGCACAACTTTTCCTTCTGCTAACGTTTTCTTAATGTATTCAGCAATTTGCTCCTTAGTTGGTAATCCTCCTCCTAAATTTTCTTTTAATTCCATAATCCAGCTTAATACTTCTTGATTAGCCAAACCATGCAGCGGGCCTGCTAAACCAGTCATACCTGCAGCAAATGATAAATAAGGGTCAGATAATGCAGAGCCGACTAAATGAGTAGCATGCGCTGAAACATTTCCTCCTTCATGATCAACATGAATGGTTAAATATAAACGCATCAAACGCTTCATGTCAAATTCTTCGTAACCTAGCATGTGAGCAAAGTTAGCTGCCCAATCTAATTTATGATCTGGTTCAATGTGAACACCGCCTTTATATTTACGGCGATAAATATAGGCCGCTACACGAGGTAAGCGTGCAATTAGATTCATTGAATCTTCATACACATAATCCCAATAGTCTTTTTTATTGATACCTTTTGCATAAGCTTTCGCAAACAAACTTTCAGTTTGCATCGCCATAATACCAATTACAAATTGTGTCATTGGATGTGTATCCGTAGGCAATTTTTCAATGACATCAAAAACATGTTTTGGCACATTACTGCGTTTTTGCCATTCGCCTGTAATAAAACTAACATCTTCTTGAGTTGGTAATTCGCCCACCAACATTAAATAAAATATGCCTTCAGGCAATGGTTCGGTACCTCCTGGAGCTTTTGGTAAATTTTTTCTTAATTCAGGTATTGAATAGCCTCTAAAGCGAATCCCCTCTTCTGGATCTAATTTTGAAGTCTCTGTCACCATGCCAATCATACCTTTCATTCCTTGGTATACTTGCGCTACAGTAATTTCACCTAATTTTAAATCACCATGATTTTTAATAATATCTTTAATTTCTGCTGCTAAAGGCACTGCTTTTTCGCAAAATTTATCTTTCAATCTATCCATTATTTTTTTCGTTTTTAAAACCTTGTAAATTTATGCAGTGTAATGATTTAAACAAATTTAATTTACATTATTTTTCATTTATTTCAGCAGTTTTACTAGAAATGACAATTTACACCTAACTGTCTTTGAAATACTGAATTTGATGCTTAATTCATTTTTATTAAAGTTATAAATTTACCTTAATAATGGGAGTATATTATAAATTCTTAATTGAGGTAGTATTTATCTTATTTTAATTGTGTTTTGTAATAAAGAGAAACGACTTACTATTGCTACAAAATATAGCATTCAACTGCGTTTAAATTTTATACCTTTACATTAATGAACGATAATTTAGACGCAAATAACGAAAAGTTAACCAATACTGATAAGGATTATGAAAAAGCCTTGAGGCCTATAGAGTTTAAGGACTTTAGTGGACAGGAATCGGTTGTAGATAATTTACGAGTATTTGTTTTAGCCGCTAAACAGAGAGAAGAAGCGTTAGATCATGTTTTATTACACGGACCGCCGGGTTTAGGTAAAACAACCCTAGCTCATATTATTTCTAATGATTTAGGTGTTAATTTAAAAGTAACTAGTGGACCTGTACTAGATAAACCAGGTGACTTAGCAGGTTTATTAACGAACCTTGAACCCTTTGATGTTTTATTTATTGATGAAATACATCGATTAAGTCCAATAGTAGAAGAGTATTTATATTCTGCTATGGAAGATTATAAAATTGACATTATGATTGATAGCGGGCCAAATGCTCGTACCGTTCAAATAAAATTAAACCCATTTACCTTAGTTGGTGCTACAACGCGAAGCGGCTTGTTAACCGCACCTTTGCGCGCTCGTTTTGGTATTACATCTCGTTTAAATTATTATGATAGCAAAGTGTTAACTGGTATAGTGCAACGTAGTTCTGAAATACTAGGAGTGCAAATTGCCGACGAAGCAGCTTATGAAATAGCTCGCAGAAGCAGAGGAACACCACGTATTGCAAATGCCCTTTTAAGACGAGTAAGAGATTTTGCTCAAATTAAAGGAGATGGCACCATCAATATTGATATTGCTACTTATGGGTTGAAAGCTTTAAACGTTGATAAAAACGGATTAGATGAAATGGATATTCGTATCTTACTAGCTATTATCGAAAAATTTAAAGGTGGCCCTGTCGGCATAACAACCATAAGTACTGCAGTTGGCGAAGAGTCTGGTACAATTGAAGAAGTATATGAGCCCTTTTTAATACAAGAGGGTTATTTAGCGCGTACATCTCGCGGAAGAGAAGCCACTGAAAAAGCCTATAAACATTTAGGTAAATCATTTAAAGGTAGACTAGGCGGTTTGTTTGAAGACTAATAAATTACAATATTCATCAATCATTAAACAAGAAGCAAAACGATTAGGTTTTGATTTTTGCGGCATTAGTAAAGCCGAATTTCTAGAAGAAGAAGCACCAAGGTTAGAATCATGGCTCAATTCCAAAATGCATGGAAAAATGGAATACATGGAAAACCATTTTGACAAAAGGTTAAATCCAAAGCTATTAGTTGATGATGCAAAATCAGTAGTCTCGCTATTATATAATTATTATCCCGAACAAACACAAAATACTGACGCTCCAAAAATTTCGAAATATGCTTATGGTAAAGATTATCACGAAGTAATTAAAGATAAATTAAATGAGTTTTTAAATACACTCAAAGAAAAAATTGGTGATGTAAATGGACGAGCTTTTGTAGATAGTGCTCCAGTATTAGATAAAGTTTGGGCAAAAAAAAGTGGGTTGGGTTGGATTGGAAAAAACGCAAACCTCATTAATAAACAGCAAGGTTCGTTTTTTTTTATTGCAGAATTAATTATTGACATTGATTTAGAATACGACGGGCCAATACAAGACTATTGTGGCACATGCACTAAATGCATTGATGCTTGCCCAACAGAGGCAATTGTAGAACCATTTATAGTAGATGGCAGTAAGTGCATTAGTTATTTAACCATCGAATTAAAAGAGGCTATTCCAAATAATTTTAAAAATAAAATGGATAATTGGGCTTTTGGCTGTGACGTATGTCAGGATGTTTGCCCGTGGAATAGATTTAGTATGCCACATCAGGAATCTCAATTTAATAACCAAACTGGTCTGTTAAATTTAACTACCCAAGAGTGGCATGAAATAACGGAAGAAACATTCAGTGTGATTTTTAAACATAGCGCTGTAAAACGAACTAAGTATAAAGGGCTAAAAAGGAATTTAGAATTTATTAAAATAAATAGCTAAAGTATAACATTAAATTACATTTAGAATTGTCTATCAAAAATGGGAATATGAAAGGATATAAATTATTTTATTTTGTAACATGCTATTATTTAGCGTCACTAATAGTAGTGCCCAAAAATACATACGGTCAAAAAACAACATTACGATTCGATAAATGGACGTCGGCCGAATTATCATCTGCAGCAACCTATAAAGGGTTAGAGTATCTTAATCCAATTGATACTGCAGTTTTGTTTTATTGCAACCTCGTTCGTATAAATCCGCAATTGTTTAAAGAAACCTATTTAGCGAGATTTTTGGAAAATGATAAATTAGAAGAACTAAAAAAATCTCCATACACGAAGAGTTTGTTGAGTGATTTATCGAAAAGAGAAAAAGGCAAGCCGTTTTTTCCGGATAGAGATTTGACGAAAATAGCTAGTATTCATGCTGAATTTATGGGGAAAAAGGGGAAAACAGGACATGATAATTATGATAAACGATTTAAAGATGTAGAAACGAAGTATACTGCAACTGGCGAAAATTGTTATTACGGTTCTGATAATGCATTGGAAATTGTAATCCAACTTTTAATTGATCAAAACATTTCGAGTTTAGGACATAGAAAAAATATTTTATCTACGCGATTTAATTATTTTGGAGGATCATCAAAACCTCACACCAAATTTGGATATAATTATGTGATGTGTTTTGGAGATAAGGGTGCTATTTCAACAAAAAAAAGGAAAAGATTTTTTTTCTTTTAATTTATGAATAAAAAATAAAAAAAATATTAATACAAAATAGATTTTAAAAAAGCAAAACAAATTTTTAATCAGTGTTAGATTAAGTTTAAATGTTTGCTATTTAATTTTAAAATGGTAAACATTTTTAAATCAAATAATTTTTTCACAAAGAAATTAATTAAAAAAAATGAAAAGAATAAAACATACTATAGATACGATGAATGAACTAGCTGAACGAAAGGGGATTTCGTTTCTGTCTAAGAATTATTTGGGAATGAATATATTGCATCTGTGGAAATGCTCAATGGGACATGAGTGGCATGCACGCCCAGGAAATATAAATTATATTCCGCATGGTAAATGTCCTAAATGTTCTAACAAAAAAAGAGTTTCTATTGATGATTTAAATAAACAAATTATAGCTAAAGGAGGAGAACTTCTCACTGACAAGATAATGAACGTAAAATCGTATATTAAAATAAGATGTAATCAGAAACATGAATGGGAGACGCAAGTAAATAGTATAAGAGGTGGTAAATGGTGTCCTGTTTGTGGTGGGTCATTCCCTTTAAACATTGAAATTCTCAGAGAAAAAGCAATGAAACGGGGTGGAAAATTACTGTCTGATAAATATACAAATGCTAACGATTGGTATGATTGGCAGTGTTCAGAAGGCCATGTTTGGAAAGCAAAGTATAGTAATATTTATTCAGGTAATTGGTGCAAACAATGTAATAGTTCATTAGGCGAACGGATTTGTCGTTTATTTTTCGAACGTTTGTTTGGAACGGATTTCCCTTCTAGTTTTCCGAAGTGGTTGAGGTTAAATAATAAGGTTAAATTAGAGTTAGATGGATTTAATGAAAAATTAAAAATAGCGTTTGAACATCAGGGCGAACAGCACTTTAATACAAAAACACAGTTTATAAAAAGTGATGCTAAATTAAATGAACGCATACAATATGATAAAATTAAAAGAGAACTTTGTAAAATTAATGGTGTTATTTTAATTGAAGTACCAGAAATAAATAACAAAATAAAACCAAGGGAGCTTAAGGATTTTATTAAAACAGAGTGCTTAAAGGCGCAAATTATCATTCCTGCAAATTTTGATGATATAGAAGTAGATTATAATGAAGTATATAAAACACCTGAATGGAAGTTGAAATTAAAAAAGCAAATTGAAATCGCTGAAGCTAAAGGAGGCAGGTGCCTCAGTAGTATTTATAAATCAAACAACATTAAATTAAGGTACTGTTGCGAAAGAGGTCATGAATGGGATGCGACACCACAAAAAATATCATTAGGTAGGTGGTGTCCTGAATGCGCAAAAAAAAATAGAGCAAAAAAGCTCCGTCATACAATTGAAATGATGAAAAATATTGCAGCAGAAAAACACGGGAAATGTTTGAGTGATATCTATATAAATTCGCAGAGTAAATTGAAATGGCAATGTAATAACAATCATATATGGGAATCAAGACCAACAAGCATTATAAATGGAAGCTGGTGTAATATTTGTTCTATTAAAATGACTACGATCAATAAAAAAATAGATAAATTAAATCATATAAAAGAAGTAGCAAAATTAAAATTAGGGGTATGTTTAAGTGAAGAATATTTTAATTATAGTAAAAAATTGAAATTTAAATGCGAAAACAATCATGAATTCTACGAAGTACCTGCTAATATCAAAAAAGGAAATTGGTGCAATTTATGCAAAAAAGACAAGAATCAAATTTCGCTATTTAATTAGTTCGCAATTCAAAAAAAATAGTTTTATAGTTGCAAATTTTTGTTTTATATTTCACATTAATCTACTCTGCATCCAGCGTCAATGTAATCTTTTTTAGCATTAGGATTATCTAATACTTGAAAAGACATAAATGGTTCTCCAAATAGCTTGCAGTACCTTTCCGGATTTTTTTCTTTTGCTTTATGCAATGCCTCGCTAAAAGTTCGACTATAAAACTTCTCAGGCAAATGAGAAGCAATTGAAATGTAGCTAAATAATAAATCTTCACTTACGTTTTCTTCTTTCAAAAATGGCTCAAGCATAGTGGACGAAAATTTATAATCTTTACCTCTAGTAAATGCAAAAGCTAATTTTAACGCATTTTGCCAACTCGCTTCTTTAAAATTATAAAACCCTTTAATTTTATTTATACACGCTTCAATTTGCGCTTCGGCTTCTTCTGCAGTATCTAAAGATTCAATAATTTTAAATTGCCACTCAATATTTAAGCCATCAACTAACTTCTTTGAAATTTTACTTTTATAAAGCCCATCAATTTCTTGCTGCATTTTTCCTTGCTGCTCTTTGGTTCCAATAGTTGAATCTAGTTTAATATTGCAGAAGATTCGATTAAATTTTATAATAGTATTCGTGGCATCTAATTTTTCTAATTTTTTAAATTCATTGTAATCATCTTCATCTGCAATGCTCCCGTTGGCTAAATAATTATAATACAATTTATTATTTAAAAAATTACTGTACTTAACATCGGTAGGCACTTTTAAACTATCAATCACATCATCTGAATATTTTTTATTTATTTTTTGTTTATGTGCATATTCCATAATTTTATATGCTTGTGCTATTTTTTTTTCTTTTAATGCTTTTGCAAAGGCCATTAATGTAAATCTTTGTTCTTTATCTCCGCTAATGTCGTAAGTTACATCTAACACAATCTGAGCAAAACGTTCTCTAGCAAAAACAGGCTCTAATTCTTCTATTAGTGCTGCATCTGCATTTATTTTTTTTATAGCTTTTTCTTTTCCTAATTTTACAATATCGGCATGCTTTCCATCCTCCATTTCTAATTCAAATAATGCCCACGAATCTTTAGTTTCAATATTTGGATTGATTTTATTTTGTTGCATACTTTGTAATACTTTGGTTACACTTTCAGCTCGTTTGCGCTGCAACTTACTATTGGCGTTAGCATCGCCTTCAATTGATGAATAGGCATAAATATATAAACCATCAATCATAAAGTCGGGTTCATTTAAAGCCTTAATAAAAGGCGCAATATCTTCAGATTTAAACTCCGATTTGTTTTTTTCGAAGGGGATTACAAAATTTAAAATTGAACTCTCAGATTTGGGCTCAAAACCTGGCTTTAATCCTACTGTCGAGTCAGCCGGAATAATGCCTATTGGAGTATTACTTTCTTGATCGCCTTTTTCTAAATAGGAGCGTGTAACTGTTTTACAAACATGCCCATCTTGAACGATAATCAAATTTAACTCATAAGGCCCTGTAATTTTAGAGTTAAATTTACCCATTTCAAGTTTCAACTTATTAATTTTTACCTTTTTTTTAGATTTAGGATCAGGTTTTATTAAATTTTTGGCAAACACATTATCTTTAGTTATTACCTTTTGCATAATTCCCTTGTTTTGAAAATTATTATCAATAATATTATAATTTGGCTTTTCGTATTGCGATCGTTGAACAATGTCAACAGCTAAGCCATCTTTTGTTTTCTTTAATAATCTCTTTAAATCTTTTAGGTTGGCATACTCCAAATATATTTTTCCGTTTTCTACTTGCAGTCCTTTTTGTAGGATGTCGTAATTTTTCCATTTATCACAGGTTTTACAAGATTTTGCATCACCTGTTAGTAGTTTTTTAGATTTAGTATTAAAAGGAACCGCCAATTCTTTTTTCATTTTAGCTCCAGAATTAAAACTATCGTAGCCTCCTAAAACTGCTGTCGCAACTACTTTTTTGCCATCCTTTTGCATAACGCAATTAATGCCAATTAACATGTATTTAGCTTTCAATAAAATTTCCTTATCTTTTTTATTGTTTTCCCAACGAGTCCAAATTACTTTAGCTACGTCAGTTGTTTTGTAACTGTCGCGGCCTTTTGTAACTGGCGCTATAATTGTTAATTCCTCTCCTTTTTTAGTTCCGCCTGCTTTTACTAAATTCTTTTTTACTTTTTCGGGATCTACTTTTGCGACGCCTGATTTTGAGAATTTTTTTGCATCAACAGCAGCTGCATTAATTAAAACATCGTTAACTTCAAAGGTATCTAAACCATTTTTTATTCTGAATTTATTAAGTTCACGAATGACAATGCCTGGCAAATCATCCATATTAAAATTTTCTTGAGCCCTGGAAAATGTAACTGAAAATAAAAAAATAAATAATAGTAGTAATTTTCTCATCGTCGTCATGTTTAGTGTTTTAACAAATATTAAAAAAACTGCCTAATTTCTAATTTTAGAGTATTCACAAACTATTAACAAATGGGACTTTTTATTCAAATTCTATGAATTCAAAATCAATGATTATATTCGTAAACGATAATAAATTGAATTTTTACAATGAAAAAAATATTGATTGCTAATAGAGGTGAAATTGCTTTGCGCGTTATGCGTAGTGCCAAAGAGATGGGTATCCAAACAGTCGCCATCTATAGTGAAGCTGATAGAAATGCCTTATTTGTTCGTTATGCTGATGAAGCAGTTTGTGTTGGTCCACCACCAAGCTCTCAATCGTATTTACAAGGTGATAAAATTATTGAAATTTGCAAAGCGCTAAATGTTGATGGTATACATCCTGGTTATGGATTTTTATCTGAAAATGCTGATTTTGTTAGAAAAGTTCAAAAAGCAGGCATCACATTTATAGGGCCAAGCGCAGATGCTATGGATTTAATGGGCGATAAATTAAGCGCTAAAGCTACAGCAAAAAAGTACAACGTACCAATGATTCCTGGTTCGGATGGTGCTATAAGTGATTTGGTAGAAGCGACTAAACTGGCTAAAGAAATCGGTTTTCCTTTATTAATTAAAGCTTCGGCAGGTGGCGGCGGAAAAGGAATGCGTTTAGTTGAAAAAGAAAGTGAAGTGGAGGAGCAAATGAAAATGTCCATTAGCGAAGCAATATCAGCGTTTGGAAATGGCGCTGTATTTATTGAAAAATATGCTACTGGTCCGCGCCATATAGAAATACAATTATTAGCTGATAACTATGGTAATTGTGTTTATTTGTTTGAGCGTGAATGCAGTATTCAACGTCGTCATCAAAAATTAATTGAAGAGGCTCCATCATCTGTTTTAACTCCCGAATTGCGAAAGGCTATGGGTGAGTGTGCTGTTAATGTTGCCAAAGCCTGTAATTATAGTGGAGCTGGTACGGTTGAGTTTTTATTAGACGATCAATTAAATTTCTATTTTTTAGAAATGAATACGCGTTTGCAAGTTGAACATCCCGTATCTGAACTGATAACCGGATTAGACTTAGTTAAAGAACAAATAAAAGTAGCTCGTGGAGAAAAATTATCATTTACTCAGGACGACTTAAAAATAAATGGTCACGCAATTGAAGTGCGTGTTTGTGCCGAAGATCCTACTAATAATTTTTTACCGGATATTGGTAAATTAAAAACATATCGCATTCCAAGTGGACCAGGTGTGCGAGTTGACGATTCATTTGAAGAAGGAATGGATATTCCAATCTATTATGATCCAATGATTGCAAAATTAATTGTACATGGCAAGGATAGAACAGAAGCTATTGAAAAAATGTTGCGGGCAATTCAAGATTATGAAATTACAGGCGTTGAAACAACTTTAAATTTTTGTGCATTTGTATTAAAACACGAAGCATTTGTAAGCGGAAAATTTGACACAGGCTTTATCCCTAAATATTACAAGCCTGAAATGTTAAATAAATCAAATTTAAACGAAGAAGCGGTGGCTGCTATTTTTGGTGCTTTTATATCTTCTACTGTCAGTAATGATGGGAAATTGGAGCAAGGTAAAGCAAAAGAAAAATCTAAATGGCGCTTAAATCGCATTTAATTTTAAAGGTAACCTTAAGGTTACCTTTTTAGTTTAATGTATTAACAATAAAATGCGATTCGTATATACTTCAACGATAAAACTTGTCAGTCTTATAATATTAATAGGCTTTTTAAATCGTATTTATAAATTTCTCATTATCTTTTTTTTCTGTATTTATTCACCTGCTAATGCGCAGATAGGTGATGATGTGTTGGTGCCTTCAAGCAAACCTAAAATGCTATATCGAATTTGGGGAGAAATAGTTAATGGAGATACAATTCCGAGCATTCGTTTACCTGAAGTTTGGGTATATGCCGATTATCCTTATAAAAATAAAAAGCAGTATGAAGCTTGGAGTAAAACTAAGTACAATGTAAAAAAGGTTTATCCATATGCCATATTAGCGGCAGCTAAATTAAAGGAATATAATGCTGTTTTAGAAAAAATACCAAATGAGAAATTAAGGAAGGCCTACATGAAAACGGTTGAAAAAGAATTAAAAGCAGAATTTGAAGAGCCTCTAAAAAATTTATCAATGAATCAAGGAAAAATTCTATTGAAATTAATTGACCGAGAAACAGGAAATACTAGTTACGAGTTAGTTAAAGATTTAAGAGGTGGTTTTCAAGCTTTTATGTGGCAAAGTGTGGCCCGGTTATTTGGCAGTAATATGAAGTCAGAATATGATCCAACCGGTGAAGATATCATGATTGAACGTGCTATTAAATTAGTGGAAGCCGGGCAATATTAATAACGCTATTTTTAGTAATGTTAAATTTCGTCGAAACTTTGCATTATTTAATTTTCGTTTTTGTTTATTCAATGAAAATAATACCTTTACCTCCAAACCAATAAAGGTTTATTTATGATCTATAATTATGTCCAAAGTTAAATTTATTTCGATTGCATTTTTTGTATTACTTTTCATCGGAAGTAAGGCTCAAAATATCAAAGATGAAACCGTTGAGTACCGTTATATAAAATTACCGTTATCTCCGTTGCCTTCTGCTATAAAAAATTATCAATCTTCTATTTTTGCTCCTTATGAGGAAGAAAACAGAAAAAAGAAAGCTGAATATGATGTCAAGCAAAAAGCAGCTGAAGTGATTTTTCAAAAAGAAAAAGATGCTTATCCAGCAAAAGTAAAACAAGCTGAAAATAAATTTAATGCTGAAATGGTTGAATGGAAAAAGAAATCATTGGGTGAAAAGGTAATTGAGAAACAGATTCTTGGAGAAAACAACAAACCGGTTTTATATACACCTTCTCCTCCTTACATGCAAAATGTTCCTTTGCCAGACCTAAGAACAAGTTATGATTATCCTGTTTTGGCAAATTCTTATATCATGTTAGATGGTTATGCAAATAAAAATGAAAATTCAATTAAGATTGATGTCACGATTTATGGTTATGATTATACTGAACCAAGACAAATGTCGGAACAAAAAAATGTTGCTAGTTATGCAAATGGTCAAACTTCTACTAGTATAGTAAATTATTACCATACTGAGTTTTCATACCGCCACACCATGTCAGTAAAAGTAACGACACCTGATGGAAAAGAATTATTTAATCTGACGCCACAAGAATTAAATTCCTACAAGATTTTTAAAACACCTGCATCTACTGCGGCAGCGCCAATTAATTCACAAATGTTAGTAAAAACATATGAGGAAAAGATTTTACAAGAAAATTTGACCTTAATTAATAATTTAGTTAATGATAAAATTGGATATAGAAGAGTATTAAGGAAAGTTGAATTAAATTATGTGAAATCAAAAGATGAAACCTATAAAGATTTACTAGTTGCATTTAATGATGCGTCATCAGGATTGAAAATTTTAATTGAAGATGAAGCTAACGCTAAAACAAAATTAGAAAATGCCATAAATTTATGGACGACAGCGCTTTTGGAATCTGACCCTAAAAATAAAAAAGCCCGAATTGATAAAGATGTCACTATTGCAATTTATTTTAATCTACTTGAATGCTACTTTGCAACCAATAATACTGTTGAAGCAGATAAGATAATGATTGCCTTGAATTCAATGGACATTTCATCGTCAAAAAGAAAATTAAAGGATGACTATGAAAGTTTGTTTAATGATTTAAAGAAACGAGCTTTAACTAACAAATAATTATTAAAATTAAACATAAAAATAAATGAAAAAGATAAATAAAATACAATTAGCTCTAATAATAGCGATGTCGATTGTTAAAATTAATGCGCAGGTTGTAACCTTAACAAAAGGCGGTGAATCAAGTAGTAAGCAAACAATAGGTAGTGAAGCTGTTAACTTTTTGGCTAATGGCGATCACTATTTTTTTGAGGTTTATATGGAAAGAGCCATGATGAATTATCGTTTGCAAAGTTTTGACAGCAAAGGTGGTTTTTTAACCAATACTTTGTTGGACGTAAACGTAGGTGTTTTTAATAATTCCTATAGTATTGATCAAGTAATTGGTTTTGGAAATACTGTTTATGCTATGGTTGAACATTTAGATAAGCCAGCTGGAAAAAATACGTTATTGGCTAGAGCTATTGATAATGTTGGGAATGTCTCAGCAACCGAAGTAGAAGTGATGTCTATTCCATTCGAAAAAACGATGAATTCAGGATTTAATTATACATCTGTATCTCCAGATAACAAAACAATGGCAGTGGTAGGTGAAATGATTTATGTAAAAGATCAACCAGCACAATATAAAATTGCATTGTTTAATCAAGGAATTAAAAAAAATAAAGAAGGGATGATTACAATTGCTGGAGAAAATACTAAAAACAAAAGTATTTCGCAGATAGTTGCCAATGATGGAACGGTTTATATTATTAAAAAAGGTATGACAAAAAAAGGAGAAATTACCTTGACTGTTTATCAATGGTCGCCAGAAAGCCCATCTGAATATAAAGAATATATTTTAGAGGTAGTTGAACCAAATCAGTTTTACAATTATACGTATGTTGTAAATACTAATAACGAATTAATAATTAGTGGCCTATACTATGAGCGTAAAACATTTTCAGTTGGCGAAAAAAAGGCAGTTGGAGTGTTTTATTTTACCAATAAAGGAAAAAGTGAAAAAGTGTTTAAAACCTTTGCTTTAGATGCGCAAGTGGATAATTTAACAACGCGAAAATTATTGATTAACGGAAACACTTTATTTTTAACTGCTGAACAATATAAAGAAGAACGTTTGGCTCCACCTCCTTCAGCTGCAGGATCAATGTCTACTTTTGATTACCATTATAATTACACTCATAAAAGTGAATTTGTAATTGCAATGGATAACGAAGGAACTAAAAAATTCCAATTAGAATTGAATAAAGATTACACTGCGAGAGATTTTGACAAACCATTTTTTAGTTCATATAATATTGTGAACGGAAAATTAACAATCGTTTATAACGATCTGGCAAAAAAATATGTAAAGGATGACTATAATTATTCCTATCAAATTCCAGTATTAGTTCAAATTACAAATGATGGCTTGATGCAATCACCTGTCATATTTAAAAATGAACTTAAATTAGAACAATATTATATGCTAAATCCATCTTATTCGCTGCAATCAGCAAATAATCGTATTTCATTTTTAATGGGAAATAATCAAAATTTTAAATTTATAGATTTTAAAATAGATTAAAAGATATAAATCGCAATTACAAAAACCGCTTACTAATAGTTTGCGGTTTTTTTCTTTTTAAAATTAAGCTCCGTTATTATAATTTTAGCAAATTAAGACATAATAAAACTGTATATTTATTTTTAAATAAATTAAATGATGATTCCTAATAAAATATGGCGCACCACTTTGCTAATAATATGGTCTTTGCAATTATTAAGTCAGAATGCTGATAGTATTGCTTTACGCAAGCACTTTAATTATTTTCTTACAAAAAGTAATTGTTATAAAAATTTAGAATTTTTAAGTACAAAAATCGAGAGCCGATTGAGCGGTTCACCTGGTGCAGCCAAAGCTGTTGCTTGGGCAAAAAAAGCAATGTATGAAGCAGGTGCAGATACAGTTTATTTGCAACCTTGTATGGTACCGCATTGGATTAGAGGCGAAAAAGAAATCTGTTACTCTGTAAATTCTAAAACGAAACAGAAAATAAATTATGCAATTTGTGCATTAGGTAATTCCATCGCTACTCCAAATAATGGCATTTCTGCTCCAGTAATTATTGTCAATAGTTATAGTCAATTAGACTCATTAGGAGAAAAAAATATCAAAGGGAAAATTGTTTTTTACAATGTGTATTTTGATCATACGCACTTGAGTACAGGAACCTGCTACGGAGAAACAGTAACTTATCGTTATTCAGGTCCGAGTAAAGCAGCAAAATATGGAGCCGTTGCTACCATCGTTCGCAGTATGAGTTCTATAAACAATAATTTTCCGCATACTGGTGTCATGGGCTATGATACAACTTTAACCAAAACAAAAATTCCAGCTTGTGCCATTAGTTTTAGTGGAGCCGATGAATTGTTAGTACAATTAAATGCTAATCCAAACCAAGCAATTCATTTAAAAATGAGCTGTCAAATGCTTGACAAAGAATTATCTTATAATGTTGTTGGCGAAATAAAAGGTTCTGAAAAACCACAGGAAATTATTATGGCTGGCGGACATTTAGATGCTTGGGATAACGGGCAAGGCGCTCATGATGATGGCGCTGGAGTAGTGCAGGCTATTGAAGTGTTAGCGATGTATAAAAAACAAAACATCAAACCAAAACGTACTATACGAGCCGTTGCTTTTATGAACGAAGAAAATGGTGGCGCTGGGGGTAAAGCCTATTTTGAAGACACTAAGAAAAATAATTTAAAACATATTGCTGCTTTAGAAAGTGATGCTGGAGGTTTTTCTCCTCGTGGAATTGCAGTTGATACAACCAATGGAGCTTATAAAAAAGTACTAAGTTGGAAATCCTTATTAGACCCTTACTTTTTACAATTCATAAAAAAAGACGGACATGGAGCTGACATTGGTTACTTGAAAGAAATTGGAGTTCCGTTAATTGGTTTTGAACCAGATGGTCAAAAGTACTTTGATTATCATCACACTGCTGATGATACCTTTGATAAAATAAATAAACGAGAATTAGAATTAAGTGCTGGAGTTATTGGTTCTATTATTTATTTGATTGATATAAAAGGTTGGTAATTTTGAATGTGATGATTTTGTATTTGTTGATTTTCAAAAAGGTAGTAAACATAATGCGCTGTAACATGTTCTTTTATCGTAAAGAATTTTAATTAAGAATGAAGATTCCTCAAAAAATATTACATCCTATTGTCCTTTTTTTTGTGGTTGCCTTTTCGATACTCTGTGCTTTTAAAATTCAGGATTTGAAATTTGATTATGATTTTGAAGCCTTTTTTCCAAATGAAGACAATGAGTTAGGTGTATATGAAACACATCGTAATCGTTTTGAATGGGACAATGAATTTGTGCTTTTAGGTTTAGAAAATAAAGCAGGGATTTTTAAAAAAGATTTTCTTCAGAAAGTAGAATTACTCTCTGATGAACTTAAAAAACTACCTTACGTAGATAGAATTATTTCTCCAACCAACATTAAAAATATTTCATTAAGCGGCCTCGCACCTGTTCAAAAAAGATTATTACATATTGAGGATGAAAGTTTGTATAAAGATGATAGTATCAACATTTATAAAACTCCCGAATTAATTGGTTCTTTTTTTCCAAAAGATGCAAAGTCAATTTCTATATTTATAAAAACAGAAGAAGGATTAAATAAAGTCAAAAGTGATAGTTTAGCTCGGAATATAGAAAAAGCATTCACTAAGTATCATTTTGATGATATACATTTTGTTGGAAGAATTGTTGCTCAAGATGTTTATTTAAAAAATCTAGAAAAAGAATTTGTTTATTTTTTAAGTATTTCATTCGTATTAGTTATTTTATTTTTATGGCTTTCATTTAGATCCATTTACGGAATCGTTGTTCCATTAACCATCGTTATCATTTCTATTTTTTGGACATTAGGAATTATGGCAATGTTGCATAAATCCTTAGATATTATGACGGTAATGCTACCCACCATGATATTTATTGCAGGGATGAGCGACGTGGTTCACTTTTTCTCGAAACATTTTGAAGAATTAGCAAAAGGCACCGAGAAACAAAAAATTTATCCGTTAATTTTAAAAGAAGTTGGATTTCCTACCTTCCTAACTTTAATTACAACGGTTGTAGGTTTTTTATCGTTATTATTTTCAAGTATTAAACCAATAAAAGATTTTGGTATTTATACTTCAGTCGGTATCGTTATTGCCTTCTGCTTAACTTATACACTTTTACCAGCGCTACTCTATTTTTTTACTCCTAAAAAATTAGTATCAGTTCATACGCATGATAATAAAACATATAATGTAATGCGTAGTATTTTGTTTTGGATTTTCAGAAATCAAAAAACAATCGTAGTAACTTCCTGCTTACTAGTTGCCCTTTCAATTATTGGGGTATACAATATTAAAGTTAATAATATTTTATTAGAAGATTTATCTGATAATGTAAAAATAAAACAAGACTTTAAGTTTTTTGATAAGTATTATAGTGGCGCACGTCCACTAGAATTTGCAGTGGAAATAAAAAATAAAAACAAAACTGTTTGGGATTACGATATCATGAAACAGTTAAATTTGGTTGATGAATTTCTTAAAAAAGAATATCATGCTGGTTTTATGTATTCACCAGCAATGCTAACAAAAAGCATTAACAAAGCACTGAATGATGAAACCTCAGGCGAAGGTAAATTTCCAAATCAGGAAGATTATGAAGCTGTAAAAAAGCAATTAATTGAAAATAAAAAAAATAAAGACATTAAGCGTATCATTACAATTGATGGTAGGTATGCCCGTATTAATGGTAAAATATGTGACGTTGGAAGTATTATTGTTAACGAACAAAATAAACGTTTTAAGGAGTTCATTCAAAAAAATATAAACTCAAATGATATAGAAATAAAAATAACCGGCGCAGCACATTTGGTTGATAGAAATAATGAATATATGGTAAGTAACATGACTCAAGGTTTTTTATTTTCTATTATTGTTATTGCTTTACTTACTTATTTTTTACACCGTAGTTGGCGAATGGTGCTTGTTTTTATTCTACCGAATTTTATTCCATTATTAATTATTGCAGGTATAATGGGTTTTGCTGGTATCGAATTAAAAGCAGCCACTTCATTAGTATTTAGTATTGCTTTTGGTGTAGCCACCGATGATACAATTCATTTTATTTCTCGGTTAAAAATTGAATTAGGATACGGTAAATCATTAATTTATGCCTTTAAACGTACTTATTTTGAAACAGGAAAACCTATTGTTTTAACTACTTTTATTTTGATGGGTGGTTTTGTAAGTTTAATGGTCAGTGATTTTCAAAGCACTTTTTATTTTGGGTTCTTAATTTGTATCACTATCATTATTGCAGTAATAGCTGATTTTTTTCTGCTACCCGTATTGCTGTTTTGGTTATTAGGTAATAAGAAAAAAAAATAATCTTATGCAATTTAAATTAATAGCAGGAGTGCTCGCGTAGTAATTAATGAAGCATTTCCCATAACACAATTCCCATACTTACCGAAACGTTAAAAGAGTGTTTTGTGCCAAATTGAGGTATTTCAATACATGCATTACTTTGATTAATAATTTCTTGTTCTACACCATAAACTTCGTTACCAAAAATTAAAGCAAGTGGTTGGGTTGGCTTTTTAAACTCGTTAAGCAGTATTGAATTTTTAGCCTGTTCAATTGATGCTATATAATAGTTTTTTGCTTTTAAATCTTCAAATGCTTGCTGAGTCGTTTTATAGTATTTCCATGTAACTGTTTCTGTTGCTCCTAATGCTGTTTTTTCAATTTCAGGTTTTGGAGGCGTTCCAGTTACACCACATAAATAAATAGCTTCAATTAAAAAAGCATCAGCCGTTCTAAAAGCAGAACCAACATTGTTTAAGCTTCTGATGTTATCTAATACAAGAATTATTTTATTTTTTTCAGAAGATTTAAATTCATCAGAACTTAAACGCCCTAAATTATGCATGCTGAGTTTTTCGTTCATATGTTTTATTTGCAACTACCCAATCAAATATAATATTTTTTCAACCACATAGACACATAGTTTTTTTAGGAAATAATAGTTGATGATAGAAGCTTGGTTTTAAACATAGCGTTTAGTTAAAAAAAACTTGTTCAATCTTATTCTTTGCCTCTTTAAATTAGCCTATGTTACAATGTGGTTATTTAACAATCAAACGTAAATAAAACTGTGATTGAAATTTACTGCAGATTAAATCTCAAACTAAATCCAGCATTAGTGTTTGCGGTTGGAAATGAATTAGATGTTTGTGGAGTAGTTCTAATCCAATCATAGAATAATCTTAAATTAATGGCTTGTGTTAATTGATAGTCTAGGGCCGTTTTAAGTGAGATAATATTTTGTCCTCCCGTTGGAGTGCTAATTTCATCAACAATTCTTCTAATTATCGTCAAATTTTTTCTGTAAGATAAATCCATCTTAAAATTTAAATCACTTTTTACTGGCTGCCCTTTTATTTTAATGGCTTTAATTACCAAATTCGGAAAACGATAACCTAATCCAACTACATATTCTTGTCCTTTGGTTTCAATAATTTGAGGTCCTGTAATATTTAAGTTTACAGTCTTATCTTTTTTAATTTCAAAGTTGGCTAATAATCCTGGTTTTTTAAATTTAAAATCAAACTTTATTAACGGGCTAAATTGCTCTGATATGGTAGCTCCTTGAATTGTATATTTTGGATTAAAATTAGCTGATTGCTGAACGCCACCAAATACAGAATTTTGAACAGGTACTCTTGATTCTGAATAGCCGTCATTATCATTATCCACAAATAATAAGTTGTTCGCAAATCCTCCAATCGTATACATTGATCGATATGAATGCCTAATTGTAATTGATTGAAAGTATTTTTTTATGAACTTCAGTTTACCCAAACCATCCCAACTTGCGGTCCAGTTTGGTAAAGGAATTTGTTTAAACATTTTGTCGGTTCCTACACCTTTTACTTTTCTTCCAGTATATGCTTCATGAAATGCTCCTAATAATACATCTTGCTGTGTATTACTGTAACCATCATAATATTGTCCACCTTTTCCATCAGGCCGAGCATCCTTAATTGATACTGCGCTATTAGTTGCAGCTAATTCTCTTGCCACATCTTGTCTGATTGCTAAAAATTCATCAAAAAGTAATGAAGTACCATCTTTAATATTTCCCTTATCAACAAATGATTTTCCTAATGTAAAAACGCTGATACTATAATTTCCGGTATTATTTGGAGTTTCAAATAAATAGCCTCTATTACCATTTTCTCTTTGCAGCGAATCGTAACGGACAAACATGGATTCATTTTTGCCAAATGTTTTTGTTCCATTTAATTCAATTTTTAAACTACCATGCGGTTCAATATTTGCTCTATAGGTATAATTTTGTGTATTGGTTGTTGTGTAAGGTAAACTTTGATTTGAGTTTTTAACTAACCAATTATTTTCAATCGATTTTCTTAAAATACTATCATTAGAACCACTAATAAATCCAAAACCTGGAGCAAAATTCTTACTAGCATCCATTCCCACATATTGTGAACTAGGAAAAAAACCAGGTAATGCTGTTCCTTTTGTATTTTGATAAGAAACCGACACTTGCTTAATCATCATAATACCTCTTGCTAAAAATTCCCCAAGATCTTTAATACTGCTGCTTTCATTTTTTGTTTTTGCTGTATCTTTTGCAGTATTTACAGCAGTTTTACTTTTTGAATCTTTAGGTTTTCCACCACCCGTATTAATCTTTTTAAAATAAGGGATTTTATTATAAACAGTCGTCATATTAAATGTACCATTTAAATTTTGCGTATTAGTGTTTTGAATGGTGTTTCCTATAGATTCTTGCGCAAAAGGTCTTCTGGTCCAAGTATATGTTGTACTATATTTTGCTGTTGCATTAATAAAATCAAAAATGGGAATTTTATTAATTGGAATTTGATAATTAATATTTGATGAATGCCTATACATGGTTGTTGTTCCTAAACCTATTAAATTTTGTTTAATGGTATCTTTTTCTTCTTTGGTATCAATAATCCCTTGTGGTTCTAAAATACGTCCATCATTATTGGCAGTAAAATCAAATTTTAAATTTTTCGTGAAGTTCCATTGTGTATCGTAAGACCTGGTAATATTAAATGTTTTATTAAACTGAGTTTGCGTAAAATTATCAGTACTGCCTGAATAAAAACTTGTAATATCTCTATTTAGTAATTCGCTGTAACTTCTGTTAACATCCATATTAAATCCTAATCTGCTAGGAAGCGGGGTTAAATTAAAATCTTTAACCAAGGCCATCCATTTATTATTCAAAATTTTTGATTTTGTTTTTTTAAAGGGAGTCCATGCTTTGGCTGTAATGGCGTAATTATATGATACAGCACCTCTGTATGTTTTTAAAATACTATGGTCTATATTTACATTTCTTCGTGTTACTTCATTGTATGCATATGTAATTGAAAAATTTGAAACATCCCATGGCATTGGCTTTGCTCCCTCTTTTTTGAAGCCATCAATTCGTACATTAGAAAAATTATATCCTTTGCGAATAGTAACATCCTGTGCATTATTTTTAATTTGCTTTTGCAGTTCCTGATCAATATTAGGATTATCAATTTTAATATCTGGATCGTACGGACTAAACTGAGGTGTGATTCTAGTTTGACCGTAAGCATAATAAACTGGTAAATTAACTTTCCATTTTACCGGAAAAAACTTGCCAATTTGAAATGTTGATGTTGCATCCCACTGAAAATTTGTTTCTCTACTACGCTCACTGACTTTCTTTTCAATACTTCCAAAAAACGGCTTACTATAGGTTGCTGCTAATGAAACTTGCCCTAAATCAGCCAATTTAGCCTGAATACTCCCTGTTGTAGCCCAGCCTCCTTGATTCACAAAATCAGTTAACCGTAGCTCGTTTACCCATACTTCTACACATTTAGGTAAGCCTCCATCATCCTTTGGATTTCTAATACCAATCATCATGTTTTTAATACTTGCTAGGTTCGGATTTCCAACAACCGTTATTTTATTGCTTCCATCGTATTCGGTATATGGTTTTTGCATAGATACTAAATCAATGCCCGAATTTCCATTACGATTAATTTTTACGGAAGTGATTTTTTCAAAGTCAATCACAAACTCATTGTCTGTTGGCCAAACGGCATATTTTCCGTCATCTGTATTTGGATCGTAATAACCTTTCGGAGTTAATTTTACAGGGATTTCATATTCGTAGTAGTTATTATTATAATCTGAACCTAATCTAACAAAAACGGTCACATCTCCATCATTTAATGGGTCAAGTCCCAATTTTTCGGCATGCATAAACAATTTCATTTTTTTGAATGAACGCACATCAAGTTCCGTATTTTTTACAATTGCTCTACTATCTCCATCTTTTAAATTGCAGGTTCTTAAAGATAAGGCCTGCTCATTAAGTAATACTAAATTTGTAGTTTGTATATTTTGTTGCTGATTAATTCCAGGAGGAATTACATAGTTTACTGGTTCTTTAGCTCCATTTTCTTGAAGACTCACTGCAGAAACGTCAAAAGTTGTGGTATTATCATCGTTTGCAATGTACTCACCCGGTTTTTGTAAATCAAAAGCATATCTTCTCCAATCACTTCGCACTAATTCCATACGAGCAATACGGCAAACAACTGGTTTATCAAACCCTTTCATAAATACTCTCATAAAACGGATCATATTAAAACCTTCTATTTCACCAACAGATTTTTCAAATTCAGTAACAGGAACTTTGAATTGATACCATTTTACTGATTTTTGTATGCCGTCTATTGTAGTTGCCCCATCTAAAACATTCACAATATAATTTTGACCAACATTAGCAGGACTTAAATCTTGAGGAGAAATTTTAATTTTATATTGGTAATAATTTTCACTCTCATTTAAAGTATTATCCTTGTTTACGTCCTCAATATTTGGAATGTTAGTTGCTGAACTAGGAATGTTAGCGTCAGGATATTGCGCCTCAGTAGGTGAATTACCTTCGGCGTTATTAAATTTTTTATAACGATGTAGGGTATTTCCTTCTAATTCTGGCAATACATCATAATCACTACCTCTATGAAAATGGTATTTATCAGAACTTGGGTCATTGTTTACTGTTTCATTAACTATTGGACCTGATGCAGCAAAAGATAACGCTGAAATAAAAGGCAAAAATTTTCTTCGTTCAGCACTATCTACTAGTCCATCATAACCAGCATCTTGGTAAGGCCTATCATTTGCGTCATTTACAAATGAATTAATAATGGATGGAAGTGAAGGTGACTTTCCAATATTAGATTCAATAGTTGGTAAATTAGCATTTGCTCCACCTGGCTTTCCGGGTAAACCATTTTCATAGCACATTTTACCATCCTTAACTACATCTTCGCTAACATTACCCAAGTTAATATACATTTCGCCACTTGGCTTGCTGTTAGCGTCCATATCAGGATACGTCGTGTTATTGTAATCACTATTAAATGGATCCATCATCCAAAATTGAATGTATTCTATATTAGCAGCTTGAAAATCATTTGTTTCTAACCTCCGCATAATGCCACCCCAACGCGATTCTGGATTTGCAAGGCGGCCTGTTGATGTTACACCACTTGAAATGCCTCCTATGGGATTGACATCATAATTATAAGGACCACGTTCGCCTGGATAGAACGCTAAATCTAAAACGGATAAAACAACTGGTTGACCATTTGCTGGCGTTTTGCTTGGAAACAATTCTGTTTCTAAAACTTGACGCATAAAGTTATTAGAGTAAGTTTCCTTATTAATATTTGCTGGTTTTGCACTGTTGCTTATAACACCATGATATAATGGATCGATGTTATACCAATTAAACTGAGCTCTGTTTATTCCGGATTTTATATCATCATTAAAGGTAGCTTCAGGAAAAAGAGATGGTTGATTTTGCGGAATACTTGCAAGTGACCACGCTTGTGGACTTTTTAAATCAATTAAAGAAATACTTCCCTCAAAATCATCAACGTATGAATTACCATCTTTTCCAATTGCTTTTGCAACGCCCGGTATTAATTGAGCAAACTCGCCTCTTGTAGTAATACTACTCATCTCTTTGGTATTGATTAAAGGAATCTTATCAATTAAGCGCGTTAAAAAAGGAACATCTGTTTTGAAGTTATAATCAACACCCCAAATAGTATTAGATACGGGTTCGTCGCCAATATTAACTTTTTGGGTAACTGGCTTTTCACTTAAATGCAATAATGTTCCTCCCAAGGTAAGGTCCTTATTGACTTTAAAATCTAGTCGGGTTCCAAATAAACTTTTTTGTTGTACGTTAAATAAGGAATTACTTTCGGTACTTACTTTAATATTAGCACCTGAATTTAAGATGCTTTCATTTATTATTTTTACTCGCCCTAATGTATAATCAACTGTATAATCAACGTTTTCTGCTAATTGTTGACCGTTTGCAGTAACTTGCACTGCACCTTGAGGAATATTTAAAGCATTTAATGAAATTTCGGAGCCAGATGCTGATTTGTATTGCCCCTTTATTTTAAACCTATTTTTTTCAGGTAATTGTTGAGCTACGGTTCTTGTAGAATCATACAATTCTTGATAAATATATTTATTGGCTGTTGGAAAATCGCTTGAAGAAAATTTACTTCTTAAGTTTTCGCCAAAAGGTTCCTTTGATGATAAATAAATTCTACCATTATTGGGGTTTATGGTATAATCCTTAATAAAATCATAGACGCCGTCTGCAAAAGGATCGCCATTAACACTTAATTTATCTAGGCCCATTACTTGAACTAGTAATTTTCCGTTAACACTTCCGAATGGAATGTATGGAATATCCACACCTGTTTCAATATTGTTATAGTATATGTCGCACTTAAAATCGGCGGAATTTAAATTGTATGCTCCTAAAGAATACACGTTTTTCATCATTAAATCCCAGGTACTAAATTTAGGACTAGTGATTGACCCACTTTTTAAGAGTTTTAAATATAATGGTCCGGTTGTAAACTGATCTGAAAACTCGCCAACCTGATATACTTTACCATTATACGTATATTGATAAGCTATAGCAACAGTTACATCATTATTAATAGATTGATTAATAGAGATAAAACCTAATCGACTATTAAAAGTAAACTCTGAAGGATTTAATTTGCGGGCAGTGGATACATATTCAAAATCTCTTGATGACTGCATAAAAGAGCCGCCGGTATTGCATGAGTTTGGAGCAACAGCTGCGCTTGTTAAATCTGAATAAATGCCTGATGAATTTGTTGAATTTCGAGGAGGCATAATTCCAAAAGCAGAAGTATCTGTTAAGATACTATATAAACTATTTGCACCATTATGAGGTTGCACGCCAGCACTATCAACAATTACATAATCAGTATTCGGTTGGCAAGTAATTGAGGCGTTATTTAAACTGCTATTTACATGAACAGCATCTTCCCCTAAATCTGCAAATGCAGCAATACCTCGCACTTGATCTGCACTACCGGTTTGGTTTGTAATATATACCTCTACTTTAGTGATAATAATTGGTGTATTCACAATAGGTAAGGTCGTCATCCATTCATCATAATTATCTCTAAAATAATGTCCCATAAAATAATGCTTATTTACCTCATAATTATCTGCATTTACATTAAAATACATGGTTTGAGCACCACCTTGCACATTCACTTCTTGTTTTTTACCTCGTTGTTGTGAGAATAAAGCTGTAGCAGTTAGTCTGCCAAATTGTAATTGAGTTTTAACACCAAATAAACTTTGGCTACCTTGTATTAATGAACTATTTAAGGGTAAAGTAACATTTCCTGCTTCAATTTTTTTTATGATTTCATCTTCATACCCAGTATATTCTAATTTCATTTGATTTTCCCAATCAAAAGATGCTTCGGTATTGTAATTAGTTGTAATTTTTAATTTGTCTCCAATTTTACCTATTAGGTTTAATTGAATACGCATATTAAAATCAAAATTGGTTACTTTTTGCTGCCTTTGCGGAATTGCAGGATTTAAAGTTTTGTTTCTGTTTAAAGCAAAAATTAATTCGGCCGTACCTGTGGGTTTAATATCAACTTGATTGCCTCCAAATATGCGGTCAAAAATTTCGCTGTTAATGGTTAATTTTGGAATTGTTCCTTTTTTACTTTGATTTTGGAGGTCTTCTGCTTTGATTTTTGATTTCCAATGATTTTTAACGGCATCCTTAAATAATTGATCTTGGTAATCTTTAAACTCCACATAAGTTTCGGGTCTATAATCAATATCTCCAATTTTTTGGGTAATATCGTAATTACCTGTTTGCGGGTTATAATTTGTTTCTGTTTTAATATTGGATGGATTGCTTAAATACAAACCACTTTTATCATCAAAATTGGGTTGCCCCCCGTTATTATCGTTAAATTTATAGGGTAAATCATCTTTTGTAACAATAGGAGAATCTGCTTGAAGTGCATTTGTAAAAAGGAAATGCGGTTTACTTAATGGCGAATTTTTGGCTTTTGAACCAATTACAACGCTCATTAATCCTACCGACACTGAACCTACAAGAAGAAATTTAACTACCCCTTTTACCACGCTTTAAATTACATATTTTTAAGTGCTGATTTTATCAACAGTTCAACATTATCAGTAGAAATACCTTGCTGTTTTGTAGCTTTTTCTATAGCTTTTTCAGCAACCAACTTAGGAAATCCTAGTGTAATTAAAGCCATTAACGCTTCTTCCTTATTTTTATTGTATGATGGGTTTAAAATTTGTGCTATACCACCCTCATGTTTGCCCATTTTACCTTTTAAGTCTACTACAATTCGTTGCGCTGTTTTTTCACCAATTCCCTTAATACTTTTTAATAAAGCCACATTTGCTGTATTAATGGCTCCAGCTATTTCGGGAGCCGTAAGTGAAGAAAGCATTAAAATAGCACTTCCGCCTCCAACGCCCGATACAGAGATCAATTTGCGAAACAAATCTCGTTCTTCCATGTCGGCAAAGCCAAAATAACGTGGATTATCATCTCTCACATAAACACTTTCTACAAATAATTTAGCTGTTGGTTTACCTTGAATTTGGCTATACGTAGTGAGTGATATTAGTAGTCCGTATCCCACGCCATTGGTTTCAATAACAGCCAGGGCAGGATTTAACTCGGCTATTTGCCCATTTACATAAGTAATCATAAGTAGGTGTGAAAATACCATATTTTTTATAATTTTTGAAAAAAATCAGCAAAATGGTTGTAATTTGTAATAAAATATAGAATAACTGAAAAGTTTTGCGCTACTTGCAATTATGCACAGTATATTGCATGCTAATTGTTAAACTTGTTAAAATCTTTTTATTAGGAAACTTACCTACTTTTATTTTTTTTTAATTAATTGTTATATTTGTGTAACAAAATTTTAAACAATTTGGAAACAGCTTTAATAATTTTGCTGATTTTTGGCGCCTATTTATTAGGGTCAATTCCTACAGCAGTTTGGTGGGGTAAAAGATACTACGGAATTGATGTGAGAGAATTTGGAAGTGGAAATGCGGGAGCTACAAATACATTTAGGGTATTAGGTAAAAAAGCTGGAATACCTGTTTTATTAATAGATGTGTTTAAAGGTACAATTGCGGTTTTATTAGCACATTTTACTCCTTTTGTTTTTGATACCAACGAATTTGTAAATTTAGAATTAGGATTAGGCATTGCTGTTTTAATTGGGCATGTATTTCCTTTATTTGCCGGATTTAGAGGTGGAAAAGGTGTAGCAACTATTTTAGGTGTGGTAATTTGTTTAACTCCTATTACCAGTTTACTTGTTTTGCTGGTTTTTGTGATTGTTTTATTATCAACCCGTTATGTGTCGCTATCTTCTATGACTGCGGGCTTAAGTTTTCCCTTTTTTTTAAATATTGTATTAAAAAATCAAAATCAAATTCTTTTACTTTTTTCTGTTTTTGTGGCAATTTTGCTAATTATTACCCACAAGAAAAATATTTCCCGATTATTAAAAAAGCAAGAAAGCAAAGTTGACCTTTTTGTTAAAAAGGTATAATTTAAAAAAAAGATCCGTTTTTTTAAATTATTTCAGAAGTCCAAATTATACCATTTATAAGTAATAGATAGTCCAATCAATTAGTCACCCTGAACTTGATTCAGGGTCTATGATATGCTGAATCAAGGTCAGCATGACCACCATAACTGGACCAGTAATAAATGTATTTGGTGTTATACTTTTAATTTTTGTCCAAGGCGTAAAACCTTAGTTGGCTTGATGCCATTCTTTTTACAGATTGCTTTGATAGTAGTGTGATTTCTTTTAGCAATACGACCTAATGAATCACCTTTTTTTACAATAATTGTTTTTCCGTATTTAGATTTTGACCCACTAACACGAGATAAATTTAAATCTCTTTTTTGACGGTTGTGAAGTGCTCTTAAATCATATTTATTTTCAACATCTGCTTTAGTAATCATGCAATCAGTTTTCTTCAAATTGCCGGTTGTAAAATCAATAAAATCTTCAGCATCAATAGCTTGTCCTAAATAACGCATTTCAAAATGCAAATGCGAACCAAAAGAGTGACCAGTATTACCTCCTAAACCAATAGTTTTGCCAGCTTCAATATTTTGCCCTGTTTCAACCAGTATTTTAGATAAATGCGCATATACGGTTTCTAAACCATTTTTATGTCTTATAATTACCACGTTGCCATAACTTCTGTTAAGTTTTGCAATTCTAACCATGCCATCAAAAGCAGCTAAAACGGTATCACCGGTTTCTAAGTCAATATCTGTACCATAGTGAGGTCGTCTTTTTCTCCATCCAAATTCTGAAGTTACATTTCCGGCACTAGGCAAAACAAAACCACAATCTGTAGGCTCAACTAATCTCACAATTGCCGAATCTTGCTTAAAACTTTCAGAAAACGAATAGGGGTGAATAACAGTTGTATCCCAAGATGAATATAAGTCGTTAGATGGGAAAGCTAATAAAGAGTCAACTTCCTCTTCTACATGCTCATGTTCTTCTGAAGAAAGTGCTAAAATAATCGGGTTTATAGCTACTTTGCTAGTATCATCTCTTTTAACATTTTTCTTTTTTCCATCATCCTTAATAGGTTTTTCATCCGGATTTACACTATTAGAACTTAAAAGAATTTTGTATTTGGAATCAATTGGAACAACAGCACTTAACATTAATGATGATCCCATCACTAACAAAAGAGTTGCTATTTTTTTTATTTCCACGATTGATTTTATTTTCAAGTGCCACAAATATGTCATTTATTTTGTAAAAAGCAAGTGTTAAATGCTGTTAATCAAATGTAAGTTATTAACAATTCAGTCAAATTGCAGAACTTAAAGCTTTCTTAATCACTTAATTTTAAACAAGATAGACAAATTTACTGTAAAATTATGAATTAATGAGAATGTCATAAGTTGGAATTTCTTCCATTGCTTTTACTCCGTCTTTTTCTAGTTTTAAGAATATATGCTGTAGTCCGTTGCTCAAAAAAATAAATGGAACCTGCAATTTGATGTTATAACGCATAGCCTGATTAATGGTTAGTTGGTCAATTTTAATTGTTGGTGCTTTGCACTCAATCATTAAAATAGGTTTTAAAGTTGAATTATATACGATTATATCTGTTCTTTTCTTGGTGTTATTCAATTTTAATTGTTTTTCTAACGAGATCATGGAAAGCGGAACATATTTATGATGTATTAAAAAATGTACGATATGCTGGCGCACCCATTCTTCAGGTGTAATATCTACAAATTTTTTGCGAATAATGTCAAACAATTGTAGTGTTCCCTTCTCATTTTTTTTAAAACGAAAATCAACTGGGGGAAAATTTAAAATTTGTAACGACACTTTTTTTGTTTAATTTTTTAAAGATATGATAATTAATAATATTATCGTTGCTAATAATTACTTTGTACCTTAGCTCTCAAAAATAGCAGATAAATGAAGACAAAAGATGAAATAGTAAATAATTGGCTACCCCGCTATACAGGTAAAAAATTAGAAGATTTTGGAAAATATATTTTGTTGACCAATTTTGGAGGATATGTTAAAATGTTTGCTGAATGGAATAAAGTTGAGGTTGAAGGGCAGGATAGACCCATGCAAACAGCCACTTTTGATAACATTACCATCATTAATTTTAGCATGGGAAGTGCTATGGCAGCAACCATTATGGACTTATTAACTGCAATAACTCCAAAGGCGGTTTTGTTTTTAGGAAAATGTGGCGGACTAAAAAAGAAAAATGAGATTGGAGATTTAATTTTACCAATTGCAGCTATTAGAGGCGAAGGAACATCTAATGATTATTTCCCAACGGAAGTCCCTGCTTTACCATCATTTAATCTTCAAAAAGCCATTTCGTATACCATTCGTTTAAGTGGCCGCGATTATTGGACAGGAACTGTCTACACAACAAATAGGCGCGTGTGGGAACATGATGAAGTTTTTAAAGAGTATTTAAGAGTCATTCGTGCTATGGCCATTGATATGGAAACAGCTACTATTTTTAGCGTTGGTTTTCATAACGAAATTCCTGTTGGAGCATTACTTTTGGTAAGCGATCAGCCAATGATACCAGAAGGTGTAAAAACGGAAGAAAGTGATAAAAAAGTTACGTCTGACTTTGTTACAGACCATTTACGAATAGGAATTGATTCATTAAAAGAATTACAAAAAGCAGGCATTTCAGTTAAGCACCTTAAGTTTTAGATTCTTAAAATTTGTGATGACATAGTTTTGAAACTAGCGTTATTTGTTTAATTCTTTTCAATTTATTTAACTAATTTTACAAGGTGCTTTTTTACTACAAAATTTATTATTAGCGGTAGTTTAGCGAATGTAAATAGAAATAGTAAAAGCATTGTAAATTTATAAAAATTCTTTATGAACTCTAACCTTACATTTTTTAAAGCTTGCTTTAAAAACGAAATGCAGTCAACGGTTAATTTATTGGCAGCAATGCCTAATGATAACTTAAGTTATAAACCGCATCCAGTTAACCGTTCGGCAAAAGAAATAGCAGAACATATTTTAGCTCATGTACTTGATTTAAAAATAATTATTGAAAATAATGCTTGCGACGAAGCCTTAGTGTTTGATTTTGAAAGCGCTGCTGATGCGAGCCAAAAATTAAACCATTTATGGACAGCCGTTGAGCAAGCGCTCGAAAATGTAACAAACGAACAGTGGGAAAACGAAATGGTGGAGCTATTAGTTTCCGGAAAATCATTTGCTACTATGCCACGTACAAATATGATGTGGTTTTTCTTTTTTGATATCATTCACCACAGAGGTCAGCTATCATCTTATATTCGTCCGATGGGCGGAAAAAATCCTACTGTGTATGGCTACAGTGCAGATACAATTTAGTACTAATTAAAAAAAAAAAACGATGCAACTATTTACAAAAAAATCAATTACTGCATTGCTTGCAAATCAAATGATTGAAGCAGCAACAAAAAAAGCACAAGAAATTGGATTTTCAATTGCCATAACCATTGTTGACGAAAGTGGAAACTTAAAAGCATTTTCTCGCATGGATAATGCGCCTTTAATTTCGATAGATGCTTCCCGAAAAAAAGCGATCACCGCTGTTGGTTTTGGTTTTCCTACAGGTGATGCCTGGTATAATTTTATTAAAGACGATCCTATTTTAAATGATGGCGCTCATAACTTAAAAGATTTTATTTTGTTGGGCGGCGGCTCACCTATTACTATTGATGGAACTATTGTGGGAGCTATTGGTATTAGTGGCGGCCATTATAAACAAGATGAGCAGTGTATGAATGCTGCTTTAAATTTATTAGCCTAATTTTAGCGTTTTGTAATGAAGACCGAATTAATCAATACTTTATCCGACATTGAAAAACTGATAAATAGTTTTGCCAATTTGGATAATTTTGAAGTGTTGATTGATAAAATTAAAACTCAAATTGAGTTAGTTGCTCAACACGATACGACAGGTCTTTATTTATATAGTGAATCGGAAAGTAAGTTAAAGTTATTTTATGCCAAAGGTTTTTCGAAAGTAGAAAAAGCTAATGCTGAATTAACAGCCATGCAAAGGCACCCAGGACATGTTTTTAAAACGGGAGAAATTTTATGGGTAAACGATCAGGATGTTGAACATAATCCTTTTTCAATTGATTCAATAAAAAAATCTCATACACGCTCTCGATTGTATGTTCCTGTAAAATCAAACAATCAAATTATTGGCGCTTTTGGTATCCAAAGCGAAACACCGCATGCCTTTACCGAAAAACACTTAGCAGTTTTAAAAGTATTTGCTTCGTTAGCGGGTGATGCTTATTTGGCTATCAAAAAAAATAATTTAATTAAAAAACAAAACGAAGAAAATAGGAGACTTTCTTACCTGGCTACTCATACCCCAAATAATGTGATTTATGCCGATAAAGATGGGAAAATAACTTGGGTAAATGAACATTTTGAACATTTTACAGGTTACAATTTACAAGAAATTATAGGCAAAACACCTGGTAGTTTTTTAACAGGACCTGAAACTGAACCCGAAAAAACGAGTCAATTACGCAACGCTATACAAACACAAACTCCTGTTGAACTTACTATTGCAAACTATAAAAAAAATGGAGAAATATACCATATTGCAGTTCAATTAAATCCGGTTTTTGATGAAAATGGTCAATTCCTCTATTTTATTTCAATACAACAAGATGTAACCCAATTAGAAATTAAAAGAAGAACAATTGCTGAAAATCAAGATCAGTTGCAAGTTAACCTTAAAAGGATAGCGGAGTCGCAAGCGCGGTACAGCAATTTGTTGCAAACAACAAATGATTTAATAACATCATTAGATGGAAATGGAACAATATTGTATGCAAATAATTCGTGGCTTAATAAACTAAATTATAAATTAAAAGATGTACTTGGAACAAACATTTTCAGTTATATACATCCTGATACGCTAGAGCATTGTATGGCTTTTTTTAGCGACTTAAAAATTAAGAAACTAAATACGCTAGATATAAGTTATAGTTTAATAAGTAAAGATGGAAATAAAATAGATGTAGTAGGTAATGTAATTTGTAAGTTTGAAGATAGTAACCTTATTGAATTAAACTCTTTTTTAAGAGATGTAACAGAAATTAATAGAATAACTCTAGAAGAAAAAAATAGAAATCTAGAATTAAAAATAAGTAAAGATAAATTGGAGCAAGTGATGGGCTCTTTAAACGAAACTGTTTGGGGAGTGAGTTTGCCAGAATATAAATTAGAATATATTAGTAAATCTGCTGTTTCGTTATATGAACGTCCGTTAGAAAATTGGCACGTAAATTCTAATTTATGGTCAGACGTTATTCATTCTGATGATAAAGAAAGGATAGAAAAAGAGTCGGAAGCACTTTTTATAACTGGACAAACTAATTTAGAATATAGAATTGTTACACCTGATGGTAAAGTAAAATGGATATTTAGTAATACGCGAATTATTAATAATGAAAAAGGCGTTCCTTATTTAATGACTGGCATTTCAGGAGATATTACAGATAGAAAGATAGCAGAACTTGAATTGATAAACTATAAAACTGCTATTGATGCCTCAGCCATTGTTAGTATTACTGATACTAAAGGATTTATTACTTATGCCAATGATAAATTTTGCGAAATTTCAAAATATTCGCAACACGAATTAATTGGAGCTAATCACAACATCATTAATTCTAAATTTCATTCAAAAGAATTTTTTAATGACATGTGCCAAACAATTTCATCAGGTAATATTTGGAAAGGTGAAATTAAAAACAAAGCAAAAGATGGTTCAGAATATTATGTAGAATCAACCATAATACCTTTTATGACCGATGGTAAACCATTTCAGTATATTGCCATAAGGTATGAAACAACTCAGCTAAAATTAAAAGAAGAGGCGATTTTAAATCAAAAACTCTTCTACGAAAATATTTTAAATAGTATTCCTGTAGATATTGCTGTTTTTGATACCAACCAGAAATATGTTTACGTTAATAAAAAAGCAATTAAGGATGATGAAACCAGAGATTGGTTAATTGGTAAAGATGATTTTGACTATGGTAAACGTAAAAATTTACCTGCTTCATTTGCTGAGTTAAGACGAGATGTTTTTAACCAACTCGAAAATAATTCTGATTCTATTACATGGCTTGATGAACATGAAAAAAATGGGCAAACTATTTATAAGGAGCGCAGGTTTCATAACATAAAAGATAAGCAATTGATTATTGGTTATGGTTTGGATGTAACCGATTTAAAAAAACACGAACTCTTACTGGCTGAATCAGTGCACGAAAAAGAAACCCTTTTGGGCGAGGTGCATCATAGGGTGAAAAATAATTTGGCCGTAATTGATGGGATGGTTGAATTGAAAAAAAGCAATGAAACGGACGAACATTTAAAAGATGTGCTGACGGATATTCAATCAAGAATTAAAACAGTTGCCTTGGTGCATCAAAAATTATATCAAAGCACCTTATTTTCAAATATTAATATCGGCGATTATATTGTTGAGTTGATAGATTATCATAAAAAAATACTTAACAAAACGGCTACCGAGCAATTTAAATCTAATGTAGCTATAAAAGATATCTATACAGATATTTCAAAGGCTGTAACCTTTGGTTTAATATTTAATGAATTATTATCCAACAGTTTTAAATACGCCATCACTAACAACTTTTTGGAAATTACCATGACAATGGAATTAAAAGGGGAGCATGTGTATTTCATTTATACTGATTCTGGAAAAGGATTATACGCAGATAATGAAAATATTAAGTCTAAAGGTTTTGGATTGAATTTAATTAACACATTATGCAGACAATTAAAAGCACAAATTAATTATCCAAATGTGCCTTACTTTAAAATGGAATTAGATTTTCCTATTAAAAATATACAAGTTACACAAGCACAATAAAGCACTTTTTGTATTTATTTTTCTGGCGATTTTGTGGTCGTGTATTTTTTGTTGATGTCAATTATTTTAATTTCCACTCTCATATTTAATTCTCGTTCCGTTTTATTTTTAGGATGCTTTACAATTGGTTTTCTTCCGGCATAACCTTTTATTAATAACCGTTCTTTTGCAATTCCTTTTCCAATAAGATAGTTATAAACTATTTCTGCCCTTTTTTTGGAGAGTTTTGAAGATGAACCTTTAAATTTAAATTGTTCCTCTACCGTTTTGCCCGTGTTATCAATAAAGTGGTTACCTTGTGTATGACCATTAATACTAATTTTAGCTGGATTACTATTTAAGTATTCTACCAATTTATCTAATTCCTTGTATGACTTTTGTCTTAACGAAATGGAATTTGGATGAAAAAATACATTTGGCAAAGCTAATTTATCTCCTTTTTTTAATGGCGATACTAAGATTAAATAATATAATTGATCATCAACATGTATGCAATTATCAAAATTAAAGTACTCTTCAAATGGCAAATAACCAAACAAATCGCATTTTAAAATCCATTTATTTGAATTTAAAAATTCAGCCGAATAGCAACTAATACTATCATGATAAACTAATAAATCATTTTTTGTTTTAGGCTTTTTTCCAAATTTTAGTCCAGCTTGCGGTATTACTTTTTTTGTAGTTTCATCAATCACAGTAAAATATACAGTAATTGCTTTTTTTGGCGGTCTTGTTTTTTTTATCGTTTTACTTTTTGAAGTTTCAGTATTCAACTTAAGTTCTGATATCACTTCAAAGATAGAATCCGTTATTATAAAATTATACTTAGGTAATGTTGATTTAACGATGCTTGAGTCAATTGTGGTTTGAGATGTTGTCTGCGTTGAGGTTTGAGTTGTGGTAATAATAGAGTCTGATTTTAAAAAAATACTAGGATAATTTTTTCCATAACTAAACGACGTTTTTATAACTGTGTTTTTTTTCTCTGTTTCAGTCGTTGTGCTTGTTTCTCTAAATGAATCTGTTTTTGTTAGAAATTTATTTTTTAAGCTATCAATAGTAGTTATGGTAGTTTCTGTTGTTTCTGTGATATAAGTTTTGATTAAGGTACTATCAATTTCAGCTGTTAATTTATTTTCAGTTGTTTTGTTTGCCAAGCTATCTACTGTTGCAGTTTCTTTTCTCTCTTTTTCGTTACTATCAATTATTTTAATTTCAACTCGCATATTTATTTCCCGTTCAGTTTTATTTTTTGGATGTTTTATAAGAGGTTTTCTTCCTGCATAACCTTTTATTAATAAACGTTCTTTAGCAATTCCTTTTTCAATAAGGTAGTTATAAACTATTTCGGCTCTTTTTTTTGAGAGTTTTGCAGATAAACCTTTTAATTTAAATGGCTCCTCTAACGCTTTACTGTCGTTCTCAGCAAAGTGCTTGCCTTGTGTATGCCCGTTAATACTAATTTTAGCAGAATTGCTATTTAAATACTCCACTAATTTATCTAATTCCTTATATGATTTTTGCTTTAACGAAGTGGAGTTTGGCTGAAAATACACGTTTGGTAAAGCTAATTTATCTTCTTTTTTTAAAGGCGATACTAAAATTAAATAATATAATTGGTCATCAACAAGTACACAATTATCAAAATTAAAATAACTCTCAAATGGCAAATAGCCAAACTGGTCGCATTTTAAATTCCATTTATTTGAATTTAAAAATTCGGCCGAATAGCAACTAATACTATCATGATAAACTAATACATCATTTATTGCCTTCGTTTTTTTTCCAAATTTTAGCGCTGCATGCGGTATTACTTTTTTTGTAGTTTCATCAATAACGGCAAAATAAACATTTATTGCTTTTTTAGACGGGCTTGTTTTTTTTATTGCTTTATTTTTTGAAGTGCCATCATTCAACTTTAGTTCCGATATCACTTCAAAAATAGAATCCGTTATTGTAAAATTATACTTAGGTAATGTTGATTTAACTATGCTTGAGTCAATTGTGGTTTGAGATGTTGTCTGCGTTGTGGTAATAATAGAGTCTGATTTTAAAAAAATACTAGGATAATTTTTTCCATAACTAAAGGACGTTTTTATAACTGTGTTTTTTTTCTCTGTTTCAGTCGTTGTATTTGTTTCTGTAACTGAATCTGTTTTTGTAATAAATTTATTTTTTAAACTATCAATGGTAGTTTTAGTAGTTTCCGTTATTTCTTTTATGTATTTTTTTGTTTCAACAGAATCTGTTACTTTGGTTTGTTTTAATTTACTTAGTGCACTATCAACTTTAGAATCCGTAGGTTTTGGATTTATTTTTTTGTCTACTAAATTCTCTTTTTTCTTAAGCACAATTGGAGGCATTGGTTTACCTGCAAGCGAGTCATACTTTCTGATGGCTTTTGCTTGAACCTTACTTGCCGAATCAACTTGATTTGAATTTAAATTTTTTGTAGCCATAGCATCACCCAAAAAGTTTGAATAACCCATCTTTTTATCATTGCTATTAGCGCAGAGCTTATCTGCTATTGATTTTAATCGATCTAATGGAGCACTAAATTCTTTTCTTAAGTACTCTAGTTCATCCTCCGCATCGGTTTTTATAATTTCTTTATTAACTTTTAATACGTACGAATAATCGCAGGTTTGTAAATCAATAACATGACCTAAATCGGGACCACTTAAGTTATTTACTAAAATATAAATTGCTTCGTTGTATGTAACCTCAATTTGTTTACTATTAAATAAACTTCCTCTAAACGATGTTGATTGAAAGTTATCAGTATATACTACATCTTTGCTCAAGCTATCCACTTTTGTAAAAATGCTGTCAACTGTCGTATTACATAATTTAATATTATTTTTTATTTTATAAACTTCCAAATCATAACGGTCGTTTTCGTTATTTGGTATAATTGTAAAACTAATAAAGCAGGGTTGATGAAAAACAAATTTATACCAAATAAGGGTGCGATCTTCTTCCGATTTTTTGATTGTTGTTTCGTAAAATAAATTGAAATTTTTTCTAATAATGCATTTGTGCGACATTATCATTTCAGAAAGACTGCCCATCCCTTTGTACTTTTGAGCAAAATCTTCGTAATTTTTTTGTCCGTATAAATTTTGATTGAATAGCAAATGCAATAATAAAAAGATACTTATACAGTATTTATTAAGCATATGTTTTTTTTGATAAAAGTTCTTAATTATAAATTTAAACTAAAATTTTATAAAAGTATAATTTGAAAAAAAAGGACTTATGTAATTTAAAATACTAATCCTTAATAGAAGTTAAAACATAATTTTTAAAATCTTCAAATTCCCAAGGTTTTGATATATAACCGTGAATCTCAATATTTTTTAATTCATCAATTGTAATATTATTTCCAGTCTCTCCTGTTAAAATATATTTTTTTGAAAGCGGAAATCTTTCATGCATAAAATAAATAATATCAGTTCCTTTCACATCATCTAAATGATAATCTGTTATTATTAAATCAATGGCCACATTATTAGAATGATATTCATTAATAATATCAAACGCCTCCTCACCAGAGGATGCAAATTCAACAATATGGCTTTCTTCATTTAAAAAACGACCTAGTTGTATTTTTATCGATTCTAAAATAATAAATTCATCATCTATTATTAAGATTACTTTATTAGTTTTCATAAATAGACAGCGAGTTGACTACATTTATTAAATCATTTTCTTGCCAAGGCTTTGAAATGAGTTTCAAAATAATGTTTTTATCAATTAATTTAGTTGATACATCCGACGTTATTTGCCCGGTAAGCATCACAATATTAATTTTCGGGAATTTGTTTTTTAATATGTTCGCAAATTCATCTCCTTTCATACCGGGCATCAAATAGTCTGATATTACTAAAAGAATATTAACGCCACCGCTAGTTAAAGAATCAACTATTTCCAAAGCCTCGTCTGCACTTTCAGCAAATTCAAGCAGGTATTTCGCATTAAAGTTTTTTTCTAATTGAATTCTAATTGAATCTAAAATGATTCGCTCATCATCAACAGCTAGTATGGCTATATTATTCATGTGTTTTGCTTATAATATTTGGTAGGTTTAAAATAAATTTAGTTTCGTTGGCATTACTTGTGCAGTAAATTATGCCATTATGCTTTTCAATTATTTTTTTTACAATGTTTAGTCCTAGTCCGGTACCTTCTCCTCGTTTTTTTGTAGAATAAAATGCATCAAATATTTTAGGTATAGCCTCTTCTGGTATTTCAGGACCATTATTTGCAAAAGTTATTTCGTGTTGATTATTTATATGAGCGTATGATATTTTAATGATACATTTATTACCACTGGCTTGCAAAGCGTTATTAATAATATTTGTCCAAACTTGCGACAATTCTTCTTGATTTCCATTTATCAAAATAGATTCATCGATATCATTAATTACAGTAGAACCATATTTTATCTTATTCCACAAAATGGTAATTACAGAATCAATGCTTTCGTGAAGTTGAAAATTCGTAATTTCATTATTTATATTTCCATGCGAAAAATTATTGAGTGCCTTTACAACCTTACTCGCTTTATCAACAGCAATATCAATGGTATCAATTGAACGCAGAACTTTAATTAAATTGGAAGTAAATGAAAATAGCAGCGTGCTATTAGAATGATTGATATACTCCTCAAGCTCAGGTTCAATAGTACTATAACCTAATTCATAAATTTTGCGTGCAAATAATAATGTGTTAGATAGTTTATAGTTTCCCTTAATTAAATCTGTTTCAATTGACTTAACTATTTCGCGTTCTTCTCGCGTACTTAGTATTTTAGTTGGTTTTTTGTAAAACAAAAATAAATCAATTGATTTTTTAATATCTTCAGCATGAATAATTTGAAAAGACCTAATTAAATTGTTAATGATGGTATGTTTAATATTATCATTTGAAGCTTTAATAGCGCCTAACGGTGTATTTACTTCATGCGCAATACCTGCAATTAATAAACCTAATGTTGCTAATTTTTCTTGATTAATTAAATCGGTTTGTAAATTGACCAGTTCATTAAAAGCATTTTGTAAACTTTCGTTTTTTTCTTTTAGTTCTAATTTTGATAATTGAAGCTGCTCTGTTTCGTATGCTAAACTAATAACATCTGAAATGGATTGAGCAAATGCTATATCATCTTCTGTAAATTCATGTTTCGTTTCAATGTACTCGTTACAGATAACGCCAATGGAATTATTTGACTTGATAATTGGAATATCTAACATCGAAACAATATTTAGTGGCTGCAAGTAAGGTATAGTAAATTCTGCAGTTGCTTTATGCGTCTCAGCATCCACAGCAGCAATTACTTGGTCTTTATTTAGCGCTAAAAAATAGTTTGGAAAATCTTTGGCATATAACGTCATGCCGTCCACAACAGAGTCAGTTTGCTTTATATAAATTGATTTTGCGTCAATTGCATTTTTTTCGTCGTTAAATAACCATATGGAGCAGCGATCACATTTTAATATTGTACTTGTTTTACGATAGATAATTTCTAGCTTTTCATCAAATGTTAATTCTTGAGAAAGATTTCTTAAATCCAGTAATGTTTTTTGCTGCTGAATAAAAATTTCTTGTTTTGTTTTTTCAAGTTTTTCTTTTAACCTAATTTCTGTAATGTTATGTAAATACAACCTTAGTGTTGGTGTATTTTCTAAAAAATACACACTAACTTCATAAATTTCATCTTTAAATTGAAACTCGTATTTTTTGTTTTCTTTTTTTGTAATTACTTCGTTAGATAAATTAAAGCTTTTGATGATTTCATCATAGGTGGAGATGTGATATGTCTCCGTTTTTCGCTTGGCAACAGGGTTTAGATAAACTATTTCTTTTTTCTCGTAATCTAACTCAAGCACCGGATTTGGATTTTGCTCAGGAAACAACGCTAAATTTTTTATTTTTTTTGTTCGTTCATTAACTTGATGCTCTAAAATAGAATTCGAATTAATTAGTGCATTTTTTGAAATTTCAAGTTCCTTGTTTTTTTCTGTTAGATTCTTAGTTAACTGTTTAGAGTCTTCTAAACCTCTGGTAGCCGCCTGCTGTAAGAATAAAAATTCTGCAATATAATCTTGTTTGGGAAAATCAGTAATTTTTAAATGATAGTTTGCAATCAAAAATTTACTGTTTATGACTGCATTAGCAAAAATAAAATACGAATTGTTGTTATGTTTTTTTACAGAGCATTTAAATTTTTGTTGCCCATCTAGTGAATTAAAAAATAATAGCTTACTGTAAGTTTGTTTTTCAGATAACAAGTCGCCTCCATTAAAGTGTGATTCCCAAATAAAAAAATCAGAAAAGGGCTTGTTTTTTGTTATTCCGTTTATAGATTTATTATAATTATCACCTAGCTCTAAAATCTCATTTTCAGCATTAAGTAATAAAAAATATGGACAATTAAAATTGATAGATTCAAGTAATCGTTTTTCAGATTCAATTAAGGCAACGTTTTTCTTTCGCACATTAAGTAAATCAATGACATTTTTTGCAAGTATTTTTAAAGCACGTAATTGCTGTTCATTTAGCTGGTTAGGTTTTGTATCAATAGCACAAAGGGTTCCAAGAGCAAAACCATCTTCATCAACTAATGGCACACCTGCATAAAACACAATGTTTGGATTACCTGTTACTAATGGATTGTCGTGAAAACGTTCGTCAAGTCTTGCATCCCGCACTATTAAAATTTCATCTGCCTTATTAATGGCATGAGCACAAAAGGCAACATCTCGGCTTGTTTCTTTAGCTTCTAAACCAACTTTGGATTTAAACCACTGGCGGTTTTCATCAATAATACTAATAACAGAAATAGGAGTTTGGCAAATTTCAGAAGCAAGCAACGTAATATCATTATATGCTTGATCATCTAACGTATCAAGTATTTGATAGCTATTAACTGCCTCTAAGCGTTCTTTTTCGTTATTTGGTATACCGGGCTTTTGCATTAATTAATTGCTCCATTCAATTTTAAAAGCATGACAATCATTTATCTCATTTTTTACTTGAATATGAGTAATCACTACATTTTCTTTATTGAATCTTTTTCCAAGACCTCGCAATAAGCCAACAACCATTGGCACCATTCCTTCTCGTTTTGAGCGGTACTCTAATTCAATTGACTGTTCGGTTTCATTTCTTGTGCTAAACTGCGGAGCAACTAATTCGGGCATAATGTTACTTACTCTGTTGTGTAACATATCTAAGTTATTTAAAAACTCCGATAAATTATCCCCCCCTAATTCTAACATTTCGCCGTAACCTTCTTTAGCGGTATATAAAATCCAGTACTCGCCAAATGTTTCCATTACTACAGAGGCATCTGCCCCTAATACTTTAGATGCGTTATGCACTAAAGTGTAAGTTAAAGCATCGGGGTAGGATTGAAGTCCAATAAAAAAATCATCTTGAAAATTGGATAATTTTTTTATTTCAGCCCATTTATCTTCGCCAAATTTATCGCATACTAAATCTTGTATTGCTTTGTTTACTAGTCCGTACATATTAAATTATATTTAAAGTTTATTAATTTTATGGTTGCGTGTGATTACTTTACTATCAAATATTTAGGTGGTAGGTTGTAAATGATATTTCGGATTAATATTTGAAGGCGAGATCCCCATAAAAATAATATCATCTGTTTGCTCCGTATTACGCTGCCATTTTCTTAAAAACATATCTAATTCAATTTGTCTTTGCAATGGTGGCAATTCTTTAATGCTGTCTAGACAATCTAATAAACCTTTTTTCATTAGTTTTTTAGCATGTGGTCCTCCAAATTGGTCGGTAATTCCATCAGAAAAGAAATAAAAGTAATCGTCCTTTGAATAGTTTATCGACTGAAATGGTATATCGTCTGTACTATTTATCGGCATACCAATACTTTGCCCTTTTAAATTATGATAATGATGCTGTTTGGTAACAGAGTCATAATGAATAAACGGACGTTTAATACCTGATATTTCAATAATAGATTCGTTTGGTTTAACTCTAAATAAAATAATATCTAAACTATCAAAAATGGTATTTTCTTTATGAGTACTCGAAAAATTCCTCATAATGCTTTGATTCAACTTATTAATAATCGATCGCAGTTCTTTAAACTTTCGCGTATTGCTGGTTAAAATCTCATGACTTAATACAGATAAAAGTGCGGCAGGAACACCATGACCAGTGCAATCTCCTATTCCGCCAACAACATCACCATTTTTTCGGCGAGGCGACAAAAAACAAAAATCGCCACTTAATATATTTTTTGGTCTGTTAATGTAAATGCTGTTTTTAAATACATTTTGTATTTCTTTTCGTTGAGGAAAAATAGCTTGTTGTATTCTTTCTGCATAAATAATCGACTCCGTTAAGTCGTGCAACGAATCAATAATGTTTTCAAGTTCATCAGGCAAAACTGGTTTCGATAAAAAGCCCTTCATATTAGTGTTGACAGCTCTTTTGTAATTGGCATCTTCGGTATTACCTGTAATATAAACAACGGGTATAGATCTAATTTCCTGAATTTTACTCATTGTTTGAATACCATCTAACGAGTCTTCCAATCTAATATCCATTAATATTAAATCTGCTGAGTTTGTTTTAAAGTACTCTATGGCATCCCAACCATTTTCAAAGCAGGCAACTACTTCGTGTCCTAAATTAGATACATACAACTTGTGTAATTCTTGTATGATATAATCGTCCTCTACAATTACAATCTTTTTTTTCATTTTATTGATGATAATTTAAATTCTCTTTTAAGTTCATAGGCTTTATGATGATTTGGATAAAAACCGCTTCATCTAATTGGTAAATATAATAAAAATATACCTAGTTCACTCTTTTAACAATTAATATTGAATAGTGAACTTTTCAGACCATAATTTTAGTATATTTGAGATGTGTACATTGATTTTTTCAGTGTATATTTTATAGATTATTAAAAATTACACTAGTATAAATTAAGACAAAAAAATAATTATGCAAGTACAGCAATCCGTTTTCACTTCAAGAACCGAAATTCTGGAATATTTAAAGAAATTTGATGCTAAATTATACGATTTACATTTATTGTTTTCACACAAACACTATTTAACTGACGAGACAATTGTAAGTCAAATTAAATCTAGTTTTGCCAATTCCATATTGATGGGTTGCTCCTCGGCTGGAGAAATTGGTGCAAAAAAAGTATTAGATGAATCTTTTGTATTAACGTCAGTAAAACTCGAAAAATCTAAAGTTAAAAAGGCGTCTTTTGCTTTAACTCAAATGAGTGATTCTAAAAAAGCGGGAGAATATCTAGCAAATGCGCTAGTGGATAAAGATCTTAAAAATGTGTTTATCTTATCAGACGGTTTAAACGTAAATGGCACGCGGCTAATTGAAGGTATCAATTCAGTATTAGATAATAAAGTAAATGTCTGTGGTGGTTTAGCGGGAGATAATGGAGATTTTATTAAAACGTATGTAACCGATATGGAAAATAATTTTGTTTCTAATTGTATTTCTGCTATTGGTTTTTATGGCGAAAATTTAGAAACAAGTTCTGGTTCTTTTGGTGGTTGGGATAGTTTTGGAATTGGTAGAGTAGTGACTAAAAGTATTGAAAATGTTGTTTATGAAATTGATGGACAACCTGCCCTAGAATTATACAAGTCTTACTTAGGCGATTTATCAAAAGATTTGCCAGGTTCAGCTTTATTTTTCCCTTTAGAAATGCGAGAAAATGATAATTCTGAAATGTTAGTACGAACAATTTTAGGTATTAACGAAAAAGAAAATAGCTTAACATTTGCCGGCAATATAGCCGAAGGCGCTCTAGTAAAGTTAATGAAAACCAACGTAAATAGGGTTATTGATGGGGCTGAAAAAGCAGCAAATATGGCTAAAGAGAATTTATCTAAAAAAACTCAACTGGTTTTAATGGTGAGTTGTGTAGGTCGTAAATTAGTGTTAAAACAATTGGCGCAGGATGAAATAGAAGCAGTAACCGATTCTTTTGATGAGGATGCAGTATTTGCAGGATTTTATTCTTACGGAGAATTATCAAAACTAAGAGGTGAGCATTTTTGCAATTTACATAACCAAACAATGACGTTAACTGCCATTTCTGAATTATGATCAATGAGGAGTTTAATAGATTACTGAAGCGTCAAATCAAAATTCATTTTGGCCATGCGGATGCTATTCCTCACAACTTACTAAAATTTATTGAAGACGTAAATGCTACTTATAAAAATTATGATAGCAATTTAGATCATCTTGAACATGTATTAAACATGAGTTCTGATGAGTTAATAAAAGTAAATGATGAATTAAAAATTCTCAACACCAAAAATGAACAAATTATTGAGCAAAAAACGGCTAAACTAAAGCGAGCTTCTTATAATTTACAAAATGCCGAAAAAATAGCAGGTTTAGGGAATTTTAGTTGGAATATTTATACCAAAAAAATTGAACTATCACAACAAATGTTGGAGATGTGTCAAATGGATTATTTAGATGCTGATTTCACTATTTCAACCTTTATTGATTTTTTTGAAAACTCAGCGGAAATAAATGCAGCGATTCAAAATTCAATTAAAGAGCAAACAAAATTTACTTTAAATAATGTTCGTATAAAAAATAACGAACGTTATTTTGTGATGGAAGGAGAACTTTTAAAAGAAAATTTAACGGATGACGAGCATTTATTTTTAGGCGTTTTGCAAGATATTACAATAGTAAAATTAAAGGAGATAGAACTCCAAGATACTGTTGATGCTTTAGAAAATTATAAAAAAGCAATTGATTATTCAGCAATTGTTTCTAAGAGTGATCAAAAAGGTATTATTACATACGTTAACGATAAGTTTGCCGAAATAAGTGGTTACAGCGCTGATGAGTTAGTTGGCGCAAAACATAATATTGTTAATTCACACTACCACAATAAAGATTTTTTTAATCGAATGTGGAAAACCATTAATAATGGAGAAGTATGGAAAGATATTGTGAGAAATCAGAAAAAAGATGGAACTTATTATTGGGTAGATTCTACCATTGTTCCTTTTATTAAAAATGGAGTTATTCAGGAGTTTATTTCTATCCGATTTGATATTACTGACAAAATGTTCATTCATCAAAAAGTAGAAGATCAAAAAAACTTCTATGAGTCTATTTTAAATAATATTCCAGTTGATATAGCTGTTTTTAATAAAGCGCATCAATATTTATTTGTTAATCCTATTGCTGTTCAAAATAATGAGATTCGCCAATTTTTAGTTGGTAAGGATGATTTTGATTATTGTAAAGAATTTAATAAAGACATAAGCATTGCTGAAAATAGGCGAAGCTTTTTTTTAGATGTACTAAATAAAAATACCAAAATTGAATTTGTTGATAAATCAATTGCATCAGAAGGAAAAATATCCTATCGGTTAAGGCGATTTTCTCCAATTTACAAACAAAATAATGAATTTCTGTTTATGATTGGTTTTGGTATTGATATTACCGAAAAAATGGAGCAGGAAATACAGCTGCAACAATCTTTAGAAGAAAAGCAAAGTTTATTAGGCGAAATACATCATCGCGTAAAAAACAATTTGGCGTTAGTATCTGGTTTGGTTGAATTACAAGGAGCTAAAATGACGGATATAGTCATGAAATCGCACCTTATTGAAATTCAAAATCGAATTTCTGCCATGTCCTTAATTCATGAAAAGTTGTATAAATCTTCTAACTTTTCTAAAATAGATTTAAAAGATTATTTACATGATTTAATTGTATCACTCAGCTCATTTTTTAATAAAGTTGGAAATATTAAAGTGAACTTTGATTTGGAACAAATTTTTGTTTCAAATAAAAAAGCTATCCCCATTGCCTTAATTGTAAACGAATTAATTACGAACGCATTTAAATACGCGTTTAAAGACCCATTAACAGGAGGTATTAATGTTAAACTAAAATGCATTGAAAATCAAGTTGAACTATCAATAAGTGATAGTGGCGCTGGAATTGATAAGGATTTTAATATTTCAAAATCGAGTTCGCTCGGCTTTAAATTAATTACTATTTTTACCAAACAATTAAAAGGAACACTGAACTATTTTAATAACCCGGGATTAACGGTGACGATAACATTTAAAAATGAAGAAGAAAGTACTGATAGTTGAAGATGACCAACTTTTAGCCTATTTAATGGAACAATATGTCATTAATTGCGATTGTGAAGTGATTGGTTCTGTTGATAATGGCGAAGATGCTATTTCGTTTGTAAAACAAAATATTCCTGATTTTATTTTAATGGATATTAGAATTGAGGGTTCAATTGATGGCGTTGAAACTGCCATTTTAGTGAACGAAATAATAAAAACAAAAATCATCTTTATTTCAGGTAATAATGATGAGAAAACATACGCTAGAGCATTACAAACAAACATGCTCGCATTTTTAGTAAAACCTATTAAACAAATTGAATTAAGTAAATTATTAGCTTAGTTTAATTTTTTTCTTCATTAAAATAAATCAACTAACATAAAAAAATACCATGTCAAAAAAAGATTCAGTAGGGAAGGCCATTCATGAAATGCATGAAAATTTGCTTCACTTAACAGAGCAGCATAATGAAAATAGTTGGATGCAAAATGGCAAAGAACGCATGAATGACATTTTAAGAGGTGAGAAAAAAAGTGAAATTTTTGGTAAAGAATTACTTGCTTTTTTCTCCGATTTTTTGGGCAGTCAACTTGGAACGTTTTATATTTCTAAATCTGAAACTACCTTATCATTGGTTCATTCATCAGGCACTACGGGGCAAGTGCCTGAATTGATTGAAAAAGATAATTCATTTATTGGCCAAGCATTAACTCATAAAAAAGTAGTTGTTTTAAATGATGTTGATAAAGATTATTTTAAAGTTTCCACTTCTTTAGGTTCTGCTAAAGCCGCAGCATTAGTAATAATTCCATTATTTGTTTCTAATAAAACGGTGGGCCTTGCCGAAATTGGTAAACTAACGTCCTTTACTCCACTTGAATTACGTTTTATAGATGATGTTACCGAATCTATCGCCATATATATAAACAGTATTTTGGCTAAAGCTGAATTAGAAAAATTAGTAGTTGAATTAGATCAGAAAGAACAAGAATTGCAAAATCAAATAAACGCCATAAATAAAGCAGCTTTGGTTATTGAGTTTGATACAAATGGTTTTATATTATCAACTAATGATTTATTTTTAAAAATTTTAGGTTACAATAAGGAAGAATTACTTGGGCAACATCATAAAATTTTAACTCCAAAACATATTGATTATGACTTAGAGTATAGGGGTTTTTGGGAAAGTTTAAATAAGGGTAATAACGAATCTGGCGAATTTTGTAGAAATTCAAAAGACAACAAAGAAGTTTGGTTTCAGGCCAGTTACAGCCCTGTGTTTGATGAAAATGGTAAGGTGTATAAAATAATTAAAATTGGCTATGATATAAGCGAGTTAAAACAACAACGCATTGAACTAGATAAACTGACGCTTAATTTAAACCAACAAATTGAAGTACTTAATAAAACAGCAATAGTATCTGAAACCGACGCCGATGGAAATATTATTTTTGTAAATGATTTTTTCTGTAAAATTTCCGAATACTCGAGAGAAGAACTAATTGGTAAAAATCACCGTATTTTAAAATCAGGAAAGCAGCCAAATGGTATTTTTGTTGGGATGTGGAAAGCTATTAGTACAGGTTTGATGTGGCAAGGAGAAATATTAAACGTAAGTAAAACAGGTAAATACTATTGGGTAGAAACAACCATAATGCCTTTTAAAAATAAGGACGGCAAAATAGAAAAATACGTAGCGCTTCGTTTTGATATTACTAAACAAAAAGAAAGTGAAGAATTAAAAAAGCAACTTGAAAGTGCAACTTTAAATTTAAACCAGCAAGTTGAAGTTCTTAATAAAACAGCCATTGTATCAGAAACAGATGCGGATGGAAATATCATTTTCGTCAATGATTTTTTCTGTTCAATTTCCGAATATTCACGAGAAGAGTTAATTGGTAAAAATCACCGGATTCTTAAATCTGGAAAGCAACCCGATGGATTATTTAAAGGTATGTGGAAAGCCATCAGCACTGGTTTAACTTGGCAAGGCGAAATATTAAATGTGAGTAAAACGGGAAAGTATTATTGGGTTGAAACCACTATTATGCCATTTAAAAATAAAGATGGAAAAATAGAAAAATACGTAGCTCTTCGATTTGATATCACTAAACAAAAAGAAAGCGAAGCGTTAAAAAAACAAACAGAATTATTACTTGCCTCACAGCGAGATTTAGAAGAAGCGAATACAGAGTTAGAAGCTCAAACTCAAAAGTTACAAGCATCTGAAGAAGAATTGCGAGTACAGCAAGAAGAATTAATGCAGAGCAATAAAGAGTTAGAAGAAAAAACTAAATTGGTTGAGGAAAAGAATCATGCCTTTAACGAAAAGAATAATTTATTAGTTGCTGCTACAACCGATTTAAAAAGAAAGGCCGATCAACTTGCATTAAGCAGTAAATATAAGTCGGAGTTTTTGGCAAACATGAGCCACGAATTACGAACACCACTCAATTCAATATTATTATTGAGTAAATTACTACAAGATAATTTGGAAGCTAATTTAAGCGAAGACCAAATTGAATATTCTTCTGTTATCAATAAAGCCGGAAATAGTTTGTTAGAATTGATTAACGATATTTTAGATTTATCTAAAATTGAATCCGGAAAAATGGATGTGAATGCCGAAACGTTGATTTTAAATAAATTTACAGGTGATATTCACTCTTTATTTAATCCAATTGCAAAGGATAAGGAAATTGAATTTAATGTCGTAGTAAATTCTGATTGTCCTGAGAGTATGTACACGGATAAAATGCGATTAGATCAGGTCGTTAAAAATCTATTGTCAAATGCATTTAAATTTAGTCCAAAAGGAAAAGTAAATCTTTCCATTTCATATAATTTACAATTAGATATGATTTCCTTCTCCGTAGTTGATACAGGAATTGGTATCCCTAAAGATAAACAAGCCTTAGTTTTTGAGGCATTTCAGCAAGCTGATGGTTCTACAAAACGTAAATATGGCGGTACAGGTTTAGGACTTTCAATCAGTAAAGAAATTGCTCATTTATTAGGTGGTGAAATTACATTAGAAAGTGAAGTAGGAGTAGGCAGTAATTTTACCATTACTATACCTGCTAATTATTCAATCGAAAATTTAAAAAAACAAACTAAAAAAAATAGCTCTACATTAAATAATGCAGTAGCACCCGATTTATCTCCAGATAAAGAATCGGAAATAGCTATTTTAGTTGATGATGATAGAAATGTACTAGAGAAACAAGATAAAACTATTTTAATTGTTGAAGATGATATTTACTTTGTAAAAATTTTACAAAATTCAGCAAAAAGCCGCGGGTATAAAGTGCTAGTAGCAGTTAATGGCAACGAAGCTGTTGAATTAGCTAAAAAATATATTCCCACAGGTATTATTTTGGATTTACACCTTCCTAAAAAAAGTGGTTGGGAAGTATTAAAAGAATTGAAGGATTTTGCTGCAACAAAACACATTCCTGTTCATATTGTTTCTTCACAGGATTTAGATTCAAAAACTATAAGAGAATCTGGCGCGGTAGATTTCACAAACAAACCTATCTCTGATGATAATATGCATAATGTCTTTCGCTCACTCGAAGAAATTGCATCAAAAGAAACTGGGAAAATTGCTTTATTTTCTGATAAAAAAGAACATGCTTTGGCAATGACAGAATTTTTAAAAGAACGTCAAATCGAAATTATTTCATTTAATCCTGATCATGAAATTGACCAATCTCTTGCAAGTAAAGGATTTGATGCAATCATTATTGATGTTGATTCTCGGAAATCAAAAATCGCCAATTTATTACAAAAATTAACGAGTGTTTTGCCTAATAAATTAATGCCGGTAATTGTTCTAAGTAATACCTACTTATCTAATTTAGATGTTAAAAAAATTAATCAATTTAGCGATTCTTTCATTTTAAAAATAGTAAAAAGCTATTCTAGTATTATTGATGAGATGTCCCTTTTTCTTCATTACATAACTAAAAAAGATCAGGCAATTAAAATGCGTCCTGCTGTAATTTCTGCAAAAACTTTAGAGAAAAAGAAAATTTTGTTAGTGGACGATGATGCAGAAAATAGATTTTCTATTAGTAAAATTTTAGAGGCTCAAAAAGCAGAGGTTATACAAGCAACTAATGGAAAAGAAGCTATTGAGGTATGGAAAAATAACCCTGATGTTTCATTAATTTTAATGGATGTGATGATGCCTGAAATGGATGGTTACGAGGCAATTAAGGAAATAAGAAAACTTGACAACGGGAAAAATATTCCTATTATCTCGTTAACAGCAAAAACACAAGCTGATGAACGAGAAAAATGCATTAATAGTGGAGCTTCCGATTATGCGTCAAAACCTATTGATGCCGATTTACTAATTTCGTTAACTAAAATTTGGATTTTAAATAGTGACAAAAAATAAATATGATGACTGAACAAATAAAAGTATTATTAGTAGATGATGATGATCGTAATATTTTCGCATTATCTGCCTATCTTAAAGCAAAGAAAATTAAAGTTGAAACTGCCAGCGATGGTAAGGAATGCTTAGAAAAACTGCAACAACTAACGGTTGATGTTGTATTATTAGATATGATGATGCCCGTGATGGATGGTTTTGAAACATTAGGCATATTAAGAAAAGATGAACAACTAAAAAACAATAAAGTAATTGCACTTACTGCACTAGCTATGAAAGGTGATATGGAACGGTGTATGGAAGCGGGTGCGGATGATTATTGCACGAAACCTGTTGATATTGATGTATTAGTTAATAAAATAAATGCCCTAATAACTAAAGAATGACATCAATCCCTTTTTATAAAATTGGAGCCAGTGAAGTAGATGAACTTATAATGCTCATTAACGATTATAGCGGTTATGATTTTTCTGATTATTCAATGCCGTCTTTGCATCGAAGATTTCAACGTTATATTGATTTAAATAAAATTTCGGATTTTAAGCAATTGTTGCAAGATTTAATAAATGACTCTGCAATGGTGAATAATTTAATTGAAGAGGTTACAGTAAATGTAACTGAAATGTTTAGAGATCCTAGTTTTTTTGCGGCAATTAGAAGTGAATTAGTACCTCAGTTAAATAAGTTGCCACTCATTAAAATTTGGCATGCCGGCTGTTCTACAGGCGAAGAGGTTTACTCAATGGCTATATTACTTAAAGAACATGATTTGTTTGATAAAAGTATTATTTACGCAACTGATATTAATCAAACAGTTTTAGATGTTGCTAAATCAGGTAAATACAATATAGAATCTTTTAAGGAAGTCGAAATTAATTATCGAGAAAGTGAGGGGAATAAAAAATTATCGGATTACTATACTGTTTTAAATGGCGAGGTTTTAATGAATGATGAATTGAAATCTAAAATTATTTTTAGCACTCATAATTTAGTTTCAGATAACGCCTTTAATCAATTTGATTTAATAGTTTGCAGAAATGTATTGATTTATTTTAATAAATCGTTACAAGATAATGTGTTGCAAATGTTTTATAATAGCCTTACCGAAAATGGTATTTTAGCTATAGGTTCAAAAGAAACACTGATGTTTTCGCCAATAGAAAGCAAGATGCAAGTAATAAATTCCCAATGGAAAATATGGAAAAAGAAGGTGTAATCATATTTGGTGGTTCTGCGGGAAGTATTGAAGTGATTATGAATATCTTTCCATTTATTCCTCCTGATTATCCATTTGCAATTGTTGTTGTGCTTCATCGAAAAAATACAGTGGAACATCATTTAGAAGATGTTTTAAGTAGGAAAGCAAAAATTCCTGTGATGGAAATTCAGGATAAGATGCAACTTAAACCAGCGCATATTTATATTGCACCTGGCGATTACCATTTGCTTGTTGATGATAATGGATTTTGTACATTAGATTATTCTGAAAAAATAAATTATTCAAGACCTAGTATTGATGTAACCTTTGATTGCTTTGCAAATGCATTTGGTAATCGTTGTATTGGCATCTTGCTTTCAGGTGCAAATGCTGACGGAGCTGAGAGTTTAAAGAAAATTCAAGATAAAGGAGGATTAACAATCGTTCAATCTCCAGAATCTGCTAAGGTTGCAACCATGCCAATGTCCGCCATAAATTTATTTAGTCCAGATGTAATTGCAGATATTCCTCAAATTTCGGGGATGCTTGTAGAAGCTTCAAGATATTCTATATCTCATTACATTAAGCAAATAAAGCATGGTGATGATTTAAATGATAGTTTACCAACAGTTTTAATTGTAGATGATTTAGAGGATAATCTATTTTCCTTAAACGCCGTTTTAAAATTTGAAGGTTATATTATACATAAAGCAAATTCGGGTGCGCTAGCAATAGAAATGGCATTGAACCAGCAGTATGATTGTATAGTGCTTGATGTTCAAATGCCAGAAATGGATGGCTTTGAAGTAGCAACTATTCTTGGTCAAAATGATTTTACTAAAAATATTCCTATCATTTTCCTATCAGCATTAGGGTCCGATAAAGAAAAGGTTTTGCAAGGAATGGATTCGGGTGCAATCGATTTTTTAGCAAAACCAGTTGATCCCCCGCTTATAAAAGCAAAACTGAAATTATGTATAAAATTAAGTTCAAAATATAAGGATAGTAAAAGGGTAATTAGTGCAATTAAAGAAGAGCATTCTTCGCTAAAAGAAGTGAATAGTGATTTTTCGGCAAGTTTGCGTTATGCTCAAAATATACAACAAGCAATTTTGCCAACAGCAGAAGTAATAAATTCTTTATTCAATGATAACTTTGTCATCTTTCGCCCCAAAGAGTCAATTGGTGGAGATTTTTATTATGTGAAGGAAGTAGGCAATGAAATTATTTTTATTTGTGGCGATTGCACTGGTCATGGCGTGCCAGGTGCCATGATGAGTATGATTAGTGCGAATATTATACATAATATTATCGATAGTAAAAAAATTATCGTACCAAACGTAATATTAAATGCCATGGTGAGGGAGTTCAGAAAAGCATTTAGAAATGAATTTTCTAATATTACCATTCAAGATGGTTTAGAAGTAGCTATCTGTACCTATTATAAAAAAGAAAAAAAAATGCAATATGCAGGAGCTGGAAGGCCAATTATTATAGCTAATCAAGATGGCATAAAAACTATAAAAAGTTCTTCGTACGGCATCAGTGGTAATGTTTCCGAAAATTATGAGTTTGAATTAAATGAATTTGCTGTTGAGGAAGGTCATCAAATTTATCTTTATTCAGATGGAATTGTTGACCAGTTTGGTGGACCAAAAAATAAAAAATTTATGACCAAGCGACTTGTTCAATTAATATCATCTTGCTCAAATTTACCTATGGCAGATCAAAAAGAAATTATTGATAATGCTATTCTCAATTGGAAATCAGCGTACGAACAAATTGATGATATCTTAGTGATGGGAATTAAATTTTAAGGGTATTATTTATTCACTTTATTTTTTATAAAGCAAAAGTCAATACCAATGGTTACGTTTTATAATTGTTCTTTTTAGGTAATTTTATAATTAAGAAAAATAAATTTCCTTTTATACCAAACATTTATTTTATGATTCAATTATAGTGGTCATGCGGAACATGATTTAGCATCTCAGAGACCCTGAATCAAGTTTAGAGTGACTAACTGTATGGACTATCTATTACTTATAAATGGTATTACTTTTTCAAAAAAGCATTTATCATTTTTTGATATTTCGTTCTTCTTTCCGAATCATGTAATAATGTTTTTAAGCAGGAATCTGCTTTTTCAAATTGTTTTTGATTGAAATAAATTGTTACTAAATTTAATTTTGGGTCATCAAACCTTGGACTAATGCGAGAGGCCTCTAGGTAATAGTAAATAGCACTGTCTTTTTGATTTGTATTTACGTATGCAGATGCTAAATCATTTAAAACGTTTCGGTTGTATGGATTTTTATTTTTAGCAGTTAGTAGGTCATTTTTCGCTTGCATATAATTGCCAAGTATAGCATATGAATTTCCTGTGTACCATTTTATGGGAAGCGATGTAGGATCTATACTATACACAAAGTTTAGCGCTTTTTTTCCTTGTTGTAAAACCCCAGCATTATTAGCTATTTTTTTTTGATCATACATTTTTCTTGTAAAAAATTCTCCTTTGTATCTATAAATACCAATAATAGTGGTTATGACTGGCATTGAAATAATTGCAGCGTAATGCAATTTTTTAACTTTAAACGAACTTAAAAATTTTAATTCATTATTTTCTTTAATTAAATAATAAGCAAAGCTGAAAATAATATTAATCCAAATGAGATGTTCAATGCGTTCTTTTGGAAAATCAAAAAAGGCAGTAGTATAAAATCCAATGATGAAAATGATGCACAATAAAGATTCAAGGTAGTTACTTTTTTTTGTGGACATTATTTTTGTAGTTTGTAATAAAAATGCGAGTAACGATACTATAAAAATTAAAAACAAATTAAATCCAATAAATCCAGTTTCGGCAATAATCCAAAGTATATCATTATGAGGTCGTTGAAACGTATAATTTAAATCTTCGGCCCTATACATCCCTTTTAATGTGGCGTTAGGAAAATGAATTTGCCAGTTGCCCATTCCCACGCCAAGCAAGGGATGTTGCTTTATCATATAGTAAGTTTTGTCCCAAAGTTGCAAGCGCTCGTTATCTAATTCTTTTTTATTTGCGTTGTTACCTGCAACAGTGTTTAGTTCGTTATATGCCAATCCCTTTTTTATAATCTGTGGTTGAATAAAAATAAAAAACACATTGATAACTATTACAGCAATTATAATTCCCCATTTTAAATTGAAGTTCCAATTAATGCGTTGATAAAATATAAGTAGCACAATTAAAACTCCTGAAAGAACTAATGCAATCCAAACAGCTTTAGTTTGCAATAAGGCAATGATTGCAAAATTTAATACGACACAGATAATGGAAAGGTACTTCCATATCTTTTTCATTCTTGCTATTCCTAATACTAAAAAAAAGAGGTTAATAAACAAAAAACTTGACAGCAAATTTTTATGCGAGTTGGCTCCATAAACCTGATAAAGTTCTTCTTTATTGAATGATTTTAGAAAACTGAGTTGATATAACACTAGTAAAAATTCAATTGCTACAATCAGTATGGCTAATTTAATAAGTGTGTTTAAAAAATAATCTTTATCCTTTTTAAAGCAATAATAACTGATCAGAAAAACAAAAAAGGAAATAATAAGCTTTGAGTTTTCGAAAATTGATTCGGATAAAGTATTAGCCCAAAAACTTGAAATACAGCTAAATAATACAAACCCAAAATAGGAAAGTATAATACTATCACTTTTAACGAGCGAGATTTGTTTTGATTGTGCGATTAAAAAAAGACATATTGCTATACAAATTGAAATTAAAATCAATCGTGGGGTTAATACAAAATCTAAAATCAAGGGTGAGAAAATAAAACTTGATAAAAGGATTCCAGCAAGAAATATATTTATGACAAGTGATTTTGATTTCATTTATTAGCTAAACTATACAAAACAAAAATAGCAGATTAATTCAATTAAATTAATCTGCTACTATTACGTAAATTATATATAATCTTATTGAGTTACAATAATTTTAATATGGCTTTTGTTTGAATGAATAACATAAATGCCTACACTTAAATTAGAAACTTGCACTTCTTCTTCAGGATTTAGATTTATAACTCTTACATTTTCTCCTAGCTGATTAATAATTTTAATGGTTTCAATATCGCTTGATTTAATAGTGAATTGGCCATTATTTGGATTTGGATAAACCTTAAAATAATCTTGGACACTATTATTATTGATCGTATTTACGCTGGTTACAAAGCCAACAAATTGTGTATATTCAACTGTATACTCGCAACCCGAAGAATTTGCAGAAGTAATAGTATATGTTGTTGTAGTTGTTGGAGTAACAACAATTGACGTGGAACACGGAACGCCATTTACCGAGTAGGAGGTACTGGCACTTCCATTAATAGTTAATGTCGCTGATTGTCCTGAACCTGGAGGAATTGGATTTATTGAAGAAAATACGTTAAAAGTTGCTAACTGATCTACGTTTACATTTACTGACGCTGATGAAGTGCAACCATTATTATCCGTTCCTGTAACATAATAGGTGTTGGAATAATAAACGCTAAATGGAATTGCATTTTGCACACCATTAGTCCATGTGTAAGTATTTGCACCAAGCGCAGTTAATATTATAGAATCTCCAAAGCAAACCAAACTATTACTTGCTGAAGCCGCTATAGGTGAAGGTGAAAATCCGTTCGGACCAACTGTAATTTGTCCAGTGTTAAAACAGGTGCCATAATAGGCAGTCACAGTATAATTTGTTGATACTGCTGGATTTGCTGTTACAAATTGTCCAAATGTGTTACTCAAACCATAGCTTGGAGCCCAAAAATAAGCAATAGTTGAACTTCCTGATTGAATGGTAGAACTTGCTGATAAATTAGTAGATGAACCCTGGCAAAAAGTATTAGCGCCCGAAAAAGTAACACTCATTGTTTCAAAAGGCGCTACCATAATTTCTGAAGAACTGGAACAAATACCATTAGATGCTGTTACGGTATAATTGTTTGGCGTAGCAGGATTGGCAATTACATTTTGTCCGGAAGTAGTATTTAAACCATAGCTAGGCGCCCAATTGTAAAAAATAGTTGAACTAGCACCGCCTATTGTTGAGCTAGCTGATAAGTTTGTAGAGGAACCTTGGCAAAATGTATTTGTGCCAGAAAACGTCACATCTGGTGTTTCAAAAACATTTATAACAAAGGAAGTGGTTGAACTAGTGCCAAAAGCATTTGTAGCAGAGCAATTCAAAGTGTAAGTTCCATTTGCCTGTGGGAATAAAATACTTAATACTGCACTTGAGTCGTTATAGAGTATAGCACTATTTGATGGATAAATTTCCCAATTATAAAATAATGGAGAATTACTTGCAGAGGCTGTATAAGAAACAGCTACTGATGGATCGCTGCAAATGACTGATGAACCAATAATTGGATTCATAACAGACACTTGAGCAATACCTTGCAAGCTAATGATACTTAATAAAATGTATAATAAATACTTCATGTTTAATTAGTTAGGATTGCTTTTTAATGCAAGAACAAATATAGTTTAATTTTTAAGACAATTAACTCAAATTCTATGAACACTAGTTTCAAAATTAACCACCATACATAAATAATGACATGATTATGCTAGGTATTTTATATGATTTATTTTAATTCTGAAATTATTAATTGATAAAGACATTTTATCTTATTTATTCAAAAGATTAAATTAAATTGCATTACTAACAAATAGATGAAAAACCATAAAATTAAAATAAAAACAATGAAGCTTGTATTAACCACAAGTTTTATTTTAATGGTACTGAAGTTTTTCGCTTATTTTATTACAAACTCTAGTGCTATTTTAACAGACGCTATTGAGTCTATTGTAAATATATTAGCAGGTTCATTTGCATTATATAGTTTATATTACGCCGCTAAACCTAAAGATGAAGATCATCCATATGGCCATGGAAAAATTGAATTTTTATCAACCGGTGTCGAGGGCGGCATGGTTACGTTGGCTGGTTCAGCCATGTTTATTAAGGGTGTTTTTGCATTTTTAAATCCACATGAATTACAAAATTTAGACATAGGTTTAGGTATTTCTCTTTTTTCGGGAATTGTAAATTATTTTTTAGCTCGTTTATTAATAAAAAAGGGAACCAAATTTCATTCAACTACATTAATTGCTGATGGCAAACATTTATTAACGGATACATGGAGTAGTGTAGGTTTAGTAATTGGATTAATTATCATCTATTTCACTCAACTATTTTGGATTGATTCATTAATAACTGTAGGCTTAGGAGCAGTAATAATTTACACAGGAATTAGTTTAGTAAAAGAATCCATCTTTAACTTATTAGATAAAGCGGATTATGTAAAAATTGAACATTTAATTTCTGTGTTAAATTCAAAACGAAATCCAAGTTGGATTGATATTCATAATTTAAGAGTTGTTAAATATGGCTCAGTTGTTCATGTTGATTGCCACATGACATTGCCTTGGTATTATACCTTAGAGGAATCTCATAAAGAAGTTGATGATTTAGATAAATTGGCTACCACCGAATTTAGCCATGAAATAGAATTTTTTATTCATGCGGATCCTTGTTTACCTAAGTCTTGTTCTATTTGTGAAATGAAAGATTGCAAAGTCAGAAAAAATGATTTTGTAAAACGTCTTGAATGGAATATGAGTAATGTGCTTCCTGATACTAAGCATACTGCATAATATTTTTTGGGCGTGACCACTTAAAAGATTCAGCGGAGCCAGGAGTTGTATTACAATTCTTCAATCAGTTATTCTTAAATTCGAAATTAACTTTTAGTATGTATGGTGAATTTGCGTTAGGGATAAAACGAAAAGCCTTTTATGTAACGCAGTGAAATAAAAGCTTGCAGAGATAGCCCGACCCGGTCCGCCAGCAGGCGGAGCGGGGAACGCCCAAAAACCAAAAACCAAACTAAATTACTTCCTGAGCTTTATTTTTCAAAAAAACTAAAGCGGCTTCGCGCTCGTTTGGAATCATACCATCTAAAATGGCCTCTCGCAAAGCATTTTTTAAATCACCAACAATTTTACAAGGAGGTAAATTAAATATGGTCATAATTTCTTCGCCACTAACAGGAGGTTGCCAGTTTCGGATCTTATCTTTTTCTTCAAGTTCTTTTAATTTTGCACGAACTATCTCAAAGTTTTGTAAATAACGTTTTACTTTATTAGGATTTTTAGTGGTAATATCAGCTTCACACAAGGCCATCAAATCGTCAACATCATCTCCGGCTTCAAATAAAACTCTTCTGATGGCACTATCTGTTATTTCTGTTTTAGCTAATACAATTGGTCTTAAATGAAGTAGGACTAACTTTTGTACATACTTCATTTTTTCATTTAAAGGCAATCGTAAATTTTCAAATATTTTCGGAACCATTCGCGCTCCTTTATCTTCATGCCCATGAAATGTCCAGCCATGTTCAGGTTCAAATCGCTTGGTGGCAGGCTTTGCTATATCATGCAATATAGCAGACCAACGCAACCATAGGTTATCACTTTTTTTAGAAACATTATCCAACACTTCTAAAGTATGATAAAAATTGTCTTTATGCGATTTACCGTTTATTGTTTCTACACCAACTAATTTTACCATTTCAGGAAAAATTAAATGCAGTAAACCGGTATCAAATAATAATTTAAAACCAACAGATGGAATAGGAGAGAGGATGATTTTATTAAGTTCATCCGTAATTCGTTCTTTACTAACAATACTAATTCGTGATTTATTTTTTGAAATAGCATCTAACGATTCTTTTTCAATGGTAAATCCTAATTGAGATGAAAAGCGAATAGCTCGCATCATGCGCAAAGGATCATCGCTATAAGTAATTTCAGGCTCTAATGGTGTTTTTATTATTTTATTTTCAATGTCTTGTATGCCATTAAAAGGATCTAATAATTTCCCGAAAGTAGTTTTACTTAAACCTATAGCTAAAGCATTAATGGTAAAATCTCTTCGATTTTGATCATCCTCTAAAGTACCATCTTCAACTATTGGGTTTCTGGAATTACGGTTGTAGGATTCTTTGCGAGCACCAACAAATTCAATTTCTAAATCATTTATTTTTACCTGAGCAGTACCAAAATTTTTAAAAACAGATAAGTGAGCTTCTTCTCCTAATTTTTTGTGAACTAGTTCTGCTAACTCAATTCCTTTACCTATAGTAACTACATCTATATCTTTGCTTTCTCTTTCTAAATATATATCACGCACATATCCACCAATTACATAAGCATCTACACCCAATTGATTAGCGCAATCGGCTAGTGTTTTAAATATAGGATGCTTTAGATGTTTTTCCACTTAGTTTTTGTTAGTTCGAGCGTAGTCGAGAACAATAAAAGCGTCTCGACTGCGCTCGACGTGACACTAGCTGCAAAAATAGTAATTAAAAACTATGAATACTTCAGCAATTTATCTTCAAAAAATAAATCTTTGTTTCCAGCGTGCATTTTCATATTTACTAATAACTCTTCGCAACCATTGTTTAAAGTAGTTGTTCTGATTAAATCTACTAAATCAAAAATTTCTTTATAAGTGCCTTCTACTACTGTTTCAAAAGGGCAGACTAAATGTTTTAATCCAGAAGCTTTGATGCAAGCAATTGCTTTATCAATTAATTCAATTTTATCAGCTGTGCATTTATTTGGTAATAACTGAATAGCAACATTTATTTTAAAATTATGTATGTTCATTTTAGTATGTAAATTATAAATAGGGATTGCTTGGTAATTTCTTATGAATTTGGTTAGATATTTTTTGTAACCTTTTTTTACCTAAGTATATATGGAAATTGATTATACTTAATAGATAAATTAAATAACAACAGCAGCTAATTTAGTAGCCATTGTATTTACTAATTCTCTTAAAGGTTTTTCGGCCATTGCTTTAATAAATGGATTCATATCACCTTCAAGTTCAATATTTGTTTTTTGATTTTCTAACAAATGAATATGCAATGTGAAAACAAATTTTGCTACACCAGTGGTTTCAAAAGTAATTTGCGATTTAGGTATACGTTCTTTTATTTTTATGGTTAAGGGCATCAATCCTTTTATACCAAACGAACATTGCTCAGATGTACACTCAAAATTAGTTATTTTATCTTCAGGTAATAAGTGTTTAAAATTATTGAAATCACCCATGAAATCAAACACATTATAAGCACTTGATTGCAATGAATGAGTCTCGCTTAGTATACTAAAGTGTGCCAAAAGAATATATTATTATTGTTTCCAAGTCGATGGACTTTCTCTCCATTCTTTAAGGGAGACTAAATCACTTTCGGAAATGTATTTATGTTTTAATGCTACATCAATTAATGTAGTATAATCACATAACGCTGTTGTACGACATTTTGCGTTTTTTAAATTTTCTTTAGCAGTATCAAACCCATAAGTAAAAATTGCAACCATGCCTTTTACATTACAACCTTGATCGCGCAATGCGTCAATTGCTTTAATACTGCTTCCGCCTGTCGAAATTAAATCTTCAATTACCACTACACTTTGATCTTTTTCAACAACTCCTTCCACCATATTTGTCATACCATGTTTTTTTGCTTCACTGCGCACATATACAAAAGGTAAGCCCATATCTTGAGCAATTAATGCGCCTTGAGCAATACCGCCAGTTGCAACACCTGCAATAACATCAGGTTTCCCAAATTGCTCATTTATTACATTAACGTATTGCTGACGAATGTAAGTTCTGATTTGTGGATAAGATAAAGTTCTTCTGTTATCGCAATAAATTGGTGATTTCCATCCAGATGCCCATGTAAAAGGCTGTTCAGGTTGAAGTTTAATCGCTTTGATTTGTAATAAAAATTCGGCAACTTTATGCGCGGCATCAAATGGTGTCATTGTCATAGGAAGACAAAAATAGCATGATTAACGTATCAAAACACATCAAATTATGAACATCACCATATATTATTTGTCAAAAAAAATCATTCTTCAACAAAAAAATCAAAGTACAGAAAATCAATCATTTATAAATTTAGATTCTCTAAAAAAAAATGAAATATTAGATGAATTTATAAATTTTACTAAAAATACTAACACTACCGAATTAATTTTTGAAACTGAAAATCCTGAATCAGGCTTAGAAAAATTCAGGAAATTATTTAAATACATTTATGCTGCTGGTGGATTAATTGAAAAAGAAAACAAATACTTATTTATTTTTAGATTAAAACATTGGGATTTGCCAAAGGGTAAATTGGATTTAGGTGAAGGTCCAGAAGAAGCCGCTACAAGAGAATGTGAGGAAGAGTGTGGAATTACACAATTAACGATTACAAAAAAGTTAGAACCAACTTATCACATTTACCAGCACAAAGGTGGTTATGCGCTAAAAAAAACATTTTGGTATGCTATGACAACAAAATATGATGGTATTTTGGTGCCACAAATTGAAGAACATATTGAACAAGTGGAATGGTTTTCGAAAGCTGAAATACAGGATTTAGTTTTGCCTAATTCATATCCTGCCATCTTAAGTGTGATAAAACATCTTGTTTAAATTTATTTTATGTATTTACTTAAAAGTGTTTTAACATGCTTTGATAAAAGTGTTATTGCTTATGCAAATTTTAATTTTAAGTCTATAAAAAAAACTATATATTAGCACCTCTAAAAAAACACTCTATGAATTACGATGTTATTGTTATAGGTAGTGGCCCAGGCGGTTATGTAACTGCAATCAGAGCTTCTCAATTAGGATTAAAAACTGCAATTATTGAAAGAGAAAGTCTTGGAGGTATTTGCCTTAATTGGGGTTGCATACCAACTAAAGCATTATTAAAAAGTGCGCAAGTTTTTGAATATTTAAATCACGCAAAGGATTATGGTATTAGTGCCGATAATATTAAAGCTGATTTTAATGCTGTTATTAAACGCAGTCGCGATGTAGCGGATGGTATGAGTAAGGGTATTCAGTTTTTAATGAAAAAAAATAAAATTGATGTCATTATGGGATCGGCAACCGTTAAAGCCGGTAAAAAAATAGAGGTAAAAGAAGCAGATGGAAAAGTTAGTACAGTTGAAGGCAAACACATAATTATTGCCACTGGAGCGCGTTCTCGGCAGTTGCCAAATTTACCTCAAGATGGCAAAAAAATTGTTGGTTACCGCGAAGCTATGACTTTGCCGAAATTACCTAAAACTATGGTAGTGGTTGGTTCGGGTGCAATAGGAGTAGAGTTTGCTTATTTTTATGCAACCATGGGAACCAAGGTTACCATCGTTGAGTTTTTGCCAAATATAGTGCCGGTAGAAGACGAAGAAGTATCTAAACAATTAGAAAAATCATTAAAGAAAATTGGTATCGATATCATGACAGAAGCATCTGTTGAGAGCGTTGATACAAAAGGAGACATTAGCAAAGCAACTGTAAAAACAAAAACAGGTACTGTTGTTTTAGAATCAGAAATAGTTTTATCGGCAGTTGGTATTGAAGCAAATATTACTGGTTTAGGTTTAGAAACTGTAGGTATTGCAACTGATAAAGGTAAAATTGTAGTTGATAAATTTTATGCAACCAACGTTCCGGGATATTATGCTATTGGTGATTGTGTTCCTGGTCAAGCATTAGCGCACGTAGCCAGTGCAGAAGGGATTACTTGTGTTGAAAAAATTGCAGGTGTGCATACAGAACCAATTGATTATAAAAACATACCAGGTTGTACTTATTGCCAACCAGAAGTTGCAAGTGTTGGTATGACCGAAAAACAAGCTAAAGAGGCAGGTTACACTTTAAAAATTGGTAAGTTTCCTTTTTCAGCATCCGGAAAAGCAAGTGCTTCAGGAGCTAAAGATGGCTTTATCAAATTAATTTTTGATGCTAAGTATGGCGAAATATTAGGCGCTCACATGATTGGAGCTAATGTTACTGAAATGATTGCAGAGATTGTTGCAATTCGTAAATTAGAAACAACGGGGCATGAATTAATCAAAACAATTCATCCTCACCCAACAATGAGCGAAGCTATTATGGAAGCTGCTGCTGCTGCCTACGGAGAAGTAATACATTTGTAATTTTTAGTGGATTAACTATTTTAATTATGTAGTTAAAATCTAATTAATTTTTCTCTTTCGATAAAATTTAACTTAACGTCCTGCGAATTGGTTTTAGTTAACCTTATAATATAGTTTTGCACGTTTTGGTAAATACGAAATTCAGGCACGCACGGAGCATTTAACTCATCTTTAGCCCAATTATCTACTGATAAGATATGATTCTCTTTATTTTTTTTGCAGTAGCGACGAATGTAGTAAGGTAGATTGTGATATGCTTTATTGGACAGCACTAATTCCCCCTTATTTAAATTTGAAGAAAATAGTGAACTAGATAAAAACGAATCATATTTATTATTTAAACTAAATAGTGGAAAAATTAGCATTAATACGATAACAATAAAAAAACTAAAGCTTTTAAATAAAAATGAGATGTCAAAAAATCGTTCTTTATTTACTCTTGCAAACAATAATAAAACTAAAACAATCATCATCACATTCCATGGCCAAATAATATAATTATAGTCATTATTACTTGGTGCAATTGTTATTAATAGTAATATATGCATTAGTATAACAAGGGGTACAATAATAAATCGGATTGGTTTTAGTAATAAAAAAACACCAAAACACACTTCTATAAAAGGAACAGCATAACCAAATTTAACAAGCATGTTAAGTTGTCTAGTTGATAAAATTGCATCAAAATTATGCGCAATTAATTCAAACGTATTTGGAACAAATGTGGAATTCATTTTTTGAATTCCGCTAAATATGTAAATTAATGAAACGAGTAATTGAAGTGAAATAAATATAGCTGTGTAGTTATTTGGCTCATCGACGCGGTTTTTATAAAACAGCAAAATACATGACATAACAACGTAATTATAAAACCAAGGTTGTAATCGGTTTTGATCATCAAAACACATATACACTGAAAATATAATTAATAATACAGTAGGAAACTTTTTTTGTGCACTAAACGAAAATACAATCAATAAAATTAAAACCGCTAATTGAATGTAATCGTAAGGGTAGGGCACTCCAAAATAATCTTCTATCAACGTTGTTTTTGGAAACCATCTATCTGCAGCCCATAAAGGATGGCTTAAAATAATTGACGTTAATAAGCCAATAAGAACGGTTAATTTGATTAATTGAAGGCGTTGTGTTAAGCGCATCTTATTTGTAATTTTCTTTTTTTAGTTCGTAAACAACGGATTCTATATTACCAAGCAAACTGTCTTTTAAATAGGTCATTCCCAATTTTTTAAATACATTGATAGATGCCGTGTTTTCTTTCATGGCGTCACCAATAATTCGATTTAAATTAAAATGATTGAATCCATAATCTATACATGCTTTAGCAGATTCAGTTGCATAACCTTTTCCCCAAGCATTTTCTAATAATCGGTAACCTATATCTGTTTCTTTTGTATCTGTATGGAATTTTAAACCGCACCAGCCTATTGGATTTCCAGTTTCCTTCTCTGTCACTAACCAACGTCCGTATCCATTTTCTTTATATTGGTTTATGACGTACTGAACTATTTTTTCTGCTTCTTCAATCGTTTTAAATGATGAGTCTCCAGTATATTTTACAACATTGTAATTTGAATTTAGTGTAAAGAAAAACGGAGTGTCACTTAAAACATGTTCTCTTATTATTAAACGTTTGGTTTCTAAAATAATGTCGTGTGGCATAATTGTACTAAAATAAAAAAAGAGATATTGCTATCTCTTTTTAAATGGTAATGTTATACACAATAATTATTTAGTATCTGCTATGTTTATATAGCTTTTTTTTACTTATTCAAAGTATTTGGAGCATCTATATCATCCTTACTTAGAATATAGTTTCCTTTTGAATCAATATTTATTTTTGGGAGCCAGTGATTTGTTTCAAAATAATCATATCCAGCTTTTAATGATTTCCAGAATTTAATTTTATTTTTTGGGTAATTTGATTCCAACATTACCATGTTTTCAGGATTAAATTTTGCAGGAAAAATATCAATGTAAATAGGATTATTTCTATTTCTAGCTTCTAAACAAAGTACATATAGTTCTTTAATTTTGTCATCAGTCATTGGCAAACATCCAATAGTTTCACATTGGCCATGCATCATAATGGCACCACCTGCACTAACACCTTCTTTTAACAAAATATCACTAGAATTAGGATAACTAATCTTCATACTTAAATAATATTTGCTCTTTGGGTTAAATAAATCTATTCTATAGAAACCTTCAGGTACTTGGTTATCTCCTTCTTTTCGTTTAGGACCTAAATCACCACTGCTTGCGCAAATATCATAGGTTTTAAAAAGTTTATAACGTATTTCCGATTGATTTTTTATCCAAACTTCTACTATTTTTTCATGTTTAAAAGCGCGCAAATAAATGTCAAATTCATTTGCATTAACTTTTACCTCCTTTAAATCTGTTTGTAATTGAGGCCATTTTGTATCATAAGCATCCTTAACACGCAAATTTTTTAATTGCCCACTTTTAAACGCTAATGTTTTTATTTGCGCTATTGATATAGTGCTAATTAAAACAACTAACATTGAACTATGTATAACATTTTTAAAGGACATTTGACGCTAGCTAAAAAACTAGTAATTTTATAGTAACTAAGTTATACTTTTTAATTTATGATTATACTAAAACTATTAAAAAATAAATATTTTTTGGTTATTGTAGGACTTTTTTTTTGGTTGCTATACTTTGATAAAAATGATGTTTTTACTCAGTATGAATTAATCAAAAAATGCAATAAATTAAATTCAGAAAAGGATTACTATATTGCTGAAATAGAAAATAATAAAAAGGAAGTTGAAGAATTGCAAAGTAATTTGAAAAGTTTAGAAACGTTTGCTCGCGAAAAATACTTAATGAAGCGAGATAATGAAGACGTTTTTGTTTTTGTTCAAAAATAAAAAAGGTTAGTAAAATTACTAACCTTTTTTATTTTTTTTAGTATGCATAGTCGCTTAAATAGTCATAATTTGAAGTTAGTTTTCCATCCTTACAAATGCTTGCCCTTTCAATAATTAAATCGATATCTGTTTGTAAAATAAATGGTAAAACTCGTTCCATTAAATCTTTTCCAAAATCATCACTTGCATCTCGCGGTAATTCACATGGTAAATTATCTACAGCCATTATGCAAATTGTTTCTTTATTAAAAGGAACGTCTTCCTTATCTGTTTTTGGATTGTAACCATAAAACGGATTATCAATTGTACTAGATCTTAATGTTGTAGGAACCGAACCATCAATATCGCACGTAATGTCAGCTACAACACTTATTTTAAAATCGGAAGCTTTCATGTCGCTTGTGGTAAACATTTTAGGAGAACGAGGATCCCAAAAATGAGCTGAAATATAAATATCAGTTACTTTTGTAAATGGAGAAAATTTAGAAACAAAGTGCTCTGGATGCTGAAAAAAGTCGTTCAAATCAAAATTATGATCATTAGGTCTTTCTACATAATCTCTTGGGTTTAATTGACAGTAAACTGGTTCTCTAAATGACGCCATTAAAAACTCTTCAGGAGTAACTTTTCTTATTCTTAATGCAGATAAGATTTCAATGGCGCCATTTGCAACACGGCCTCCACCAGTTAAGGCAATTTTAATATTAGGAAGTTTTACTCTTTTTAATTCTTCTTCCATCTCAGCTCTATCTCTGCAAAGATTAGCCGGTTTAATTTGAAACAAATCATATTTTCGCCCATATCCTAAAATACCGTTGTAAGTACCAACAATACCTGCAAAACGTCCAAAACCAATAATGCGATTTTGATTTTTATCTGTTAAAGTTTCGTAATCAATCATTTGTATTTTTTTCTCAATTAGCGCTTTCATCAATTTAATATTGTGCGCTTGCTTTTTTATAGTGTGAGAAAAAAAACAGTACTTTTTTTCGGGAATCAATTTTTCTTTTGGCACTTCTTTTACACCCATCAATAAATCACAATCGCTTAAGTCTTCTTGCATCGTTAAGCCAAAAGCTAAATATTCATCGTCACTATAGCACCTTATTTTACTTGGTTGTATAACGATTTCCAAATTTTGGTATTTACGTAATAATTCTGTACAAATTAATGGTGTTAATGGTACTCTTTTATCAGGTGGCGATTTTTCTTCTCGAAGTACACCAATTTTAAATTTGGTCATATTTAGGTTAAATAAAAATTTATTTTAATCACAGTTGTTACTTCTGCAAATATACATTGTTTAATTAAAATCAGTAGTAATAGTACTATTTATTATGTACTTGCATTTACGAAAGGCGCGTTAGTTAAACGATTTGCTCTGTAAATTCTGCAGTTGCTAGTTCTTGTGCACTCAAAAATGTTTCTTATCAATGTTTAAAATGAACATCATCATTTTAATGAGATTACAAAACATTGAACTTTATCCTCACAAAAACTAAAAATGTAATTCGATGAGAACATTTTTTTTAAAACATTATAATACCATAAGAGTATTATTATTAGTTGTAATACCGACTTTGATATTAAGTGGTAATGCTAATGCTCAAAGTCCTTGCATGGCTACCGTACCTTCCTACACAGTTAATCTTACTGGTTTTCCTGCTGGAGTTTGGTCATCACCAAATATATCTCGTAATGATCAATGTTGCTCAGCAAGTTCACCAGATCAATGTGTATATTTTAATTTAACAATTGATCCTAATTCTGCAGGAATTCAAATTGATATGATAGGTGCAGATCCTGCTGGTTCATTATTTTATGATATTGGTTGCACAGGCAATTATCCGGGTGGACAAATAAAATGTATTTCCGGGATTGGGCCTCATCAAATTACATTTTGTAAACCGGGAGGTAATAAGAACGTTTATAAAATAACTTCTATCTCAAAACCTTTATTTCCAAAAGATGATACCGTACGCATTGGTTGTAAAACACAATTAATTTCATATGGAGTTGTTAATAGTTCAGTTGTTTGGCAATCAATTTACCCAGGTACACTTGGGCAATATGACAGTTATTTAAATGCTACAAATATTGCTAGCCCAACTTATAGTCCTCCAAGTGGTGCACCAGCTTATGTAGATTATAAAGTTTGCGGGTTTCCACAAGCCTCAACTTGTGGATTTAGTGTTACAATTTGTGACACTGTTCGTATTTATAATTATCCTGCCTTATCAGGAATTGTAACACCAAATCCTGCTGCGTTTTGTAACATTGGCCCGGGAAGTGGTGTAACCTTAACTGCAACTGGAGTTGGGGGTTTACCTGCCTATACTTACAATTGGTTAACAAGTTCAAACGTATTTTTAGGAACAGGCTCAACTTATTTTGCTTCAGTGGCAGGTTCCTACAAAGTTGAAGTAAAAGATAAATTATATGATCCGGTAAATTGCCCATCAGCTATTCAATCGCCAATCACTGTTTCTTCAGGAACCACGCCAATTGTGGATGCTTGTCCAAATCAAAAAATTTGTGCTACAACTCCAATTGCATCACTAACAGGAACCGTTCAATTTGCTAGTGGTATTTGGTCAGGAGGATTAGGTTCTTTTAACCCTGGTAATACTTATTTAAATACAAATTATACACCCACGCCAGCTGAAATTTCAGCAGGTTTTGTAAAATTATATCTAACTAGTACCAGTGTTGGAGGAGGATGTATAAATAAAAAAGATTCAACTGTTATTTATTTTTCTTCCCCATTAAGTGTGAGTGTTTCGGCAGGAACATTAACGTGTAACAATAGCACAACTACAATTCAAGCAACAGCATCAGGTGGCACCTTGCCTTACCATTATCAATGGAATACAGGATCTATAATAAATACAACTACTGGCGGACAAGGAAATTATTCAGTTATAGTAACAGATTCTTTAGGCTGTTCTTCAGCTAATATTAGCACTAACATTATAGCTCCTACTCCATTAAACATATCATTTAATGCTACAAATGTGAGTGTAAATGGTGGAAGTGATGGTTCAGTATCTGTTTCGGTTACAGGTGGAGCACCTGCCTATACAGTAACATGGACGCCAAGTGGCCTAAATACATTTACACTTACCAATCTTGTTTATGGTATTTATACGGCAACAATTACAGACGCAAATGGATGTTTAATATCTGGGAGCACAGTAGTAAACGAACCATCTTGTTTAGGATTAACAGCTATTGGCAGTTCAACAAATGTATTGTGTAATGGCGCTGCCACTGGAACTGCTTCTGTAAGTGTTACAGGTGGAACTCCAGCATACACATATACATGGAACACGATTCCTGTGCAAAATACTAGCATTGCTACAAATTTAAATGCAGGAGTTTATACTGCTTTAGTTAGAGATGGAAATGGTTGTTTTCAAACAGCAAATATTACAATTTTAGAACCCACGCAACTAACAAATGTTATGACATCTACTAATGTAACAACAGTTGGTGGGTCGAATGGAGTAGCTGTAGCTAATCCATTTGGTGGAACTTTACCTTATAGTTATTTATGGGAAAATTCATCTACCAATCCTTCAATAGCAAATTTACCAATTGGAACGTACAGTGTAATTGTAACCGATATTAATGGTTGTACAAAAATTGATAGTGTTAAAATTACTCAACCACCTTGTAAATTAAATTTAAATATTTTTTCAAGTAATGTTTCTTGTTTTGGCAGCAGTAATGGTTCGGCTTTAGCAATTGTTTCAAGCGCTACTGGATCTTATACAGTTAATTGGAGTAATGGTGCTTCAGGACCAAGTATTGGTGGCTTAGCTGCGGGCAATTATATAGCAGCAGTAACTGACGCTGTAAATTGTACTGAATTCCAAAACTTTACCATAACTAAACCTTCACAATTATCTGTTGGCGTTTTGCCAGCAAATGTAACGTGTAATGGTTTAAATAATGGAACCATAAATCTTACAATTTCGGGAGGTACATTTCCTTACTATTTCAATTGGAATAATGGTTCTTTATCTGAAGATTTAGTGAATTTACCGCCAAATAGTTACTCGGTTCAAATTACAGATGCAAATGGTTGTTCTTCAGTTGCATCTGCAGTAATTACAGAACCTACTCAAGTTGCAGTAACATATACCACAAATAATACAACGTGTATTTATGGTAATGATGGTTCTATTTCATTAACTGCTAGTGGTGGTGTAATTCCTTATAGTTATTCATGGTCAACTGGCGCAACAACCTCAAATATTAGTAATGTATCAGCAGGTGGTTATACAGTTTCCGTTAAAGATGCTAATAATTGTTCAATTATGAATCCATTAATTCTTGCACTTACTCAACCCGATTCGGTAATGGTCAATTCATTTATTGTCACTTGTTCTGTTCCAGGTTCAGGACAAACACAAATAACAGTAGTTCCCTCAGGAGGTTCATCCACAACTTATCAAGTTTCATATAATAATGGTTTAACGTATCAATCACCAGGTGGGTATACAATGCTGCTAAATAATGGCATTACATATTCTGTTATTGTTAAAGACGCTAATAATTGTTTATCATTAATACCTGATATTATTACAATACCTGCTGAAGTAAAAATTGATAGTATTAATTTTGCTAAATGTTATTCTGTTGGTACAACATCTGTCCCAGTTACAGTTTATCCATCCGGTGGAGATAATGGACCCTATTTTGTTTCTTTTAATAATGGGTCTTCATATTTAGCATTAGGAACATATAGCAGTAATATTTCTATAGCCGCAACATATACTGTTATTATTAAAGATAGCAGAGGTTGTGTTTCGAGTACTTCAGTTATTACATTACCTGCTGTTTTAAATTCAACATTAGCAGTTACATCAGATTATAATGGAGAAAATATTAGTTGTTTTGGATTAACGGATGGCTCCGCTTTAGCTACTGTAAGTGGTGGAACAGGAACTTATTCTTACTCATGGTCAACTGCTCCTACAAAAACTACTGCTGCTGTTTCTAATATTGGCGTAGGTACTTATACAGTTATTATTAAAGATATTAATAATTGTACAATTACTAATACAATTACATTAACTCAACCAGCGGTTATTACTGCAACAGCACTTGCCACTTCTGACTACAATGGCTCAAATGTTAGTTGTTTTGGATATAGTAATGGAACAGCAAGTGTTACTCCCAATGGCGGAACAACACCTTATACCTATGCATGGAATACAATTCCTTCTCAAACAACTTTTACTGCTAATGGTTTAAGTGCTGGTACATATTCTGTTGTTGTAAAAGATATTAATAATTGTTCTATCACTAAAACAGTAACTTTAACTCAGCCTGTAGCAGCATTTTCATCAAGCATGGCAGTTATTTCAAACTATAACGGTCAGCAGGTAACATGTTTTGGCGCTACTAATGCATCAATTACTGCTACCGCTTTTAATGGCACAGCTCCTTATACTTATACTTGGACAACTAACCCTGTTCAAACAGGAACTTTATTGACCGGTGTTGGTGCAGGAACTTATAGTGTTATGATGACTGATGCAAATGGATGTACGATTGCAAATTCCATTACGGTTTCTGAACCTACAGCTATTGCAGCTACAACTTCAATTACTTCAAACTATAACGGACAAGATATTAGTTGTTTTGGATTTAACAATGGATCAGCGAATGTTAATCCAACAGGTGGTACAACACCCTATACTTATGCATGGTCTTCTGTTCCAACTCAAACAAATGCAACTTTAACTAATATTGGGGCAGGAATTTATAGTGTAATCGTTTCTGATATTAATGGTTGTAGCGTTACTAAAACAATAACATTAGCGCAACCTACCCAATTAACATCAACCACTTCAATTACATCAGATTATAACGGGCAAAATATTAGTTGTTTTGGTTTAACGGATGGCTCCGCTTTAGCTACTGTAAGTGGTGGAACAGGAACTTATTCTTACTCATGGTCAACTGCTCCTACAAAAACAACAGTTGCAGTTTCTAATATTGGCGTAGGTACTTATACAGTTATTATTAAAGATATTAATAATTGTACAATTACTAATACAATTATATTAACGCAACCACCAGCAATTACGGCAACAGCACTTGCCACTTCTGACTTCAATGGTTCCAATGTTAGTTGTTTTGGATATAGTAATGGAACAGCAAGTGTTACTCCAAATGGCGGAACAACACCTTATACCTATGCATGGAATACATTTCCTTCTCAAACTACTTTTACTGCTAACGGTTTAAGTGCTGGTACATATTCTGTTGTTGTAAAAGATATAAATAATTGTTCAATTACAGCAGGAGTAACTTTAACTCAGCCTTCTGCATCCTTCTCATCAAGCATGGCAGTTATTTCAAACTATAACGGTCAACAGGTAACATGTTTTGGAGCTACTAATGCATCAATTACTGCTACCGCTTTTAATGGCACAGCGCCTTATACTTATACTTGGACTACAAATCCTATTCAAACAGGAACTTTATTGACCGGTGTTGGTGCAGGAACTTATAGTGTTATGATGACTGATGCAAATGGATGTACGATTGCAAATTCCATTACGGTTTCTGAACCTATAGCTATAGGAGCTACTACTTCTGTTACTTCAAACTACAACGGACAAAATATCAGTTGCTTTGGTTTATCTAACGGCTCTGCCAGCGTAACTGCAATAGGTGGTACAACTCCATATACTTATGCATGGTCTTCTGTTCCAACTCAAACTAATGCGGCTTTAATTAATGTAACAGCAGGAACTTACAGTGTTACTGTTTCTGATGTAAATGGTTGTAATGTTATAGTTAATGTAACTTTAACCCAACCAAATGAATTGGATGCACAATTATTTAGTCAGAGTGTCTTCAATGGATTTAATATCCGTTGCAATGGTAATAATGATGGCTATATTGATATAACTGTAAATGGTGGAACTGGAAATTATAATTACAATTGGTCAAACTCCGCTACAAGTCAAGATATTTTAAACTTAACGGCAGGAAATTATGGAGTAGTGGTTTCGGATATGAATGGTTGTACAGATCAATTAAATTTTACAATAAGCGAACCAAGTCCCTTTGAAGTTCATATTGATTCTGTAAGTAATTACAATGGTTACAACATAAGTTGCAAGGGGTACCAGGATGGTGCCATTTATATTACTGCAACGGGAGGTGTCACAAATAATCTTTATACATGGAGCAATAATTCAAATGTTCAGGATTTAATAAATGTTGGTGCAGGTTCTTATACAGTCACAGTAAGAGATAAAAACCTTTGCCTTGCATCTGCTGATACAGTTTTAATGGAGCCAACACAGCTAACCTATTCAGCTCTAACAGTCCCACCATTATGTAATGGTTTTGCGTCAGGCTCAATAAATACTACATTATCAGGTGGAGTTTTACCATACTCATATAATTGGTCAAATTTTAATACAAGTGCTGATTTAATTCATGTTGCTGCAGGTACTTATACTTTAAATTATTCTGATAATAATAGTTGTGGAAGTTTTGCAATAATTACTATTAGTCAACCAGATACAATTTTATTAAGTAAACAAGTTGATAATTTAAAATGTAATGGTGATACCTTGGGGAATATTTATTTAAACCCAAGTGGAGGTACTTTACCTTACACATATTTATGGTCTAATGCTAGCACAAATAAAGACTTAAATAATATAGTGAGTGGAATTTACTCTGCAATAATTACAGATGCTAATGGTTGCGTTTTTAATGATACAACCGCAATTACTGAACCAACAGCATTGCAAATAAATTTATCGAGTCCTATTTTATTTAGTGGATACAATATTAGTTCATTTAATGGAACTGATGGCTCAATTGAATTAGTTGTAACTGGAGGAGAAGCCCCATACAGTTATTTATGGTCGAACGGCAGTGCTACTGAAGATAATTATAACCTTAATTCTGGAAATTATTTTGTAACTGTTATGGATACAAATGGATGTAGAATTTCAGGAGAAATTACTTTAACACAGCCATTAATTTTAGAAATGCCACAAGGATTTTCTCCAAATGATGATGATAAGAATGATTTATTTGTAGTGCATGGCATTGAAGCCTATCCGGATAATGTTTTAACCATTTATAATCGTTGGGGAAATATTGTTTATAGTAAAACAGGATATTTAAATGAATGGGATGGAAAAAGTAACACTAGCGATGAACTGCCAAATGCTACATACTTCGCTATTTTGGAAGTAAATAAAGGTAAAATAGTATTAAAAGGATACGTTGAATTAAGAAGATAAAAAAATAAAAATCATGAAAAAATCAATAATATTAATTTTTGTAGCAATGTTAAACATTAATGCAAATGCACAGCAAGATCCAATGATCAGTCAGTACATGTTTAATGGATTGTTTCTTAATCCTGCGTATGCTGGTAGTCATAAATACATTACTTCTAGCTTGTTACATCGCACGCAATGGGTTGATTTTTCTGGCGCACCAAAAACATCCTTGCTTGCAATAGACGGATTAATCCCATCAAAATCTGAAAATATGGGATTAGGTTTAATCGTAACACACGACCGAATTGGGGCAACCGAAGAGACTGATATTTATGCAAATTATGCTTATCAGCTAAAACTAAAAAAAGGTAAACTTGCTTTTGGCATTAAAGTGGGGGCTTCAAATTATGTTTTTAAAAGTGATAATGTTACTGTTTGGGATGCGAATGATGGTGTATTTACTGGAAGGAGAACAGCTTGGTTACCTAAATTTGGATTCGGCGCCTACTACTTCACAAATAATTGGTATGCCGGGATATCATTGCCAACATTAGTAGCGTATGATGTAAATCGTAATTTTAATTTTGACGTCAATAAAGGCACGTTTTTAAACAGGCATTATTATGCTTATGGTGGTTACGTTTTTAAATTAAATGAACAGTTTAAATTAAAGCCATCTACTCTAATAAAATATTTACCTGCGGCTCCTGTTGAAGCTGATATTAATTTGAATTTACTTTATCGAGATCAATTTTGGATTGGCGTGTCTTATCGATCACTTGACGCTATTGTTTTTATGGTTGAATACCAAACTAATAATAGGTTTAGGGTAGGTTATTCTTTTGATTTAACTACATCAAAAATAAGAAAATACTCTTCAGGCACACATGAAATCATGATAGGATATGATTTTGGTAAAGATTTAATTAAAATAAAAACTCCACGATACTTTTAAGCAATATTATTATGAAAACAGCAATATTAATAACACTAGCCACTGCAATAGTTTTTGGTAGTTGTACAAATAGTTTATACAAAAAAGGAGTCAATAATTATGAAAAAATGGCTTATCATAAATCAATTGATAATTTCGAAAATTATCTTCTTAAGAAGGATGAACCAGCAGATGCCAAAATAAAGCTGGCAAATTCGTATCGATTAATTAATGACATTCCAAATGCTGAGAAATGGTTTGCGAAAATTGTTTTGTTACCTGAAAGCGATCCAATAAATATGTTTTACTATGGAAGACTATTAATGGGAATGGATAAATATGATGAAGCAAAAATTTGGTTCAGCAAGTATCTTGATAAAGTACCTGATGATTTTGTAGCTGAAATGCTGCTGGTATCTTGTAAATCAGTTGATACATTTAAACAAGATACTTCTTTATATACTATTAAAGAAGCGGAAATTCCGGAGATAGCCACTGCTTTTTCTCAAGTTCCTTATGGAAATGGCATTATGTTTACAGCTGATAAAATTACTTTTAAAAACTCTGCTACTGCAAACTGGACGGGGCGATCTTATTTGGATATCTATTTTTCGCAAAAGGATAAAAATGGAAAATGGTTAAGTCCAATGTTATTAAAAGGAAACATTAATGGGCAATATCATGAAGGTCCGGCTTGTTTTAATAAAGTTGGCAACATCGTTTATTTTACTCGAAGTAATTACCATAAAAAGAAGTTGACCAAAAATTCTAAAAACGAAAATAATTTGAAATTATATAGGGCTGAATTAGTAGATGACAAATGGACTAATGTTAACGAATTGCCATTTAATAGTGATGAGTATTCATGCGGTCATCCATCACTTTCGCAAGATGAAAAAACACTATTTTTTATTTCTGATATGCCAGGTGGGGCTGGCGGCACTGATATTTATAAAAGTAATTTTGATGGAACTAATTGGGGTAAAGCTGAAAATTTAGGCAATATTATAAACACTAGTGGTAACGAAATGTTTCCTTACATTCATTCAGATGGTACATTTTACTTTTCTTCTGATGCTCATAATAATTTAGGCGGATTAGATGTATTTATGACTTATTACGATGGTGAAAAATGGCTACAAGTTGAAAATTTAAATTATCCTTTAAATACTTCTAAAGATGATTTTGCATTTGTTTTAAATGAGGATAATAAAACTGGATTTGTTTCTTCAAATAGAAATTCAACTGATAAAATTTATGAGGTAACAAAAAATGACCCTACATTTATTTTATCAGGTTCTGTAAGTCAAAAGGGAGTATACAATAAAACGGTTGATTCAGCTGTTGTAGAGATTTATAATGTATCTGAAAATACAAAAGAAACGGTACTGACAAATTTAAATGGAAACTATACTGTTAGATTAAAACCAAAATGTGAATATGTTATTAAAGCTTCTAAACCAATGTACTTTACAGTAACTCAGCCAAAAAATTTAAGTATGATTGGTAAGAAATTATCTGAGAGTTTTACTGCAAATTTTGAGTTAGATCAAATTATCATTGAAAAACCAATTGTGTTAGATAACATCTATTATGATTTAGATAAATGGTTTATAAGGCCTGATGCTGCTGTAGAACTTGATAGATTAGTGCAGTTAATGCAAGATAATCCTAAACTAAATATTGAATTAAGTTCACATACGGATTCTAGAGCTGGAGATCAATATAATTTAGTTTTATCAGATAAACGCGCCAAAGCAGCTGTTCAGTATATTGTTACAAAAGGAATTGACTCAAAACGTATGAGATGGAAAGGTTATGGTGAAAGTAAACTTGTAAATCAATGTAAAAACAATGTTGTTTGCACCGAAGAAGAGCATCAAAAAAATAGGCGAACAGAATTTAAGGCAATTACAATCGAAACTTTGACTAAAAAATAAATACTAAAAATTTATTTGACAATAATTAGTTTTGCATTAATGAAAACCTCGGAAGTAAATAGTCCGAGGTTTTTTTATTAACTTAATTGATATGTAATTTATAAATTTGAAATGATAAATGAATCAAGTGTAAAGTATTTTCAATTTAAACTGAAGTAACTAAAGATGAGTTGCAGGTTATTTTCTTTAATCCTGTTTTAATTTAATTCGGATGTTAAATATA
>JAIOZA010000043.1 GCA_021740825.1 Bacteroidia bacterium | reverse complement strand
TTAGATTTTGTTTTTAAGCTATTATTCGATTTGGTTTTCAATTTGCCATTCCTATTTAATCTTAATGTTAATAATTAATATAGTTCAGTCGTGTAATCTTTAATTTGATTATCGCCCTGCAGTACATTTTAATAACTCTACTTTAATAAATTACTTAAATGTTATTTAGGTGATTGAATCATAAAATTCAAAATAAATGAACAGTGTTTTAGTCAAAAAAAAATGATTAAGTAAATAATACCTAATCATTTTAATTTATTAAAGTTCCAAATATCGTTTTATAGTTTTATCAAGTATTTAACTGTACCTCAAATGATATTTTTATAACTTGGCAACATCGCTGCATAGTTTAGCAGTTTTGCGACAATCACGTGCATGTTTTTTACAATTTGGTAAATTAAACTTTTCGCATTCACTTGCATGTTGTTCACATACTTTTGCACACTCTAGACATTTCTTTTTTGCCAAAATACTATTTGCATTCATAAATCCCACTGCATAAGTGCAAGCTGTAATACATTCTTTTCCAAGTTTTTTGCAATGAGCCATGGTGTCATTTTTATTACAAATATGCCCTACTTTTTTGCATGAGTTAATACAAGTATTGCAAGCTTCAATGCATGCTTTATATTTTTCAATATTCATTTCAGCTTTTGAAGTTGCAATACTTTTATCAGAAGTCCAAGATGGTTTTATTGTAATGGCAGTTAAAGTAATAATACCAATTCCTGCAAATACTAAGATGATTTTTTTCATTTTTGTTTGATTAATTTATTAATAAGGTTATAATTAATACAAAAATGGACTCTATTTGAAGTTATTAAAATGAGGTGTGTCAATTTTTTATTTGAATTTACTGACATTGCACTTAAACCAATTGTGAAATAAAATAATTGCTTTACTAATTTATTTAACTCATTTTTTCAATTGAAATTAATTTTCATGCTTTTAGTAATAGACTGTTCTGGTAAAAAAGTTAATTAAATTCGGTATCTAATTTTTTTTTGTAACTTTATGGCAAAACAGGTTTGTTTCATCGCTCTTTATATTAAGGGAGGAAAGTCCGGGCAACGCAGAGTAATTTGCCATCTGAAAAGATGGGTATATTTTTAGAAATAAAAATATAACAGATAGTGTCACAGAAAACCAGGTAGCCCTAAAGTTTACTTTGGGGTGATAGTGAAAATGTGAGGTAAGAGCTCACATGCATAGTTGGTAACAATTATGTGGGATAAACCTCTAATGTTGTAAGGCCATGTAAACCCTAATTTTGCTGCTACTCGTAGCAATAACGTTAGTTATATTAGGGAGGGTAGGCTGCATAGATAAATGATGAAATTCGTTCGTTTACGAAAGAAACAGAACCCGGCTTATAGAACCTGTTTTATTTTTTTAAAATATGCTTAATCGCACTTTATATATAATTGTATTTTTAATTTTTTCAAAATTAGGAAATGCACAATGTCCGCAGGTTGTTGATTATTTAGGTAATTTATCTTCTAATCCTTATTTCATTAACTGTCAAGGAACTGGTTCTTATAACATGAACATAGTTTCCAATAGCAATTGGGGTTCATATACTATTACTTGGGGAGATGGAACGGCAAATAATGTTGGAGTTAGTTATGCTGCAAATACATCAATTAACCACATTTACAATTCGGCTACACCAGATACTTTTGTAATTACAATTTCCATACCCTCTCAAGGTTGCACTTTAACTGGCGTTACTGTTATGGAAAAACCTGTTAATGCATCCATTCAAATTCCGGCTGGTGGAGTTTCTGCAACTTGTGTTTCAAAAGCTCTATCCTTTGTTAATTCTAGTTCAGATGTTTCTGAAACCACCGTTTTTACTTGGGATTTTGGAGATGGATCGCCTACTCAAACATTTAACTTCTCAAATGCGGGACAAACTATTTCTCATAATTATCTGTCAGCCATTGTCAATTGTCAAACTTCTATACTATTAACGGCTCACAATTACTGCAATGTTACGCCAAGTGTAGCAAATTTTAATCCTGTAAATATTTACGATAAAGATGATGCTGTAATTACACCTTCCGCTTTTATAAAATGTTGGCCGGATAATATTTTTACGTTTACAAATTCTACTAATCGTAATTGCGTTCCACAAGGCAATACATTTCAGCGTCAGGAAAAATGGAATTTAGGTAATTACTGGGGAATGGGTTATGATTCCATCATTAATTGGAATCCTTGGCCGCCAACAACACCTCTGGTTGTTTCCTATCCAGCTTCCGGAACATACACTATACAATTACTAGATAGTAATTTATGTGGCGTAGATATGCAAGTGCAATCAATTACTATTTTTAATTCACCAACTGCTGCATTAGTAGCTCCAGCTGGACCACTTTGTCAAGGTGCTCCAATTACTTTTACCAATACTAGTGCACCTGGTTTTGCATATAAATGGAATTTTGGTACAGGAGGAGGTTTTGTTTCCAAGCCATTTGGCTCACAAACGTTTACTTACAGTACCGCTGGTATCTTCACAATTTCTGTTGTAGCTTTAATTCCCGGCGGAGGAGCAGCCTGCACTGATACCGAAAAAGTGGTCATTAATATTTTACCGCAACCCATAGCTGATTTTAAAATTACTCCTAATAAAGGTTGCAACTCAATTATTGGCGCCAACTTTATTGATTTATCTCTAAATGCAGTTGGTTGGAATTGGGATTTAGGAAATTCAAATACCTCAAATGTGCAAGTTCCTCCACCTCAAAATTATAATTCAGTAGGAATCTTTGTTGCTTCATTAACGGTAACTGCAGCAAACACATGCGTGAATTCTTATACTGCGCCAATTAATGTTTTTGAAATGCCAGTCGCTGCATTTACTTCATCGGCATCTTGCGCTGGCTCAAGCACCTTATTTAATGATGCTTCAACTCATGCTGTAGGAGATCCAATAATATCATGGAGCTGGGATTTTGGAGATGCGACTGCTACATCCACTTCCACTGTTCAAAATCCTTCTCATACCTATAGTTTACAAAATACATATACCGTTCAATTGATAGCAAGTACTGCTGAATGCACTGATACCATAGTGCAAAGTATTATTGTTAATGTTAAACCAACTGCTACTTTTACTGTAACACCAATAAATGGATGTCCTACTTTAATAGTTAATTTTTTGAACACTTCAGTTAATGCTAATTCATACAGTTGGAATTTTGGTAACGGAAACACATCTGCAATTGCGAACCCTACTGAAACATTCACAAATACAACCACTACACCTATTATTTATACTGTTAATTTAGTTGCTAGTACCTTAGTTGGTTGTACTGATACTTTTACCGCAGAGGTGAGAGTTTACGAGCAACCTATTGCATCTTTTACTCTCAATCCTTCAGCAGGTTGTGCGCCTTTTGCTGCTATATTTAATAATAATTCCTTAGCAGGCATCCATTATCAATGGGATTTTGGAGATCTTAGTTCTGATACTGCTAATACTTCACTAGTTCTTCACAATTATGTTAATTCAACTCAGTTAGTTCAAACCTATACTCCAACATTAGTGGTAACAAGTTCTAACGGATGCAAAGATAGTACCTCGCTAACGGTTACCGTGTATCCTAAACCTGTTTTTGATTATTCTTTGACGCCCAATAGTGGATGCACTGCGTTTAATGTAACTTTCCCATCATTTTCAGGAGCGTTAACATACCAGTGGGATTTTGGAGATGGCAGTCCATTAGATTTTTCAATAAATCCAACGCATAGTTTTACAAATGCAACAACAGTTGATCAAACTTATACTGTTCAATTAATTGCATCAAATGCTTTTTCATGTTTAGATACGGCTTATCAATTTCCAATAGTTTATGCTAAACCAATTGCAAATTTTGCTTTATCTCAAACTGTTTCATGTTCTCCGTTAAATGTAAGTTGCATCAATACGAGTTCACTAGCAACATCCTATTTATGGAAATATGGAGATGGAAATACTGATGTTAGTTCTAATCCTAATTACACTTATATAAATAATAGCAATACATCAAACCAATCTTATACTTGTACTTTATTAGCTATCAATTCAAATGGATGTATAGATTCAATAAACAATTCAGTTTTAATATTATTTAATCCAAAGGCAAATTTCACCGTGGACACTCCCGGTTGCTCATCAAAATTATTAACCTTTACAAATACATCACTAGGCGGTTCAACTTATAATTGGGATCTCGGTATCAACACATATACAACTAGTAATGTGTCGCTAGTGTATACAAATACAACTAGTGCAAATATTACCAATACCGTGCAATTAATTGCGACGTCTGTTGATAATTGTACTGATACAATACTTGTTCCAATCATCATTCATCCAAAGCCCGAGTTTATTATTACCGCATTACCTGATAGTGGTTGTTCGGCTTTAAATGTTAATTTTCCGACTGTAACTAACGTATTAAACTATCAATGGAATTTTGGAGATGGTACCCTCTCATCTTCAAATAATCCCAGCAATACCTTTACTAATAATTCTCAAAGTACTCAAATATATACTGTTGAATTAATTGGATTTGATGTGCATGGCTGTGCAGATACTGCCCAAAAATTGATTAAGGTTTTTAATAAGCCAAACGCTTCATTTCAAACTAATTTAAATTTAGTTTATATTCCAACAAATCCTGTCATCTTCTCTAATTTGTCTTCGGGGGCTAGCATCTATTATTGGAATTTTGGAGACGGGAATAATTCTGTTGAAACAAACCCTTCCTATATATATCAAAATGCTGGGGAATACCAACCCTATTTAATTGCCACTAGCGCTTCAGGATGCGCAGATACTTTTTATTTGCCTTCAAAAATTACTGCTAAATTGGAGAGTAGTATTGATGTACCAAATGCATTTTCGCCTAATCCAAATGCATCAAATGGTGGTACGTTTGGGGCTAATGATTTAAACAATGATGTGTTTCATCCGCAACTACAAGGAATTAGCGAATATGAATTGACTATTTTTTCGCGTTGGGGCGAATTACTTTTTGTGTCTAAAGATGTAACAATTGGTTGGGATGGATATTACAAAGGAAAACTTTGTTTGCAAGATGTTTATGTTTGGAAAATTACGGCAACTACTTTTGAAGGAGAAGAAATTAAAAAAACAGGCGATTTACTTTTATTAAGATAAAATGAACTAAAAATAGATTTAATAATTAATTGAAAAGAATAATAATAACTGCTCCTTAATAATTTTAAGAATAACTAAAAAAAACTACCATATCATCACAAGGGTTTATACATATTTAGCATTTACATTATTTGGAGTACTGTTTTCAATTTTACTGAAAGCTCAAGATCCCCAGTTTACGCAATTTTATGCAGCACCTATGTATTTAAATCCTGCATTTACAGGTCTTACCGATAATCATCGAATTGCAGTAAACTATCGCAATCAATGGCCTGGGGTTAGTAAAAGTTTTCAAACCTACTTGGCCAGTTACGATTATAATTTGCAGAAAATAAATAGTGGAATAGGTTTAACAATTATGCAAGACAAAGCTGGCACTGCCGGTTTAACGCATACTCAAATTGGTGCAAATTATGCATACCATTTTAAAGTGAGTAAAATGACTGATGTTAGAATGGGCGCCAACGTCAATTATAACATGAAACGGGTAGATTTTGGTAAACTTAAATTTAACGACCAAATTACAACTGGTTCAGCAACATCTTTAGATGCTGCAAATTATTTGCAATTAAATTTTGTTGATTTTGCAGCTGGTGCTTTATTAAGTTCTGATGAATATTGGTTTGGAATTTCTGCTAAACATTTAGCAAAACCAAATAGTAGTTTAATTGGAAACAAAGTTCCTTTGCCCATTAGTTTAAGTATTCATGGTGGTTGCCATTTAAACTTAAAACAAAAAAGCAAAGACGGGACTAATCGTTATTTTTTGCCTGCATTTAATTATCGTCACCAGCAAAAGTATGATCAATTAGATGTAGGTGTTTATTATTATCACATACCATTAAATGTGGGACTTTGGTATAGAGGTTTACCTTTAAAAAAATATGCAGCAGCATATAATAACAGTGAAGCTATTGCGGTGTTGGTTGGATTTGATGTTGCTAAATATAATTTACATATTGGTTACAGTTACGACATTACAATTTCTAAATTGGGGCTTGCCAACACTATGGGCGCGCATGAAATTTCTATCATTTACGAACTCAGAAAAGCTCAAAAAACCACAGAAACAATACAGGTTATTTATCCTAAATTTTAGTTTTACTATTTGGTTAGTTTTGAACTTTTAACTAGTAGGACACTCTTGCAGATTTTCAATATTTTAATTTGACATGAATTTAATTGCAGAAGTAAAATAAAAAAATCTAACTCAAAAAAAAGATTTATAGCAAAAACTGGCTTTTGGTAGCTTTGGTGTCACGGATTATAAATCATCAAAATGATTATACATTTAAGAGCTCATCAACTCCAAAAAATTTTGCAAAGCTTTTCGTTTATCGGCATCAAAATTATAGGAGATTTTATTTTTTAAATAATCTAACGCTTTATCTCCCAATGCATGATTTGGTTTTTCCGAAACGGATTCTTTAATATGATTAACGCCATAAGATAAAGCGTTGTTAAACTCATTAATAAAATTATCTTCTAATGTTACGTTGCTTACCCAACAAGCAAATACAAAAGGTAAACCTGTAAAGTTTTGCCATTCTTCGGCTAAGTCGTATTGGTAAGGATGTGAAATCAATCCAAAAGTTCTGTCACCAATAATTACTGCTCCGGTAGTTCCTGTAATTTGATTTTCGAACCCTTCTGAAGCGTTAACAAATTGAATGTTTTTTTTCCAAAAATGTTTATTTAAAACTTGTACTAAAGTTACCGATGTTTTAGATTGATAATCTAACAAAATATGAGTGAGCTCGTGTAATGGTCTTTCTGAAAATAGTTTTACACTATCTACTTTGCCAATGGCTCCAATACAATAATCAGTAATAATTTGATAGGATTCTAATTCAGGTAAAATGGCAACTGGTACCAATCCAATTTCGACTTGTTTGCTTTTTAATTTTTGAGCACAAACACTTGGTATATCTAATTCTAAATTGATTTGAGATTTAAATCCAGAATGATTAATGCCATATAAAAATGGCGTTGTGTTATAATAGTTTACTATAGATACAATGTGTTTCATCTAAATAATGTGGCAAGGTAGGAATTAAAATAATTTTATTGGCATAGTACTTTGTAATTTAAGAAGAGTGTTATTATGATGTGGTTAATTATTAATAAATCAAACAAATAAAAGACATCATTGTTTTTATTTTACAAAAATTTTTAAAAATCTGTTACTGGTATCAGTTAGTTTACAGCGGTCATCCATCCGATAACCTACAACCCAAATAATTTGCTTTTTGCTTTCTAAAATCCAAGTTGATTCTTTTTCAAAACGGGATAATTTGATATCTTTAAAAAAGTCGCTTAGTTTCTTAAATCCATTTAAACCTAAGGGTTTAAATTTATCTCCTGTTTTCCACTTCCTCAGTATTAAAGGAAATAATTCATCATGATAATCAACTATAATTTCGGTTTTATTGTTAGAAAATTCGGGTTGGTTTGTTTCTTCAAAGTTTATTTGAATTGGTAACTGTTTTAGGTCATCAATTGAATCAATTATAAACTCATTTTCTAAACTCTTTTCAATAATAGGTTGCACAATAATAAATTTTCTATCAACAATAAGTTGATGCGTGGGCGATGAAAATTGTTTTCCTGTGTTTTTCTCAGATACCAGTACTTCGCACAATTGTCTGATCTGACTTGTTTTAAATTTTTTAAGTTGTAACCATTCAAACAATAAGGTTTCTTTTTGTGGTTCGGCTATTAACAAATTAATATCAATGTAAAGTTGATTGTCTTTTTCATGGCAAATTTGTTCAAATTTTAAATCGGCAAATTGCTTTACAATTTCTGAAGACTGCTTAAAAAAATGAATTGATGTCGTAAAAGTTTCTTCCAAAGCTGGATTAAGTTCCTTTAACCTAGGAATAATTTGATGACGAATAAAATTACGTTTATACTTAACTTCTTGATTTGAACTATCTTCTCTGTAAGCTAAATTGTTTTTGATGGCATAAAGTTTAATCTCGTCTTTTGTAGCAAATAAAAGTGGTCTAACAACCTTATTTTGTTTTAAAGGAATACCCTGTAAACCTTTGATGCCAGTTCCTCTAATTAAATTCACCAATAATGTTTCGATAGCATCATTAGCATGATGAGCTGTTATAATAGCTGCGTAATTATTTCTTTCAATCAATTCATTAAACCAATGATAACGCAATTCTCTTGCTGCCATTTGAATTGACAATTTATGTTCCACAGCATACGCTTTTGTATCAAAATATGAAACATGAATTGGCATAGGAAGTGAATTTGCAAAGTTTTCACAAAACTTTGTATCATCATTTGCTTCTTTGCCTCTTAATTGAAAATTGCAATGCGCCAATTCAATAGTATAGCCACATTTATAGAGTAAATCTGTTAAAACAACTGAATCAATGCCGCCACTAAAAGCTACTAATAGTTTATCAGTTTTTCTGAATAGTTTATTCTTAGTGATATTTATTTCAAATTGTTTAATCACAAATCAAATTTACAGTTATTATGTTAAACATAAAATATAATGGCAAACGTAGGTCTTTAAATCTTTTCTAATTGAATACCTAAAGCAAAAGAATAATTTTATACGAGCTAATAATTTTATTTGAATCCGATTAAATTAAATCTTGATTTTAATTATTTATTTAAGACAAATTAAATCCTATTTTTGCTTAATAATTGAAAAAAGAAATTAATATCAATGAAATTGTAGATGGTATTTTATCATCTAACATTGCTTATTTAAGTAAGGCAATTACATTAGTTGAATCTACTCGAGTTGAGCATCAGGAGCAAGCTCAGCAAATTATTAATACTATAATTAAGTTTAGTGGTAATTCATTCCGCTTGGGAATTACTGGAGTTCCTGGAGTAGGCAAGAGTACTTTTATTGAAAGTTTTGGTTTAGAAGTTATTAATCGCGGACATAAACTTGCTGTGCTTGCAATTGATCCAAGCAGCCAGTTAAGTAAAGGCAGTATTTTAGGAGATAAAACAAGAATGGAGCAATTATCCATTCATCCCCAAGCATTTATAAGACCGTCACCAAGTTCAGGGAGTTTAGGTGGCGTGGCTCGTAAAACAAAAGAAAGTATCATTATTTGTGAGGCTGCAGGATATGATTATATTTTTATAGAAACAGTAGGAGTAGGTCAAAGCGAAACTGCAGTTCATCAATTAACGGATTTCTTTTTATTGCTCATGTTAGCTGGTGCTGGAGATGAATTACAGGGTATTAAACGCGGCATCATGGAAATGGCAGACGGGATGGTAATTACCAAAGCTGATGGAAGTAATGCTGATAAAGCTAAAATGGCACGCGGCGAATATGCTAGAGCGTTGCATTTATTTCCTCCAACCGAAAGTAATTGGATTCCTGAAGTTTTAACTTGCTCAAGTTTAGAAAATAAAGGTATTGCAGAAGTGTATGATATGATTGAAAAATACAAACGTCATACGATTGCTAATCTTTTTTTTGAAACAAAGCGAGGTAATCAAACAAAACAATGGTTGCATCAAACAATTAATGATACTTTGATTGAGCGTTTTTATGCGAACCCTATTATTAAAGACGAGATTTTAAAAATCGAAAAACAGCTTGAACAGAATTTGATAAATCCATATCAGGCTGCTATGGATTTATTTAAGAAGATTTAAAATTGTTTATGCAAAAAAAGAAAGTTATAGTTTCAGTCATAAATGATTTATCAACCGATCAGCGCGTAGCTCGCACTTGTTCAGTGCTATTTGAACAAAATTATCAAGTATTACTTGTTGGACGAAATCAACAAAAATCAAAACCTTTAGAAAAAAGAGATTATGATTGCAAACGTATTAAATTGTTATTTGAGCAAGGTCCACTTTTTTATTTGTTCTTTAATATTCGCTTGTTTTTTATGTTGTTGTTTTCAAAAGTAGATGTGTTATTTGCTAATGATTTAGATACCTTGCTTCCAAATTATTTGATATCAAAAATTAAAAATATTCCATTAATCTACGACAGTCATGAAATTTTTTGTGAAGTTCCTGAATTGCAAACTAATTCAACCAAGAAAAAAATATGGGAATTACTTGAAGGTTTTATTGTTCCTAAATTAAAGTACTGTATAACTGTTAATGAAAGTATTGCCAATTACTTTACAAATAAATATAAAGTACCTTTTGTTTTTTTGAGGAACATTCCAAATTATAAAAAGATTTTAAATTTAAAATCTCGCACAGATTTAAATTTGCCCTTAGGGAAGAAAATAGTTATTCTGCAAGGTGCAGGTATAAATATTCAAAGAGGAGCTGAAGAATTAGTAGAATCTTTTAAATATTTGGATGATAATTATTTGCTTTTAATTATTGGAAGTGGCGATGTTATTTCAACTTTAAAAGAAAACGCAAGTAAACTTCAATTACAAAATAAAATTAGATTTATCGACAAGATTCCCGCATTACAATTGAGGCATTACACAGCTAATTCAAATTTAGGCGTTACAATTGACAAGGATACGAACTTGAATTATCATTTTTCTTTACCTAATAAAGTGTTTGATTATATGCATGCAGGTATTCCAATTATGGCAAGTAAACTTCCAGAAATTGAAAGCTTAATTTCTAAGTATCAGATTGGTGTTTTTATTGAAAATCATGACTCAAAATATATTGCTCAGCAAATTAGTACTTTTTTAAATTGCAATAATTATTTAGAATTTAAAGGTAATACTGTTATTGCTGCTATTGAAAATAATTGGGAAACAGAAAAACAAAAGTTAATTAAACTCTTGTCAATAATAAATTAATTTTTTCTTTCTCCAATTTGTTGTCGCCACATGGCATAATACAATCCTTTTTCATTCAGTAAATCTTCATGTTTACCTTGTTCAATAATTTTACCTTGCTCTAAAACAAATATTTTATCAGCATGCATTATGGTTGATAAGCGATGCGCAATTAATACTGAAATTCTATCTTTATTTAATGAAATTGTGCGAATGGTTTCTGTAATTTCTTGCTCTGTAATTGAATCTAATGCCGATGTGGCCTCATCAAAAATTAATAATTTCGGATTTCGTAATAATGCTCTTGCAATAGATAACCTTTGTTTTTCGCCTCCTGAAACTTTAATTCCGCCTTCACCAATGGTTGTGTTTAATCCGTTTTCAGCGCGTTTCAATAAATTATTACAAGCAGCTTTTTGTAACACATCATTAATCTCTTCGTCAGTTGCATTTGGTTTTACAAATAATAAGTTGTCTTTTATTGTTCCTGAAAAGAGTTGTGCATCTTGTGTTACAAATCCTAATTGTTGACGTAATTCAGTTAAATCAATTTCTTTAGCATTTTTCTCATTATAAAAAATAGCTCCTTCATTGGGATTATACAATCCAACTAACATTTTTACTAAGGTTGTTTTACCACTACCTGATGGGCCTACAAATGCAATGGTTTGACCGGCATGTGCTTCAAAAGATATATCTTTTACTGCATATGTTTTGGCAGTTTGATGTTTAAAGGTGATGTTTGAAAAGCGTAAGCTATTTATCTTGCCAATTGTTTTTGGAAATGTAGGTTTGGTTTCACTTTTTGATTCCATTAACTTGCTAAAGTTATCCATCGACGCTTTTGTTTCGTTGTATGTAGCAATAACATTTCCTAATTCTTGTAACGGATTGAATAAAAAGAAGGAAAAAAACATTAAGGTTATTAAATCTCCTGGTTTTATTACTTCATGAAACACAAATAAATATAAGGCAAATACTAAACTTGTTCTCATAAAATGAACGGTTGTACCTTGAATAAAACTTAATGACCTAATAAATCGTACTTTTTTTAACTCTAAACCTAAAATCTTTATGGTGGTTGTATTTAAGCGATTAACTTCTTGTTCTGTTAAACCTAAACTTTTTACTAATTCAATATTTCTTAGCGATTCAGTTGTTGCTCCTGCTAAAGCAGTTGTTTCTCCCAATATTTCTTTTGATACTTTTTTGATTTTTTTTCCCAAAAATGAACTTATAACAGCAATTATTGGAACTGTTGCTAAAAATATTGGACCTAAAAGCCAATGAATATTGATGGCATAAATAACCACAAAGGTTATTCCAACTAAAGATTGAAATATCATTGCAATAGAAAATGTGATAAACTTTTCGCAATCAATTTTAACTTTTTGCAATTTTCCTAAAGTTTCGCCACTTCGCTGGTCTTCAAAATCTTGATAAGGTAATTGCAGCGCTTTTTGTATACCATCTGTATACATTTGAGCACCAACTCTTTGAATTATAATATTTGTAAAGTAATCTTGAAAGTTCTTGGCAATCCGCGACATCATGGCTGCGCCTAGCGATAAACCTAGCCAACCTATTAACGATTTTGTAAAATTAGCGTAATTATGATTGAATTTAGCTGCACCAACTCCGCATTCATTCATAAGTTTGCCAATAATTATTGAGTCGCACAACGAAAAACATTGATTAATAGCTGCTAAAAAAAGCGCTAAAAACAATAATGGTTTATGTTCCTTGACATAATTAAATAAAATCTTCATGAAGTCTTTTTAAAATAGGCGTCAAAATTACAATTTAACTTAGCATTTATTCAATTAATAAGTCATAGTGAATAACTATTTTAGATGATTATAAATTATCCACAACAACGTATTATTTTTGTTTTATGAGTTTTGGTATTTGTTCACTAAGTATTATTCCTTGCCGCAAAGAACCTTCAGGCAAAAGCGAAATGGTTACCCAATTGTTATTTGGCGAAACTTATACTATTGCTGAGGAAGGCGAAGATTGGATTAATATTATTACAAATTACGACAATTATCCCTGTTGGATAAGTGCTAAGCAGCATACACGCATTTCTGATTTTGATTTTAAATCTTTAAAAAATAATCCGTTAAGTACTGAGTTAGTGCAGGTTGTTGCTGATACTACCAATAATTCTATTTTTCCTTTAACCATCGGGGCCAGTTTACCAAACTTAAAAGATGGAAAATGTAAGTTAGGTAACATTGAATATAAGTTTGACGGTCAAACTACCGACTGTACTAGTAAAAAGTCAGTAAAAGAAATTAAAGATACAGCCTATTTATTTTTAAACGCTCCTTATTTGTGGGGTGGGCGAAGTCCTTTTGGTATTGATTGCTCAGGTTTTACACAGCTAGTTTATAAATTAAACGGATATCAATTACCAAGAGATGCTAACCAACAAGTAGAAGTTGGCACTCCGTTAAGTTTTGTAGAAGAGGCTGAAGCAGGAGATTTAGCCTTTTTTGATAACGAAGAGGGATCTATTGTGCATGTTGGAATCGTTTTAGAAAATCAACAAATTATTCATGCAAGTGGATCTGTTCGTATTGATAAATTTGATCATTATGGTATTTTTCACTCCGATAATAAAAAATATTCTCATATGCTTAGAGTCATTAAAAAGATTATTTAGGTTAATAGAATTTTAGTAATTTTGCGCATCATAAATTTAAGATAGTATAATAAACATATCTACTTACAACACACCATAAATAACTACAATAATGAAAGATATTTTCGAGAAAATTGAAAAAAATATGGGGCCAATTGGAGAACATTCTAAAGCCTCTCACGGTTACTTTACATTTCCAAAATTAGAGGGTGATGTTTCGCCTCACATGGGCTTTAGAGGCAAACAATTATTGAACTGGAGTTTAAATAATTATTTAGGATTAGCAAATCATCCCGAAGTTAGACAAGCAGATATTGATGGTGCAACACAATTTGGATTAGCTTTGCCTATGGGCGCTCGTATGATGAGTGGAAACTCTGATTTACATGAGCAATTAGAACAAGGTTTATCAAAATTATCAAAAAAAGAAGATACTATTCTTTGTAATTTTGGATATCAGGCAGTAGTCTCAGCAATTGATGCCTTAGTTGATAGACACGATGTTATTGTTTATGATGCTGAAAGTCATGCTTGTATTCTAGATGGTGTTCGTTTGCATATGGGTAAGCGCTTTGTATTTAAACATAATGATGTTGAAGATTGTGAAAAACAATTAGTGCGTGCGCAACGTTTAGCCGATCAAACAGGTGGTGGAATTTTAGTAATTACTGAAGGTGTTTTTGGTATGCGTGGCGACCAAGGAAAATTGAAGGAAATTGTAGAATTAAAAAAGAAGTTTACATTCCGATTATTTGTTGATGACGCTCATGGAGTAGGAACGTTAGGTCCAAATGGTGGAGGTACAGGTGAGCAGCAAGGCTGTCAAGATGGTATTGATATTTACTTTGGAACTTTTGCTAAATCTTTTGCATTAATTGGAGGTTATGTTAGTTCAACTAAACAAGTAGTAACCTACTTAAGATATAACATGCGTTCTCAAATATTTGCGAAATCATTGCCTATGCCACTGGTATACGGATTATTAAAACGTTTAGAATTAATAAACAAACATCCTGAATACCGCATCAAATTGTGGGAAATTTCTACAGAATTGCAAAAAGGATTAGTTGAAGCAGGATTTAATATTGGAGTTACAAATACACCCGTTACTCCCGTATACATGAATGGTTCAATTCCAGAGGCCACAAATATGGTAATTGATTTACGTGAAAATTTTGGTATTTTTTGCTCAATGGTAGTTTATCCTGTTATTCCAAAAGGAATGATTATTTTAAGATTAATTCCTACAGCAATGCACACATCAGAAGATGTGAGGTATACAATTGAATGTTTCTCTAAAATTAAAGATAAATTATTTGGTGGTCATTACTTCGCTGAGGAAATTAGAGAAGGTTTTTCTCAAGCATTGTAAATTGATAAAATTTTGTCAGTTCGAGCGGAGTCGAGAACCCTATAAATTTGATACCATATGTAAACATACATACACACCATTTGTCGAAAGAGGATGGTGTGTTTTTATTTAATAATCGCTTTGGTGTTGATAAAGAACTTTATACGAAGTCTTATTTCTCAATAGGAATTCATCCTTGGGATGCAGATGTAGAATTTTCAAAAATAGAATTTGAAAATTATCTTTCTTGTCAAAATTGCATTGCAATTGGTGAATGTGGTATAGATAAATTAAAGGGTGCAGATTTAGATTTTCAAAAAACTATTTTTAAATTTCAATTAAATTCAGCCGTAAAATATAAAAAGCCAGTAATCATTCATTGTGTAAAGGCATTTGACGAGATAATTGAAATTTGCGAGCCGTTCCAAAGTAAAATTCCCTTAATTATTCATGGGTTTAATAAATCAGAACAATTAGCCAAACAGTTAATCGACAAAGGTTTTTATATATCCTTTGTATATGCTATCTTCAAAAAAAACGACTTTAATTTCAATACTATTTGCTTGGATAATCTATTTTTAGAAACCGATAACGATGATAAATTAACTATTAAAGAAATTTATAATGTTTGCGCGCTCCGTTTTAAAATCTCAGAGAATGATTTAAAAGAAAAAATATATAGTAATTTCACAAAATTATTTATTAAAAATGGAAGATAAACACTGGATGCAACGAACCCGGCTTTTAGTTGGGGATGATGGATTGACTGCTTTACAAAGCGCACATGTTTTAATTGTTGGTTTGGGAGGTGTAGGTTCATATGCCGCAGAAGCTTTATGCAGAGCAGGAATTGGAGAGTTAACTATTGTTGATGGAGATGTTGTTGATCCTACAAACAGAAATCGACAATTGCAAGCCTTAGCTACAACACATGGCATGGGAAAAGCTAAGTTAATGGAAGAACGCATGTTGCAAATTAATCCGCACATTAAATTAAACGTTATTTCGGAGTTTCAAGATCCTGAAAAAATGATTTTACTTTTGCAGCAAAAATTTGACTATGTAATTGATGCAATCGATAGCATTACTCCAAAAGTTCATTTAATAAAAACAGCTAAAGAGCAAGGGCACCGGATAGTTTCCTGCATGGGCGCTGGCGGCAAAATGGATCCAACCCAGCTAAAGGTGCTAGATGTGTCAAAAACGGTTCATTGTCCGATGGCTTATTATTTAAGAAAACGTTTAAAGGAAGTAGGCATTAAAAATGGTATAAAGGCAGTTTTTTCAACGGAATTGCCTGATAAAAAATCTATTATGAAAACTGACGGAACAAATTTTAAAAAATCAGCATATGGAACAATTTCATATATTCCGGCTGTTTTTGGGATGACTTGCGCCTCTGTTGTAATAAGAGATTTAATTAATTGGCAGGAAATTAAATAAATCAACACTAAACTATACTTATTAATATACTTTTAACACTTCAACTTTTGCCAATTTATCAATATTATTTTTGGATTAATTAAATTATTAGTTATGTTTGTGTTAAGAATAAATCCCCATTTATTTAATTTATAAAAATATAGAAAAATGAAAAAAATCTTACTTAGTGCTACAGCTTTCCTTTCAATAGTAGCTTCTATCAATGCTCAAAACATTCAGCCTTGTAACACTTACGGAGTGCGGGAAATGCATTTAAAAACTTTACCTGGTTATGCTGCAAAATTAAATGCTGCTGAAGCTGCCGCAGCCGCTGAATACCAAGCTTTTTTGCAAAATTCTGGTGCAGGTTCAAAAATTGCCTCATCAGATCCAAATTATACTTTTACTGTTCCTGTTGTATTTCATGTTCTACATTTAGGTGAAACTCCTAGTTCAGGTTCTAATATTAATGATCAAATTTGTATTGATGCCTTAGCACAAGTTAACAGAGATTTTTCTAAGCAGGGTTCTGATACTAGTTCAATTGACTCACAATTTCAGCCAATATACAAAAATGCACGCATGCATTTTAAACTAGCTCAAAAAGACCCTAATGGGAATTGTACAAACGGAATAGTTCACCACTATAATCCAAAAACTAATTGGGATCAGTCTGATATTTTTAGTTATCAATACAGCACTTATGCTGCAGGAAATTGGAGTCCTGCTAAATATTTAAATATTTACATTGTTAAAAATATCATTGGTTCTTCAATTGGTATTATTGTCGGTTATACTTATTTGCCAGGAACATCTCCAGTGGATGCTGCCGATGCAATTGTTTATCGTAATGATTTTTTAAATGGTTTAGATGCTCGTTCTTTAAGTCATGAAATAGGCCATTGGTTTGGTTTAAGTCATACTTTTGGTTCTACAAACGAACCAGGTTTAGAATGTAGTAATGATGATATTGCTGATACTCCCAAAACTACTGGTTTTTTCAGTAATTGTCCGAAATCCGGAAATTATGCAGGAACGCCAACTGTAAGCACTCCCGCTGATAGTTCTGATATTGTTAGAGTGAAATTCGGGTCAGTAACTACCATGACTGCAAATATGACTAGCACAACGTCATTAAATTCTTTGTCAGGTTCTATCATTAAGCCTATCATTTCTTTAACAGGAACGTTAACCACAAATTCAACTGAGACAGTTGCTGTATTAGGTTCGGGACTAGCAGGTGGTTACTCTGATTTCTCAGCTATTTATGGAAATGATTTTAATGCAGGAACAACTAATGCGGTTACCATTAATAGTTTAGCTTCTTACTCTGTTGCTAATTATGTTGCTGTTTATTGTGATTACAATAGAGATGGAGATTTTTTAGATGCAAATGAGTCTATTTTTAATTCAGGTGCTGGTTTTTTTGGTCCTCAAACATTTTCGGTTACTACAGTTATTCCTGCGGGACTTAAAGGCCCTTCAAGAATGCGTGTAATTACTAGTGATTCTCCAATTACTAATGCTTTAGTTACTCCTGCCAGTGGTGAAATTGAAGATTATACTTTAAATATTGGGTTGCCTTCTTGCGATGATGTTAGGCCAAATATTGAAAATATTATGGATTACTCTTCTTGTCCAAAAATGTTTACACAGGGGCAAGTAGCTAAGATGAGACAATCTGCGAGTTCAATAATTAGTAATAGAAGTTTGTTAGTTAGCGATGAGAATTTATATAATGTTGGTTTTTTTAATACATTAACATTAACAACATTCACAAATGCTCCTGTTCCACCTTCAACAGTTGTTACAACATATACAGCCTATGTAGCATCGAATCCAACAAGTGCAGCTCCTTGTGGTCCAGTTGCAGATTTTGCTTCTAATAAATCAACTACTTGTGCTGGTCAGTCTATATTATTCAACAGTACATCGTATAATTCAACTCCTACTTCTTACTCTTGGGTTTTTGAAGGAGGTTCCCCTGCCACTTCTACATTAGCAACTCAATCGGTAAATTATGCTGTTCCTGGTACATATTCTGTATCCTTAACAGTATCTAATGGCAATGGTTCATCTACAAAGACAGTTAATTCTTTTGTAACAGCTGGCTGGAATGCTGGATTAACTACTTTACCGTATAGCGAAAATTTTGAATCCGGACAATGGTGGCCTGCAGGATGGGTTAACATTAACGAAGATATTAATACACATACTTGGCAAATGTCAAATTATGGAGCTGGTACCTTGAGTAATTCATATCATTCTTTGGTTCTTCCTAATGCAAATTATGTTAGCAATTTCTTCCCAGGATTTGCTGGAAATATAGACATCATGGAAACTCCTAATTTTGATTTTACTAATACTACAAATATTTCATTATCATTTGATTATTCGTTTGCTAGGAAAACTGGTGTGACTACTGATGAATTTAAATTACAATACAGCACTGATTGTGGTGGTAGTTGGTTAAACGTTTTAGGATCTCCGAGCGCTAGTACAATGGCAGTAAGCGGAGGTACTGTAAATGCTCCTTATATTCCATTAAGTTCCTTAACTACTTCTACAAATCCAAATCCAAAATGGGTAACTAAAACAATTATCCCATCTTTATTAACTTCAATTAATAATAAAAGAGATGTTAAATTCCGTTTTTGGTTTATGAACGATACCGAATTTGGTGAATCACAAAATTTATACATTGATAATATTAATATTAGTGGAACAGTTGGTCTAAATGAATTTGAAAACTCATTAGGATTATCAATATATCCTAATCCTACAAGTTCATCTGCTGTTATTGAATTAACTTCTCCAAAAGATTCTAAAATTGATATTTTGGTTTATGATGTTACTGGAAGAATTGTTGAACAAAATTCCGTTAATGCACTAGCTGGTGTTAACTCAAAGTATTCAGTTAATGCGTCAAGTAAATTAAATTCTGGTATTTATTTTGTTACACTTATCATTAACAACAATAAGATAACTAAAAAACTAATTATTGATTAGGAATAAGCATTTGATAAAAAGCGTCCTTCTGCAAAGTAGGGCGTTTTTTTTTGTTCATTATTGAATTTGCTCAATAATAACAATTCACATATTCAGCAAAAAAATAATTATCTTTGCGCCTCTATAATAAATAATTATAGTCTTTCGTTAATTTTTAATATTCTATAACTATGAAATTTTTACGCTTTTATATTCTTTACAGGTTACAAATTATTATTATTTTAGTTGCATTGGGAGTTTTGTCGCATATTTATCTTGATTTAGTAACCGCATGGCTATGCTATTCATTTGCAATCATATCATTAGTATTGTATTTCATGATGGGTACCATGAGAATTGTGCAAGAAGCCGTTACAGATGGAGATGTTGAAAAAGCGCAACTTTATTTAAATAAGATAAGGTTTCCTAGATTATTATTTAAACCTATTCGTTCAGGTTATTATATGTTGCAAAGTAATTTATCCATGGCAACTAACGATTTAGATAAAGCAGAAGCAAACATTAGAAAAAGCTTAAAAATAAAATCTAAAATTACTGGTGATATGGAAGGTTCTAATTTAATGCAATTAGGGTTTATTGAACTTAAAAAAGGAAATACTAAACAAGCTCGATTACATTTAATGGAAGCAGTTAAAGCAGGAATTCCAGATAAAGAAAGCTTAGCAGCGGCTTATTTGCAATTATGCTCCATTGAAGGTCAAAGAATGCAATATAAAATGTCGAAACAATATTTTAAAAAGGCTAAAGATTTAAAACCAAAAAACGAAGAAATTATTTCTCAACTTAAAAGTTTAGAGAAACAGGTTAACAGGATGCCAGGTTAATAAAAAAGCTAAATGAAAATTTAGCTTTTTTAGTATAAAATTATTTTCTTTAAATTTCTTTAGGGTAGCAAATAAAATATTTAGTAACTTTTTTACTTAACATTTTAATATTAAGTTGATCAGAAGCTTTAGCTACATCAATTAATTCTCCATTTTTTTGCAAAATATGTATCTGAAAATGAGATGAATTGTAGGCGCTATTATTTACGCTTTCTGAAAATACAAAATAACCAGCTTCTTTTTTAGTAAGCTTATATTTTTTCATTACTTTTTCAAGCATTTGATTTTGATATGCTTGAGTAAAGTTTTTATTTTGAAGTTCAATTTTATATAAATTTCTATCAATTAGGTTTTTACAAAGTAATGATAAAATTAAATCTTTATCATTTGCCCAAACCTTTACTGATGCCATAATATCATAATCATCTAATAGTACAAACTGCCTTAGCAATTCAGGATTTTTTATAAATTCTTTTTTGCTAAAATTATTTCTTAAAAATAAGGATAGAGCAGGTGTAGCAAATAATTCATTACCATTTAAAGATAGTTCTTTTGCACGTTTTAAAATATTAACTAATAATTTTTCGGCACTCAAAACTGTTTTATGCAAGTAAACTTGCCAGTACATTAAACGACGAGAAATTAAAAAATTCTCAACACTGTAAATTCCTTTTGCTTCAATTACTAATTCTCCATTTTTTACATGAAGCATTTTTATAATTCTATCGCTGCTAACAACTCCTTCTGTAACGCCTGTAAAAAAACTATCTCTGTTTAAATAATCCAATCTATCCATATCTAACTGACTAGATACTAATTGATAAAGGAATTTTTTTGGATGTTCGTTTTTAAATATTTTAATAGCTAAGGTTAATTTCCCATTAAACACTTTATTTAATTCATCCATTAACATGGTTGAAATATCTTCGTGATGAATTCCTTTAACTATAGTATGTTCTAGAGCATGAGAAAATGGACCATGTCCGATATCATGCAATAAGATAGCGATTGTAGCAGCTCTGGTTTCATCGTCGGTAATTTTTACACCTTTTGATTTTAAAACTTGTAACGCTTCCGTCATTAAATACATGGCCCCGATGGCATGATGAAAACGCGTATGCAATGCTCCAGGGTAAACCAAGTTTGTTAAACCCAATTGTTTAATCCTACGTAAACGCTGAAAAATTGGATGATTAATTAAATCATAAACTAAGTCGTCAGGCAATGTTACAAAGCCGTAAATGGGATCGTTTATTATTTTTCGTTTGTTTGAAATCATAAATTTACAGGTAAAGTTACTTATTTTTAATTAGTTTGAGTTAAGGATTGTAACGAAAATCCTCCTATGATTAATAATACGCCCAGAAAGAATAAATAGTAGTTTAGTCTTAAATATTTTCCTTTGAAAACAGGGTAGCAATAACTACCTCTGCTCTCTTAGGTTGTGTTTTCCTTACACAAATATATAATT
>JAIOZA010000042.1 GCA_021740825.1 Bacteroidia bacterium | reverse complement strand
TAAAGCCAAAACGCCCTGGATATAAATAAGTTAATGAATTAAAAAATGAATAGTGCTCTTTGACCATAAACCCTAAAACAAAACGCCGCTTTCTGCTAGAAAGCTGCGTTTTAAATTAAGGAACAATTTTTACTTTATTATTTTTAAATTATTTAGTTGGCTTTGTATTTCCAGCACCAGCTTTTACTGCAGGTTTAATTGGTTGACTGCCGGGTATTTGTGCAGCTGGCATAGTTTCTAATTTTTTCTTCACTAAAGGTAAAATATCATCAGCAGGTTCAGTGTATAATACATTTCCTGAACTTGTATCTAAAACATATTTATAACCATTTTCCTTAGCAACTAAATCAATTGCTTTTTTAGCTTTATCATAAATTGGTTTAGATAACTCTCCATATTTACGCTGATAATCTTGCTGAGCTGATGCTTTAAAATCTTCAATACGCTTATTTAAATCTTGTAACTCAGTTTCTTTTGTAGATGCTACTAATGCAGAGTAAGTTTCCTTATTTTTCATATAGTCTGCATATTTAGTTTGTAATTCTGTATCCATTGTAGCAACCTGATTTTCTAAGTCTTTTAAATATTTTTGAGCTACCTCTTGCGCAGTTTTACTTTCAGGCATTGTTGTAATCAAAGAATCTAAGCTAATGTGTGCAATTTTTTGAGCGTTTGCTAACGTTATAGTTCCTAAGGTTAAAGCAACAATTGTAATTGTTTTTACTAAATTTTTCATTTTTAATTAATTGTTTATGTGTTATTTTATTTATTTGATTTATTTGATTTATTGTACCCTAAAAAGTTTAAAACATCTTCGCTTTTATCATATTTGCTATTTGAATAAAGTAAGGAAACCTGTCCAGCTTTGTCAAATATAAAAGCTAAGCCTCCTCGCTCAGCTACTTGCTTTACGGCATTATAAACTTTATCTTGAATTGGTTTAACTAATTCCATTCGTTTACTAAATAATTCACCATCAACACCAAAACGCTGTTTTTGCAAATCTTTAACTTCTTTTTCTTTATTAATTATTTCGTTTTCACGTTTTTTTCTCATATCGTCTGTCAGTAAAACGGATTCAGCTTGATAAATTTTATATAGCTTATCAATTTCACTATATTTTGCTTCAATTTCTTTTTGCCAATCTACCGAAATTTTATCCATTTCTGCCTGAGCTGCTTTATATTCAGGAATGTTTGATAAAATATATTCTGTATCTACAAATCCCGTTTTTTGAGCGAATGCAACGGATGAAATTACAAGAACTGAGCATAATGATAAAATTATTTTCTTCATAGTAGTATTGTTTTATAATGGATAATCATAACGTGTGCCAAGTTACATTTATTTTAACAATTAACATTTTTTTCGTTTTATAATTCACCTAATTGAGCCCCTAACGTAAAGTGAAACTGGCCTTTGCCATTACCAGAACCCGGATTTCCAGGGATATTATCAAAGCCCCAACCGTAATCTAATCCTAATAAACCAAACATTGGTAAAAATACTCTTAAACCAAATCCTGCACTACGCTTAACTTGAAAAGGATTAAAATCTTTATACCTTGCCCAAGTATTTCCTGCTTCTGCAAATCCTAAAATAAATATAGTAGCTTGTGGGTTTAAGGAAATTGGATATCGTAATTCCATTGTATATCTGGCGCATAAAGGATCTCCGCTGGTACTTGATAGTGAATTATCGGTGTAACCTCTTAAGGCAATTATTTCTCGAGCAACAAAGTTTTGAAAACCACTTAAACCACTTCCGCCCATATAATATCTCTCAAATGGAGAAACGCCAACAGTTTTATTATACATACCAAGAATTCCATATCCTATTTTTGTTCTCAATACTAAATTGCGTGCTTCTTTTCCTTCACCCGCTTTCTTATTTGTTAATTGAGTATACCATTCTGCTGTAAATTTATATTTTTGATACTCAATAAATTTGAATTTTTCAGAAATAGTTGCAGTACTATAATCTTTACCATTAAATAAAGAATAGGGGGGAGTAAACTGACCTAATAAGGAAAAATTGGAGCCGTTTTTAGGAAAAATTGGTGCGTCGATACTATTACGTGTAATATTAATTTTGCAGTTAAAATCATTTGCGTAACCGTTCGCTAAAATAAAAAAGGAGTAATTTTGTAATTCATAATAATTGTAACTAGCCTCTGAATATAAAGAGAAAAAATCATCCGGTTTTTTTAAACGCTTTCCAAAACCAACAGAACCCCCAATAATTTTCATGGTACTTCTATTGACGTTTAAAATTTTATTTCCTTCGGCGTCGTTTACATATTTTTTAGAGCCAGTTGAATTAAACATAGAATAAAACGCCGAAACACTTAATGAATTTGGTTTTTTTCCTCCAAGCCAAGGCTCAGTAAAAGACATATTATAAGATTGATAAAAGATACCATTTGTTTGCGCCCTGATACTAAATTTTTGACCATCTCCAGTTGGTAACGGACTCCAAGCTGATGGTTTAAAAATATTTTTCATTGAGAAATTATTAAAAGATAATCCCAAAGTTCCTACAACGCGGCCGCCTCCCCAACCGCCAGATAATTCAATTTGGTCGGAAGGTTTTTCTTCAACGCGGTATTCAATGTCAACAGTTCCATCTGCAGGATTTGGTGTAGGAGTTACTCCTAATTTTTCAGGATCAAAATAACCCAACTGACTTAATTCCCTTTGCGTTCGAATAATATCAGATCGGCGGAATAATTGTCCAGGTCTTGTTCTTATTTCCCTGTAAATCACATGATCATTTGTTTTAGAATTTCCTAAAACAGTTACTCTATTAATTATTGCTTGTTTTCCTTCGTAAATATGTATATCTAAATCAATGGTATCATTACGCACATTTACTTCTTGCGGAGTTACATTAAAAAATAAATATCCATCATCCATATATAAAGAAGAAATATCGTAGCCGCTAGGATTCATCATTAATTTTTGGTCTAGTAAGGATTGATCAAAAACTTCACCTTTTTTGATATTTAAGATAGTGTCTAATTGACCACTACGGTACTTAGCATTGCCAAACCACTTTATATTCCCAAAATAATATTTATGTCCTTCTTCAATAAACACATCAATATTTACTCGATTCTTTTTTACAAAATATACAGTGTCTTTCGCAATGCGAGCATCACGGTAACCTTTACCATTATATTTTGTAATAATACTTGGTAAATCTTTTTCTAAATTATCCTCTAAATATTTACCGGAATTCCAAAATGTATATGGCTTAAAAGGTTTACTATCACTCATTTTACGACGAAGTTTCCAAGCAGGAATTATAGTGTTGCCATATAAATTTAAATCTTTTATTCGTACTTTTTTTCCTTTATTAACATTTATGTAAACTATAACATGGGGCGTTTTAGATGTTTTATCAGCTTCGGTAGTTATGTCAACTTGCGTATGATAAAAACCTTTATTTACATAAAAATCTTTTACTATATTTTTAATGTATCCTAGCGTGTAATCCGTTACCACCTTTTCTCTTATCAGTCGTATTTTTCCTCTAATTTCATCTGCATCATTTTTTTTGACGTTACCTTTGAATGAGAATTTTGATAATCTGGGTTTTTCTACCACCGTAATTTTTAAGAATGCTTCGTCGCCAATCGTTTTTACTAAATAAATTTTTACATCTTCAAATAAACTTTGCTTCCATAAATTTTTAATTGCCTCAGCAATCTTATCTCCAGGTATTTGAACTTTATCACCATAATTTATTCCTGATAATAATCTTACAATATTCTTATCAGTATATTCGGAACACTCAATTTCTATTCCGGATATTGTATATTCCTTAGGTTTAGACCAATCTAATTGCTCAACATCATTTGTTTGAATAGGAGGAACCACTTGCGAATGAGCTGTTTTAAAAAAAACAAAAAGTAGTATGAAACTAAAATATTTAAAAAATGTCATTATTAAAGTTGGGTTAATTGATCGCTAGTTTTTCCAAAACGGCGCTCGCGATTTTGATAATTAAGTATAGCTTCATACAAATCATCTTTTCGAAAATCTGGCCACAACTTATCTGTAAAATAAAATTCTGCATATGCTAATTGCCACAAAAGGAAATTACTAATACGGTGTTCACCGCTCGTTCTTATCATCAATTCTGGATCAGGAATATGTTTAGTGCAAAGATACTGTTCAATATTTTTCTCGGTAATGTCTTCAATATTTACGAGGCCATTTTTGGCATCAGCAGCAATTTGTTTTACTGCAGAAATTAATTCCCACTTAGAAGAATAACTTAAAGCTAACACTAATGTTAACCCAGTATTTTTGGATGTTAATTCAATAGATTCATTTAGTTCCTGCAAGCAAGCAGGAGGCAAACTATTTAAATTGCCAATAGCTTGTAATCTTACGTTTTTATTATTGAGTTGAGGTGTTTCAGCCGTGATAGTTGAAACTAATAATTCCATTAGCGCATCAACTTCTTCTTTTGGTCTGTTCCAATTTTCAGTGCTAAATGCATATAGTGTAATGTATTTTACTCCAACTTCGCCAGCAGCAGCCACAACATCTCTTACCGAATTAACACCTTCATAATGTCCATAAATACGATTTTCGCCTTGCTTCTTAGCCCATCTGCCATTACCATCCATTATGATAGCAATATGCTGCGGAACTTTTTCTTTATTTATTTGGGTGACTAAGCTCATTTATTTATGTGCCACGAATTTACACTTTTAGCCGATATATGACAAATAATACGAGCAATTCATCTTAATTTGTGTTAATTACAATTTGCTTAAAAAAAGCAAACTACTTTTTGAGCCTAATTATAAAAGAGCATACTAAAATTTTAATATTACGAAACTTTATTTTTAGCAAAAACCTAATTTAATATTGATTATCTATTTTTAAAGAATTAGCATTTTTTTTAATCTAAAACATAATACTAGTAATCTTAATGATAGGCAAAGAAAATTTAGCTGAAAATTTTCAAGAAATTATAAAACATCCTACCACTTTAAAAAATTAAAAAAAATCGTCGATATTTTTCTCTTATCAAGGATCAAGAGTTTTAATTAGTGGAGCATCCTAAAAAAATAAAAATGGATAGAAAAATAATTTTCTATCCATTTTTTTGTGGAGAATATCGGATTCGAACCGATCACCTCTTCACTGCCAGCGAAGCGCTCTAGCCAAATGAGCTAATCCCCCGATATTAATTATAAAAGATAAGTTGTTAGAATTTTAAAAACTAGCAACTTCACTCAAACAACTTATTATAATTTGGCTTTAATTTCAACCATATCGTAACCTTCAATAATATCATCCACTTTAATATCATTGTAGCCGTCAATATTTAAACCACATTCATAGTTTGCTGTAACTTCTTTTACATCATCTTTAAAGCGTTTTAATGAACCTAAGCCGCCTGTAAATACAACAATACCATCTCGAATAACGCGAATTTTAGTATTACGCATTACCTTTCCATCTAATACATAACAACCTGCAATTGTACCAACTTTAGTGATATTAAATACTTCCCGAATAACAATGTTACAAACGATTTTTTCTTCAAATTCAGGAGCTAGCATTCCTTCCATTGCCGCTTTAACTTCATTAATAGCGTCGTAAATAATAGAATATAAACGAATATCAATTTCTTCTGTCTCTGCCAATTTACGGGCAGTAACAGATGGACGAACCTGGAAACCAACTATGATAGCATTTGAAGCACTTGCTAACATGACATCAGTTTCGCTAATAGCACCAACTGATTTATGAATGATGTTTACTTGAATTTTTTCGGTAGATAATTTTAATAATGAGTCAGATAATGCTTCAATAGAACCATCCACATCACCTTTCACAATCACATTTAATTCTTTGAAATCACCAATCGCTAAACGACGACCAATCTCATCTAAGGTGATATGTTTTTGAGTACGTATACCTTGTTCGCGTTGTAATTGCAAACGCTTGTTGGCTAATTCGCGTGCTTCACGTTCATCGCTCATTACATTAAACTTATCTCCAGCTGTAGGCGCCCCATTTAATCCTAATAATTGAACTGGCATTGAAGGCCCGGCTTCTTTTACATTTAATCCAAGTTCGTTAGTCATTGCTTTTACTCTACCACTATAACAACCCGCTACAACAATATCACCAATACGCATCGTTCCTTTTTGAACAATAATATCTACAACGTGTCCGCGACCTTTATCTAATTTTGCCTCAATAACAGAACCTGATGCTTTTGCTTTTGGATTTGCTTTCAAATCTAATAGCTCAGCTTCTAAAACAACTTTTTCAAGAAGTAAATCAATGTTTTTACCCATTTTAGCAGAAATCTCTTGGCACTGAACTTTACCACCCCATTCTTCTACTAATATATTCATAGCTGATAATGCTTCACGAATTTTGTCAGGATTTGCGCCAGGCTTATCAATTTTATTGATAGCAATAATCATTGGCACTCCCGCAGCTTGGGCATGATTGATAGCCTCCTTTGTCTGAGGCATTACGCTATCATCTGCAGCTACTACAATAATGACAACATCCGTAACTTTAGCTCCACGAGCACGCATTGCTGTAAAAGCCTCGTGACCAGGAGTATCTAAAAAAGTGATTGATTTACCACTTTCCATTTTTACATTGTAGCTACCAATATGCTGAGTAATACCACCTGCTTCTCCAGCAATTACATTTGATTTTCTGATATAATCTAATAGAGATGTTTTACCATGATCTACGTGTCCCATGATTGTAACAATAGGTGGTCTTTCCATTAAATCTTCTGGATTTTCAGCCTCTTGTTCTTCAATAGCTTCTTGCACTTCTACGCTTACAAACTCAGTTTTAAATCCAAATTCTTCCGCTACAATAGCTAAAGTTTCTGCATCTAGGCGCTGATTGATGGACACAAATAATCCTAAACTCATGCACGTTGAGATGATTTGCGTAACAGATACATCCATCATTTGCGCCAACTGATTGGCGGAAACGAACTCAGTAACTTGTAATGTTTTCTTTTCTAAATCTGATAATTCTTGCTTTTCAGCCATTTTATCTCTTACTTCATCACGTTTATCTCTACGATATTTTGATGTTTTTGATTTAGAACCTTTGCTGCTTAAGCGAGCTAATGTTTCTTTTATTTGTGCTTGAATTTCTACATCTGTTAAAGCAGGACGCGCTTCTCTGGGAACGTTTTTTCTGGCGCGAGGATCTCCATATTTTTCTTTAGCTTTTTCTTTAGCAATTTGAGCTTGTTCTGTCCCAACTTTTTTAATTTCTTCGGCACTCATTCCGCCTTTACGAATACGCTTACGTTTTTTCTTATCGATGTTGGCACCAGCAGCTGGTCCGTTTGATTTTTTTATTTCCTTATTTACGGGCAATTCAATTTTACCCATAATTTTCGGACCTTCTAATTTTTGATAAACTGTTTCGTGAAAAACTTCTTTTTGTTCTTCTGATTCAGTAGATTCAACATTAATAGTGGGTTCGACTATTGGAGAAGATTCAATTGGAGCAGGAATTTCTTCATCTTCATTTTTCTTTTTACCTTTTGTTTTAGAAGTTTTTTCTTCAGATTTTTTCTCATCTTCTTTTTCCTTTTTGCTTTTTTTATCAGGTTTTGTTTTTTGATTTAAAGCACTTAAATCCATTTTCCCTAAAACTTTAGGGCCAGCAATAGTGGTGTTACTATCCTCTGTAACTGATGATTGCTCAATAGGTTTTACTAATTCTGCAAATTTTTCAGCTTGCATCTTAGCTTCTTCTAATTTTCTTTTTTCCTGGGCAATTTTAGCAGCTTCGGCTTCAAGCTTTTCTTTTTCGCGAAGTTCTTCGAGTTCCTTAGCTTTAATGCTCTTGAGGTCTTCAACAACAATCGACTCGCGTTTTAATTTATTAAGGCTAAGCCCAACATGTTGAGCTTCTTCTTTAGCAGACTTATCTCCTGAGAACTCTTTTGATAGCAAAGAATATTCTTCATCACCAATTTTAGCATTGGGATTATTTTCTACTGAGCGACCCTTTGTGGCCAAGAATTCAGTAATTTTCCCTAAGGATAAATTAAATTCCTTGGCTACTTTACTTAATCGCATTGTTTTTGCGTCTGACATATTATTAATTCCCTCTTCTTTATGTAATCAAAATTGCTTTTTTGTTTTTAAAAGAAAGCTAACTTTATTATTTATGTTGTTTAAAATTGGAGTTTAGTTGTTTGATTATTTAATCTCAATTTTCTAGCAAACAAATACGCCTTTCAAATAACTTATTTTTTAATCTTCAAATTCAGATTGTAGAACTTGCTTTACGTCCTCAATAACATCTTCTGTTAATCCAGTGCGACGAACCAAATCACTTACATTTAATTCTAAAACCGCTTTTGCTGTATCACATCCAATGGCTTGTAATGCACTAATCACTGCTTCATCAATTTCGTCCGAGAATTCAATTAAATCTACATCATCAATATCAACAACTGCTTCATCATTATCACGGAATACATCAATTTCGTAACCAGTTAATTTACCTGCCAATTTAATATTAAATCCACCCTTACCAATTGCTAACGAAATTTGATCAGGTTTCAGAAATACTTCAGCACGTTTTGTATCTTCATTTAACTTAACTGAAGTTACTTTTGCAGGACTAAGAGAACGCTGAATTAACAATTGAGCATTTGATGTGTAGTTAATTACATCAATATTTTCGTTTTTTAGTTCTCTTACAATACCATGAATTCGAGAACCTTTCATACCAACACAAGCGCCAACTGGATCAATACGGTCATCATAAGATTCAACTGCTACTTTAGCTCTTTCTCCTGGTTCACGAACAATTTTTTTGATGGTAATTAAACCGTCAAAAACTTCAGGAACTTCCATTTCAAATAAACGTTCTAAAAAGGATGGAGCAGTGCGTGACATAATTACTGAAGGTGTTCCATTTTTTAATTCAACCTTGTAAACCACAGCTTTTACGGTATCACCTTTCTTAAAAAAGTCAGATGGAATTTGTTCTGTTTTTGGTAATAATAATTCGTTGCCTTCATCATCTAACAACATAATTTCTTTTTTCCAAACCTGATATACTTCAGCAGTAATTACATCACCAATACGTTCTTTATATTTGTTATAGATGCCCGTTTTTTCTAATTCAAGGATTTTTTGCACCAAATTTTGACGAACAGATAATACATTACGACGGCCAATTTCATCTAATTTTACTAATTCCGTAACTTCTTCTCCAATTTCAAAATCAGGCTCAATTTTTTGAGCATCTGTTAAACTAATGTGTTTGTTTGGGTCATAATCAAATGAATCATCTGCAAACTCATCATCCACAATTGTTCTGTTTTTATAAATTTCAATATCTCCCTTATCTGGATTAACAATAATATCAAAGTTTTTATCGGAACCATATTTTTTGATTAACATGGCACGGAATACCTCTTCGATGATGCTCATTAACGTTGCGCGATCGATGTTTTTGTCTTCTTTAAATAACGAGAATGATTCAATTAAATTTACACTTTCCATTGTTTTGTTTTTTTAAAATGGTAATACTGATTTTGTTTCTTTTATTTGATTATAATTAAATGTTATATCTTCTATAACTGTTTGGTTTCCTTTTCCTATGGTTTTTTTCTCTCGTCTTGTTTCTTCTAAAACAAATGCGCTGTCATTTGCACTTTTTAAAATGCCTTCATGTTTCGAACCTTCTTTGGTAACAACTTTAACCTTAGTGCCTACATACTTTTTATATTGAGCTAGCACTTTAAATGATTCGGTTGCACCTGGGGAAGAAACTTGCAATTCAAAATCCTCTTTTTCTCTATCTAGATTACTTTCAATATATCTGCTTAATTCAACGCAATCTGCAATTAAGATATGGTTTGGAGCATCAATAAAAATTTCAATAATGTTGCCAGTACGAATCTTAATGTCAACAATAAATTTATCGGACCCCACGAAGTGAGCCTCAATTAAATCAATTATTGTTTGTTTTTTTATCATTTTAATAAAATAAAAAAGGGACTAATCTGTCCCTCATCATTACTATCTTCAAATTTCGACAACAAATATAAACTAAAAATTCTTTAAAACAAAATAATTTTGGGTAAACAATGTATCTTTTGTACTAAATATAAGTTCCTATTGTGTTATTATACAGGCATATTATTTGTTTTTAATTGTCAAGTTAGTTTATTCAGTTTAACCATTTGTATTTAATTTTTTTGTGAAAAAGGGCTATTTTATAACCTCTATATTATATTTGATTCGCATTAAAGCTGTTGAATGCTAAATTTTTGAAGAGCTTGAAATTATATCTATTTAATTTTAATTATTGCTTGATGGTGGAATAATTTGCCTGAATAAATTGTATGTAATCGTTATAGATGGTGAGCAAAGCACTGCAAGTTTTTATAAATTTTATGTTATTAAAATAATGATCCAAATCATTTTAGGTTAACCCCTACTTATGATTAAATGCACTTTTGTATTAATAAAAAAAGTCGCTATAAATTAAATGTTTGATAAACAGTTAATTACTAACTAGTTTTTTTTTTTGATATTTGCAACATACGCTTATCTTTGTCACGAATTTTAAAACTAAAACACAATGTCAGACATTTCAACAAAAGTAAAATCTATTATTGTAGATAAATTAGGTGTAGAAGAAAAAGAGGTAACTCCAACTGCAAGTTTCACTAACGACTTAGGAGCAGATTCTTTAGATACAGTAGAATTAATTATGGAATTTGAAAAAGAATTTAACATAGCAATTCCAGATGATCAAGCAGAAAAGATTGCTACAGTAGGAGATGCTATCTCTTATATTGAGGCAAATGCTAAGAACTAAGAACTTTAATTTTTAAAATTTTTCTTTATGCAATTTAAGCGCGTAGTAGTTACGGGACTTGGTGCTGTTACACCATTAGGTAGTACTGTTAATGATTATTGGACAAATATAGTTAACGGTGTTAGCGGTGCCGCACCTATTACACGTTTTGATGCATCTAAGTTTAAAACTCGTTTTGCTTGCGAAGTAAAAGGTTTTAAGTTAGAAGATTACTTTGATAGAAAAGAAGCCCAACGTTTAGATGCTTTTTCTCATTATGGTATCGCAGCTTCTGTTCAGGCAGTAATTGATTCTGGTATTGATAAAGAAGGCATTGATAAAAATGAAATTGGTGTTATATGGGGTTCAGGAATTGGCGGTTTAGATACTTTTCAAACTGAGACATTTAACTTTGCAAAAGGGGATGGTACTCCTCGTTTTAATCCATTCTTTATTCCAAAAATGATTGCTGATATATGTTCAGGACATATATCTATTCGCTTTGGATTTAGAGGACCAAACTTCACAACCGTTTCAGCATGTGCATCTTCTACAACTGCTTTAATTGACGCTTTTACCTATATTCGTTTAGGGAGAGCTAACGCAATTATTACTGGTGGATCTGAAGCTGCTATTAACGAAAGTGGTATTGGTGGCTTTAATGCTTGCCAGGCAATGAGTATGCGTAATGATAGTCCGGAAACAGCTTCTCGACCTTATGATAAAGAACGTGATGGTTTTGTTTTAGGTGAAGGCGGTGCTTGTTTAGTTTTAGAAGAATTAGAGCATGCTTTGGCTCGTGGTGCAAAAATTTACGCTGAAATTATTGGTGGTGGTATGAGTGGCGATGCATTTCATATTACTGCTCCTCATCCAGAAGGCTTAGGCGCTACGTTAGTGATGCAACGTGCCTTAAAAGACGCTGGAATTTCTGCAAAGGAAGTTGATTATATTAATACACATGGCACTAGTACACCATTAGGTGATGGCGCTGAATTAAAGGCAATTACCAATATTTTTGGTGAGCACGCCTACAACTTAAACATTAGCTCTACTAAATCAATGACAGGCCATTTATTAGGCGCTGCTGGTGCTGTAGAGGCGATTGCAACTGTTTTAGCTGTGCAAAATGACATTGCTCCGCCAACTATTAATCATGTTAATGTTGATCCGGAAATTGATCCGAAATTAAATTTAACATTTAACAAAGCTCAAAAACGTACTATTAATATTGCCATTAGTAATACATTTGGCTTTGGTGGTCATAACGCAGCTATTGTTGTCAAAAAATACACAGTTTAATTTATCGCTTTGATAAAACTTTTATCAGTTTTAACACCACTCTCAACAAAAGATAAAGAGTTTAAACAAAAGCTAAAGAATATTCTAGGGTTCAGTCCTACTAATATTGCTTTGTATAAACAAGCTTTTAGGCACAGCTCATCCTCAAACGAAATTACAGAACATTTACAAAGTAACGAACGCCTAGAATTTTTAGGGGATGCCATTTTAGGTGCTGTGGTTGCTGAATACTTGTTTAAATTATTTCCCACCAAAGACGAAGGGTTTTTAACTCAAATGCGCAGTAGAATCGTTAATGGACAAAATTTATTTTTTTTATCTAAAAAATTTGGATTTGATGTATTGTTAAATTCTCGCTTAACAAAAAAGGAAAAGGTAAGTTCATCCGCTTATGGCGATGCATTTGAAGCTTTTATTGGTGCAGTGTTTATGGATAAAGGATTTGATGTGACCAAAAAATTTATTTTGAACCGAATTATAAAATCCCATTTGGATATTAATGAGTTGTTACAAAACGATACGGATTATAAATCGCAGTTTCAAATTTTGATGCAGCGTCAAAAAAAGCAATTTGAATATACAATATTAAAGGAAGATAATAGAGGAAAAGAAAAATTATATGCTATTCAATTATCTATTGAGGGTGTTGAGCAAGGGGTATTTGAGCATCGATCAAAAAAAGTAGCAGAGCAAAAAGTAGCGCAATTAGTTTTGGAGAAATTAGCTATGGATAACCAGTTTTTTGTTTAATGAATAATGTATAAAATCATCTTTTTAATCCTTAATAGAAACTTCTATTATTTTTGAATCTTGTGAGGTGTAATATACAGGTATTGTTGATTTACGTAGTGCTAAATAATTAGAGTACGTTTCCGAAAAGTTTTTCCGTTCTGTAATCACTTGTTCATAGTTTCCGTTTAAGCCAATCATTAATTCGCAAGCTTCTCGAACAGCTCCAGTTCCTCCGGCAGAACCAGTCGTGTAATCTGCTAAATGATGTTTTAAAACATACTCGTTAAATAATGGATTAGCATCGCGAGGAATAAAAATGCGCAAACCACATTCAGCAGCCAAACCTAAATCTAAAACATCATCAAATACATATGCTATTTCATTTAATGAAATATGATGAGCTGCACATAAATGCTTAGCTGCATCTATTTTATTTGCAAATTTTGAATAAGAAGCGTGAAATTTTTCTCGATCAATAAACGTAAATGCAGCAGAGTTTTTTTCTCCTGAAATAATAGCTGCTGTTGGTAGTGTTTTTTGATGTAAATAATATGAAAACCTCAATAAATTAGTACCCATACTATCTGCCTCATTAAACCGACTTTGCAATAGATGGTCTTTCCCAGCATCCGTAAAAACACCATCCCAATCAAACACAAAAGCCTTAATATGTTTCATTTTTTCTATCAATGCTGCTTCTGGTAAAATCAATTCTCCTCCTATTTCGGTAAATATTTGTGTAAGATGTGACATGGTGTTTTGGTTTATTTGGTTCGTCACCTTGAACTTGTCTCAGGGTTTCATGAGATGCTGAAACTAGTTCAGCATAACAGCAACAGCAAAAAAATTCATGTGATAATAATTACAAGATAAAGATATTAATAAAAAACAAAAAAGCGCTACCAAATGGTAACGCTTTTTATTAGGACTTCGTAAATCTAATTTCTTAGTTTTTACCCTTTCATATCTTGGATATCCAGCATTCCAACTGGTTTACCACCATCGGTAACCACAATTGTATCAACGTTAGTTTTCTTAAATAAAGAATTTGCATCATTTAATAAAACATTAGCATCTATTGTAATTGGCTCTCTGTATTCTAAATCAGATAAATTTTTAGTTAAAATATCTCTACCTTTTTCTCCAATTAATTTACGTAAGCTGCCATCTGTAAATACACCTTTAATGCTGCCATCAGCTTTAGTAACAGTAACTGCACCATAACCAAACTCTGTCATTTTAATAATAGCATCTGTTACAGATGTGTTTTCAGCAACTAATGGGTTAATTCCTTTAATAGCTTCTTTCACTTTAACCATCATCATGCGTGTATCCGCAATAAACTGATCAGTACCTAATGTTGTGAAGTTATTTTCAGTTAATTGTTTCATTACTTTTAAGGGAACAGTGATTGTATGAACACCCACATTAATAGCATTGCGAACATGCTCAGCATGACGTACAGACGAGAACATGATTTTCGTGTCGTAATCATATAAATCAACTGCATTGACACATTGCTCAACTAATGCTAAGGCATCATGTCCTTGATCTTGCAAACGGCCAACTAATGGGCATACATATGTTGCGCCAGCGTGCATAGCCATGTAAGCTTGTTGAAGCGTATAAACTAAATGAACGTTAACTAAATAATTTTTATCGCGTAACATTTTACAGGCACGAACGCCTTCTAATGAAACTGGAATTTTAAATACTGTTTTCTTTGGATCTAAGCCTAATGCTAATTGACGCTCAGCTTCAGCTAACACTTCTTCTGCAGAGTTTCCTAATGCTTCAATTTGAAGAACAGGAACCATTTTGCTTAACTTTACAATTGTTCCATCAATATCTGTAATACCTTCTTTTTGCATAAAAGTAGGGGTAGTTGTAAGACCATTTAAGAATCCTAATTTAAAACCTTCTTCAATTTCTTTAAGGTTTGCTGAATCTAAGTATAATTCCATTTTGTATTTTTAATTTAAGTTCAAATATACAGTTTTTTTATAATATTAGTTGTGCCGCTATGGATTACTAATCTTTACGAATATACGAATCTTTGTGCAGACTAGCTCACACACAGATTCGTATATTCGTACTTTAATTCGTAATTATTTACCCTTCAATAGCTCGAACTCCTGGTAAACTACCTTGCTCAATGTATTCTAACAAGGCTCCTCCACCAGTACTTACATAACTTACTTGGCTGGATAAGTTGTATTTGTTAATAGCTGCTACGCTATCGCCACCGCCAATTAACGAAAAAGCTCCTTTTTTTGTTGCTTCTGCAATGGCTAAAGCCACTTGTTTAGTTCCGTTCTCAAAACTGCTCATTTCAAAAACACCCATTGGCCCATTCCATAAAATTGTTTTCGAGTTTTTAATGACTTCGCTATATGTTTTAATAGTTTCTTCACTAATATCTAAACCCATCCAACCATTAGGAATGGTATTGATATTACTTTCTTTGATGTTAGCATCATTGGCAAAATTATCAGCAATAATAGCATCTACAGGAATATACAAATTAACTCCTTTTGCCTTTGCTTTTTCTAATAGCTCTTTTGCTAATTCTAATTTATCATCTTCACATAATGATTTTCCAATAGTTCCACCCATTGCTTTCACAAAGGTAAAAGCCATACCGCCACCAATTAAAATATTGTTGGCTTTGCCCATTAACTGTTCAATAATTAAGATTTTGTCACTCACTTTTGCTCCGCCAACAATTGCCGTAAATGGCTCTTCTGCTCCATTAATTACTTTGTCAATGCTAGCTATTTCGTTTGCCATTACATAACCAAAACACTTAGTTTCTACCGCGAAAAATTGTGCAATAACTGCCGTAGATGAGTGAGAGCGATGAGCAGTGCCAAAAGCATCATTTACATAAATATCTCCATGTTTACTTAGTTTTTCAGCAAATGCAACATCCCCTTTTTCTTCTTCTTTATAAAAACGTAAATTCTCTAATAATAACACTTGACCAGGTTTTAAGGCTGCTGATTTTTCAAACGACTCTGAGCCAATGCAATCATCCGCAAAGGCAACTTCAGTGCCAATTAATTTACTAACTGTGCTGATAATATGTTTTAATGAATATTTATTGGTTGGGCCTTCTTTTGGTCTGCCAAGATGCGACATTAAAGTAACACTACCACCATTTTCTAAAATTTGTTTAATGGTTGGCACTGCAGCTTTAATACGGGTATCATCCGTAACTTCAAAAGCATCATTTAACGGAACATTAAAATCTACTCTTATTAATGCCTTTTTGTTTTTAAAATTTAAATTATCTATTGTTTTCATGCTGTTTTTTTTGACTTGCGCCTATCCTTCTTTAGTCAGTTTCATCGGTCTAATTTTACTTTTAACTATAAAAGCGTTAGGATAATCTTCTTTAATTTTCTTTAACAAATCATAAGCTTCTAATTTTGTTTTAAAATCACCAACAATTATAACAAAATTTGGTTGTTGATACTCTTCGTATGTTTTTATGTCATTATATTTTGTTGAGAACTTTGCTTGAACCTCTCTTGCTTTTGTTTTATCAGCACTAAAATGAATTTTCACACGATACCCATCACTTTCGCCATTGGTTCGCTTATGGTATTCCGCTTTTTTTTCTTGCAGCGCGCGCACTTTTAACGATGTTTGAATAGCATTACTATTAGGGTTTTCCTGTGCGCACAAAACTACTTGTTGAGTAAAAAGAACTAAACTATAAACTAGATATTTCACAATGCAAAAATAGACAAATTACATTAATGTTTGAGTAATTTAATAAAGGTTAACGGCTTGTTTTTCAATAAATAACTTCTTATTTAATCTATTACATAAAAATACTATGGTTCACAACTCATTTTTGCAGCTATATTTACATTAAAATCATTAAATTAGCCCTATTTTTTAACGAAAATTATAATGGACAAATTCTCCTATATTGGCACAAGCGATGTAAACGCAATTGAAAGTTTATTTTTACAATATTCTCAAGATTCAAATTCTGTTGATGCTTCTTGGCGCGATTTTTTTAAAGGCTTTGAATTTGCTCGAACATCATACGAAACAGATGGTGGAGCAATTCCCGAAAATGTAACTAAAGAATTTAAAGTACTTGGTTTGATAAATGGCTATCGCCAACGCGGACATTTATTCACAAAAACAAATCCTGTTCGTCAGCGTCGTAATTATGAACCTACTTTGGCGCTTGAAAATTTTGGATTATCTGATAAAGATTTAGAAACTATTTTTCAGGCAGGAAATGAGATTGGAATTGGCACTGCCAAATTAAAAGATATTATTACTCATTTAGAAACAACCTATTGTCAAAGTATTGGAGTAGAATACTTGTACATGCGTGAACCAAAAGTTTTAAAATGGTTGCAAGAGCGTATGGAGAAAAATAGGAACACACCTGCTTTTTCTTCTGATGAAAAAAAGGTAATTCTTAAAAAATTAATGCAGGCTGTTGTTTTTGAAAATTATTTACATACAAAATTTGTAGGACAAAAACGTTTCTCATTGGAAGGAGGTGAGGCTGTGATCCCCGCTATCAATGCATTAATGGAACATGGTGCTAATTTAGGTATTCAGGATTATGTGATTGGAATGGCTCACCGTGGACGATTAAATGTTTTAACCAACATCATGAACAAAACCTACAAAGATGTATTCACTGAATTTGAAGGGCGACCAAGTGAAGATTCTTTATTTGATGGTGATGTAAAATACCATATGGGTTATTCATCAGATCAATTAAGTGATGATGGAAAAAATATTCATATTAGTTTAACACCAAATCCATCGCACTTGGAAACATCTGCTGCCGTTGTGCAAGGAATCGTTCGATCAAAAATTGATAGCAAGCATAATGGGGATAATTCTAAAGCGTGTGCTATTAGTTTGCATGGCGATGGTGCTATTGCAGGCCAAGGTTTGGTTTATGAATTAGTGCAAATGAGTCAGTTAGATGGCTATAAAACAGGCGGCACAGTTCATTTTGTAATCAATAATCAAATTGGTTTCACCACTAATTTTTTAGATGCTCGCTCATCAACGTATTGCACGGATGTTGCTAAGGTGGTGTTGAGTCCTGTGTTTCACGTAAACGGAGATGATGTAGAGGCATTGTGTTTCATTTCCAAGTTAGCAATGGAGTTCCGTCAAACATTTCACCGCGATGTATTTATAGATGTTTTATGTTACCGCAAATATGGTCATAACGAAGGCGACGAACCTCGTTTTACTCAACCATTATTATATAAAGCAATTGCTACTCACCCAAACCCAAAAGATCTTTATATTGAAAAACTAAAGTCAGAAAATTCTGAATTAGCAAATGAAGCAAAAGCAATTGAAAATGCATTTAAAGCAGAATTAGATGCTAATTTAGATGAAGCCAAGAAAACCGAAAAAGCAAAAATTACTTCTTTTTTAGAGGGAAATTGGAAAGGTGTGAAAATGGCTGGAGCAAATGATTTTGATAGTTCGCCAAAAACTTCAGTTGATGAAAAACTTTTTTTAGAAGTTGCAAAAAAATCTACAGAGTTGCCTAAAGACAAAAAATTCTTTAACAAAATTCAAAAATTATTTGACGATAGAAAAAACATGATTGTTAATGACAATTATGATTGGGCAATGGGAGAGTTATTAGCTTATGCCACATTAATGAAAGAAGGTCATCCAGTGCGTTTTAGTGGTCAAGATGTTGAACGTGGAACTTTTTCTCATCGTCATGCTATAGTAAAATTAGAAGATAGCGAAGAAGAATATACGCCATTAAATAATATTGATGCACAAGTAAAATTGGAAATTTATAACTCATTATTAAGTGAATATGGTGTTTTAGGTTTTGAATATGGTTATGCTTTTGCTGCACCAAACACTTTAACTATTTGGGAAGCACAATTTGGAGATTTCTTTAACGGAGCTCAAATTATTATTGACCAATACTTAACGTCTGCTGAATATAAGTGGCGCCGTATGAATGGTTTAGTTGTTTTATTGCCTCATGGTTACGAAGGGCAAGGGCCAGAACATTCATCTGCTCGTATGGAACGTTTCTTGCAGGCTTGTGCTGAGAACAATATGCAAATTGTAAATGCTACAACACCTGCGCAACAGTTTCATGTTATTCGTCGTCAGTTAAAACGTGATTTCCGTAAACCACTGGTATGCTTTACTCCTAAAAAATTATTACGTTACCCGAGCTGTGTAAGTAAATTGACAGACTTTACAAAAGCTAATTTCCAAGAAATTTTAGATGATACAATCGATGCTAAAAAAGTAACACGTGTAGCGTTTTGTTCAGGTAAAGTTTATTATGATTTAATTGAACGCAGAGAAAAGGAAGGCGTCAATGATATTGCTTTTATTCGTTTAGAACAATTATATCCCTTCCCACAAAAACAAATAGATGCTGTTTTGAAAAAATATAACAAAGCAAAAGACTTTTTATTTGTTCAAGAGGAGCCAGAAAACATGGGCCCTTGGAGATTTGTAGATAATAACTTACGTTCTTTAAATTTAAAATATTTTGGTAGAAGTGCTGCAGCTAGTCCTGCAACAGGCTTCTCTAAACGTCATGCTGCAGAGAACGAAGAAATTATGACAAACATTTTTTCTAAAGTATTAGTGAAATAAAGTTAGAAATTAGATTTTAGATATAAGAAGTAAATAATCCGATTTATGAAATAAAAATCTTAATTCATAAATCTTAAATCTTAAATAAATATGGCAATTGTAGAATTAAAAGTACCAAGTCCAGGTGAATCAATCACAGAAGTAGTTATTGCTCGTTGGGTAAAAAATACCGGTGATATCGTTGAAAAAGATGAAGTATTAGCAGAAGTAGATTCTGATAAAGCAACCTTAACGTTAAATGCTGAGGAGTCTGGAAAAATTGAAGTATTAGCTGCAGAAGGTGATACTGTTAAAGTTGGCCAAGTGGTTGTAAAAATTGACACCTCTTTCAAACCAGAAGCAAAAACCGCTGTGGAAACTCCAAAAGCAGAAGTTAAAGTAGAGACTAAAAAAGAAGCTGCTGTCACTTCGAGCGCAGTCGAGAAGCAGTCGACATATGCAACTGGCACACCAAGTGTTGCTGCTACAAAAATCATGACTGAAAATAATATTCAAGCTGGTCAATTAGCTGGCACTGGAAGAGATGGCCGTATTACAAAACAAGATGTGTTAGCGGCTTTATCTAATGGTTTACCAACGGCTCAAAAAGTATTAAGCAATAGCTGGCAAGGTGGAAGAGATAAAGACAGAGCAAAAATGACGTCTTTACGTAAAACAGTAGCTAAGCGTTTAGTAGCAGTTAAAAACGAAACAGCAATGTTAACTACTTTCAACGAAGTTGACATGAGCGAAATTTATGCTATCAGAGCAAAGTATAAAGATAAATTTAAGGAGGTTTATGGAACAAATGTTGGCTTCATGAGTTTCTTTACGAAGGCAGTAACCGAAGCATTATTTCACTACCCAGCAGTAAATGGAATGATTGATGGCGAAGAGTTAGTGTACAATAAATATTGTGATATTGGTATTGCGGTAAGCGCACCAAAAGGATTAATGGTTCCGGTATTACGTAATGCTGAGTTAATGAGCATTGCTGATATTGAAAAAGGAATTAAAGATTTAGCAGTAAAAGCTCGTGATGGTAAATTAACTATTGCAGATATGGAAGGTGGCACATTCACCATCACTAACGGCGGTGTGTTTGGATCTATGATGAGTACGCCAATTATCAATCCTCCGCAGAGTGCTATTTTAGGGATGCATAACGTGGTTGATCGTCCAATGGCTGTTAACGGACAAGTAGTCATTCGCCCAATGATGTATATCGCCTTAAGTTATGATCACAGAATTATTGACGGAAGAGAATCGGTTGGTTTCTTAGTGAAAGTAAAAGAAATGTTAGAGAACCCAAGCCGTATGTTATTTGGGGGTAAAGTTCCTGAGGAAATTTTGTTGGGCTTGTAAAATTAGACGTAGACTTTAATTGGGAATATTTCGTAATTACAATTAGTAAAAGTGCGTCTCAAAAGTTACTGTTTACTATTAATTCCTCGCTTCCTTTAATGAGGGAATATATTTTTTATTGAACAACAAGCGAATCTTGGTAAACTTTATAAAAATGATTGTTTTGCCAATACACTGTTTTTAGTAAAGTATCATTAAATTGTTTCTCAATTGTGTTGAACGTTTTTGTTTGATATTGTTTAAGGGTTTTATTTTCATAATAAAACAGATCTCCATTTACTACGTTGAATTCTAATAATTTTTTTAGAGGGATGGTTTTATAAAAAGTCCCATAAATATCAAATACTAATACACCTTCATTTGGGCAATTTAAATACAAATAATTATTATGTTCCTGCATAAAATTTGGCTTAGTATCTAAATCTAAAATGCGGTTTAAATTTCCTGTTTTCACTAAAGATTTTAGTTCGGAGTTAAAACGTGATAATTCGTTGTTTTGCTTGTCGTATAGCCAAAAGCTATTATTTGAGGATGAACATACTAAGCTGGTTTGCTCATAACCAAGAGTTTCAACAGATATTGTAGCACTAGTTTCAGTTAATTGATTATCTAAAAATAAAATTTGCTGAAAATCTTTATAATAAACTAAAATTTTTAGAGGATTCATCGCATCTACAAAGTCAATTTTGCCAAAACGTTTATTGCTAAAGTTTTTTTGTAAAACTCCAGAGGAATTGTATTTTATTATTTCATTATCATTTACAACATAAATATTACCAAAACTATCAATTTCGATATGTACTTGTTTTTTGGAAAATTTAATGTGAATGATTGGTTCATTTAATTGAATAGCAAATGAGCAAAAAAATAAAAGCAATGTCATGAGATAAAAATACCTCAATTTACATTGCTTTCTTTTTTCAATAAAATATAAGAAAAGACAGTTGACTACTTCTATCTTTTTCTTCAAATTATTCTGCAAAGTTATGACGTTATAGTAAAAATAAAACTGTAGTTTTTTTTGTAATAGTAATCATTTTATTTTTCATACTGTCTAATCACAGTTACATGACCAATTTTGGAGCGTTTATTTCCTTCTAAATCAATTACTAATATTTTATAAGTATAAACGCCTTGCGGTGCTGCCTTAGAATCCCCTTTTACAAAGCCATCCCATCCTTTTTTGAATTCAGTACTTGTAAAAATGTTTTCGCCCCATCTATCATAAATATCCATACGGTACTTATCTTCATTAATACCTACTC
>JAIOZA010000041.1 GCA_021740825.1 Bacteroidia bacterium | reverse complement strand
GAGATAACATATAAACTTAGCGCTAAAAAAGTAAAAACAAATATGCTTCGTAAATTATATTTTACTGGATAATATTTTTGTCCTAATATGTAAGAAACAATCATCATAAAGCAATAAGAAGCTAATGTAGCCCACGCACAAGCCATAAAACCAAATTTAGGAATTCCAATAAAATTAATAACTAATGTAATTAATGCGCCTAAAATTGTAATTATTGCTCCAAACTTTGTTTGTCCAGTTAACTTAAACCAAATAGATAAATTCCAATAAACCCCCACGCATAAATTAGCTAATAATAAAATAGGAACAACGCCCAACCCCACCCTAAATTTTTCGCTAATAGCAAATTGAATCCATGATAAATTCATCATTGTTGCTAAAAACAAAAACAAGCAAAATAATACGTAATACTTCATTACTAGCGCGTTTAGTTTTTTTGAATCGTCATATTTTGCGCGATTAAAAAAGAAAGGTTCTGCAGCATATTTAAATGCAGTTGTAAAAATAGTCATGAGCATTGCAATTCTATAACACGCACCATAAATGCCTAACTCTGTTTTTGCAACAACCTCTGGCAAAAGATATTTTAAAATAAATCGATCAAAGGTTTCGTTAATCATTCCCGCAAAACCAACAATTAATAATGGCAATGCATAGCGCAACATTTGTTTCCAAAGATCTTTATCAAATACATATTGTACTTCTATATATTCTTTCGCTAAAAATAATAAGCTAACAATATTAGCCAACAAACCAGCTAAAAACATATAGCCTACGCCTACTTCTGGATTATAAAATTTTGCGAACGTAGAATTTGGTTCATTAAAATAAGCAGGCTTGCAAATGTTAAAATAAAATATGCAGACTATAACAAATACAAACACGTTTAATAACTTGAGTGCGCCAAATTTTTTGGCTTGGTTATTCAATCTTAATCGTGCAAAAGGAATTGCCATCAAAGCATCAGTTGCTACTATTAATACACACCAAATAATATAATTAGAATGTTCAGGCTCCTTTATAAAATTTGCTATGGAGCCAGAAAATACTATAAATAAAAAAGACAAGCCCGCCGTGCTTGCAAAAATAGATAGCAAAGCAGTTGAGTATACTTTTGCTTTATCTTCTATTTTATTTGAGAAGTTAAAAAAGGCGGTTTCCATGCCGTAAGTAAAAATAATATTTATGAAACTGATATAAGCATAAAACTCTGTGTTAGCAGATAACTCAGCAGGCTGCTTAAAAATATAAGTTAAAATAAACGAATATAAAAAAGTAATAACGCGCGGCAATACACTGCCTAAACCATAAATGGCCGTTTGCGAGACTAATTTTTTTAGAGGGTTTGACACGATGCTGATTAATGAACTAAAATAGGATTTTATTATGTAAAGCCTATCGTGTATTTTTGAAGATATTAACGCTGTTTAGTTATTATGTTTTGGGCGTGTCCGCCAGCAGGCGGACCGTGCTTTTCGTTGCAATCTTTTTTAACACGCGCAGGCGCGATAAAAAAGGATTTCCTCTACAATCACTCACGCAGTAATTTTAGATAGTCCGTTTTAATTTTCTACAACGTTAAAGCCGCGTTAAGGATTGACTTGTAAATCCTTTTTTGTGATCACGCCTTAGCGTGGAACTAAAAAGATTGGAAAGGAAAGCCTGACCCGCTTTTTTGCGGGTAACGCCCAAAATATATTACCCTTTCATTTTTTCAATCAATTTAGTAGTTGAAAAACCATCCACTAATTGAATAGTAATAACTTTACCGCCCTTTGCATTTACAATATCATAACCCACAATGTCCTCCGCTTTGTAATCGTTTCCTTTTACTAAAACATCTGGTTGCACAAAATGTATTAAATCGTAAGGAGTATCTTCATCAAATAAAATAATGGCGTCTATACATTCCAAGGCTGCTAAAATAGTTGCCCTAGTTTCTTCAGAATTGATTGGACGCTCTGGAGATTTTCCTAAACGCTTTACGGAAGCATCGGTATTTAATCCTAAAATTAATTTGTCGCCCAAATCTCTGGCGTGGCATAAATATTCAACATGCCCACGATGTAAAATATCAAAACAACCATTTGTAAAAACAATTTGTTGAGATTGGTTATTCCATTCTTGCAATAGAGTATTAAGTTGATCTTTAGATACAATTTTATCGGATAATTTTTTATGAAACGACATTTGCATTTGATTTATTAATAATTGGCAATAATATCAGACTTAATACTCCTAACGTAACCACTAAAATAAATTGAGAAGTCCAAGCCATCCATGGAAAAGAAAATGCAGCGATTTGCTCAACACCATAATAGGTAAGTAAAGCTGTAATAATGGCTGGATAAGCACCTAAGCCACCTGGTGAAAAAACTACTCCAAAAGTACCAAACAATAAAAGCACCAAGCACTCTGCCTGACCAAGATTTGAAGTGCCAGTAAAAGCAAAAAAGCACACATATAAACTATAAAAGTACGAAGCCCAAATAGCGATGCTTAGTAATATAAATTGGAATTTTTTTTCAATATCCTTGACGGAACTTAATCCTTTTCCAAACCCCTTGATGATGTTTCCTAATTTTCCTTTTAGCAATCCTGTAATTTTTTTTCGAACTAAGAACAAACCAATTGAAACAATAATTAAGATTGAAATTAAAATAATAAACTTTGTGGGATGCTCTGAAATGCCTTTAAATTTAAGCATCATGGGATGATATATATAAGTTGCAGTTAAATCTTTTAATTGAGAAAACTGAGCGAAGAGTGTTAAAAAAAAGATGATAATTAATATCAATAAATCAACAATTCGTTCCGTTATAACTGTTCCAAGTGCTACTTCAAATGGCACATGATCATATTTTGTTACTAAAGTGCAACGCGAAATTTCACCCATACGTGGTAATCCATAATTGGCAAAATAACCCACTATTACGGCGCCTACGGCATTAGTTGGTTTTACCGAATAACCAGCAGGTTTTAATAAATAATTCCAACGAAACGCCCTTAAATAATGGCTAAAAAAAGCTATTACTATGGAGATACTAACCCAAAAATAATTAGCTGTTTTAAATGAATCAAGTATTTTTTCTTTTTCTGTCCACACAGAACGAAAAGATAGCCAAACTAATAAAATTCCTATTCCTAATAAAACAACAAATTGAATAATCGACTTAGTACTTTTATTCATTATGTGCTTATTTTAATCGATTGGTTTTAGTATCCGGAAAAACAACCCAAGGCCTGAATCCCTTTGCGGCTTCAAAATCCATCGCTGCATAAGAAATAACAATTACTACATCTCCAATACCAACTAATTTTGCAGCTGGGCCATTTAGGCAAATTACCCCACTACCACGTTGCCCCTTTATTATATATGTAATAAAACGAGCGCCATTGTTTTTATTTAAAATGTGAACCTGTTCGTTTTCAATAAAATTAGCAGCATCCATTAAATCTTCATCAATGGTAATACTTCCTATATAATCTAATTCTGCTTGTGTTACTTTTACACAATGCAATTTAGACTTCATTACTTGAATTTGCATCATGCCGCAAATGTAACTATTTAACCACAAAGAACATAAAGAATAATAGCACATAAAACAATAAATTTCCAAATAAATTCTTCCCTTTATAAATTACAGCTATCGAGCTAAATAGCTCCGGCAATACTTCAAGTAAAATTTCTTTTGGTATTCCTTAAATTAATTGCATTTTTACTACTCAAATTAATTTATATGAATTACAAACACCTACTATTTGTAACTACCATTTTTGGTTTTGTTGCTGCTTGTTCTACCTCAAAAAAAACCACAAAGGCTGCTGATTCGCCAGTTACAATGGCAGAGCCAGCTATAAATTTAGATACTATTCGTGTTTTAGCGGATGAAGCGCCAAAAAAGAAAATTTATCAAGCTACCGAAACCAAGAGTAGCGATATTATTCACACTAAATTATGGGTAAGTTTTGATTGGCAAAAATCGCAATTAATTGGTAAAGCAGAATTAAAAATTAAGCCCTATTTCTATCCAACTAACATGCTTTATTTAAATGCCCGTGGAATGGAAATTAAATTAGTTAAGCTTGCAGAAAAACAAATTAAAGAATTGCCTATAAAAAAAGGAGCAAAATCAGCGAGTACAGAGGAAGTGGTAACAGAACAAGCTGTCACTTATAAATATGAAAACGATTCATTAAAAATAAATTTAGGAAAGGAATATACTTCTAAAGAAAACTACTATGTGACCATAGACTATATTTCGAAACCTAATGAGTTAAAATCTGGTGGAAGTGCCGCTATATCTGATGATAAAGGACTTTATTTTATTAATCCAACAGGCAAAGATCCAAATAAGATGCCTCAAATTTGGACGCAAGGCGAAACTCAATCTAATTGCACTTGGTTTCCAACTATTGATAATCCAAATGAGAAAATGACAAATGAGATTTACATGACGGTTGACGATAAATATACCACCTTATCTAATGGTTTATTAACTGATTCTAAAAAAAATAGTGATGGAACAAGAACCGATCATTGGTTAATGGATATGCCACATGCACCCTATTTAGTAATGATGGGCGTTGGCGAATTTAAAAAAGTAACTGATGAGCCATGGAATGGAAAAGAAATTTCTTATTATGTAGAAAAAGAATTTGAGCCACACGCAAAAGCCATTTTTGGAAAAACAAAAAAAATGATTGAGTTTTATTCCACTCGATTAGGCGTTCCGTATCCTTGGCAAAAATATGCTCAAATAGTTGCTAGAGATTATGTAAGCGGCGCTATGGAAAACACAACAGCAACTTTGCACGGAGACTTTGTTTGCTATCAAACAACCCGCGAAATAATAGATGGTGCAAAAGGAGAAAGTACTATTGCTCACGAATTATTTCATCAATGGTTTGGTGATTTAGCAAGTTGCGAAAGTTGGAGCAACTTAACTTTGAACGAATCGTTTGCTACTTATGGCGAATATTTATGGGAAGAATTTGAATATGGGCGTGATGCTGCTGACGATCACCATGCAGATTCTCGCTTTGGATACTTCGCTCAATCAGGACAAAAACAAGTTGATTTAGTGCGTTTTGATTATGGTAGTCGCGAAGATATGTTTGATGCATTTAGTTACAATAAAGGCGGTCAAATACTTCATATGTTGAGAAAATATGTAGGAGATGATGCTTTTTTTGCATCTTTAAAATTATACTTAGAAAAAAATAAATTTAAAACTGCGGAGGCTCATGATTTACGATTAGCGTTTGAAGAAACAACGGGCCAAGATTTAAATTGGTTTTTTAATGAATGGTATTTTGCAAAAGGTCATCCAGAATTAGAGGTCAAAAAATCATATGATGCTTCAACTAAAAAATTAAAAATTGACATTACTCAAACACAAGATTTTAAGGTATCTCCATTATATAAATTACCTATTTATATTGACATCTATTCAGGTGGAAAAAAAGAGCGCAAACTTATTTGGATTGACGATGTAAAAAACTCATTTACATTTGATGTGGCATCAAATCCTGAATTAGTAAACATAGACGCTGAGCGCCAGTTGCTAGCAAAAATGGATTACACTAAAAGTAAAGAGGAATATGTGTTTCAATATAAAAATGCTAAACTTTGGGGAGATAGAGAAGAATCCATAAATTATTTTAAAGAACACATTAATGAGATGGATGTTTTTGAGATGGTTAAATTTATAGCTCAAAATGATCCTTGGAGAAAATTTAGAAGCGACGCATTAGCTATCCTAAGTGAAAATGGTAAAGAAAAGGAAGTGGAATTAAAGCCTTTATTTATTAGCATATCAGAAAAAGATAGTAATACAAGAGTGCGCGCCGCAGCCATTAAGGCGTTATCATCAAATTACAAAGGTGAAGATTTAAATGCCTTATATGAAAAAGCACTAAACGAACAATCTTATGCTATTCTATCAGAAGGCTTTGATGCTATTGCAAAAGTAAATCCAGACTTAGCGATGAAAAAAGCAGTTGTATTAGAAAACGAACCTTCAAAAGAAATTATTTATTCTATTGCTGATTTATATGCAAAAAACGGCACAGACGAAAAACACGCCTACTTTAAAAAAGTAAGAAATCAATTTAATGGTTTCGAATTAATGGCTTATGGTAATATTTACGGTAAATTTTTAAAACGTTGTACAAAGCCAGAAACTGCTATTGATGGAGCAAACGAAATTGCAAAAATAGGCGCTAGCGATAATAAATACGTTAAGTATGCGGCGCAAAAAGTCATGAAGGATAATTTACTAAATGTGTGGCAAGACAAAGAAGATAAGTTGACTGCGAAAGTTGAAAAAGCTAAAAAAGAAAACCAAGATGTTACATCAATGATTACTGATTTAAAAATCATATCTGATACTAAAAAACAAATTTTAGATTTATATAATTCGATAAAAAAATAGATTTAAAAAACACATAGTCACATAGAATTAAATAGAATGGGGTTAACCACAAAAAAACAATTAGATGAATTGACTTATGAAATAGTTGGTTCTGCAATTGAAGTTCACAAAGAGCTTGGCCCCGGTCTACTAGAGTCTATATATCATAAGTGTTTAAAAAAAGAATTATCTCTAAGAAGCATAGATTTCAAATCTGAATTTTCTGTTCCACTCGTGTATAAAAACGAACCCCTCGAAACAGAATTAAGATGCGATCTATTAATAGAAAACCAAATCGTTGTGGAGCTGAAGGCCGTAGAAACTATGTTGCCTATATTTGAAGCGCAGCTTCTAACCTATATGAAACTGCTTGAAGTGCCTAAAGGCATTTTGATTAATTTCAATGTAAAGAATATCTTTCATGAAGGTCAAAAAACATTTGTAAATGATTATTTCAAACTTTTACCCTAATTAACAAAACTAAAAACTATGTGTCTATGTGTTTAAAAAACAAAATCAAAACAACTGTTGCTATTGCAAGTATATTTTACTCAACATTTATAATTGCTCAAGATAAACTACTTACCATTCAAGATGCTGTTTTAAAAGGACGCACAACTCTTGCTCCAAAACGTTTACAATCTTTGGGATTTATTAGCGGTACTGCTAAATTTTCTTACATCTATAATAATGCAATTAAAGTTGGTGATAATACTATTGGAAAAACAACGGATGTTTTAACGTTAAAGGAATTAAACACGCAACTAAAATCATCTAATAAAGACACTTTAGCAACTTTTACTTCAATCACATGGAAAAACGCGAAGCAATTTTATTTCTCAAATAAAAAAGGAGAATTAATATACTCTTTAGATAAAAAAATATTTTCTGAAACCGATAAAATAGTTGAACCAAGTAGTTTAGATGCGTATCAAAAAGAACCAGTTACGAGTGCTTACTCCTATTGCAAAGACAATAATTTATTTGTTGTAACGGATGGTAAAGAAACTCAAGTAACAACAGATGGTTCTTATGAAATTGTTTACACTGGAAAAAATGTTCATCAAAACGAATTTGGTATTGATGGAAAAAACTTTTGGAGTCCTAAAGGAAATTATTTAGCTTTTTACAGAATGGATCAATCTGCAGTAACTGATTATCCAATTATTGACTGGACAACTCGTCCTGCAAAAAACGAAAACATTAAATATCCTATGGCTGGGAACAAAAGCCACCATGTTACATTAGGAATTTATGATGTAAAAACAAACAAAACTATTTATGTAAAAACAGAAGGAGATCCTGAACAATACTTAACCAATGTTGCATGGAGTCCTGACGAAAAACATATTTATATTGCACTATTAAGTCGTACACAAAACGATATGAAATTAAATGAATATGATGCAGCAACCGGAAATTTTGTTCGCACTTTATTTGAAGAGCATGATGACAAATACACAGAGCCTTTACATCCTATGTTATTTGTAAAAAATAATCCAACTCAGTTTATTTGGCAAAGTCGTAAAGATGGATACACACATTTTTACTTATATGATATTAGTGGTAAATTAATAAAACAATTAACTAAAGGTAATTGGGAAGTAAAAGCAGAAAATGGATTTGACGAAAAAGGAGAACGTTTGTTCTTCCATGCAAATGATCAAAGCCCTGTGAACCAAGATTTTTATAGCGTAAATTTAAAAAGTGGAGAAGTGAAACGCTTAACTTCTGGTAACGGTTTTCATACTTGTGTATTAGATGAAAGAGGAAATTATTTCATTGATAATTTTACTAATTCAACAACGCCAAGAGAATACAACATTATTAATACTTCTACTAAAAAAGCCATCAACATTTTTAAGGCGGAAAATCCCATTAAAGAATACAAAACAGGAAGTTGGAATTTATTTACTATTAAAAATAGCGAAGGCACCGATTTATACTGCCGTTTATTTAAACCAGTCAATTTTGATTCAACAAAAAAATACCCAGTTTTAGTTTATTTATATAATGGGCCGCATTCGCAAATGGTAACAAATACCTGGATGGCAGGTGGCGAATTGTGGTATCAATACATGGCCGAAAAAGGCTTTATCATTTTTACGTTAGATGGAAGAGGAACTTCTAACAGAGGAAAAGCATTTGAACAAGCAACTCACAGACAGTTAGGAACTAAAGAAATGGAAGACCAATTAAAAGGTGTTAACTATTTAAAATCATTACCTTATGTGGACGCTAAAAGAATTGGAGTTCACGGTTGGAGTTTTGGTGGTTTTATGACAACTACTTTAATGACACGTTCACCTGAAACATTTAAAGTAGGGGCAGCCGGCGGACCAGTAATTGATTGGACTTATTATGAGATTATGTATACAGAACGCTATATGGATTCACCACAAGATAACAAAGAAGGCTATGAAAAAAATAATTTATTAAACTACGTAGACAAACTAAAAGGAAAATTATTAATGATTCATTGCGCCCAAGACCCTGTAGTTGTTTGGCAACACAGCGTTTTATACCAGAAGAAAGCAGTTGATAAAGGCATTCAATTAGATTACTATTTATATCCAGGGCATGAACATAATGTGTTAGGAAAAGATAGAGCGCACTTAATGGAAAAAATAACGAATTACTTTATTGATAATTTATAGAACAGGATTAAAGACATAAGAAGTAAGAGTACTTTACCTCTTTTGCATTTTATCAAACAACAAAAAACTTAATTCAAAAAACATAGTGCAAATGGACTTTACAAAATACAATCATACAGTTACAGAGCGATTTATTCGTTACGCAAAAATTGATACACAATCTAATCCTGATTCAGATACTTGCCCAAGTACTATGAAACAAAAAAACTTAGGTAAGTTGTTGGTTGAAGAATTATTAGCTATGGGAATAAAAGATGCCGAAATGGACGAACTAGGTTATGTTTACGCAACTATTCCATCAAACACATCCAAGCAAGTGCCTGTTATTTGTTTTTGTTCACATATGGATACGTCTCCTGATTGCAGTGGAGAAAATGTAAATCCTTTTATTCATTCTAAATATAATGGTCAAGATATTGTATTACCAAATGATAAAAACCAAATCATCAAATTTGTAGAACATCCTGATTTAGCAGCTCAAGTTGGAAACGATATTATTACAACAGATGGCACAACTTTGTTAGGTGCTGATAACAAAGCCGGCTTAGCAGAAATAATGGACGCTGCCAATTATTTGATGTTACATCCCGAAATTAAACATGGGGCTATTCGTATTTTATTTACACCTGATGAAGAAATTGGAAGAGGAGCAGATAAGGTTAATATCAAAAAACTAGGCGCACAATATGGTTACACTATGGATGGCGAAAGTTTAGGGCATTTAGAAAATGAGACGTTTAGCGGAGATAGTGTAACCCTTACTATTAATGGCATTCCAACACATCCAGGTTTTGCTAAAAATAAAATGGAACATTCTATTAAAATTGCAGCAGAAATTATTAATCGCATTCCAAAAGATAAAACGCCTGAAACAACAGAAAATAAACAGCCGTTTATTCATCCAACATCTATTAATGGCGGATTAGAACAAGTGGAAGTTAAATTTATTATTCGGGCATTTGATACCGCAACTCTCAAAACGTTAGAAACTGAATTAGAAGAAATCACAAAATCAGTTTTATCAAATTATAAAAAATCAAGTTTTAATTTTGTAGTAACCGAGCAATACCGTAACATGAAAGATGTGCTAGATACGTGCTACCATGTTGTAGATTATGCTCTTGAAGCAATTAGTAGAACAGGTGTAAAGCCTGTCTTGTCGAGCATACGAGGCGGAACCGATGGTTCTCGTTTATCTTTTATGGGTTTACCTTGCCCAAACATATATGCCGGCGAGCATGCTTTTCATAGCAAGTTAGAATGGGTAAGTGTGCAGGATATGCAAAAAGCTACACAAACTATTGTGCATTTAGCAATGATTTGGGAAGAAAACTCTAATTAATAATTACATCTTCTTTTAAAGTATGAGGTGCTTGTATAGCCTATTTAAATAAGCTAATAAACCCTTGCTGCTTATATTCTTTTGCGTCGTAACCTTCGGCACTTAGAATATAATAATACGTTCCAGCTGACTCATTCAATCCGTCCCATGAATCTTTTGTTGCTATCAGTGTATAAATTTTTAATCCCCAACGATTAAATATTTCGCAAGTTAAATCTTTAATTCCTCTTGTCTCAATCTTAAATACATCATTGGCATTATCACCATTTGGCGTAAACACATTGGGGACTGAAATATATGAATTTTCAAGTACCTCTATGTTAATGGTGCTTGTTGCCGTGCATAAACTTGAGGCATCTGTTGCTGTTAGTGTTACTATGTAATTACCTATCAATGTGTATGTATTATTAGCATTTGTTGTGTTTGCTGTATTTGAATCTCCAAAATTCCAACTGTAACTAGTTCCTAGCGGATTGTTACTTGTGTTTGTAAAATCCACTAACAACGGTGCTGTACCTGATAATGGATTTGCAGTAAAGGAGGCGTTTATGATTGTTTGACTTACTGAAGCAGTTGTTGTGCTTATACATCCATTATTGACATCTGTAACTGTAACTGCATAATCGCCTATAGATCCTACTAGTGCAGTAGATGTTCCATTAGTTAAAAGTATTCCATTTGCACTAGTCCAACTATATGTTACTGCTGAGGTTGATGTAGATATAACGTTTACCGTGTTTGTATTACAAGGAATTATTGTATTGGTTGTTTGAACGGTTGGTGGAATTGTATTACTTGTTACTGTATAAAATGCTACTGCTGAACAACCTGTAGATGGATTAACTACTGTTACTGAATACACATTAGCACTAGTTACACTTATATTGGTTGCAGTGCTTGCTGTTGACCAAGTATAATTATAAGTTGCTAACGGACTAACATTCACGGTTAAATCAACGATTTGGTTAGAACAGGTAATGACACTATTAGTTGAAGTTATATTAATACTTGCAGTTGGTAAATTGGCATCTACATCTACCTGAGAACTTGCGGTGTTTGTGCAGCCGTTAACAGCATTTGTAACAACCACACTATAATTTCCTAGTTGATTAACTGTAATAAGATCTGTTCCTTGTCCAGATAATAATATTCCTGACCATGTGTAAGTTAATCCCGAACTAGGCGTTGTTGTTAAAGTAATGGCTGCTGTCGGCGTGGCGCAGGTTAAGGTTTGTGTTGGCGTGATGGTAATAGTTGGAACTGTTGTATTACTGGTCACAACCACTTGAACTGGTGTTGAACAATTACTTAAGGTATTAGTCACTGTGCATATATAGGTATTTGCATTGGTAAATGTTGCTACTGTGCCATCTGATGATAAACTAGACGGAGCAGTATTCCAGTTGTAAGTTACATCGGTACTTGGAACACTTGTAACAGTAACTGATTGTGATGTACTATTACAATCTATTACTAATGCTGCGGTTGAAATCGCAACTGTTGGTGAACCAGCATTTGGGAATACTTGTACTGTTGATGAAGCCGTACATCCATTATTAGGATTAGTTGCGGTTAGTGTATAAATGCCAGCTGCACAAGCAGATGTTGTTAATGTTGTTAATGAGCCACAAACACTTGAACCCCAGTTTAAAATAGCATTGCTTGGAGTTAACACGCTGCCGTTTAGTGCAATGGATGCTGATGAACACGTTAATGTTTGATTTGCTCCCGCACTTAAACCGCTTGGGGATACTGTGTTTTGCGGAACGAATGTTGTTGTTGAATAAGAACATCCTGCTGCATTTTGAATAGTTAAGGTATATATTCCAGATGCGCCAGAGGCTGATGCAGATTGTGTGTTAGCCGAAGTTACCGAACCTCCACCTGGTGCTGTCCAAGTGTATGTAACACCTGCTAATGTTGAATTTAAAGATATTGTGGGCGTAGAACAGCTAATTGTACCAGTGACGCTTGCAGTTGTTGTTGGGATTGGATTAACACTAATAGTTTGAATTGCTGTATTTGTGCAACCTGATACCGATGTTCCAATAACGGTGTATGTTGCGGTTGCGGTTGGCGAAAATATGGTTCCATTTGTTACACCGTTTGTCCAGTTATAAGCAGCAGCTCCTACACCATTTAAAGTAGTTGAACTGCCTAAACATATAACTGAATTACTTGCATTAGCTGTAACTGTTGGCGTTTGATTAATTATGAGTGTCGCTGTGTTATTGGATGCTACGCTACAGCTTCCCGTAGGGCTGGTATATGTAACAACATAAGTTCCTGTATTACTAGCCAATAAATTTACTGAACCAGAAGTTGGGCTTAAACTTAATCCAACAGGTGTTGAAGAAAAGGTTCCTCCTGTTGCAAAGCCAGTTGCTAAGTTGGCTGTTGGATTTGCACCATTAGCACAATATGGGTTAGTGTATGAGAAAGATGTAATTGCAGGAGTTCCACCATTTATAGTAATAGTTTGATTGCTTGTACATGTTGTTATTCCATCTGTTATTGAGGCCTGATATACTGTTGTTGCAGTGGGCGTTTGAGTAATTGATATTGGACTAACTGTAGAGGTATTAATAATAATGTTATTTGTAATGTCTTTGATTGTTATTGTAGTCGTCTTTAGTGTAGAGATTACGACATTATCTAACCCCCAATTATCGGTAGAAGATGAGGTGCATATTGGCATTATCCATCTAAACTGCGTATTTGCAGTTTGTGCTGCTGCTGGAATAGGGACTACAATTTTGTTCCAAATTTTAACTTCATAGCCTATTCCATTATAATTATCACTACCAAAAGATGATTGGATGTTATGCGGATACATAACTTTTAATGTTGTCCAATTAACACCTCCATTTAATGAATACTGCACAAAAACAGATTCTGGCGTAGAGCCACTACCAATATCTGGTGATTCGCAAGGGCTGGCCGCTCCATTATTACCTGCTTGTCTGTATTCAAAACTAACAATACCGCCGTTTGAAACATCCATTGTATTTGATGTTAATGTTCTAGGACACGATGCATTCGCCATCCATAAATAAGTAGATCCATCTAAACTAGTACTTCCACATGCATTAGTTGTAAGTGCGGCGGAAGATGTTCCTTGCCAACCTGTGCCAACAGTGCCTCCATTAAAATTATTATTAATAGATGCAGCCACAATGTTTCCGGTTGCGTTTAGCGTAACCGTATTTCCTGCACAAATTGTATTAGTAGATGCGGCTAAGTTTACTGTACATCCTGGAATTCCTAGAGGGCTATAAAGTCCAACGTTAGCGCTCCAACCCGGAGATTGTATAGGGTCTACATTGAAAAAATTAATAGTTAAGCACCCATTAATTGCCGTGGATGAAAAAACACCTGGTGATGTAACAGCACCAAGTCCTGAGCCTGTTCCTAAGCCAACAGGAGTTGGATTCAACCCACTATTATATGGAGCACCATAGTTTCCTAATAAGGTAGCCATTTTAGGTGCAGATGCACTTGACCCATTATAAATACAAACAGAATCCCCATATTTCCATAAAAGACTCGACGTATTGAAAAATGTATTGAACATTGTAAAATCTAAATACACCGATTTTCCGTTTACGGATGGACAAAGAGTGATTGACTTGTTCACATTACCATCATTTGCTAATGGGCCGCCAGCATCTAAAAATACTTCGCCACCAGCAACATTAACAGTGCCCCCAGTGCTAATTAATATATTTTGTGATTGGATGGTTAATGCAGAAAAAAAGAATGTTAATAAAGTAAAGACTTTAACTAGGACGGAATTTTTACTTTTTAAAAACATTTGTTTTGCATATTTTAAATTTTAATGATAGGCCTTAATCACTTACGATTTCTTGAAAAAAATCAAATAATAAGCTATTGCCCTGTATAGATAAAAATAAATATTATAATATGAATTATAATATGAATGTTGCAAAATTTAGTAAGTCTGATATGCAATCACCATTGGTGGTGAAAAGAAAACGCTAAATAGATTACTGTGAATTGTAATTCTCAACATCCTGAATACTTATTTCCGATGTATGAGAAAATAATTTTGTTGGGTGAATTTCTAAAAAAGCAGCAATTTTTAGTAAGGTTACTAGTGTAATATTTTTACCCTGTTCAATTTTATGCATGTTAGATTTATCTGAGCCAATATCTTCTCCTAAGCCAGCAAGCGTGTAGCCTTTTTTTATTCGCTCCTTACGAATATTATCACCTACTTGTTGTAAAAAAGTATTGACCTGATTTTTCTTTTTCATTCATACCAATATGCAAGAATGAAAAAAAATAAAGTGGTGTTTTAATACCACTTTAAAAATTAAGTTGTATTTTAGCACAACTAAAATTCTAACTTTAGAACGTCCTTATTTAATTTACCCGTACTACACTTTTTTAAACAAAACTATTCATCAAAAAATTACAACAAATGGATTTCAAAGACCAAATAAAACTCTTAGGAGATAGAGTTAATAAACTTAAAGATCAAATTGCTACAGAAGAAGCAACTAAAAATGCTTTTATTATGCCATTCCTTCAAGCATTGGGATATGATGTATTCAATCCTATGGAAGTTGTTCCAGAATATATCAGTGATATTGGTACAAAAAAAGGTGAGAAGATTGATTATGCAATAATGAAAGATAGTACACCTTGCATTCTTGTTGAATGTAAACACATTGCTCAAAATCTTAACTTACATGATGGACAGCTATTAAGGTATTTCCATGTATCAAAAGCCAAATTTGGTATATTAACTAATGGTCTTAATTATAGATTTTATTCTGACTTAGTTGAAGCAAATAAGATGGATGAAAAACCATTTCTTGAATTTAACATTACAGAAATTAAGGATAATCAAATTGAAGAACTAAAAAAATTTCATAAAGCATACTTTGACGCCGATTCAATAACAAATACTGCTGCTGAATTAAAATATACAAATGAATTAAAGCACCTTATACAACAAGAACTTGTTGCTCCAACACCTGAATTTGTCAAACATTTTGCAAGGCAAGTTTATCCTAGCACAATTACGCAAAAAGTTTTAGAGCAATTTACAAACCTTACAAAAAAATCTATACAACAACATATAAGCGATCTTATTACTGAAAGACTGAAAACTGCCCTAACTAAAGAAGATCAAACGGCAAAAGAGCAGGACGCACTTTCTGCAGCAACTGATGAGATAATTAAAGAAGAAGCAAATAAGGTAATAACAACTGATGAAGAGCTTGAAGCCTTTATGATTGTGAAAACAATTTTAAGACAAAAAATACCTGTTACAAGAATTAGTTACCGCGATGCGCAATCATATTTTGCTATACTGCTAGATGACAATAATAGAAAAACTATTTGTAGGTTATACTTAGGTAATGGGAAAAAGTTTATAGCAACACTTGATGAGCAAAAAAAAGAAGTAAAGATTGAAATAAACAATCTTGATGATATTTTTAATCAATCTCAAACATTATTGTCCGTTATTGAAGCCTATGATAAAGCTAAAGAACCATTGCAATAGAGTTATAGAAATGCTTCAGTTTCAACTTTTAAGTAAAGGAAATTATTTTATCGAGGTATATGACAAAAAATAGAAACTACTCCAAATTAGAAAGTTCATTAAAGAATAACCGGAAATTATTCTGCTACTGCAATATTCTTCTCTAAATCTTGATTAAATCTTATAGAAAAAGACAATCCTCCTTTTACATCATTTGGTAAAGGAATATCTGCATCTTTTCCAACAGCATATAAGTAATAAGTTCCCTTATAAAGCGAAATGCTATAATTACCGGCATTATCAGCATTTACATAACTATCATACAATGCAGTGTTATCGCCCGGAAATTCAGTGGCATTATATTTTATGTAAACAATTGCATTTGGTATTGGTTTTTCGTGATGCGCTACAACACCTTTTACTGTTGCCTTACCTCCTATTTTATTTTTTTTACAAGCAATTGTTGTTACCAGCAGTGAAAAAATAAGGAAAAATTTTATATGCTTCATAGTAGTTGGTTTTTAAAATTATAATTCTACAAAAATATAATAAGTATGTTGATTAGTTTTATTGTTAATAAAAGAAATAGAATTCATTTCGTTTTTTTAACATTGCATTAATTCAACTGCTGCCACAACATATCTTTTAACTCCTGCACATTGTATCCAGTTTGTGCTGAAAAGAAAATATAAGGAATTTTGAATTTGCCTTTCATGCGCTTTTTTAAATCTTTTTCTAGCTCACTAACTAACTCTTCGTCAATGGTGTCGCATTTAGAAATGGCTAAAATTCTTTGTTTATCAAGTAATTCTGGATTGTATTGTTTTAATTCGTTTAATAGTATTTTATATTCTTCGTAAATATTATCGCTTTGGCAACTTACTATAAATAATAAACTCGAGTTACGCTCAATATGGCGTAAAAATCTCACTCCTAGTCCTTTCCCTTCGCTAGCTCCTTCAATAATGCCCGGAATATCTGCCATTACAAAGCTTTTGTAATCTCTATAAGGTACAATTCCTAAATTAGGTGTTAAGGTTGTAAAAGGATAATTAGCAATTTCAGGTTTTGCAGCTGAAACAACAGATAATAAAGTTGATTTTCCAGCATTCGGGAAACCAACTAATCCTACATCTGCCAGTACTTTAAGTTCTAATATTTTCCACTCTTCTTTTCCTTCTTCGCCGGGCTGAGAATAGCGAGGCGTTTGATTTGTTGGTGATTTAAAATGGGCGTTACCCCTGCCACCCATTCCACCGGGCAGTAAAATAAATTCTTGTCCTTCTTCGGTAATTTCGCAAATCAATTCACCCGTTTCTAAATCACGAGCAACAGTTCCTAATGGTACATCTAAAATTTCATCCTCACCTTCTTTCCCAGATTTATGTGAAGATCCACCATCACCTCCAGCTGTAGCAATAATATGTTTTCGGTATTTTAAATGGATGAGCGTCCAAAATTGTTTATTGCCACGCAAGATAACGTGTCCGCCACGTCCTCCATCTCCACCATCAGGGCCGCCAAAAGCAGTTAGCTTATCGCGATGCAAATGTGTTGATCCTTTTCCGCCTTTGCCACTGCGGCAACAAACTCTAACATAATCAACAAAATTATTATCCACCCTATTATTTAGTTATGAGCTATAAGTTATGGGATGTTAGATGTTTTAATCTTCATTCCATAAATTATACTTCTGTTATTTATTTTTTCTTTTTCACCAATTTTTTTGGCGTCGCCTTTTTTGTACCAACTACTTTTTTAATCGCTTTTTTTGGTAAAGCTTTCTTTACTGTTTTTTTCACCGCAATTTTTTTAGCAACCTTCTTAACTATTTTTTTAGGACTAGCTTTTTTAGCTACTTTTTTTATACCTTTTTTTGGAGCTGCTTTTTTTGGAGTGGTTTTTTTTGGAGTACTCTTCTTTACAACTTTTTTAAGTGCTTTCTTTGGAGCTGCTTTCTTAATTGTTTTTTTAACAGCTTGTTTTTTTGTGACTGCCTTTTTTAGGGGTGCTTTTTTTACCGTTGCTTTTTTAGCTAGAACACTTTTCTTATTTACTTTTTTAGGAGCAGCTTTAGTAAGAGGTTTTTTGGCAATAGGTTTTTTTACTTGTGCTTTTTTTGGAGATTTAACGGCAGGTTTTTTTACTGATTCTGCACTTCTAACTTCTTCAATATCTTTTTTTAATTCTTCCGAGATTTCAGTAGCCACTTCAAAATCATTAATCGTTAAATCTAAATGTTCAATGTCATTTTCTAACATGGTTAATTCAATTTCTGCCTTCACAAAAACAATGCGTTCTACTAATTGATTAAATATGGAGTCGATTGTGCCTATTCCATCAATTGAGTGAAATTTTCCTTGCTCTGAATAATATTTTTTTAGAGGTAATGTTTTGTTGTTGTATTCGTTTACACGATTTCTAATAATTTCCTCGTTTTGGTCATCTGCTCTTCCGGATGCTTTACCGCGAATTAACAAACGTTTTACTAATTCATTATTATCCACTTCAAGTGCTAACATTGCACTAATTGCTGTTCCTTTTTTCTGCAATAAATCATCTAATGCAATTGCTTGCGGTTGGGTGCGAGGGAAACCATCAAAAATAAATCCGTTAGCGTGAGGTGTAGCGTCTAACTTTGATTCAATCATTCCAATTACAATTTCATCGCTCACCAAATCACCGCGATCCATAATTTGCTTAGCTTCTGTACCAAGCGCAGTTCCTCTTGCAATTTCGCTGCGTAATATATCTCCAGTAGATAAATGTACTAAGCCATATTTATCAATTAATTTTTCAGATTGAGTGCCTTTGCCAGCACCCGGAGGTCCAAATAAAACGATGTTTAACATGTTACTCATGATTTGTATTTTTTACTATTTATTATTTTGAATCTAATACGAACACTTCCTTCATATTTCTTCCCAAGCCATCATAATCTAAACCATAGCCAACTACAAAATCGTTAGGAATTTCCATGCCTACATAATCAACTTTGATGTCTTTTTTATAAGCATCTGGTTTTAATAAAAAAGTAGCAACCTTAATTTGCTTTACTTCTTTTTTTGTTAATAGAGTTACTAATTTTTCTAATGTTACGCCGGTATCAACAATATCTTCTACAATAACTACCGTTCTACCTTTTATCTCCTCGGTTAATCCAATCATTTCTGTAACCACGCCAGTGCTGGTTGTTCCATGATAAGATGCTAATTTAATAAACGAAAGTTCGCATGGTATATTTATTTCCTTCAGTAAATCGGAGGCAAACATAAATGAACCATTTAATACAACTAAAAACAAAGGCATGTCATTTAATAAATCGCTATTAATTTTTTGAGCCATTTGGTAAACACTTGCAGAAATTTTATCTGAAGAAATATATGGGACAAAGGTTTTATCTTTTAGAGTTACGCGTTGCATCAATTGATTTTTTGTAAAGCACAAATATAACAACAATTTGATTGAAAAAAGCCATGACATCAATGTTTTAGAGGAAAACTATGCTAATTGTTTGCGGTATTATAATCGAAATTTCTATTACATTTACTTCCCAATTGAAAAATCTACAAAAACATACGCATCTTAAAGAAACCGTTTCTTTATCCATACCACTCATATTAACTCAAATTGGGCATATTATTACTGGTATGGTAGATAATATTTTCTTAGGAAAATTGGGAAAAACTGAGCAGGCCGCAGGAATTTTATCTAATAATTTATTCATTATACTATTAGTATTTAGTATAGGTATGAGTTATGTATTAACCCCAGCAATTACTGAAGCTCATATTAATAAAAACGAGAAAGAGAAGGCTTCCTTATTTAAAAACTCACTATTTATTAATATGATTGTAGCAGTGATTTTATTTATCATTCTATTTTTCTCTTCACCCCTACTGGCATACATGCAACAGCCCCAAGATGTTGTAACGTTAGCTATTCCGTTTTTTGATGTACTTATTTTCTCCATTATTCCGGTGGCCTTATTTTTTGTGTGCAAGCAATATACCGAAGGTTTAAGCAACACCAAAGCGGCTATGTATATTAGCATTATTGGGAATATAATAAATATTATTTTGAATTACTTATTGATTTATGGCCATGCAGGATTGCCAGAACTTGGCTATATGGGCTCGTGTTGGGCAACTTTTATTGCAAGAGTTTTTATGGGAATAGGTTTTTTAGTATTTGTGTTTAATCACAAAACAGTTAATTCATTTGCTAAATACTATAAGGAAGTTAAAATAAACGCACTGCATTTTTGGTCATTACTTAAAGATGGCTTGGCTTCTGCGCTGCAATTTACATTTGAAGTGACTGCTTTTGCAATTGCCGGATTAATTGCAGGGGTTTTTGGAAAAGAACAAATAGACGCGCATGGGATTGCACTGAGCTTAGCCGCATTTACCTATATGTTTGCAAGCGGAATTGGAAGTGCTACAACAATTAGAGTAGGAAATTATTATTCCTTAAATAATTTAGAGGAAGTAAAGCTTGCCATTAAAACATCCTATCAATCTGTTATATTTACCATGGGTTTTATGGCAATTTTATTTATTTGCTTCAATACATTTTTACCTACCATTTTTAGTAACGACCAAGAAATAGTTTTGATTGCATCTCAACTATTGTTATTTGCAGCATTTTTTCAGCTATTTGATGGAACGCAAGTTGTTGCTATTGGAGTATTGCGAGGCCTAGATGATTATCAATTTTCAACCTATATGGCCTTTATTGGGTATTGGATAATTGCACTACCGTTATGTTATTTTTTTGCCTTTACACTTAACCTAAAAGTGTATGGAGTTTGGTTGGCGCTGAGTTTGGGACTAGTATTCGTTTCTATTTCTTTATATTTTAGAATTAAAACGTTACTTCAATTAAAATCTACACAAGTAAAAAATACAGACTTGCCAATATAAATAAACCAAACGAGGTTAATAAGCCATTAACATTTAAGTGTCGGTTTAAATTATAAATAAAAAATCCTAGTCCTAAGGCAAATAAAATGACTGCTAATGTAGGATACGTATTAAAGTGCCAAAAGGTGTCCTCTCTATTTCCCAATTTTACTTTTAGCGTTTTATTAAAAATAAAATCTCTTCCAATAAAAATAATATCATTTACTTGAGGTTCATCAAACAATGCTTTAGTTTTGATTTGAATACTTTCTCCGCTGGAGGTAATTATATTAATGGCATTAATGGAAGGTGGTTGATTTAATTCTACTTGTTTTTCATAAGAACATGCGGCTGTTCTTATGGAGGATTTTTCCCAATGGCACGCTACTAAAATGCTAAACAAGCCATAAGTTAAAAATGAAACTAAAAATACATTTACGCGATTTATGGCAATAAATAAAGTGCTTTTTTTAAAGTCTTCTATTTTCTTTTGTTCTTTTAGGAGCTTTAATTTCTTAAAATAAAATAATTCTTCAGGAGATAGAGGAACGCGTGGTTTTCTTTTAGGTTTTTCTTCAAGCATTATTGAGCTATACAAATCACATTAAATTATTCACAACTGATTTCCCTCGTGATTGTCTATAAATTAATTTTTTTTTCTAATAAATAATTATTGCGATCGGCAGAATTTCTTAAAATTAATTCCCCAATAAAGCCAGCTAAAAATAACATGGTACCTAATACCATGGATGTAAGTGCAATAAAAAATGAAGGGCGATTTGTCAATAACCTTGCGTGTAAATGGTTAAAAACATGATATGCTTTATCAATTCCAAGATATAGAGCGGAAACTAAACCAACAATAAACATGATGGTTCCTATTAATCCAAAAAAATGCATTGGACGTTTTCCAAATTTAGATAAAAAAGTAATGGTTAATAAATCCAAGAAGCCATTAATAAAGCGTTCCCAACCAAATTTACTAACGCCGTATTTGCGAGCTTGATGCTGTACTACTTTTTCGCCAATGTTATAAAAGCCAGCGTTTTTTGCTAAAACAGGGATAAAGCGATGCATTTCTCCATAAACTTCAATGCTTTTTACAACATCTTTTTTATAGGCTTTTAATCCGCAATTCATATCATGTAATTTAATTCCTGATATTTTTCGGTTTGTCCAATTATATAATTTTGAGGGAATATTTTTAGTTAAAGTATTGTCAAAACGTTTTTGTTTCCATCCACTTACTAAATCATAATTACCTAAAGTAATCATATTATAAAGTTCTGGTATCTCATCTGGCGAATCTTGTAAATCAGCATCCATTGTAATCACTACATCACCTTGCACCTCTTGAAAACCAACGTGCAAACCAGGAGATTTTCCGTAATTACGTCGGAATTTAATTGCTTTGACACAAGAATTTTTAGCAGCTAAACTTTCTATTTCTTGCCACGATTTATCTTTACTACCATCATCTATAAATATAATTTCATAAGAATACTGATGTTCATCCATTACTCTTTTAATCCAATCATGCAATTCGGGCAACGATTCTTCTTCATTAAATAATGGAATGACAATTGAAATATTCATAGT
>JAIOZA010000040.1 GCA_021740825.1 Bacteroidia bacterium | reverse complement strand
TAATTTCAAAATCCCCGTCATCTGCGCTTTGCACTTGATTAACTATTGTTGAACCTTTATAAACTGCAATAGTAGCACCACCTAGACCTTTATCATTTTTTTCAATAGTACTAATTAGCTTTAAGTTCCAGTCTTGAGCATACATAAAAGAGTTAAAAAGCGCCAGCGTTATTAACGAATACAAGAAACTTCTTTTATTAAATTTTGTCATATTTTGTTATATTTTGTAATTTAACTCCACTAAAAATGTAAATTAAATGTTTATCTGATTTTTTGTTTTGTACTATAAAATTACTTAATTTATATTATGTTTTATAGAAGTTATTTTAGTGGTTTATTTTCAATTTGAAGGAGCTTAATTTAAGTAAACCAATTACACCTAAGAAATTGATAAAATTAATTGCAATTATAGTGCATTTTTTCATTTTAAATTTACAATCTACTTACATTTTAGTGAAGGGTTGCCCGAAATACAAAAATATATTTGTGTTTGATAAAATTAAACCTATCTTTGCACACGCAAAATTACGAATGTAGTTTTGATAATTTTTAAAGTTCTTTACATACAGATATTGCGGGATAGAGCAGGGGTAGCTCGTTGGGCTCATAACCCAAAGGTCGGGTGTTCGAATCACTCTCCCGCTACCATTGAAAAAGCCTCAGTAAATTACTGAGGCTTTTTTGTTTTTATAACTTTTTATCATTCGACCTCTTTTGCTTGGAGTAAGGAAAAGGATTAAGGAACTTACAATTTATCAATCTCGATACTTGCTAAATATTTTGCCAATTGGTTCAACGATTAAAATATCTGTTAAGGATTGTAATAAAATACTTGATGAAAAATATGCAAACAAGGAAATAAAAAAATCACTTTCTCAAATTCAAAAAAATATCTTCTGTAAATAAATGATTAGATATTTTATCTTAACTGAAAATTAACTGGAAGATTATAATACGAACGCACTGTTTTACCCCCTTGTTTACCAGCATTCCATTTTGGCATTGACTTAACTACACGAATTGCTTCATTATCTAATCCTTTGTATCCTCCTGTAACATTTCTCTTTAAAACCTCTATATTACTTATCTCTCCATCATTTTCAATAACAAATCTTAAATAAACAGTTCCTTGAATTCCACCTTCCATTGCTTCTACTGGATACTTAATATACTTAGCAATAAATCTATTCAACTCTGCTTCTCCTCCAATAAAAGTTGGCATTTCCTCTATTATTGAATAAATTTGTTTATCAGTTGATTTATTCGAATTTACAGAATTATTATTTACTTCAGAATTAGAGGCTAGTTGTTTATCATTGTCCAATTTATCCTGCTGTTGTTTTGATGCAACGTAACGTTCTTCTTCACTATGCTTACTGCTATTTCCTTCTTTGTCAAAATATAAAATTTCCCCGACTTGGTTCCCGGCTTTAAAAGAAGCTTTCGTTTTAACATTTCCGTTTTCATAATATTCGGAATACTCACCTTCTCTTTTAAAGTTTTTAAACATCGATTTTGAAGCAATTGCTCCTCCTTCATAATATAAAACAATTTCTCCATCTGGTTTTCCAAACAAAAACGAAGACCTTTCTCTGATATCACCATTTTCATAAAATTTTTCACTTGTTCCAGAGAGTAAATATGAAGAATTATTACTTTTGTTAGGTAAAAATTGAAAATTTGCTTTCCACTCTCCAAATACTTTATAATTTTTTATTGATTTGACAATTCCATTCTCATAAAAAGTTGAATCAACATTTTCACAATCTCCGAAATAATCAGATTTAAATTTAATCTTTCCATTTGGATGATATTCTATTCGAAAATCGTTTTTAGGTATTCCATCTTGAAACTTATAAATTGCAATTGGTTTTTCCTTACTGCCAATTATAACATCTGCTTTCCAAATATATTTAAATGGTAATTTTATCCATGATTTTTGACCATTTGTCTTTAAATAACAAACCGTTTGATTTTCAATATCGAAAGGTTCAACTAATTGAAAAGGGTTACCTCCTAGATTACCATATCTCCCAATTCCTTCCGTAAAATAATTTATTACTTCATCAATATCAATAATATGATTACCATTAACAGAATAAATAGTTCCAGAAATGCTTAAATCGCCATTTTCATGGAATACTTCTAAATTCCCATCTAATGTACAGAATATTTTTATTTGCCCATTTGGATAATAAATTTTATTTCTTTTTTCGTGAAATTTTCTTATTCCAAAATTAATTAAACTTAGTGCTTTACTTTCTTCTTCACTTAATTTTCGATTTGGGCTACCCTGCTGCATAATTACTTCAAGAATTATGGAGCCAGTTTTTGAATATGCAATTAATTGGCCTTCAAGCAAACCATCTATATATTTTGCTTTAAAATATGGATTACCAGCTTGGAAGCTCCATAACCATTCGCCAGTTTCTTTGCCGTTATATATTTCACCTATTACATGATATGTATTTGTATCAGCACCATTTCCTTCTGCATTTGCTGGCTTAATAATGGTAATATTTTCATCAACATGAATTTCCCCAACTTGCACTTGCGAGTCTGCCAGATAAGCGTTAAATACAACTGCAATTATTAATATAAATTGTTTCATTTTTTTATTTTAATTTTTATTTAATACTAAAATTTTTAATTTGTTTTTTATAGTGACGGGTATTTTCTATCGTAAATTAAGTCAAGTGCATTAGTGTATATCGTTTGATTTTTAATTTTAATGCAATGAATCCCAAAGCAAGCTTTTTGATTATCTTCAATGCTATACATTTCTTCAATACTAGCGTTATTACCCCACTGCTTGCCATTCATTCTTAGAAATAAAACTAAATTTTTTGGGTTTCCTCCAGGATTTGTAACTCTATTATAATAGATAACGAAGCCTTTTGTAATATGACCGAAACCATATTCTATCTTATCCGGTTCACCTAAATATATTTTTGCTTTTTTCAAAGAGCCATCAACTAAATTCATTTGAATATCTTTGAAATTAAGCGTATTAGGAGATGATTCTATATTTGTAGGTTCGTTTTGTGATCTATTACTATTAATAAAAGCTTTTAATTTTGGTATTCTTTCAAAATCTATGTTAGGCATTTCTGCTAAAATCCATTCACCTGATTTTTGAGAATCCTCTTCACAAGGATTTTTCACCGTTATAGTTGCAAATAATGTGTCTTTTAATTCTCCCGAAACGAACTCGGTATAAGGGCAATTTTTTGTTTCACCCAAATAAACAACCCTATGACTAAATGAAACCGTAGTGCCATTTATTTTAAAATCTGAAAGTGGCTGCACTGAATTGCTGGCTAAAATGACGTAGTCTGAAAAAGAATCACCAGTGAAATCATTACCATTATATTCGAAATAACAAGCTTTAACACTCTGATTTGATTTAATAATAATGAATCCTTTAAGGTTTTTATTCCCATTCTTTCCACTTTCAAAACCACTTAAGCTGTACTTAGTAAAGTAAACTTGCATTTCGTTTTTATTTTCAATTAAATCACTAACATGTTCAGTTTTATTTTTAGTATTATCATTCAACTCCTCCACTCTATGGGTTGATTTAATTGTGCTAAATTCAAAACAATCATAACCATCAGTTTCGGGATTTGAAACGCATAAACTATTATTATCAAATACATAACAATTGTCGCAGTCATTTACTATTATTTTACCGTCAATAAATTTTCCCTTTTCAATTATTGGGTCATATTTGTCAAAGGTGTATGTAATTTTAACGTCTTCGCCAGTAAATTCTAATTCATAAGTATAAAGCCCTCCTGTAACTTCTTCAAAAACTAATGTTTTGGTTGTATTTTCAATATTATTAGTAATTACAGCAGCTTCGTCAACTTTGCTATCATTTGTTTTATTGTCAGCACATCCTATATTAACTAACACAAGTATTATATAAATAGCTATGCTGCTGAATTTTCTTTTCATTATTTTGTATTGCTTTTAGATAATAATTTTTTTATTTATTATAAAATACTGTTCCACTTTTTTTTGTTTTTACCTTCCAAATAGTTTTCTAAATTTATTTTTATGCTGAATGCTTTTAGTTTGAGCAATTTATAATAATTTAAGGTGTATCTGTAAAAATGAATTTTTGACCATTCATGTTTAAATATAAATAATCATTTTCTTCATCGTAAAAAAAAGTTCTATTTGTTGAGCTATTACCGCAGGTTGATTCCATATATTCAGTTTCAATTTTGTTGCCAATAATTGTATAACCAAAAGAATAATGACATTTTAATTGAGATAATATCATAACACCTAAAGGTGCACCCTCGTTTAAAGGTTCAAATTTTATTACTGTGTATAATCCATTTTCATCATTATAAAAATACTTATTGCTAATTTTTTCATTTACTAAATCTCTTAATCTATCATTTGAAGTTTCAGTATCTGTAGCGTTTGTATTACTTGTATTAATATCGGACTCTTTTGCTTTAATTTCATCTGACGTATTTTCAACCCCATTAATCACCTTACAATTTACCACTAACTCAGGTTCTGTGATTTTACCATTACCTGTAATCGAAATTTCACTATCTATAGTTCCACTAAAAACAATTTCGTCAGATTCTTTTAGTGATTTAATTAGGTTATAACATGGAGAATCCTTATTAATTTTTATATGAAATTCCGCATCACTTCTTTCGCCATGCGTTATCATTTGTGCAACTACAAGTTGTGCATAATCATCATAACTATTTATCTCTTTTACTTGTCCTTTCCAGTTTGTAAATGATTTGTGTTCATTAAATAACTGAGTGCACTTTTCAATTAACTCATCTTTTTTTACGCTGTTATCTGTTTCATTATATTCTGTTAATAAAGTATTCCATTGATTTATATAATCCTTTTGGTCTGGAGGATTATACGAAACTTTATTTTGATTACATGAGAATACTAAAAAAGATAGCACTAAAATTAGTGTGTGTTTATTTATCATTGGTTAAATTTAAATTTATGTTTTTTTTATGATGTCTTATGCTTTTCAACAACAACAATTTCAAATAGTATTTCTTTATTTTGTTTTACTTGTTACAGTTTTGTTCCCTTGTTTATTATAATAAATGGTATTTCCATTCTTAGTTGCTATTGATACACCTGTTTTATTGCCAGATTTATTGTAATACGTTGTTATATTTCTATTTTGTTTAGAGTGTCCAACTGCATTCCCACTTTTATTTTTATAAGTTGTACTTTTTGTTTGTGCACTTGATATTTGCAAATTAAATAATATAAGAATAGTTACCAGTTTCCACATTTTATACATTTTATACATTTTCAGTAAATATAATATAAAAATTAACATCTAAACAGACTAATAGAAAAATAGTAGTATTATAAAACTAGTATAATTATATGTCAGTAATTATACTATTGCAATCAACGAATTTTGCCATGAAACATTATTCATGGAAATTAATTCAAATACACATTTAAAAAAATTAGGCGATAAAATTGCACTACTTAGGGAAAAGAAAAAAATGTCTCAGTATAAACTCGCTAAAGAAATATTTACAGACCAATCAAATTTAGCGAGAATAGAAGACGGTAAAGTTAACCCAACAGTTAAAACACTAATAAAAATAAGCCTTGTTTTAAAATGTAAAGTCAAGGATTTTTTTGATTTTTAATATAAACTTAACTAAACCCAATTCCCAGTAAGTATATCCCAGCCTTTTATAATTAATTGTTTTGCCTCAATAACTTCTGAATTTAAAATAATACTTTTCTTTATTGTTGTTGATAATTGAGGCTTTTTAATTCAAGTATTAAATTGGATGAAAAGCAAATGATTTGGAGTAAGGAATTGTTTAAAAATGACTATATATGCATGAATAATTAAGATAAGAAGCCAGTATTTATGAGCTTTTTCAATAAGCAGTTCGGGCTCATAACCCAAAGGTCGGGTGTTCGAATCACTCTCCCGCTACCATTGAAAAAGCCTCGGTATTACTGAGGCTTTTTTGTTTTAAATTAATTTTAAATTTATGACTTCTAAGCAAAGACACTTGATCTGCTAAATGCATTAGATAAATTACTGCTTCTCTGTTAATTTTTTGGCTTCATTTATATCCATTCGGGAGCCATTATTAAAAGCAACAACAAAACAATCTGTATAACCCAATTCTTTTATTTTAGTTTGAAGCATTTTCGCCTCATTCATTGAATTATAATTGCCACATGTGTATTTATATGTTAATCCAACTTTATAAAATGAAACGTCAGGAACATTCGCATATTTACTTTTAGTGTCTACTTGTTGCTCGCTACTTGCAAATTGTACTTTAAATATAATGGCTGACTTGGTGCTTTTGCTTTCTGTTTTTGGTGCAGTTGTAACTGCTGTTAGTGTTGTTGTAGCAGAATTTGAAGGCTTACTTAATAATTCAATCTCGGCAATTTTTTGAGACGCATACGCATCATCTTTCCCTTTTAAAGCAAGTGCCTTGCGGTATAACTCTAAAGACTCTTGATAGTTTTTGTTTTTATAATTTACATCCGCTAATGCAATAAACTGTCTATGCTTTTTTTTCAACTCCTCTATTTTTGATTGCTTAGTTTGTAACTTTTCAACAGAATCGGCTTTTGCTTTTTGGTCAGCAACTAATTTTTCATTTACCTTAATGCTTTCCTCATTATTTTTGTCTTTATCAATTGGCTTATCCGTTTTTTCATCGCCCTCCTTTTTTACTTCAACATCTTTTTCAATTTCAGGTTTTTCGATAGTGTTTACTATTTCTTTCTCATTATCTAATTTATAGTTTTCATTTTGTAAAGGCACCTGGTTTTCAATATCGTCTTTATACGTAATTTTAATGCCTTCTTGCTCATCTTTATATTTTCTTAAAGCTCTAAATAAGCAAGCTGCTAAATAACTTTGACCTTTATCTGATCCCAAAAACTTTTCTTCATTAGGATTAGTTAAATATCCTATTTCAGTTAATACACTAGGCATAGATGTTCTCCATAATACCCAAATACTTTGCCTATGAACGCCCTTATCTACCCTACCTGCTTTTTTACTATATTGTTCTTGTATTTTCATTGCTAAACCGGCGCTTTGTATCACATAACTAGACGTGTAATTGCTCATGATAATATAACTTTCTTCGCTATTTGGATCAAACCCTTGATATTTAGTTTCGTAATTATCTTCTAATAACATAGCGGAGTTTTCGCGTTGCGCGACTTTCATTTTACCCTCCTCGTTTTTAAGTCCCATTACATAGGTTTCCGAACCAAAAGGTTCTGGATTAGCAGTTTCTACAGTAATCGTTTTTCCTTTTGAATTCTTAAAAGTTTTAGGACGCATTTTGCCCGTTTTTTTGTCTTTCACCATTACCGCTTTTCCGGCAGCATTGCAATGTATAGAAATAAATAAATCGGCATTATTGTCATTGGCAATTTTTGCTCTATCTTCTAGTTCAACAAAAACATCTGTTTTACGCGTGAAAATAACTTTAACATCTTTTATATTTTCTTCGATTAACTTCCCTAATTTTAATGCCACGGATAATGCTACCTCTTTTTCTTTACAACTAACGCCGGCGCAACCAGGGTCTTTTCCTCCATGTCCAGGGTCAATAACAATGATTCGCACTTTGCGTTTTGGATCATCCTTGTGGGAAAGAAACGAGCAAAATATTACAAGTATCAATGTTGGAATGATAATTAATTTAGAGAAAATTATAATTTTGTTTGCCATCTTAACTTCAAAAAATAACTACAGTTATTGCAGTAATTGTTAGCTTTGTAAGCTTAGGTAAATTTAGTAGAGAGTAATTATCAATACTGTTAAACATATATATTTTTTACTCTTGTTATTGTTAATAAGTGTATGTAATGTTTTAGCTCAATCTGATCTGAAATCAAAATCATCCAAATCAATTCTCCAACAAAAAAAAACTGAACTGCCAAATAACACAGCAATTACCAAACCAATTTCTGCCGCGCCATTGCCTGATGATAGCACAAAAGCAGTGAGGGTTGATTCTCTTGATGATGAAAAAGATATTGAGCCACTTCAAAATTCTATTATTTATAACGCCAGAGACTCGATAAGATACGAAACTAAAGGGCAAAAAATTTATTTGTTCGGAGATGCTTTTGTGCAATACGAGGATATGAATCTTAAAGCTGAATTTATAGAAATTGATAATGCAAATAATACCATTACTGCCTTTGGAAAAATAGATAGCTTAGGAAAAAATACAGGAACACCATTATTTAAAGATGGTGAACAAGAAATTGCCTGCCGAAAAATGATCTACAATCTTAAAACAAAAAAAGGTAAAATTTTTGATGTCAAAACTAAAGAAGGAGATTTATTATTACTTGGAAGCGAAGTGAAAAAAGATAGTAATAATGTGGTTTACATGAAAAATTTAAAATGTATCCCTTGCGAATATGAAGACTCTCGAACTATTTTTATAGCAAAAAAAGCGAAAATAATTCCGGATGATAAGATTGTAACAGGGCCAATGTATTTAGAAATTGGAGGTGTGCCTACTCCACTTGGTTTGCCATTTGGCTATTTTCCAAATACAAAAAAACGGCACTCAGGTGTTTTAATTCCTTTTTACGGTAATAGCGATGCTCTTGGCTTTTATTTAAAAGATGGTGGTTTTTATTGGGGTATAAGCGACCAAACCGATATGACTATTAGAGGAGATATTTATAGTAATGGAAGCTGGGGCTTAAATACCGTAAATAATTACAATGTAAATTATAAATTCAATGGAGCACTTTCGTTAGGGTATTCTGAATTTAGAAATGGTGAAAAGGAAATTCCAACACTTTATTCTAAACAGCGAGACATATCCATAAACTGGAGACACGCTCAGGATTTAAAAAACAATCCTACCATACGTTTTGGCAGTGATGTAAATATTAGAACATCTAAATATAATAAATTCAATTCTCAAAACACAGGTCAATACTTAACTAATACTTTTCAATCAAACATTAATTTTTCAAAAACATTTAAAATTGGAACATTAGGTGTTAACGCTAGACATGATCAAAACACTCAAACCAAATTAATGAACATCTCTTTTCCAGAAGTAACATTTAATGTCAATCGTTTTTATCCATTTAAAAAAGAAAGTAGAGTAAAGCAAAATCCTATTGATAAGATTGGTATTAGTTATTTATTGGAAGCCCGAAATACACTATCAGGAGCTGATACCTCCATATTTAAAGGCAATGTAGGAGATAGCTTAAAATATGGCTTTAGACATAGCTTACCAATTTCAACAAACATTACGCTTTTAAAATATTTTACATTAACGCCAGCTTTAAATTTAAGTGCTGTGATGTATACCAAAACTACTAGAAAGGAACTAAATGAAACTACTAATACAATAATTAAAACAACTGACAAGAATTTTAAAACCGGATACGATGCTAATTTTAATACATCTTTGAGTACTAAACTCTTTATGGACTATTTGTTTAGAGGAAAGCACATCAAACAAATTAGGCATTTATTAATTCCAAGTATTGCGTATACCTACCGTCCAGATTTTGGCGAAGAACAATATGGATATTGGAAAGACGTTATAAGCGATACGACCAATAGAATTAAAAACAAGTATAGTGTTTTTGAAAACACACTATTTAGCGGTCCGCTGCAAGGAACTCAAAACAGTTTAAGTGTTAACCTAAATAACAACCTAGAAGCAAAGATTCGTAAAAAAACAGATACTGGTTTTGTTTACAACAAAGTAACTATACTGCAAAATTTGAGTTTTAGCGGCTTATATAATTTTGCTGCTGATAGTTTTAAGTTGTCAAACATTTCTATAACAGGTAGAACTAAAATCTGGAAATATTTTGATTTAGTATTTGGTTCTACATTTGACCCTTATTATTCTACCATCACTACAAACACGCTTACTGGTTACGAAAATACTTATAGAACAAAAGATTATTTGTATAACACCAACGGACGATTAGCAGATTTTAAGTCAGGTAACATTGCAATCAATGCGTCCTTCAGCTCTAATGCATTAACATCAAAAGCAAAAAAACCTGACCTAACTAACGCTGCCGAAAAAGATGCAGCAAACGCAAATAATACTCAATCACAAGAAAAATTACCCTGGAATTTAAATGTATACTACAACATTACGTATACAAAAGTGCTCAATAAATTAAGTGATATACAAACTTTAAACTTTAGCGGCGATGTATCTGTAACAAAATATTGGAAGTTAGGCGTAACAAGTGGCTACGATTTTACAAATAAAAATTTAAGCTATACCAGTATTAATGTATACAGAGATTTACGTTGCTGGCAAGCTAGGATAGATTGGGTACCTTTTGGCTTTAGAAAAAGTTACAACTTAACTATAAATTTAAAAACTAGTATGTTGAGCGACATAAAAATTCCTCGTCAGAGACAATGGTACGATAATTTTTAAGTTATAAAATCAATTATCTTTTGCGCTACTTGTCATTAAATTCTATTTATATTTACTGCATAAAAAATTTGTTCAAATGGAGTTATATTCTATAAATACCGGTCATTTTAAATTAGATGGAGGCGCAATGTTTGGCGTTGTTCCAAAATCAATTTGGCAAAAAGTAAACCCAGCTGATGAAAATAACATGTGTAGCTGGGCTATGCGCTGTTTATTAGTAAAAGATGGTAATCGCTTAATTTTAATTGATAACGGAATGGGAAATAAGCAGGACGATAAATTTTTTGGATATTATTTTTTACATGGAAATGATACCTTGGATTTATCTTTAGCAAAACATGGTTTTCATAGAGATGACATTACGGATGTATTCTTAACACATTTACATTTTGATCATTGCGGCGGAAGTATTTCTTATAATGCCGATAGAACAAAATTAGAACCTACTTTTAAAAACGCTATTTATTGGTGTAATGAAAAACACTGGGATTGGGCTGTAAATCCAAACCCTCGCGAAAAAGCGAGTTTCTTAAAAGAAAACATTATCCCTATAAAAGAAAGCGGGCAATTACACTATTTAGCTTCAGGCAAAGATTTTATGCCAGGCTTTAGCGTATATGAGGCAAACGGACATACTGAAGCTATGATGTTACCGCTATTAAATTACAAAAACACAACGGTTGCTTTTTTAGCTGATTTAATTCCTTCAGCAGGACACATTCCAATGCCTTATGTAATGGGCTATGATGTGCGGCCTTTAGATACAATGAAAGAAAAAGAGTATATCTTGAGTCAAGCCGCAAAAAATAATTGGACTCTGTTTTTTGAACACGATCCAATCATTGAGTGCTGCACCGTTGCAAATACAGAGCGGGGAATTAGAATGGATAAGAGCTTTGCTTTGAAAGAACTGTAAATTTTGATATTGTATCTATTTCTACTGAATTTATTCTTTTACATTATCTTTAAATAAATTTTTTAAAGACGCTTTAAGTTCTTCCATATCATGGTTAAACTCTTTTTTAAATGATTCCCATTTGCTTACACCTTGATCTTTATAATTAACTATAATTTTCTTTCTCAACTCATTATTCTTTTTTTCTAACTCATTGATTTTATTTTCATAATTAGTTAGTTTTTCTTTTTTAACTTGACTTTTTTTCGTTTTTAGTTCTGCAATAACTTTTTCGTTTTCATGGATTTTTTGCTCTTGTTCAGTTCTGTATTTTTTATAATCATCATCTTGCTTGTTTGTAACTGGAACTCCATGAATACTTGCTATGCTATGTGGTTTTATGCCATATAAGGTTTCAGTTGAAAACATAGTCTCTTTAAAAAATAGTGTTGCTAATAAAATGATAAGATTTTTCATGTATAAATTTTAAATATTAATAACTAATTGATTAGGCAATTTTTATAGAATCAAAGAAGAATAAATCACTCAACCGAAACAAAGTTAATTTCATTACTCCTTAATAAATATGCCTTTAATCATAACCAGATATGATATTACTTATTAATTTAGCGAATGCTGTTGAGTGTAATTTTAAGTAAGTGTGTGCTATATGTTTATTTTTTATTAAACTTGTTAAGCTATATTTTTAAATGAAATTACTTGTTCGTCCGCCAAAACTATTACGATCTTTTTACCGAGGTTCTTTATGGCGCATGAACGAAAATGAACGCATTATTTACTTAACATTTGATGATGGTCCTGTTCCAGAAATGACTCCCTGGGTTTTAGATGTTTTAAAGTCCTATAATATTCACGCTACATTTTTTTGTGTTGGGGACAACATTTTAAAAAATGAATCATTGTTTAACAGAATTATTAGCGAAGGGCATCAAATTGGTAACCATACTTTTAACCACCTCAAAGGATGGAAAGTTAAAAAATCTATCTATCTTGAAAATACAGAGCGCTGCGAAGCATTAACAAAAACGAAACTTTTTAGACCTCCTTATGGTAGAATAAAAAAAAGCCAGTACAATTCAATTTTACTGAATTACAAAGTTGTGTTTTGGGATGTTTTAAGCTACGACTATGATAATTTTACATCGCCCTTAAAGTGCCTTGAGAATAGCATTAAATATACACGAAATGGAAGTATCATTGTTTTTCACGATAATATTAAAGCAGAAGATAATTTAAAATTTGCCATGCCACGCTATATTGAACACTTTTTAAAATTAAATTATACATTTGCCACACTATAAACATCATACATAAATTCAATACAATTAATACATCATTCAAAATGCTTTAGTTGATTTAATAAAAATAAGTCCCAATAGTGTCTCAATTTAATCAAGTAATTAGGGGGAAAATTAATTGAAATGTTGTTGTGTATAGTTTTATCAGATTGTCTTAATTATCTATATTAATAAATGCCTTATCGCTTACATTCATATTTTTATAACTATCAATTCATTATATTGAGATGGCGGTTTATTTGTATTGCAACTCCATGCTTATTTTTTATACTATCTTTTTTATTTTCTTGCACTCCACAAAAAGTCAATCAAACAAGTTCTGATAGGCTGTATCAAAAAAACAATAATACACTAAATGCAAAGTATACTGTTTATCATGTAAACGACAGCTTAAGTCAATTGTTTTATGAAATTTCAAATGAGATACTACTTTATAAAAAGGAAGAAGCGAGTAATGATTTTTACAGCCAAGTTAAATTGCTGGTAAAAGTTAGCACAGAAGATAACTTAACTTTAATAATTGATACTGTTGCTATTGTTATAAAGGACAAGCAAAATGATGCTGTAATAAAAATGTTAACTGGAGACTTCTTGTTTAAATTAAAGCAAGGATATAATTATTATTTTGATATTAATGTAATTGATGAACATAAAAAAGCTATTTACACAAGTAATTTATACGCCAATAAAACAACTATACATTCGCGTCAAAATTTTTTAATAACAAATGCTGCTAATGATATTATTTCTGCGCCCTACAATAAGATGGGAGATGCTGTTTATCTACAATCATTTAGAAATCAAAAAAACTCCTATCAAGTTGATTATTTTAAATCTAATTTTAAATTGGCATTGCCACCTTTTTCAATGGTTCAAATGTCGCATTTTAGTTATAAACCCGACTCCACTTTTTTTGTTTATTTAATAGATGGTAAAATTGAATTGACACTCCCTCAAAAAGGTTTTTTTCATTTACTAACTAATAATGAAACTAAAGATGGTGTCACCTTTTTTGTTTATGAATCATCTTATCCAAAAATAAAAAATGCAGAGCAAATGGTTTTAGCAACTCGGTACATAATGGCTAAAAAAGAATTTGAATTTTGTTTGCAAGCGTCCGATAAGAAATTAGCAATTGATGATTTTTGGTTAGACATAGGCGGCAGCAGCGAAAGAGCAAAAGAATTGATTAAAAAATATTATGGAAGAGTGATGGAAGCTAATAAATTATTTACAAGTTTTCAGGAAGGTTGGAAAACAGATCGGGGCATGATATACATTGTATTTGGGGCGCCCAACAAAGTTACAAAACGAAAAGACGGAGAAATTTGGACCTATGGCGAAGGAACAAATTCAAGTTCAATAGTGTTTTCGTTTATTAAAGTAATTAATCCTTTTTCTGATAATGATTATTATTTAGAAAGAAACGAAACCTACAAAGATTCTTGGTATCAGGCAGTTGATATGTGGAGGCAGGGCCGAATTTATTTAGATAATTGAAACTTATAATTTAACTTTCTAAATAAATTTTGAGCAAATACTACTTAATTTATTATAAGTCCCGATTTAAAATTGCTTTATTACCAACTTTATCGGCTACTTCAATTTTTATTTCTCCAGCAGCTGGTTCATCAAAATAACAGGTAATTGTATTTGATTTCGCATCGTATTCAGCTATTTGCCAAATGTTGTTAAGGTATATATTGTAATCTGCAATGCCACTTAAATGATCTCTGACTTTAAAGCTAATAAATTTTGTTGCCTGCCCTTTTTTGCTTTTCGATTTAGGAAATGCAATGGTTGGTGCAATGCTATCATAACCAAAACTGAAAACTCCAAATGATTTACTTTCAGCGGTTAACCAACCGTTATTATATTTTGCAAGCAAGCAATTATCGCTATTCATTACAATCATTTTATCTTCTTTGCCCTTTATTACTTTTGGAATTTTTATCGAGAACGTAAATGCTTTTAACAACACATCATCCTTATTTCCAATAACTACTTTTCCTAACTTATTTATATATATTGCAACTGACTTGCTGTTTGCTAATGTGCCAGATTTAATAATTACCTCAACATCATCTTTTTTTATAGAAGTTTCCTTATTACAAAAAACATTGTACTTAATAATGTTTGAATTATAACCTGACAAATTTTTTGTTTTCACATAAAACGTCAGGTTGCTTTTGTTTCCTTTTTCATCGTTAACATATAAATTTATTTTATGTGGCAAAGTGTCTTTTAAAACAATCTTACCATTATCTACAACGTTTTTATAAATGGCAATATCAAAACACGCTGGAGTAAAGCACTTCTGAAATTTTGTTCCGTTCTCTTTTTCGCTGAACACATTTACATAGCGACCATTGTCAAAACTTATGTTGTTGAGTTGATGATGATAAATGAGTTGATCATCCAACAAAATTTTAGCTTCGTATATATTGTTTTTATTGTCGGTAGCATTTGCTCTATCAAAGCCTGAAAAACCAATCGCAAAGGTGTTTTCGTTTATCACTTGCGTGTATTTTGGTAGTGAGAACTTATCGCCAACTTTTGATATTGGAATGGTTAACATACGCGTAATATTATTGGTATCAGCAGTGCTATAAATTGCTAAGTGAGTCAATTCTGGTTTTACATTATCTGCTATATCATACACTAATAAAGGATTAATTGGAATTTCAGATTTTTCCTCTCTAATCTCAAAATGTAAGTGCGGTCCGGTAGAACTCCCTGAATTACCGGTATAACCAATAACTTCACCTTTTTTTACAGCTAGCTCATTTGGTTTTGGCAAAATCTCAATCTCATTTTTCTTCAGTTCTTTTTGTTTTGCTCTTATATAATTATCAATTTTTGTTGCGTACTTTTTTTGATGTGCATACACCGAAACATACCCATTAGGATGAGTGATGTATAATACTCTTCCGTAACCAACACTACTGATTTTAATGCGGCTTACATACCCATCGCCAATACTTTTTATTGGTAAATTTATTACAGGATCGGTGCAAAAATCTAATCCTGCATGAAAATGATTTGGTCTAATTTCGCCATAATTACCAGTAACAACAATATCTCTATCTAAGGGATAAATAAACCCTAAACCGTTAGACTGCGAAAAACAGACTGATGAAAAATACAAGGAAAAAAATAAAAAAGTAATTTTAAAATTCATCGTTATGCTTTGGTTAAATTGCTGTCACTTAATTAACAACTCATTGTTGATGTAAAGTTAATAGCTTAAGTAAAATGCACTAGCAGAAAGTTTATTTTTAACAAACAGCAAAATGTGTATTGCGAATAAAATACTTTAGCCGTTAAAATTAAAAAGCTAGAGAAAAATAAAGTGCAATAACAAAAAAATTATTTTTATGAGCGTAGATAATATCAAATCAGAATTACAGCAAGTGTTAGATAGTGACGTAGTGCTTCGTAAGGAGTACAATGAAATTAAACGTTCACTTAGCGATTACCGCAACCAACTTATTCAGCGTGATGAAGATTATAAACGTCTTCAAGTATCAATTGATGTTTTGAATACCAAATTGGTGGTTATGGAAAGAGATAACGCTAATTATAAAGGTGAGGTCAATTCATTTAAAGAATTACGAAATTCAATTAACGAGCAGTTGCAAGAAAAGCAAGATGAAATTACTACCTTACTTACCACTATTGAAGATTTAAATAGTCAGTTAGCTAAAATGACTACTGATTATGAAGGTAAATTAGTGTACTTACAAACATCGTCGCAAGATGAAATTACTGCTTTAAAAGTAGCTCACGAAACACAATTAACAGAACTAAAATCAAATACAACTTACCAGCAAAGTGGCATTCGTAGCGAATTAGAATTAAAAATTAATGAATTAACCTCCACTTACAACACAACATATCAAGAAACCGTTTCATTGTATGAAACTCAAATAGAAGCGTTAAAAAGTGATTTTAATCTTCAACTAAATGCAATTAAGGAGGATAGTGAAACTCGCATTGTCTCTTTATCAGGTTCAAATTCAAATGTTGTTTCAGATTTAACAAACGAATATGAACTAAGAATAGAAACCTTAACAACTCAATGGAATTCTGCAAAAGCAGAAATTACATCTTCATATGAAAACCAAATTTCATCTTTAACTGGATCTTACACAAGCGAAAAATTAGACTTAATAAATTCGTATGAGGCAAAAATTGCTGAATTAAATAATGAGTTATCAAATAAACAAGTAGAGTTTGAAACTGAATTAAACTTAACGATTGAGTCTTTAAATGAGTCCTTTCATCAAAAAGAAGCTGCACTGCGATTAACCTACGAAACTGAATTAGAAGGAAATTCTAATTTATCTACAACTCAGTTAGGCGAATTAAAATCAGAATATGAAGAAAAATTAAGTTCAGCTATTTCTCAATCAGAAACGCTTAACGCTCAATTATCAGAAGACCTTAGCAAGGTAGTTATAGAAAACGATCACTTTAAAGAAAAAATCAGAGAAATGGTGTATCATATAGATACTCAAAATACTAAGATTGATACTTTAACTATAGACATAGAAATTAAAGCTGAAGAAATAAACAAGCAAATTGATAGTTATAATGCTTTAACCACTGAATTTGATGAATACAAAAAAGCTCAATTAGCTGGTATTGATGAACAAGTAACTATTTTAAATTCAAAAATTGCTGAATTAGAATCGCTTAATGCGCAAAAAGATACTAGCATTTTAGAATTAACAGCTTCGCTAGAAGATAAAATAAATCAAATTTCGCTATTAACGAACTCTTACAGTGAACTAGAAGAAAAATATCAAGTTTTAGAAAATTCTTTTAGCAACGAAAAAGTAAAGTTTGAAACTATTAAAAACGACATTGAAAATGCGCATGCTTTAGAAATAAAAAATAATGAAATTGAATTCAATAAGTTACTAGCTGAAAACACGTCGCTCATTTCAGAAATTGATGCTACAGCTGACAAATTAGAGACTACTGAGAGTGAATTAACTTTAATTAAATTAGAATTATCTGATTTAAAAACAGTGTCAGAAGCAAAAGCCAGCGATTTAAAAGAAATTTTAAATCAAAAAAATTACGAAATAACTACTTTGTCTGCAGACAATAGCGCCTTGCAAACCGAGGTTGAATTGTTAAAAGCAGAATTAGCAAACGTTCGCGCTGAATTAAATACAGCTGTATCGGCCAACGAAGTTTCATCTAATTTGCAAAGCGATTATGATCATTTATTATCTATAAAATCAAATTTAGAATTAGATTTAGAAAATTATAAATCTTCGGCACAAGAATTAAATACTACCATTTCAAAATACGAAACAGAAATTTCCGACTTAAAATCATCCACAAAAGCAGCTGAGCAAGACGCGTTTATAGATCGTTTATTTAAACAAATTGATTTATTGACGGATGAGCGTTTAAGTTTGTTGAATGAAAAAGAAGAAATGTCAAATCAATTATTAAAGATGAATGAAACGGTTGCTTCAATTTCGCAACACATTGATTCTCATAGTATTGATACAACTGAATTGGATAGTCACAGAAAAAATGTTATTTTAGCGGGAGGTTCTAGTAATGGTAGTTCTGATAAAACAATTATGAAAAAACAAATAAATGAGTTGGTGCGTGAAATTGATAAATGTATAGCTCTGTTGAGTGCTTAAAAAAGATAATTAGCTTAGTTTAATGAGCGATGTAAGTGTAAAAGTTGAAATTGCAGACGGGATATATTCACTAAAAATAAAAAGTGAAGACGAGCGTAACATTAAAGAAGCGGTTAAATTAATAAATCAAAAAATTGCGGAGTTCGAAAAAAACTACGGAGTAAAAGATAAAAAAGATGTGATTGCTATGGTTACTTTGCAATTGGTAAGCCAATTAGCAAAAGAAAAAAACCAAGCAGAACAAGAGTTAAGCACTCTAAAATTGGTGTTAGAAGATGTTGAACAAATGTTAATTCAACATAAAGATAACATTCAAAAAACAGAAGAATAAACATATTACGTCTTTAATTAGACACTTTTTAACGCACAAACATTGAAGTAATTCAAAGGTTTGTGCGTTTTTTTGTTAATCGCTATTTGGATAGTCGCCCCAAATAAAGATTAAATAGTATAAACAACGTGCGACAAATAAAAAATTATGTTAACATCCATATTTATAGCCATTGCATTAATTGCAGGAGTAGTTGCTGGCTTTGTAATAGCAAACTCTCGATTGAATAAAAGCAGCGTTCAGGAAAAACAAAACCTGATAAAAGAAGCCGAAGTAAAAGCAGAATCGTTTAAGCAGGAGAAAATTTTACAAGCAAAAGAAAAATTTTTACAATTAAAAACTGAACATGACAAATCAGTAAACGAACGTAACCAACAAATAGCTGTTCTAGAAAACAAAGCTAAACAACGCGAAGGCGATTTGGCTAAAAAAGTAGAAGAAGCTTCGAAAAAAGATAAAGAACTTGAATTACAAAAAAATCAATTGAGCGCTCAAGTAGATTTGTATAAAAAGAAAAGCGAGGAGATTGAAAAATCTCACCGTAAACAAGTTGAATTATTAGAGAAAGTATCAGGTTTAAGCGCTGACGAAGCAAAAGCACAACTTATAGAAAGTGTAAAAGCAGAAGCTAAAACAGAAGCCATGGCGTTTATTAAAGACACGATGGACGAAGCAAAGATTAACGCTAATAAAGAAGCTAAAAAAATTATCATTCAATCGATTCAACGTTTAGCTACTGAAACAGCTATTGAAAATTCGGTAACTGTGTTTCATATTGAAAGTGATGAAATTAAAGGGCGCATTATTGGTCGTGAAGGACGCAACATTCGTGCTTTAGAAGCTGCAACTGGCGTAGAGGTCATAGTAGATGATACACCAGATGCCATTACGCTATCTTGTTTTGATTCTATCAGAAGAGAAATTTGTCGTTTATCTTTACATCAATTAGTGACTGATGGTCGTATTCACCCAGCTCGTATTGAAGAGATTGTGGAGAAAACTAAAAAGATGATTGATGAAGAAATTGTTGAAACAGGAAAACGTACGTGTATTGATTTAGGTATTCATGGTTTACATCCCGAATTAATACGAATGGTAGGTCGTATGAAGTACCGCTCATCTTACGGACAAAATTTATTACAACATAGCCGCGAAGTTGCTAACCTTTGCGCAATTATGGCTAGCGAAATGGGCTTAAATCCAAAAATTGCAAAGCGCGCTGGTTTATTGCATGATATTGGAAAAGTGCCTGATGAAGAACCAGAATTACCACATGCAATTTTAGGTATGAAATTGGCCGAAAAATATAAAGAGAAACCAGAAGTATGCAATGCAATTGGAGCCCATCATGATGAAGTTGAGATGTTAACACTGTATGCACCAATTGTGCAAGTTTGTGATGCTATTAGCGGAGCAAGACCTGGTGCCCGCCGCGAAGTTGCCGAGCAATACATGAAACGTTTAAAAGATTTAGAAGCTTTAGCTTTGGCATACGATGGTGTAGAAAAAACATATGCTATTCAAGCGGGACGTGAAGTACGTGTATTAGTTTCAGCTGATAAAGTAGATGATAAACAATCTGAACAATTAGCATTTGATATCTCTCAAAAAATACAAACTGAAATGACTTACCCAGGACAAGTAAAAGTAACGGTGATAAGAGAAGTAAGAGCCACGGCTTACGCAAAGTAAACTCATGCTGAACTTGTTTCAGCATCTCTCCGATAAATAATTTTAATTTAAAGCTGCATTTAAAACATGCAGCTTTTTTTAATTATATTTGGTATAGACTTGAAAGTGTGTATTGTCGTTTGTAAATAATTACAAACGGATAAGTGGCGCTTAGCGAGTAGTTAGCGGGCATTGTTAAAAGACGACAGAAAAACAAAAATGGAAAACAAGAAAATTCAAGTTCATAAATTCTTAAGTGAAGTATTCGGACGCGAAACAACAACATTTGACTTGTTGGCAATTATTTTTAGTTCCGTTTCGTTTGCCTTACTGACTCTTTTCTTTAAGTGGAATGCTGACATTACTATCATAAAAAAAATCATACTGACAATTCTTACTCTTGACATTGGGGGTGGCGTTGTAGCAAACTTTACAACAGGGACAAATAACTATTATGCTGAATCATTACGAAAGAGATACCTATTTGTTCTTTTCCATCTATTACAGCCATCCATTCTAATTTGGATTTTCCCAAGTGAGTTAATAGCGATTTTAGGAGTATCCTTATTTACTCTGACAAGCTCGATTATTGTTTTGAATATTAAAAAGCAATACAATCAGAGAATAGTTGCTATAACTCTTTTGCTATTGAGCTTAATTTTATCAACTCTTTTACCTTATACCGACCCATTGACACAAATTATAATGCATTTCTTTTCTCTAAAGCTGATTTTGGCATTTAGTGTAAATTGGTTCTCAAATGATAATAGTAAATGATTCGTTTAAAATTCATACCATCTATTATCGCATTACTAATATGGTCTAAAGGCAATTCCCAGAATGTTACGAGTCCTTTTGAAACTTTGAAAAAAAAGAAAGAAATTGTTTATGGTCTTGACAATAGAAGAACTCACATTCATCAGCATCATACTGTTATCTATGGATTGTATTCAGGAATTAGTTTCGGAAAAAAACTCAGATTCAAAATTGGTATAAATGGGACTCCCCTTGAAGTTGGAAAATTTGTTGACGAAAATGGGATTATAAAGAAAAGTAGATTGCTTTTTGCCAGCTTAGGTGAAGAATTTGACTTCTTTCAATATAAAAAATTTGGAATGACAACCTATCTTCAAGCAGGTATTGGAAATAATTTTTATAGACAGCTAAATGAAAATGGCACGGAAGTAAATAAGGACAAACAACTCATAATTCCGATTGAGACAGGCTTGCATTTTAGTTATGACCTATTGCCATATCTTAAACTTAAGACTGGGTTTGGTTGGCGTTTTGTAGCCCCTGACAATTCAAGAGAATTAGGTGGTTACTATATAAAACTTGGGCTTAGTTTTAATCTTAAAACATTTAATGAAACAAGAGCAGACAATAAAACAACGACCCGCTAACAGCACCTACCCAAAAGTGGCGGTTCAGTGGTTAAATCAAGCTTTGTGCTTCTATCAAAGTTTCTGCTTGGTTGACAGTGAAGTGCTTCGAAATCGCCACCTTCGGGTAGCTGCAAAACGTTAGGAGCAACTTTATGACAAGACAGAACTACATATTAAAAATTGACAACCCTTGCGGACAAGAGTGGACTTCAATGACCAAAACTGACTTTGGCAAATTTTGTTCAAACTGTTCTAAGACAGTAGTTGATTTCACCCAACTCACCGACAATGAAGTTTTACAAATTGTCAAACAGAATTCGGGTAAATTATGTGGACGTTTGACACAAGACCAACTTAATAGGGCATTAGAATTATACAAGCCGACAAATACTTCAAGGTTTCATAAAATACTTGCCGGACTTTTGTTAGTTGGGACAAGCGAAAATTTGCCAGCGACAGACCATCAAAAGTTACAGAATGAAATTGTAACCAATATCGACAACAAAAAAACAAATTCAGAACCATTAGAAATAAAATCTACACCGACAACAGACAGCTTAAAAAATATTGTTAAAGGAATGGTCGTTGACTCAAAGACAAAGGAACCGTTGCCCTTTGCGACAATCATAATCAAGGGCACTAAAACAGGAACAACAACTGACATGAATGGCAAATTCAAGCTTTTTATTCCTGACAGTTTGTTAGCAGACAAAATTTATTTAATAATGAACTATGTTGGTTATCAAATGACAGAAGTTGAAGTAAACAAAAATGACTTACCTCTTACAAAAGAACTTCTTATAGTTCCAGCTGAGACAGCATTTCTTGGTTTAGTAGAAATTGAAGTTGTAAAAAAGAAAAAATGGTGGCAGAGAAAAAAGAAAAGCTGACCCTAACAGCACCTAAAAAAATGGCGGGGGAAGTGCGAATATAAACAATTGTGCAACTAATAAACATTGTGCGTATAGACAGTTTAGTGTTCCAAAGCCGCCAGTTCTTTTAGCTGCAAAACGTTAATTATAATTGTTGCGATCAAATTATTAGCCTACAAAAAAAATTTACAAAAGAAACTACAACAAATTTTTTTGAATCACTAATAAATTCGTTGTGAAATTAGTTAGTTCCTGTATGCCCAAAACCACCTGCGCCTCTGCCGGTCTCATCAAGTGATGTTGTTTGTTGCCAACTAATTTGCTCGTGCTTAGCAATAACCATTTGGGCTATACGTTCGCCGTCGTTAATTACAAAAGGAATGTTTGATAAATTAACTAATAACACTTTTAACTCACCTCTATAATCTGCATCAATAGTACCAGGTGAATTTAAAACAGTAATTCCATTTTTAAATGCTAAGCCACTTCG
>JAIOZA010000008.1 GCA_021740825.1 Bacteroidia bacterium | reverse complement strand
AGCTACATCCATTAAAATCTGATACGCTTACTGTATGTGTACCAGCAGATAAACCACTAGTTAAACTTGATGTCGCAACTCCATCAACGCTAAAGGTAAAAGGCAATGTTCCGCCAGTAACTCCGGTAATACTATACGTGCCATTTGATAAGCCGCAACCTGCTAATGTGGTTGTTCCTGTTATTGCTGTCGGGCCAGCTATGTCGGTAATTGCTAACGTTGTGGTTAAAATACAACCTTTAAAATCTGTTACGTTTAGTGTATACGTACCTGCAGAAGCTGAACTTAAAATGGAAGATATTCCTCCATTACTCCAACTATATGAATAGGCAGGTGTGCCTCCACTAACAGTTACTGTTCCTGAACCATTAGAGTTTCCACATGTAGCAGGCGTTAATGTTGATGTTAAAGTTAATGATGTTGGCTGAGTGACTGTTATACTTTGACTAATAGAACAGCCATTACCATCTGTTTGTATAACTGTATATGTTCCAGCGGCCACATTGTTTATTGTGGCTAACGTACTTGAACCTAAGGTTGGCCATAAATAGGTTAATGTTCCTGAACCTCCACTACCTGATGCAGAAACAGTTCCTGTAGAATTACCGAAACAACTAACAGGCAAAGATGTAACTGTTAATGTAACAGCTGATGGTTGCGTTAAAGTCAACGATGTGGTTGCTGTGCAACCTGAATTGTCACTCACTATTATATTGTAAGGGCCTGCAATTAAGCCTGTAAAACTTCCTATTGTATTTGTTACTGTAGGCGCAGTTAAAGTATACGTAAACGGAGCAGTACCGCCAACTGGAGTTACTGTGATACTTCCTGTATTTCCTCCAAAACAATTAATATTTACTGAATTTGTAACTGATAATGTTGGTCCACTATTATTTAACAAATTAAATGTTACAGCAAGTGTACATGAATTTACGTCCCTAATAATAACCGTATGAGTACCAGACGAAAGACCTGAAATTGTATTTCCTAATCCAAATGCTCCTCCATCAAAAGAATACTGGTATGCTGCAGCGCCGCCAGTTACAGAAGTTACTGTAGCTGTGCCATTTGCTGTTCCACAAGAAGCATTTGTTGTAACTACTGTTGCAGAAGTTGGTCCACTTGTAGTATTAATATTAAATGTTGTACTAAATGTACAGCTGTTGTTATCACTTACTAAAATGGTATGCGAACCCGCTGACAAGCCAGTTGTTAAACTTGTTGTACCAACTCCATCTAAACTATAACTATAAGCAGCAGTGCCTCCAGTAACTCCGGTAATACTATATGTGCCATTTGATAAGCCGCAACCTGCTAATGTGGTTGTTCCTGTTATAGCTGTTGGTCCAGCTATGTTGCTAATTGCTAATGTTCTTGTTAAAACACAACCATTAAAATCTTGAACTGTTAATGTATAAGTGCCCGCAGAGGCTGCTGTTAAAATATTTGTTAATCCTCCGTTACTCCAGTTATAAGAATAAGAACTTGTTCCTCCTCCAACAGTTACCGTTCCTGAACCATTAGGCAAACTACATGTAGCAGGAGTAAGTGTGGATGTTAATGTTAACGACGTTGGCTGAGTTACAGTAATTGTTCTTGTAATTGAACATAAATTAGCATCTCTGATTGTAACCGTGTAGGTTCCAGCCGCTACTCCACCAACAGTTGATAAAGTACTATTTCCTAGAGCCGGCCACAAATAAGTATATGGAGCCACACCACCTGAACCACTTGCTGAAACAGATCCTGTAGCATTTCCAAAGCAATTAACTGGGACATAACTTACTGTTCCTGTGAGTAATGTTGGTTGACTAATAACTGCTGTAACTGTTGCTGTACATGCAAAATTATCTTTCACAGTTATACTATAAGTTCCAGCAGGTAAACTTGCAAATGCTCCAGTTGTATTGGTTTGAGTTGGACTTGTTAGTGTATAAGTATATGGACCTGTGCCACCCGTGGGAACTACTGTTAAACTACCTGTTGATGAGCCATTACATAGCACATTTAGTGAACTTGAAATAGCTGCTGTTGGGGGTGCATTATTTGAAACACTATATGTAACTGTCAATGTACAAGCATTAATATCTTTTACAACTACCGTATGATTCCCAGCAGTTAAACCTGAAGCAGTGGTTCCTGTGCCAAATGCTCCGCCATCAAAAGAAAAACTATAGGTTGGGGTGCCTCCAACTACTCCTGATACAGTGGATGTGCCGTTCGCTAATCCACAATTTGAATTTGTTGTGTTGACTACAAAACTTGAGGGGCCACTTGCTGTTCCAATAATAAACGTTCTGCTGAAAATACATCCATTAGCATCTCTTACTAAAATTGTATGAGTTCCGGCTGCCAAACCACTTGTTAAACTTGTTGTACCAACTCCATCTACGCTGTATGTGTAAACGGCTGTACCTCCAGAAACTCCTGTAACGCTAAATGTTCCGTTATTTGTATTACAACTTGCTTGTGTAGTAGATCCTGAAATAGCTGTTGGCGATGATAATGCAGTAATAGCCGTTGTTTGAGTAATTGAACAACCGTTTGCATCTTTAATTATAACTGAATAATTGCCTACTGATAAACTTGATGTTACCGAAGTTGCAGCTGCGCCATTTACTGAATAGGTGTAGGGCGCAGTACCTCCAGTTATGGGTGCGCCAAATGTTAAGGTCCCATTATTATTGCCACAGGTTGTATTTGATGGCGTCAAAGAAAATGCTGTAGGTCCAGGAGCTAAAGTTAATGTAGCTGAGACCGTAAATGTACATCCATAATTATTGGTTAATGTAATAACTGGTGTTACCGAACCTAATCCGGTAACCGTTTGTCCTGAAATTGAACCTAAACTACTTCCGAAACTTGAAATAGTTTGTGCTGGCGGAGGTAATGGCGAAGATGTATTAATAATATTTATGATACCTCCAGTTGGATTTGCACAGGTTGGATTAGTAAACGTTAAAGTGGCTGATGGCTTTGGCCGAACCGTTACTGATACAATAGCGGTGGATGGAGGACAGCTACCTGAAGCAGGAACCGTATACGTATAATTATAAGCACCTGCAGTTAACCCAGCAGGATTAAAAGTACCTAAATTACCACCTGTTAGAGCAGGTGTAGGGCCAGTCCAACTGCCTGTTGTTGCAACACCTGTTCCAAGTAAAGAAAATAAATTTGTAGAGGCTGCAGAGTTACAAACTGCCAAGGTATTACTAACTCCAGCATATGAACCTGGTGTAACTGTGACGCATTGAACGGTTGTATAACTACAACCAAAATTATCTACAGCAGTTAAAGTGTAACATTTTGTACCTGTTGACGTTGGTGTAATTACCGCATTATTACCAACTGTTGAAGTAATGCTTGCTCCAGACCAGGTTTGAGAAACAATGCTCGGTGTAAATGATAGTGAGGCCGGAATTGCGGTTGAAAAGTTCACATCCCAGTTAAATATAGTTCCGTTATCAAGATTTAAATTATCTGTAATTTTAATACACCAACCACCATTTAACGGACATCCTACTAGGTCAGCAAAACTTGCGGCAGGAGAATAAGTGCCCGCAGCAATAGATAATCCAGTAGGATTGCCAGAATTTACAGTTGGTCCGTTTACTAAAAGATCAGTTCCAGTCATAGAAAAACAATAATTAGCTCCTGTTCCTGGATTAGTTGTTCCATCATCTAAAGCATTTCCTAAGTATGTTCCTCCACCACCTTGCGCGTAAGTTTTTAAAGGCACGATTGTGCCATTTGGACAGATTATCTCTATTTGTAAATCACCTAGGTAAGAGTGTTCCATGTTAATACAAATATTTGCTATGTCTGATGCAGAAGTAACTGTTTGATTTGAAGGAAAACAATCAACCGTTATACACGTTTGATAAGAAACACCAGAACCATCCGGCAAAAAAGTTGTACCCGCTATAGGAGGAGTGCAGTTTGTAACAAATGGAGTTGGCGTAACGGAACCAATGAGTGTTGCTGTTTGCCCCAGGCAAATTGAATTGGTGCTTGTGGTTGTTGCAGAAAAAGAGGGCGTGGTAGATACATGAACGATTTGGTTAATTTTATTGTAATTAATGCAACCAGCTTTATTAATATTTAAATTAACCACATAAACGCCGGGAGCCGAATAAGTAGTAGTCGCCGTTTGACTTGAGCTAGTTAAGCCATTATCAAAATCCCAAGAATAATTAGCACCCGCTGAACTATTTGACGAAAAAGTTCCGCTACCATTAAAAGTGACGCTTGCACCTTGACAAACTCTAATTACTCCTCCTGCTCCAGCTGCCGGAGTAGAACTATTGAGCACAGAATTGATAATTTCGCAAGGAGTTACACAAGAAATTGCAGCACGCCAACCACCATAAGTACCTGAGCCGTCAGATGTAAAACTAATTGTAATACATCCTGATGCATTTGAAGCTGTTGCTTGTACATTACCAATAGGAGTAACAGCGCCAGAATAAACACCTAAAGAAGGGGCAGCTGTATTAATGCCATCATAAATGTACATGAAATCCCACCCATTTTCAACATCAAATGCAGTAAACAATAAATTAACCTTATCGCCTGGAGTATTTGGACAAAATGTTATTGTCCAGTTTGCGTTATTGGAATACTCACCATTAGCACCTAAACCTGCACCTCCATCATCATAAAAATTACCACTACAACCTGAAATAGTGGTACCATTTGTAGTACCATTGAGTAAATAATTTTGAGAAAAGTAACATGTCGAAATAATCGACAACATAAATATTAAAATATGTTTCATGATTTTTAAATAAAATTTTTTCTTTATGCTTTGTAGTAAAAGTAGATTTGATTAATTTTCTTTTCTTTGTTTTTCAATTACAATAATAAAATCAGTATTATCAACTCGGTAAACTTGAGTTTGTGTAGTAAAAAAATTCATATTGTATTTTAATGCATTAAAGTTTTCCGGATCAAATTCTTTATCCCTTTCTAAGTTAGGATTATATTTATTTAATAGGGGCACACTAGATAATTTAGTGTATTTGTCGTCTCCTACAATAGGAGAGTTAACAATCTTAATTCTATTTTCTAATAAATCGTTTAGTGCTTTAATTCTATCTGGCTCGTTTTGCGCAATTTGTTCAGTCATGTTGCCATAAACTTCTTGAATTTTTGGATTTATTTCCTGAGCAATAGACTGTTCAGAGCTAAGAAAAGTAAACAGCGTTATAAAAAAAGTAAAATAGAAGTTTTTCATAAAAAAAGTTAAAGATTATATGTAAATATATGACACCTCTACAAAAAAACACCAATATTTAATAAGTAAATGCTAACATTCACTCGATTAATTGTTAGTTAAAAAATGTTTTTTCCACAAAATGGAAGCAATTTAAAAACAGGGTCTGCAGTTTAAAAAAAATACACAAGCTAGCTAATTGACAAAAGTAGTTTTCGAAAAAAAATGGGATATTGAGTTAATAAATATTCAAACCCTCTAAATCATTTCTGTTCGGTAAGTTTTATAGAATTCAAAAACGGAGGATGTAAAATTGAGTGAAATTTAAAAGAGACCTATAAATTATAATTCATTACAAACGAATATAATTTATAATCATACACTATTTAATCAAAAAACCAAAACCGCTAAATCCTTTGCAATTATTTTTTAACTTCGAGCTTAAAAATACTAGAACATCTTTAACATTAAAATAATGGTAAAAATAAAAATCGTTTTAACAGCAAGTGTAATGCTCATTAACATTATACTATTTTCTCAAAATCAAAAAAAAACAATCAACTATTCTAAAAAACCATATTGGATTGATATGATAAAAGATCCTAAGGTGAATTATTTTGAAGCTATGAAAGCCTATGATGTGTTTTGGGAAAACCGAAAAAAACCTCTAGAAGAAAATGATGTTATAGGACAATCAAAAAACGTATCATCAAAAAGAAATTTTTTAAGTCGCTGGTTTAAAACAAAAGAAGAACGTGATGAAGAGGATATAAAAAAATATACACTTGATGTAAAAAAATTTAACCATTGGAAATTAAAAGTAGAACCATACGTTCAGGCAGACGGAAGCATATTAGATGCTGATGCTCGACTTAAATTATGGCAAGATCAGCAATAAAAAAATTAAATATATTTATTTTTAATACTATTATCATGTCAATTAATATCAAAACTTCTATAGCTATTCTTCTTGTACTTTCATGTTCTTGTTTTTCGCAACCTGGCACTGCATGGCAACAAACTGGTCCAAATCTCTTTCCCACTAATGAAAGCGGGCAAGTAAACGGCATTGGTCGTGTTTGTCAGTTAAAATTTCATCCTACAAATCCACTTAAAATGTATGCTGTTACTGCATCAGGAGGTTTATGGATAAGTAATGATAGCGCATTGACATGGGTAAAAACTGGCACAGATAAATTACCTTCAACGGCTTGTGCATCGGCTTGTATAGATTATACAAATGATAATATTATTTATTTAGGGACCGGCGATCCAAATTATTATTCGCCAGATTTTGGAATTTGGAAAAGTATAGATGGCGGTCAGAATTGGCTGCAATCAAGCATTGGAATGGGAAATAGATTGCCGGTAGAAATTTTAATGGATCCAACTAACACTAACGTTTTGGTTACTGCTACAGATAATGGAATTTATAAATCAACCAATGCTGGGGCAAATTGGAGTTTAGTAAAAACAGGTGGCGATTTTACAGATATGCAATTTAAACCAGGAAGTTCCAGTACACTTTATGCATGCACATTTTCGGAATTTTGGCGCTCAACTGACTTTGGAAGTACCTGGACACAGATTACAAATGGGGTTGTTATTCCAGGTGGAGGAAGTGGTAACGGCATGCGGATAGCGGTTAGTGCAGCTAATCCTAATGTGGTTTATTTAGGAATGATAGCAGATGAAGGGACAATTTTAAAATCAGTTGATGGTGGTACTAGCTTTATAACTATTTATAATAACCCAGCACAAAGTCTCGTTGGTTACGATGCTGCTGGAGGCGGACAAGGCGACTATAATTTTGGCATGACTGCAGATCCGCTAAATGAAAATACTGTTTTTGTAGTTGCACATGTAGTATGGAGAAGTGATGATGGCGGAATTACCTGGACACAATTAACTGATTGGTGGGATCAATTACATACAGATATGCACGCCATTAAATTTCATCCAAATTTTCCTAACAAATTATTTAATATTAATGATGGCGGTGTATGGCTTAGTAATGATGCGGGAGACAACTGGGTTCCAAAAAGTGATGAACTAGGTGCCACTGAAATTTATCATGCAAGCCAGAGCCCAATTAAACGAGATATGATTAGCATCGGAACTCAAGATAACGGAGAACTTTATTTTAATTCAAATACATGGAGAACAAATAGAGGTGGGGATTGGACAAGTAAATCATCTTTTGATTATTTGACAAATAATGTTGTTTATTATTATGAAACTGGCGATAGAAGGCCTGTTAACAGTTCTGAAACTAGTTATAACTTGCCATTTGTAGCAACAAATAACAGTGTTTTAGAATTCACTAAAAAAAATAATACACTTGCTTTTAGTGGCGAACAAAATGTTTGGATAACTACTAATCTAAATAACAGCAGCCCCACATGGAGTCAAATAAGCACATTTAATCAAACTATTAAGGCCATAAATTCTTCACAAGCTGATTCCTCAGTGCTTTATGTAATAACAGCTAATAGTAAAATCTATAGAAGCGATAATGTATTGTCGGCTGCTCCAACATTTACAAATTTCACAACACCAGCGTCAACAAATTTATTTGCCAACATTGCAACCGTAAAAACAAATTCAAATGTGGTTTATATTTCTTGTGGTAGTAGGGTTTACCGCTCAACAAACAGAGGAGCTGCATGGACAAATGTTTCATCCAATTTACCCCTAGTTAATATTTTAAAAATTTATCACGACGAATTTAGTCCTAATGAAACAATTTATATCTGTTCAGCAAATGCTGTTTATTACAAAGATGCTACCATGACAAATTGGATAAATATTTCTTACAACTTACCTTCAATTGCATCTATAAGAGATTTTATGTTATACAATCCTGGCACAGCAGCAAGCTTATTGCGCGTTGCATATTATGGCAGAGGAGTTTGGGAACTACCCATCAATACAAGCTTTGCTCCTGCCCCTGATTTTGCAGCCAATACAAATACTATATGTGTTAATCAATCTGTAGCTTTTACTGATTTAAGCATCGGCAACCCTACAACTTGGAACTGGACATTTGCAGGAGGATCGCCTTCAACTTCAACTTTACCAAATCCAACAATATCCTATTCAGCAACCGGAATTTATAATGTTACACTCACCATCTCAAATAGCAACGGCTCAAATTCTATCACTAAAACATCTTTCATTAATGTTACAATACCCCAAGCAATACCTTTCTCTGAAGGGTTTACAGCATCAGCTACGCCTAGTAACTGGGAAAACTACGACCAAGGAAATGATGGGGTTATTTGGGAACATAGCCTTTTAGCAGGGGGATTTGGAACTAGTTCACAATCTGTTTACTTTGACAATTTTAATAATGATGTTAATAGAAAACGCGACGAATTGAGAACGCCGAAATTTGATTTTAGTTTTTCAAGCCATCCGTTACTCCTATTTGATAGAGCATATGCTAGGTATGATAATACCTATACAGATACGCTTGCTGTTCTAGTATCAAATGACTGTGGTTATAGCTATACACAAGTTTACATTAAAGGCAATACCAATTTAGCAACAGCTCCCGATAAATCAAGCTCCATTTTCATTCCAACAGCAACGCAATGGAAAAGAGATACAATTGATTTATCAGCGTATGCTGGCGATCCTAATGTAATGGTATCATTTCAAAACAGGGGTTTTTATGGTCAAGCAATTTATTTAGACAATATTAATATTTCAAATTCGGTAATTACTTCGGTAAATAACCTTATTAATGATGCGAAAATTACTGTATATCCAAACCCTAGTTCAGGAAACATTACTCTTAATTTATTTTCAGCCATCAAAGAAAATTATCACTTAGAAATATTCAATGCTATTGGCAAAAAAATTTACTCTGAGCAGTTAATTGATTTTAATGGTAGTCTTAAAAAGGAAATTAATTTAAGTGCATTTGGAAGTGGATTATACATACTCAATTTTACAAACAATAGTAAAACAAATAGTATAAAAGTAATTATAGAGTAATATAAACTAAATCTATTTTACGTTTAATTTATCGGCCAAAAATTTACCCATACTAAAACAAGCTTGTAATAAATAACCGCCGGTAGGCGCATCCCAATCAAGCATTTCCCCTATTACATAGGTATTACACAGTTTTTTTATTTCTAAATTTTCATTTACTTCTTCCAAAGATAATCCTCCAACTGTTGAAATAGCATCGTCTATTGGAGCAAAATCTACAATATGTAATGGGTATTTTTTTAGTAACTGACTTAAAAAATGAGTGTCATTATATTCTTCTTTTGAAGAAGCAAGTTTCAATAATTCTACTTGAGTAGAAGTTAGGTTTATTTTTTTTTCAAGAACATCTTTGGTAGATAAATTGCCTTTATTTTCTATACGTTTTTTAATTTCATCTACAGATAAATCAGGTTTGAAGTCGATATATAATTTAGCTACTCCGCCATGCTGAAATTGTTTCAGCATCTCATGAGACCCTGAAACGAGTTCAGGGTGACTAATGTTGGGGCGAATAAGTTGCTTCCTAATCTCTCCACTCAATGGATAAATACCGCTTCCTTCAATTCCAAATTCAGTGATAACAGCTTCGCCTTTTCGTGAAATATTACCGCAGGTAAACTCGCAATTTTTTAAAGCATTACCTTGATGCATTTTTATAAAAGCAGAATTCCAATTAATTTTATAGGCACAGTTTGACGGATAAAATTTCTTAATTTGAATTCCTTTTTCGTTAAAGTACGAGGTCCAGCTTCCGTCGCTTCCTGTTACTTTCCAACTTGCTCCGCCAAGCGCAAAAACAACTACATCAGGTTTTATTTTGATGAGTTCATTTTGATGAGAAAACAGTAGCTCATCATTATCCCAACCTTGCCAAGTATGATTATAGAAAACAGAAGCTTTATTTTTTTGAAGTTGAGATTCAATCGCTTTTAATACTTCAATGGGTTTAATTCCTTTTTTAGGAAACACTCGTTTACTGCTTCCAACGTAGGTTTCAATACCAATTGATGTTAACCAATTTCTAAAATCAGTATTTGAAAAATGTTCAATAAATGGTTCAATAAATTTTTTTGGGTGATAACGTTCTGCGAACTGAGTAACGTCTTCAGAATGCGTTAAATTGAATCCGCCTTTTCCTGCAACCAAAAATTTACGTCCTACGGCTGCATTTTTTTCATAGATAGAAATATTGTATTTACTAGCATCTAATGAACAAGCCAACATCAAAGCTGATGCGCCACCTCCAATAATTGCTATGTTTTTTTTGGCCATTATTTTAAACTCTGCCAGAGTTTAGAACTCTGGCAGAGTTGATCTGTGTTACGCTGTAAAATATTTGTAAAACAATGGAATGGTTTCAATACCTCGGTAATAATTAAATAAACCATAGTGTTCGTTGGGCGAATGCAACCCATCGCTATCTAATCCAAAACCAAATAATATACTATCCATTCCTAACTCCTTTTTAAATAAAGCAACGATAGGAATACTTCCTCCACTGCGGGTTGGTACTGGTTTTTTACCATAAGTTTCTTCCATAGCTTTGCTAGCTGCTAAAAATCCTTTCGATGTAATCGGCACCACAACAGGTTCTCCGCCATGATGAGCAGTAACTTTTACCTTTACTGATTTTGGTGCAATGCTCTCAAAATGTTTGATAAATAAATCGCTAATTTCTTTTGAAGATTGATTTGGCACTAAACGCATGGAGATTTTTGCAAATGCCTCGGAAGGTAAAACTGTTTTTGCTCCTTCGCCAGTATAACCTCCCCAAATGCCATTCACATCTAGCGTTGGGCGAATACCTGTTCGTTCGTTTGTTGAATAACCTTTTTCCCCTCGCTCTTCATCAATATTCAAATCTTTTTTAAATGCCTCTAATTCAAAAGGGGCTTTTGCCATTTCTGACCTTTCTTCAGAGCTTAACTCTTGTACGTTATTATAAAATCCAGGAACAGTAATATGATTATTTTCATCGTGACAAGACGCAATCATTTTACATAAAATATTAATTGGATTTGCTACAGCACCACCATAAACGCCACTGTGTAAGTCTCTATTAGGTCCAGTTACTTCAACTTCCATATAAGCTAAGCCTCTTAAGCCGGCGTCAATACTTGGAATATCATTTGCAATGATAGAGGTATCAGATATTAAAATAATATCTCCTTTTAATTTTTCTTTATTCTCAATAATCCAAGGACCCAAATTTGGAGAGCCAACTTCTTCTTCGCCTTCAATCATAAACTTCACATTACAAGGCAATGTGTTCGTTTTCATCATTGTTTCAAAAGCCTTTACGTGCATATACATTTGGCCTTTATCATCACAACTTCCACGGGCAAAAATGGCGCCTTCAGGATGAATGTCCGTTTTTTTAATGACAGGTTCAAATGGAGGTGAATCCCATAAATTAATTGGATCGGCAGGCTGTACATCATAATGCCCATAAACTACTACTGTTGGTTTTGATGAATCAATTATTTTTTCGCCATAAACAACCGGATAACCTTTTGTTTGACAAATTTCTACATTATCTGCACCAGCCTCAATTAATCGTTGTTTTACAGCTTCTGCTGTTTTTTGCATATCGGGTTTATGTTCTAGCTTAGCACTTATAGATGGTATTTTTAATAAATCTACAAGTTCATTTAAGAAACGCTCTTTATGAGCGTTTACATAGGTTTGTATTTGATTTTGCTCCATTGTTGTAAAATTTTGGTACTAATGTACTTTTTTTATTTAAAATGCCATTTTGAATGATTGAAAAAGTTGTTAATGACTTGTTTATCACTTATTTTTGAATTTATGAGAATATTTTATTTTATAATAGTTTTTATCCTTTTTGCTTCTGTTAACATAAAAGCACAGTTAACAACTACGCAAACATTAACTCCCCAGCAATTAGTGCAAAATGTACTGCTGGGCAATGGCGTTACTGCAAGTAATATTACCTATACAGGCAATCCACTGCAAATAGCTCAATTTTTTGCTACAGCTAGCACTAATTTAGGAATTCCGTCTGGTGTTTATTTAAGCACTGGTCATGCTTCTACTGCTAATGCAAATGGCCCTCAAGGTCCAAATAATTCTGGTGGCACTGGAACAAACTGGGTTGGTGCTGGCGATCCTTTATTAGATGCTGTCTCTGGTGTTTTTACTTTTGATGCAGCAGTACTTGAATTTGATTTTATACCAAACGGCGACTCCCTTAAATTTAGATATTGTTTCGGTTCAGAGGAATACCCAGAATATGTAAATGCGGGAGTAAATGACGCGTTTGCTTTCTTTTTAAGTGGGCCTAATCCCGCTGGTGGAAATTTCGTGAATAAAAATGTAGCGCTTTTGCCCGGAACTAACACTCCAGTATCGATTGATAATGTGAACGGCGGTTTAAACGCATTATATTACAGAAGCAATGCTGGTAATACAATTAATTGCGAATTTGATGGAATTACAACAGCTTTATATGCGCTAGAGAATGTGATTTGTGGGCAAACCTATCATATAAAAATTGCTATTGCTGATGGTGGTGATGGCGTATGGGATTCTGGAGTATTTTTACAAGGCGGATCATTTAGTAGCGCCCCTCCGTTAAATGTTTATACAATAAATTCAAATTCAAACATTCCTGATTCAGTTTTAGTGGAAGATTGTAATACCTATTGTGCTTATTTTATTAGAAATGGCAATATATCTGTTGTAGATTCATTTAACCTTCAGGTTACTGGGAATGCATTATTAGGTCCAGATTATATTCAAACTGGAAACCCGGGATTTTCTTGGCCAACAAAATTAATTTTTGCCGCAAACCAGGACACAATTAAGATTTGTAATATCAATGCGCTGCAAGATAATTTAATTGAAGGGACAGACACTATAAAATTTGAAATGTCGAGTTTTGTAACCAATACTTTATCTTGTTTATCAACTAATTCTATAAAATTTAATTTATACATTGAAGATTATGTACCTATTGGTATTGGGCAAAATAGCACTTCAGTTTGCACCGGAAACTCGATTTTACTAAATGCAGGTGCAACCAACGGTTATCCGCCTTATACTTACACTTGGACAGCACCGCCAGTAAATACTCCCACCTTAAACACTGGGCCAATAAATGCACCAACAAATTTTACCATTGCAGTAAATGATATTTGCAATAAGCCCACAACGCAAACAATTACTATAAATCCTGTATCTACTCCTACAATTGTTAGTTCAAACACTTTAATTTGCATTGGCACAACAGCCTCTTTAACGGCATCTGGAGCAACAACCTATACTTGGAGTAATGGAGTTGCAAATGATACTTTATTTGTGAGTCCTAATGTAAATACAACTTATACGGTAATAGGAGCAAATGGTGCTTGCACCAATTCTGCTGTTTCAACAGTAAGTGTTGTTGGCATATCACTTTCTGTAACTGGAAATAACTCTATTTGTTTAGGACAAAACACCACTCTAACAGCATCAGGCAGCACAAGTTATACTTGGAATACAGGTTCTAATAGCTCCTCTATAAATGTTTCACCTACTATCACTACAAATTACACGGTAAGTTCAATAGCTGCGTCTTGCTCAAACACAGCCGTTTATACCGTTAGCGTTACGCCTCCGCCAACTCTTACTGTCACAGGCACGCCATACTGCGCCGGACAAACTACAACCGTTACAGCAAGTGGCGCCAATAGTTATACTTGGAGCACTGGAGCAATAACTAATTCTATTGTAGTTTCTCCGCTTATAAATTCTACTTATACATTAATAGGTTCAAGCTTGCCTTCCTGCACTAGCACAATAGTTTTTACCCCTAGCCTAATTACTACTGCGCCACAAATTATTAATACGTCTCCAGTTATATTTTGTTTGGATTCTATCAAAGCAATTACTGTGAGAGTAGATGGCGGTAATCAACCATACACAATTAGTTGGTTAATCCCTGGTGGTGGTATTGTTCCGTTTGATACGACTAACTATACATTTTATTTTACGCAGAGCTTAACTCCAAGCAATGGCTCATACACCATTGTAGTTACCGATCAATGTTTATATACAGATACTTTGGCAATTGATATTAATAGTATAGATTGCAACATTTTAGCTCCTAACGTTGTTACTCCTAACGGAGATGGCATAAATGATTTCTTTAGAATTAATGGATTAGAATATTTCCCTGGCTCATCATTAAATGTGTTCAGTAGATGGGGAAATAAATTATATACTAGTGATGATTATAAAAATGATTGGTCACCTATTTTAAGTGATGGAACTTACTTTTATGTTCTTAATGTATCTGATGGAAGAAAATTGAATGGATTTTTTCATGTATTTAAAGATTAACAACAATTCAAAGAATTAAATCATATTTATTTATTCTGCTTTTGTTGCTATGTAAAGTAGCTTCTGCAACCCACATTGTGGGCGGAGAAATATACTATGATAATTTAGGGGGAAATAATTATAAAATACACATGAAGGTATACAGGGATTGTTTAAATGGAATTCCACCTTTTGATGGTTTTCCAGACAGTCAAGGAAATATTATTCCAGCTTATTTTACAATTTATGATGTTTTTAATAATGTCGTTATTTCTGGAAATTTTACGGCTTTATCATTTAACACTGTTCCGCCGAGCAATAATAGCCCTTGTGCACCCACCACCTCAGGTAATGCCTGTGTAGAGGAAGCATTATACGAAATAACGGTTAATTTACCCCCTATCACTGGCGGCTATTATGTCGTTTATCAGAGATGCTGCAGAAATGGAACAATCTTAAATTTAATAAATCCAGGTGCAGTAGGAGCTACTTATTGGCAACATATCCCTGGTCCTGAAGTTGTAGCTGTTAATAACAGTCCGCGTTTTACTAAAAGGCCACCAATTTATATTTGTAGCGGATTACCAATTGCATTTGATCATTCTGCGATAGATCCTGATGGAGATTCATTAGTATATAGTTTGTGCACGCCGTTTAATGGACTTGATGCATGCTGTCCTACCTTAAATAATGGTGTGTCTGGAAGTCCTTTATGTACAAACCCACCACCCGCTTGTCCAACTGTTAATACTCCACAACCTTATTTTAGCGTACCATTTATTGCTCCCTATTCTGCTAGTTACCCTTTAGCTTCAAGTCCTGCGATCAACATTAATCCTAATACTGGTTTTTTAGATGGCGTGCCAAATATATTAGGACAGTGGGTAGTTGGCGTTTGTGTAAGTGAATATAGAAATGGTCAACTAATCGATGTTCATCATCGTGACTTTCAGTTTAATGTTATTAATTGTCCATTTGTAGTATCAGCCGATATTCTATCTCAAACTTCCACTAATAACGGTCAGGGAACTGGGTATTGCAACGGCTTCACTATTTCGTATTGGAATAATAGTTTTAACGGCTCAACCTATTTTTGGGACTTTGGAGACTCATCAACATTAGCAGATACTTCTACTTCTTATAACCCTACTTATACGTTTACAAATAGCGGAACATACACTGTAACATTAATTGTTAATCCAGGAAGCAGTTGCGGAGATACTACAACAGAAGTATTTAACGTTTATCCCTTATTATCTCCAGATTATATTGCACCAAATGCTCAGTGTTTAAATGGTAACAACTTTAACTTTAATGGGACTGGACTTTTTCAAGGTAACGGCACGTTTAATTGGAATTTTGGGACAAATGCAAATCCTCAAACCGCAAACACTTTAACCGTTAATAATGTAACATTTAATGCGCCCGGAGTTTATCCAGTAGCATTTACGATTAACGAAAACGGTTGCACAGCTACTTCAACAAAAACTATTGAAGTATTTGAAAATCCAAATGCATCTGTCAGCACCTTTCCCGCTGTAGGTTGCGACCCTTTAACAGTCAATTTTTTAAATACAAGCACCGCTGCTACTCCTATGACTTACCTCTGGACGTTTAGTGATGGCAGTACTTCAACTGCTCAAGACCCCACTCATGTTTTTTCGCCTGCAGGCATTTATAGTTTTTCGTTAAGTGTAATTACAAATCAAAATTGTGTAGATACAAGTTTGCTTGCGTCTGTAAATTCTATAACAGTAAACCCAACTCCCGTAGCAAGTTTTAATTTTATTTCGGCCACTGGATTATGCTTCAATTTAAATAATTTTTCATTTACAAGCACATCCATTTTTCAAGGAATTAACGGGCAATTAACGTGGGATTTTGGCGCTAATTCATCAATACAGAATTCAACTAATCCACTAGTTTCAAATATCTCATATAATGCTCCCGGCTTATATCCTGTACAATTAATTGCCAATGAAAATGGCTGTATAGATACTACTACAAGTATCATCGAATTATACCAAAATCCAGTTGCTGCTATTAATCCCATAACAACTGTAGGTTGCGATCCGCTTGAAGTACAATTTTCAAGTACAAGTTCGGCTGCATCAACCATCAGTTATCTTTGGAGTTTCAGCGACGGAACAACCTCAACGGAATCAAATCCTAAGCATACTTTTAGTCCGCCGGGTATTTACACATTTTCGCTTAGTATTTCAACCAATAGCCAATGCGTTGATGTTAATCAACTTTCAACGGCCTCTAGCATAACCGTTAATCCTTCGCCAATAGCTAATTTTACGGCCACTCCATTAGTAACATCTATTTTTGATCCAACTATTTTCTTTTATAATACATCCGCTTCTCCTGATATTGTAAGTTGGAATTATAATTTTGATGATGGAGTTACTTCAAACGAAGTTAATCCATTGCATACTTATTTAACGTGGGATGATTATTTTGTAACCCAAACAATCACTAATATTTACGCATGTTCAAATTCGGCTACTTTAGTAATTAAAGTTATCCCTGAATTTAGATTTTGGATTCCAAATGCATTTACTCCAGGCAATAAAGATAATTTAAATGATGTTTTTAAACCATTAGTCATTGGCGTTGAAGATTACAGTTTTATGATTTTTAATAGATGGGGGGAATTAATTTTTCAAACAGATGATACCGAATCAGGATGGAATGGAACTTATAAAAACCAAGCTTGTACGGATGATGTGTATGCCTGGAAATGCGAATTTAAAAATATACTCTCTAAAGAAACTGAAATACATGTAGGACATGTTACATTAGTGAGGTAAAATTAAAATCGTTTTGTTCATAATCAAAAATACTTCCTGCCATTTGTCATTAAAATTTACTTTCTTTTGCTTTAATGAATCCCTTCCTAACAAAAATAAGAGATAAACATGCTCTTTGGTACAAAGGAATAGTATTTACAATTGTTGTACTAACCTGTACTGTATTATTACCAAAACATACCTATATAGAACCAAAAAACAATCTAGTTGGTGACGTTTGGCTGCATGAAGATTTAATTGCTCCCTTTGACTTTTTAATTAAAAAATCGACTTCTGAACTGACTTTAGAAGAAAAAGAGTCCACAAAAAAAATAGCTTATTTTATAAAGAACAATATTACATCTATTGAGATTTTGCAAAATGCTGCCGAGCTAACGCAAAATGAAAAAAAGAATGTAAGCACCTATTTAGATAGCATATATAAAGTTGGTGTTTATTTTTCATCAACGCCACTTTCACTGCAAGATTCAATTATGTATGTTGTAAGCGATAATGAAGTTACATTAACCCAAAAACAAAACTTATACAATAAAGAAAAAATTAGACTATTCTTATTACAAAAAATAAATAATCAATCTTTAATAAATAGAATTGAATCGCACCTAGTTCCGAATATCATATACGATGAGTTGCTTTCGAATGATATTACTGCAGATGAAGCAAAAGAAAATACTGTTTACAAATCAAAAATTAAAACAGGAGAAGTGCTAATCCACAAAAATGAAGTTGTAAACGCAGAACATCTACTAATTTTAAGAAGTTACCTTGACGAAATAAATGAACAAAAAAAACTAACTCCATTATATTCAATAATTGCAGGTCAATTTTTAGCTTGCCTATTAATTCTTGGAATTATGATGTTGTTTTTAGCTTTTTTTAGAAAACCAATTTTTAGTCAAAATTCTCAAGTTACATTTATATTTTTGCTAATAACTATAGTTGTTTTAATTACAAGTATTGTTGCTAAGTATAATTCGGCCTTAATCTACTCAGTTCCATTTTGCTTAGTCCCGATATTAATCCGAGTTTTTTTTGATAGCCGAACGGCGCTCTTTAATTTTTTAAATATCATTTTAATTTGTGCCTTTTTTACCACTGATAAATTTGAATTTGTTTTTATACAATTAATAACTGGCATTGGAACAATTTTTAGCATTGCAGATATGGGAAAGCGCTCAAAACTTTTTGTGTCAGCACTACTTACATTTGTGTTTTATGCGCTAACTTTTATAGCGTATCATTTAATAAATAATACAACAGCAGCAATTAGCTCTTTTGAAAGTTATGTGCCTTTTTTAATAAGTAGTATATGTGTATTGTTTGCATTTCCACTGATTTATTTTTTCGAAAAGCTATTTGGATTTACTTCAGATTTTACTCTATTAGAATTATGCGATTTAAACTCAACCTTGTTGCGACAATTATCACAAAAAGTGCCTGGTACTTTTCAGCATTCATTGCAAGTAGCTAATTTAGCTGAGGAGGCATGCTATAAAATTGGTGGAAATGCGCTTTTAGTTAGAACTGGGGCAATGTATCATGATATTGGTAAAATGAGTAACCCTCGATTTTTTACTGAAAATCAAGTAGGCGAAGTTAGTCCTCATGAAGACTTATCGGCAGAAGACAGTGCGCAAATTATTATTGAACACGTTATCAAAGGAATAGAAATTGCAAAAGAAAATAAACTGCCAGAAACTATTATTGATTTTATACGCACGCATCACGGCACAACCACAACACGTTATTTCTTACAAAATTATAAGAAAGAACATGTTGGCGAGATTATTAATGAAGATCTGTTTCGTTATCCAGGGCCAATTCCTTTTAGCAAGGAAACTGCCATTTTGATGATGGCAGATGGTGTAGAAGCCTCTTCCCGAAGTTTAAAAAAATACGATGCAATTACAATTGACGAACTAGTTGATAGAATAATTGATCACCAAATCAACGAAAACCAATTTATGAATGCTGACATCACATTTAAAGATATTAACCAGATAAAAAAAATATTCAAAAAACGATTAATGAATATTTATCATGTAAGAATAGAATATCCTCGCTAAATTTATTGTATCAGAACATATTTTAAAAAGGGTCCACTAAAGATTATTTATCTGCGTATGCAATACTTAATACGCTAATTTGTATTCCTTCGATTTGCTGTAACAACTGACAACAAGCTTCAATAGTTGCGCCGGTTGTTATCACATCATCAACTAATACAACATGTTTGTTTTTAAATGTGTCAGAATTAATTAATTCAAAAACTTCTTCTACATTTTCCCAACGCTCATATTTACTTTTTTTAGTTTGTGTTTCAGTAAATTCTTTTCGCTGTAAAACACTTGTATTTAATGGTATTTTCAATCCTTCTGATAAACCTTTAGCAAATTCTTCACTTTGATTATATCCTCGCGTTTTAAATTTTTTGCTGTGTAAAGGAACAGGAATAATATAATCTGCTTTGCTGATGATGGGATTTTGTAATAAATCTTCAGCATACCATTTTCCAACAAGCACCGCTAAGTCTTTATTACTTTTATATTTAATGGCATGCAGTATCTTTTGAATACTTCCTTTTTTGGTAAACAAATAAAAACTGCTTGCTAATAATAAACGTGTTCTGCCATAAAACAAAGCGTCTACCGGATTACGTGTTTGTTTATGAAAATTAGTTTTAGGTAAATTTAAATAACAGAAATTACAAACTTGTTCTTCGTGCTTGTAAAGTGAATTACCACAAGCGACGCAATTACGAGGATAAATAAGTGCAAGAAAATCATCAAGCATCACATTAAAGTTTACCTGCTAAAGTGCAGCTTAATTTATATTTATTTACTTTTCCTGATAAATTAAACAGTTCAACATAAACTACATAAATTCCAATGGGTGCTTTTTCGTTATCATCATTAATGCCATTCCAACTTAAAGTACCGTCTTGTGCTAATTGTTCGTTCCTAATTAAGTGACGCACTTGTCGGCCTCTGCTATCATAAATATAAACGTTGGCTGCTTTTCCAGGCTCATCTAATTGATAACTGATATTTAATACATCATTATAACCATCATTATCAGGCGAAAATAAAGGATTTGAAATAGAAACCCCACTTCCGCCATCGGCTTGTAAATATTGAGAGTTACGATAAGCGGGAGTTGCAAATCCAACGCCTTCGGATGCACTATTCCAATTCGTTCTATCATTTGTAGGCCTATTAAAATCAATACGTTCAAGGGATACACCTTTAGTACTAACTAATAAAGGAAAATGCATTTTACTGGTATATTTAAAATTATCAATAACAATAAGATTTGCATCACTTAATGTCACCACATCATTTGTAGTATTCATACTAGGTAAAGTGGGAATATCTAAAAACCCTTTAGGGTTGGGGGTTAAGTAAATTTGTTTTATAGCAGTTCCATTTTCGCTAATTACTAAATATTTTTCAGGGAATAATAAATAACCTTCTGTTGTAATATCTTCTGTATAGGTCAAATTACCGGTAATTGTATCCATTGAGCCAATGCGTATATCTTTTAAATTGATAGCTTTGCTACTTCTGTTATACAATTCCACAAAATCTACTCCACCAGTATTTGGGTCAAATAATATTTCATTTATCACAACGTCATTTGGCTCAGGAGCTTGCGGTAAAGCAAATGGGGCTGTTCCATTAATTAAATTATTCCCAACGCAATCGGTAATCCCACTTAAAACAGTACAATTATAAATAACACCTACTTGCATAGCGTTAGATAACTTAACCTTTACTTTTCTGTAATCTGGTGCTAATGGCAATACATAAGTGGGTTGTGTTAATCCATTATCAAAATTATAATTAGCTGCATTGATTAAGCTAATGCTGTCTAAAGGTTCTGTAAAAATTAAAATAATAGTGTCAGCACTTATGACTGCTATTCTATCTAATTGAGGAAAATTATTATCGGGATTGGCTGCAAAAACCGAATTTCTTCTTCCTGGGCTTCCTCCGCTAGGATGATTACTAGCTCGCCAGTTGCTTTGGCCTGCACATGGATTATTTGAATCGATTTGTTCCATACTCCAACCTCCGTCTTGCTTGTTAGCATCGTTATACCAACTTGTTAAATAACTAATCGTATTTATCACAACACCATTACTATCTCTCAGTGTTAATATGCCACTACTATTTGTTAAGGCCGGAAAACTAATTACTTCATTAACAACTATTCCAAAATTATCAAAAAATTGCGGCGCATTCCCTGAACCTGTCAATACAATAAAGCTGTCTGGCTTAATGGTTATATCTGGTAATTTTTTTGAAGATGTTGTTGTAGAAAAACTCCAGTTTTTTAAATTAATATTAAAAGGTGTTCGGTTTTTCAATTCAACATATTCTTCATTTGGTAAGTCAATAGCGGGGTCTGGATCTGGCATTAATTCATTAATTACAACATCTAGTGCTTTATGCTTGTAATAAGAAAGCGTACCTGTGTTTGGAGTAATTAAATTTCCATTACAATCTGTTAATCCAAAAACCGTTAGTGTGTAGTTAGTAGCATTTATTAATTTATTTGAAAGAGTTAAATTAACGCACGTATTTCCATTTGATGCAGAAGCTGCTATTGGAGAGCCAATTGAACCGCTTATGGTGTAATTTATTATTGCACTTAATTGTGAAGCAGAAATTACATCATCAAAACATACTGAAATATGCGTTGAATCAATCACATTAATCGAATTAATTTTTGGTCCTGTTAAATCAGGAGAAACAGAATAAACCGAATTTACAAAACCGGGGGTTCCACCATTTACATCATTTGAACCAATCCAATTATTAGTTTGCGAGCAAGTTACATTTTGGGTAGGATTTATGAGTTCTAAGGTGTAACCACCATCTTTTTTTATGGCATTTTTATACCAAGTGTCAAAATAATTAACACTATCAATTACATTGTTGGTAGCTGTTTTTAAATACAAATTATCACTGGCATTGTTCAAAGATGGAAAACTACTTACTCCTAATTTGTTGTTATATCCTAAGGCAGTAAATTGAGCGGTATCAGCTATCGGACAAATAATAACATAACTATTTGGCGCCAAGGTATATGTTCCAAAGGTGGCAATCGAAGTACCGTCTGTTACTTTTAGTCCATTTAAATTAAACGGATTTACGCTTTTGTTGTATAGTTCAATAAACGCACAACTTGTTAAGTTAACTAATGGTGAAGGATCGGCATAAATTTCATTAATTACAATGTCTTTAAAATTAGGCGTTCCAAAATCAACATAAGTAAAACTAAGGGTTGCAGTCATTATTGCATTTCCACTGCAATCTGAAATGCCGGAAACCGCTAATGTATAACTTGTATTATTTACCAAAGTATTACTGAGCGATAACGTAGCACAAAAATTGTCGTTACTAGTTAAAGCTAAAGACGGTGAGCCAATGGAATTATTGATAGAGTAATTTGAGATGTTCGTTAATTGAGTAGTGCTAATAACATCATTAAAACAAACAGAAACATGAGTTGAGTCAATAATCGTTAAGGAAGAAATGCTTGGCCCTGTAATATCGGGTGCAATAGAATAAACAGAATTTACTGATCCTGGAGTTCCGCCATCTATATCATTTGAAGCCATCCAATTATTAGCTTGCAAGCATCCCACATTTTGATTTGGGTTTATTTGCTCTAAACTCCAACCTCCATCATCTTTTACAGCATCTTTATACCAAAGGGTGGTGTATCTTAATGAATCGATTGTTGTTGCAAAATTATCTGATAAAGAAATTAAATCACCAGTAACATTAAACGTTGGAAAAGTACTGGTTCCAATTTTATTAGGTGTTCCTATAAATAAAGCTGTATCTGCACTTTTGGCAATTACTACATACGAATTTGGAAATAACGCATAGTTAGTAGTAATTGTTGAAATAGTTTGCCCATCGGTAAACTGCCAACCATTTAGATTAAAGTTTTTCGTGCTTTTATTATACAGTTCTAAATATTGAGTAGCTGGAATGCCTGCCGGTATAGGATTTACATCAATCAGCACTTCGTTAATAACAACATCTTTGAATAAGGGAGTGCTATACACGATAAATGTAAAACTAACTGTTGGCGTACTAATACTGTTTCCGTTACAATCTGTAATTCCAGAAACCGAAAGTGTATAACTTGTATTATTTATCAAGGGATTACTTAATGAAATAATTGCACACATATTCCCGCTTCCGCTTACTGATAAACTTGGAGAGCCAATAGAATTATTAATTGAGTAATTTAAATTGTTAGTTAATTGAGATGTGCTAATCACATCATTAAAACAAACTGAAATATGTGTTGAGTCGATAATTGTTAAAGCTGCTATATTTGGCCCTGTAATATCAGGGGCAATTGAATATACAGAATTTACAAAACCCGGAGTTCCGCCATCAACATCATTTGAAGCAGTCCAATTATTAGCTTGTGAGCATGCCACATTTTGATTTGGGTTTATTTGTTCTAAAGTCCAACCTCCATTTTTTTTAATAGTATTTTGGTACCAGGTGTCAAAATAATTTACACTATCTAAAACTACATTTGAACTATTTTCTAAATAAATATTATCACTAGCGTTATTTAAAGAAGGAAAAGAGCTTACTCCTAATTTATTCATAGAACCTAAAGCAGTAAATTGCGCCGTATCTGCAATAGGACAAACTATCACATAACCATTTGGTAGTAATGTATAATTACCCAATGTAGCAATACTTGTTCCGTCCGTTAGTTTTAAGCCGTTTAAATTAAAAGAATTTGAACTGTTATTGTAGAGTTCAATAAATTCCGCGGCGGTTAAGTTGACTATTGGTGATGGGTCAGCATATATTTCATTAATAACAATGTCCTTAAAATTTGGAGTTGCTGCTACAAAATAATTAAAACTAACCGTTGACGTTGTCATTGCATTACCCACTAAATCCTGAATGCCATTTATACTAATTGTATAGTTTCCATTACTTATAGGCGTTCCAACAGTTAAATGCACTAAACTTAAATTACTTACATCGCGAATTGCAGTAATGGGATTTCCAATTGCTGGATTAATGCTATAATTAGTGCTTGTTTGCGATGTAGTTAAATCTAAGGATTCATTAAAGAACACATCAATACTAGTAGAAGAAGTTGCTGTAGCGCTAATAATTGTGGGAGCCGTTACGTCTAAAACAATAGTAGAAACAGAAATATCATCAAAAAAATGTTTACCAAAAAAACTTGCTGTAGATTGTTTTATGGCAAAGCCAAAAAATAAAGAACTTGAAAAAGTACCATCAGTAACTGTCCCTTCGGTAATATAGGTAGTTCCTGTTCCTGTTATATCTCTTTCTAAAGTAAATAAATTGGAGGAAGTACGGGTTACTCTAATTTTAATAAGGTTATTGCTTGAGCTGGATACACTTGCATTAGCACCGTCAATAATTATAGTTTGTGTGCCAGCGGTATTTTTATATAAGCAAATATCGTCAGATGTATTTCCTATTCGCACAAAGTACCCATTAAGTGCAGGGCTTAACAAATTACTATTATCAGCCGTTAAATAAGCGTCCACATAATTAGCCCCCGAAGTAGCAAATTGAAGGTTTACCCAAAATTCCCAAACGCAATTAACGGCTAATGTATTTGTTGTGCTAATGTAAAAACTTGTATTAGTAGTTGTATTGACTGACTTTAATTGTCCGGAAGCAATTGTAAAGTCTATGGGGGCGCTTGGCGCCCAAACCGGATTTAAAGTATAATCGCCGTCAGTAAAATTATCGATTACTTGAGCATTAGAAGTCGTTAATAAAAAACAGGAAAATATGATAAAAAAAATCCGGATCATCTTGAAAAATTTATAGAAATCTAAAATAAGAAATTTTTTTGATAGAGAATAATTTAACAACTTTGCAACTAAGTATTTAATGAAAATTTAATAATGAAAATTGCAGTAGTTGGAGCAACAGGTTTAGTTGGTACAAAAATGTTGGAAGTGTTAGCGGAAAGAAATTTTCCATTAACAGATTTAATTTTAGTGGCATCTGAAAAATCAGTAGGTAAGGAATTAGAGTATAACGGCAAGAAGTACAAGGTATGTTCAATGGATGATGCAATTGCTGGTAAACCTCAAATAGCATTATTTTCGGCAGGAGGAAGTACATCCATAGAATGGGCTTCAAAATTTGCAGAGGCAGGCATTACAGTAATTGACAATTCAAGTGCTTGGAGAATGGATGATTCAAAAAAATTGATTGTTCCCGAAATTAATGCACAAGAATTAAAAGCAACAGATAAAATTATTGCCAATCCAAATTGTTCAACCATCCAAATGGTTGTGGCATTAAATCCATTACATAAAAAATATAAAATAAAAAGAGTTGTAGTTTCTACTTATCAATCGGTTACCGGAACAGGTGTAAAAGCTGTAAATCAATTAATGAATGAACGTGCTGGGATAGAGGGCGAAATGGCATACAAATATAAAATCGATTTAAATGTGATTCCTCAAATTGATGTGTTTACTGAAAATGGTTATACTAAAGAGGAAATGAAATTGGTAAACGAAACAAAAAAAATAATGAGTGACGACTCAATACGAGTAACGGCTACAACTGTTCGTGTTCCAGTAATAGGAGGTCATAGCGAAAGTGTCAATATTGAGTTTGAAAATGAGTTTGAGGTGAAGGGCATATTTGAAATTCTGAAAACAACAAAGGGAATTGTTGTACAAGACGATATTGCCAATCAAGTTTATCCAATGCCATTAAATGCGCATGATAAAGATGCCGTTTTTGTTGGCCGTATTAGAAGAGATGAATCTCAGCCAAAAACCTTAAACATGTGGATTGTATCAGATAATTTAAGAAAGGGCGCTGCCACCAATGCCATTCAAATTGCAGAATATTTAATTGAAGCAAAATTGATTTAGAATAAATCTACTATAAAGTACTTTTTGCAAGTTATGCCCCCAATTTTTTTCTACACTTCCAAATTAATAGAATATCTTTTTCAACTTTATAATCCTTAGCATAACGTAAGTTGGCAAGTTTTACCTTATCGCTATCAACTATATCAGCACTAATAAGCATTGAAGGAGAAAGGATTGAACGTTTAATTTGTGGCAGAGATTTATCATTTAATTTGCCATAGCCAACCCATGAATAAAAACCAAACAGCACATTAAGACAATTTAAAAAATAGTTTTGTTTTTTCTCTTGTATAAAAAATAAAATTGGACTAAAAATTAGAACTAAAGTACTTACTCCAATGTCCAACAATCTTTTATTTCTTTTATTGCTTGATTTTGAAATACTATTTACATCAATCATATATAAATCGCCCGCGGTATCAATATTATTACTGCCAATAATAGACAAACTTTCGGGAGGTGCAATTTTAAAATCGACACCGCTAGAGACAAGAGTTAACATATTATTAATAATAAATTGCGTGCTAATATCCTTTGCGCAAAAAATAATTTCATTAATCTGGTGCACTTTAATTACTTCATCAATCTGAATTATTTTTCCAATATAATTAGGATTGTGTACTCCATTATTTTCTGCACTTACAAAGCCAACAAATGAAGGGTTGGCTTGCGTTTCTTTTAATAAAGCAGAAACTCTATTAAACTCTTGTTCTTCTCCAATAATAGCAATTCGTTTTGTTTTAGCGCTAAATAAACTATATGATTTAATATTTAATAAATGAAATAAGAATCGAGTAACTATAAAACTTACTAAGGCCCAACTTGTTCCTAATAAAATTAATGCCCTCGAAAACCGCAAATATTCTGGCAATAAAGAATATCCCATTAAAATAAAAACAGTACCAAATAAAATGCCTCTACTAATTTTAAGCAATTTTATCGGCTTATAATAACCCCCATTAAAATAAACCATCACTATCCAAACAATAGCATATAAAGGAAATGCAACGCTTATTAATTTTTGCGAATAAATATCTTCTGAAAATCCGGTACGCTGCTGATAAATATCTTTTATAATAAACAAGCCAAGCGTAATAACAAGAAAATCCAAAATAGGGACTGTAAACGCTTTAAAAAATCTAGTTAGAATTGCTATTCCAGCTTTTAAAAAAATCGCAAAATGTATTAAAGCATTAAACCAAAACGCATTAGAACCACTAAAATGTTTCCTTGAGAAAATAGCCATTGCTTTGTAAAAAATAATCACATAGTTTAAACTACTGCGCTTTGTACTTTCGCCTTTATAATGTATTATTTGCGTTTCGGGGAAATAATAATTTTTATACCCAGCTTTTTGAATACGATACGATAAATCAATATCTTCTCCATACATAAAAAAAGTTTCATCTAACAACCCAATTTTATCTAGCACTGATTTGCGCATAAGCATAAAAGCGCCACTTAGCACATCAACTTCGTTAATTTGATCTTGTGGTAAATAGGATAAATGATACTTTCCAAATTTAGCGGACTTTGGAAAAAACCTAGACAATCCCACCATTTTATAAAAAGCCACAAATGGTGTTGGCAAACCTCTTTTTGATTCAGGTGCAAAGTTCCCTTGTCCGTCTAACATCTTAACGCCTAAACCGCCCGCGTCGGCATGGGTATCCATAAAAGTAATTACTTTAGTAAAAGTATCTTCTTGAACTACGGTGTCCGGGTTTAGCAATAATACGTATTCGCCTTTTGCTAATCTGATGGCTTGATTATTTGCAACAGAAAAGCCTGTATTGACTTTATTTACTATAAGATTTACTTGAGGGAATTTATCTTTTATTATTGTAACAGAACCATCCACCGAATTATTATCAACTACAAATATTTCACACGCTATATTCTCCGCCGCTTTAAGCACAGAAAAAAGGCACTGCTCAATGAAGTGCTTTACATTGTAGTTTACAATAACAACCGATAATTTAGTCACAAGCTATAAAGCGCTAAAAATAACAAAATAATACAATAAATAAAGTATTTAAAAAAGTCCAACAAAATTGGAAAAAAAGTATTAAATTCGCATTCCAAATTTTAAGTGAATTACTTAAAAACTGGTCCCGTAGCTCAGCTGGATAGAGCAACAGCCTTCTAAGCTGTGGGCCATTGGTTCGAATCCAATCGGGATCACAATTAATCAACTAATAAGCCTGTAAATCAATAGATTACAGGCTTTTTTCATTAAAGGGGGAACATAGGGGGAACATTTCATTTTTTCTTCTCATAACGCTCCCCTACTTTAATTTTCACAAGCACATAATTCATCTATGCTTATACTATGGATAATTTATGTACTTACTATAAATACTATTTACTTTTTTATACGAAGTGTTTAATCGAACTAACTTGTCTTTATACAATGTTGTATATTCAAGTTTTGTCTCATTATCAAGATAAGAATGAGCAATCAAAACATAAACACTATTGTTTTCTGTTCGCATTTGATCTATTATTTTAATAATCCTTGAATCTTTTAAACCGAGTTGTAATCCAAAATCAAAAAAATCATCATACCCAAAATAACCTAATACGGAAAAGGAAGGATGATTAAGTGAATCTACAGTTAAACCTTCTTTTAATGCCATATATGAATCATTAACATGAATGCGCGTGCATACAAGATCATAAGCCGGACTCATTATTAAATCGCCATCAGATGATTCTATTAATGAGAAATTTTTTAAATGAGCATCACCATTTGAAAACAGATAATTGAATAATACTAATTTGTAATATTTTTCAAGTTCTACTTCGGCAGCATTAATATGTTTGGCAATTAATTTACCTAAATCAAGATAATTGTATTCATATTTAAAATCTTCGCCGGCTGTATCTTTTGTTTTCCCAGCAATAGCAGCAAAATCTTCTTGTAAATATTTACCGCCATCAGGCTTTAAATCAAAACGTTTTGTTATGTAAGCTGGCTTATCATTATCAAAAAAGATTAGTGCATTTTCAGCCGTGGGAATATTATAAACCTGACGTGCAATTTGCATAGTAAGATGCTCGTTGGCGGGAACCTGACTTACTTTTTTTATATCGCGCGGTATTGGTTTTAAAATATACTGGCCTTGTTGTTCAGGTTCGGTGAGTTGTAATTTGTTTTTTACTAAAACAATAGATAGCTTTTCCTGTACACCAGAAATTGAAATCCGTTTTCTGTTTTCAATAAATTTTTCTTGTTGTGGACCTTCGGTGTCCGGCGAAGAAAAAGGTAATACATGGTTTACCTTTTTATTATCAAACATACGTTTGAGAACAGCTCCGCTATAAGTTGAAAAGCCATCTTTTAAAGAACCAGGACAATATTTTATTTGAAGACTCATTTTTTATTTATTTAGTTTTACACTAACTGCTCCAATAGTTTCGGTACCTCCAGTTGCAAGGAGTAATCCAAAATAATCGTTTTCATCAATTTGTAATTGACGGCATTGTAATTTTCTGTTTACTCCTTCACTTAACATATTAAAAAAGAAAGGAAATAATGTTTGTGATTTATACTCTTGTTGTGTTTTTGGTAAGGTTACACTAATTGCTTTCTTCTGTGAATCATTAAAATAATCATCACTGTATTTAAAAATATATTGGCTGTCGCGGTAACTAATATTACCAGCTTCTTCATTATTAACAAATACAACACCTTCCTTTGCCATTTTTATTTACTGATTATTTTAAATTCTATTTCTACGCCCAACACCTTAGTTAATTTATTTAATGTATCAATCGAGGGGTTACCAGTTCCATTTTCAATTTGAATAATTGTACGCAAGCTTACTCCTGAAAGTTCAGCTAAATCCTTCTGTTGCAGACGTAGAGTACTACGCCTGTTTTTAATATATTCTCCTATTTTATCTGCTTTCATAGTGCATTAAATTGCATATTTGAATACAAATGTACGAACTTTATGTTTAAATTACACTCTTTTATGCATTTTACTGCACATATACGTGAAATAAGTGCCAAATAAGTGCAAAGTAAATCGCAATGTGTATTATAATGCACTTTAATCATTGAAAACATCCATCGCTTTATCTAATTCTTTATTTACAATTTTAGCATATATCTGTGTTTCTTATATTTTTATGAACAAGATTTAATGCAGCTAAAAGCAATACACTATAAAAGCATTGATATTAAAGCAAATTGAAATTTAATGATTTTTTTGAATGTCAAAAATTAATCCGAATGGAATCACAAAAACCTCCTTATTTTAAAGGGGGTTTTTTATTTATAGAATTAGCCCACAATTGAAAAAATTAAAAAAAGGGGCTAATAAATGCGCTTAACTTTTACAATGTTAGTTTTAAATTACGTTATGGAAATTTAAGCCCCTTAACATTTTTTAAAATAGCGCCTGTTAAATCAGCATTAGTTAAATCTACATTTCTTAAAATAGAATTACTTAAATCAGCCCCGCTTAAATTGGCGCCAATAAGTATAGCACCAGAAAGATCAGCCCCAACTAAATTAGAATCTATAAGATCAGCATAAGATAAATTTGCAATTTTCAAATTTGAACCTTTTAAATAAGCCCCTGTTAAGTCTGCATTTTGCAAATTTGAATTATTGAGAATTGCATTTTCTAAATCAGCTTCTATTAGATTGGTATCACATAATTCAGCATATGTTAAATTAGCATTTCGAAGGTCAGCTTCTGCTAAATTAGATCTTGTCATATTAATTTTGGAAAGGTTTAAATTAACCAAACCAGCCTTACTTAAATTAGAATCGGTAAGTATAGCTCCTTTTAGATTGGCTCCTCGAAGAGATGATCCGTATAAATTTGAGCCTTGAAGATTAGCACTACTCAAGTCTATATTTATCAAATCCGAAACACTCAAATTAGCACCTTTAAGATTGGCACCATTTAAATTGGCACCATATAATGAAATACCAGTTAAAACCGCATCACGCAAGTCAGCACCAGATAAATCTAAAAACTTTAAATCTAAACCATTTAAATTTACACCTTTTAAGTTTAATGGCTTGCTTGATGTTGCTATGAGCTTTATTAAATCTGCTCTCGTTAAATCTGTTTCATTTCCCATATTATCACTTTAAAATAATTCTATTTTTAATAAAAATTTGTTTTAAAGCTTGCCACATATAATGATTAATAGTAACTATTTATATTTTAATGCTAACTCCCCATCTTGCTTAGAGCCATCTTTGTCTCCTATTTCACTTTTAGCGCTGCTTCTGTTTTTTAAAATCAAATAATTACTAAAGACGGCATTACCTGATAAAAAGTTATAGGATTGGTTGTCTTTATTTAACTCAAAAGCCTTTGTGTAATCATAAATTGCTAATCTGTAATTATTAAGATCATGATAACAAGTACCTCTTAAAAAATAAAATCTTGGATTCTTTGGATTTTTTTCTACTGCTGAAGAAAATAAAATAATGTCTTTTTCAGCTCTTTTTATTTTATCTATGTGCCGACTATAACTTTTGTAAAGTTTGCATATTATAAAAACTACAAAAGTAATGATTATTAACTCAATCATTTTATTTTTCTATAATTAAGTATATACCACCTATTATTAGTCCTAAGCAAATCAAATTTATTAATAATCCAAATGCAGGATAACGATGAATGTTTGCATCATGACCATTGTTTTTAAAAGCAAATTTTTTATTTACTTTATAACTTGTGTAAAACAATATTAAACCTGCAATAATATTCATATTTTAAGTTTTAGGTATGTGTAAAAATAGTGTTTTTGTTTTATCTTCTAATTAATCTTTAGCCAATAAAACTTTCATATCTTTTTCGTCTAAGTCTAATCTTATACCTAGTTTCTCCATCAGTAAATTTTTAATTTCTTGCGGTGTAATACCATATTCTCTTAAATATCCAGCCGATCTTCTAACATTATAATAAACTCGCCTTTCTGCCATTTCTATTATTCCTGATATGTTATTAAACTCAAGTTCTTCCTTTGTATAACCTTCATTTTTCATTAATAAAAGGTCAAGGTCTGAATATTTATCAGGTAAATTTATTGTTTTTAAAATGCTATCATTTTTAAAAAATATGGTTTTTGCTTCTAGTGTCACAGAACCAAATCTTAAAGAGCCATCAAAGAATTCAACATATAATTCATCGTAGCTGTGATGATCAATGAGATTGTATAGTTTTCGAAATTCCATGGTTGCCTTAGCCGTGCCCTTACTTTGACATTTGAAGTTAAATATTGCGCCTGGTATAGCAAGTTGAACATTGCCATCTGTTAATGTTATTTCACATGTTACTTTTATGCCAATTATATGTTTGTGTTTGTGCACCCCTTTTAACAATTTTAAAGTGGCTTTAATGTCTTTTGTTTTACATTTAAATGAAATCATAGTATAATATCTAAAATTATTGTTTGAATAAATCAACTACTGTAAAATTTGGTTTGCCAACAAACGCTATTTCATAAGATTTACAATCCTTAAATTTTTCAACCTTACTTACTTTACCATTTAGATGCCATGTCAATGTTCTTATTTCATTTGAACCTTTTTTACTAGCAATGCTTATTTCGTAATTAGGGTCATATGAATATTTTTTTATGGCTTCAATTTTATTCCATTTTGTAGCTTGTTTATTATATATTTCCTTAACTGTTTTGCGCTCAAAAAAAGAAGTGAAAAAGGGGATCAAGCAGTCACTATAATTATTAGCATAATATAGCGACACATCTGATTCTATAAATGGTTTAGCGTAATCACCAACTCTTCTAAAAGCTTCGGTTTGACCTATATCTTTTGTATCTACTGCTGAAGAACCTGCTGACTCGCAAGCATGGTTGAAAATAACAATGGCATTTTTATGTAGTTTTAAATCACGTTGTATTATTTCCCCTTCAACAATTTCACCTGTTACACAAAATACTGCTACTCCGCCATGACCTGAATAAACTAATATATTTGCCCCTTCACTTGCTTTTACAATATCTTTCCATTTTGCATTAGGGTGATAAAATTCAATAACTTGCACTCCAAGGTCTTTTAAATATTTAGCGTTCTTTTTTTGTTCATCAATAAATTCCTTTGTACTTTCTTCAACAGGGCCTACAATAAAAATAGCCTTTATTTTTTTTAAACTATCCTTTGATAAACTTATATTATTAGAGAATGTATTTGCTGTGTTAATATTATTAATTGTATATGTTGGCAATGCTGCAATAGGAGTATATTCTGGTTTCTTGTCAATAATTTTTTTACTAGCCTTTTTATCGTTTGTAATATCTCCAAAATAGGGGTCGTGATAAATTGGCAGCCAATATTTAGCATCAATATTTAATACATATAGTAATTCAGGTTCTTTTTTAGATGTATTGAATCTTTGAGATTTGGCTAAACCTTTATTTTCAATGAATACAAAACGATATTCATGATCTTGTACTTCAGCTTTTGTTTCTTTGTCTAAAACTAGTTTATCTTTCTTTAAACTATAAGTGCCTTCTTCTCGTTTTACTTTTGGCTTATTCTTATTTTTTTGAAAAAACAAAAACTCATACGTAAAATCATCGTACAACTTTAGAATATCCTTATTAATTGAATCAACTTCGTTTACAAAAACATATTTTAATTGGGCAGGAGCTTTATTTATCGATTTTAGCTTAATAGAAAAAGAGAGTGCATTTACTAAACCAAAACTGAAACAAAATAAAATAGTAAGTAATAAACCTGAAATCATTTTTTGAGTTTTCATAAGGATTATGTTTAGTAGTGAAGTAAATTTTATCCATTTTATGATGGTTTAGTTGTATTTGTGTAACGAAGTAATTAAATAAAAGATACAATCTTTAATAAAATATCTTATTCAAAAATAAGCATACAAAAAGAAGACATATAATCTCTACAACCTTGTAAAGATTTTATTTAAAAATTATTAGTTCAGAAGTTATAGAAACCTTTTTAGGTGCTCCACGTTTGCCGTTAACATAGTAGTGTTTAGCAAGTGAATCGTCTATTTTTGATACAAAGGCTTCTTTAATTCGCGAACATTTTTCATTGATAGAATTATTAGTCATATCAACCATGTCATCAATTCGTTTAATAATTTCTGTTGGTTCTGAGCTATTGGTTATTTTATTGTAAATAGCTAGTAGTTCTTTTCTATGCTCCGCTAAATCATGCAGCATAATACCATTTGGTTGTTTCAGAAAAAATAAATATAAAGTTTTAGGTAGTGGCGACATTACTATTTCAATATTATCATATTCCGGTAAAAAAATTCGGTAATTTGACTCAATTAGCAATGGACTGAGTTTTACTTTATTTTCTTCAATGTTTAGTGATTTTATTTTTTCATAAAGTTCGGGCTTCATATTTTTTAAATTTGAGCAAATATGAAGAACCATTTCGGCTAATGCTTTATGCTTGCCATTAGCAACCAGAATATCAATTTTTGACTTTATTTCTTTTGAAATGTTTTGTGCTTCTTTATCAAAATTATCATCCGCATTATATTCAATTTTAATTTTTGGTTTTTGATAGTATTCATTACCCTCGTAACTTGTATTTGGTTTAACCGTGTTTTTTGCATACCACATCAACTCTTCACGAAAATCTTTGGTTAAAGGATGATAATAAAATAAATTTTCTTCGGAATCATTGATGCTATATAAATTTTTAAGAAGTGAAGGTGCATGAAAATCAGGTAATTGAAGAGTATTTATGATATAACTATAATAGTCCTCTTCTGTCATAGATTCAAAAAAGATTTTAATAAAACTAAAATCAAGTGATCTGAACTGAGGAAATACATAATCAAAAGTAGGTTTAATGACTTTTAAATATTCTTCAATATCATCCTTAAGTTTAGGAAAATAAATAAAAGTAAGATCCTTCTCATTAAATTTTTCTTTTAATAAATCATAATTTTGATCAATATATGTTTTTATGTTTTCATCCTTATTTCCACCAATATAAATAACCTGATTTTTAACAAAATCAGCAGATTGGAGCGAGAAAATTTCTCTTACAGGTCTAAACTGCTGGTAGAACAATGAATATAATAAACTATGTGAGTTATTAAATGAGTTAGGATAAATACTATTGAATCCTACGAAATTCCAGTATTTTATTGCAAATTCATGTCTCGCGCAATTATTTAATTTATTATTATCATCAGAATGATATTTATTATATAATTTATGCCAAGTTTCAACATCATCAGTAATAAAAATAGAGTTTACTGTACTTATACTATATTTTAATATTAAATCATCAAAATAATCAACATCAATGTTTTCTATAATTTCTTCTACTAACCCAAGTTTTACTAAGAACTCAAGTTTAGAAATTAGCTTTTTCTTTGTGTAATGATTTTCTTTATTTGCATATATTAATACTTTATAACCATTGTATTTGCAATTAAGTAAAATATCGTAATTATTAAAGCCAAAGCATTTAGCTCTTTCTCTTTGATTTGTTTGCTTACTTTTTTTATAATTAAACCTTAATTTTTTTAGAATTCGAAAAAAGAAGAATTTTGCCAGTAATAAACTAAAATCAAAAAACTTTTCATTTGCTGGTATTAAAGCGTATTTTTTTGTACCGTAATTCTTCATTTAGTAGTTTTACATTTTAAAATTAATCAATTTACACTTGTAATGTGTTTTAACCAAAAAGTTACAAGGTTGTAAAGAATATTTTATTTAAATATAATTTAGAAAATTGACCTTTTTTAAAGGAGGTTTTTTCATTTTACAAATTGTGCTATATTTATAGTTAAATTAGTTGCAATGATCTCAAAAGCGAATAACGTAAATGATTATTTAAAGGAAATTCCTCAAGATCGCGAAATCTATTTTTCAAAATTAAGAGATACGATTTTAAAAAATATCCCTAAAGGATTTGAAGAAGTTATGCAATACGGTATGATTAGTTACGTTGTTCCTAAATCAATATTTCCCGATGGTTATCACTGCGATCCAAAAATTCCGTTACCATTTGTGAGTATTGCTTCTCAAAAAAATTTCATAGCACTTCACCACATGGGAATTTATGCCAGTTCAAAACTACTAGATTGGTTTGTGGCTGAATACCCGAAACATAGCAAAACAAAACTAGATATGGGAAAAGGCTGTATCCGTTTTAAAAAAGCCGATCAAATACCATATGATTTAATCAAAGAATTGATACAGAAAATAACTGTAAATGATTGGATAAAAATGTATCAAGACGCTTTCGTGAAATCAAAAAAATAAAAAACAACATAACAACTATTCAGATACATTTACATGAAGCATTTCTACAAACTACTTTTTGCTATTTCTATAATAACGCCCGCATGCTTTAACGCTCAAGGCTTTCAAGTAAACTTGCAAGGACAAAAGCAACAAGGTATGGGTGGCGCTGGAACAGCTTTTATGCAAGACGCAACTTCTTTATTTTTCAATCCCGGTGGAGTTAGTTTTGTAAATGGTAGTTCAATTGATTTAGGCGTAACACCAACTTTTGCAAGAGGAGCATTTTTAGATGCAAACACAAATCAGGTATCACGAACAAACTCTCCAGTGAGCACTCCTTTTGCAGCATATGGTCTTTTTGACATTAAGGACAGTTCTAAATTAAAATTAGGATTAGCCGTTTACACACCGTTTGGAAGCACGGTGCAATGGGAAGATAATTGGACCGGGCGTTTTGCATTAACGCGCTTAGAACTAAGAGCTATATTTTTTCAGCCAACTGTAAGTTACAGAATAACTAAAAAAATAGGAATAGGAGTTGGCTTTGTTTATGCAACCGGAAAAGTAAATCTTCAAAAAGACATTCCCTTAATTGATAAAGATGGTAATTATGGGCATGCCGAGTTAAGCGGAAAAGCTAACGGCTATGGATTTAATGCTGGTGTTTACTTTCAACCAATCGAAAAACTAAGCATTGGTTTAACCTATCGTTCAAAAGTAAACATGGAAGTAAAAGATGGAGATGCGACATTTAATGTTCCTGAATCTGTTACGGCCAGTTTCCCTAATGGAAAATTCACTTCAAAATTACCTTTACCAAGCGTACTTACTTTAGGGTTAGCTTATAAAATAAATCAAAAATTTAATGTTGCGTTAGATATAAATTACGTTGGTTGGAAAGCATATGATACTTTAGCATTTGATTATGAAAGCAACACTACATCTTTAATAGATACAAAATCGGCAAGGATGTATAAAAACACATTAGCATTTAGAGCTGGCGCACAATATAAAATCGATTCTCATTTTGCAGCTCGAATAGGTTTAGCATATGGTATAACACCCGTTCAAAATGGCTACGTAACACCCGAGACACCAGATGCCAATCGTGTAAATTACACAGCAGGAATTGGATACGAATTTGGAAAACATTTTAAAATAGATGCCTCTTTTTTATTTACTCATCTTAAACGAACGGACACTAATATTGAAACAAACTTAAGTGGCAATTTTAAAACAAATGTAATTGCTCCCGGTATTTCAATAGGATATAAATTTTAATATAAAATAAATGAAAGTTTTTACATCAATCCTCATTATAGCAGTAACTATTAGCATTTCAAGCTGTAAACCAAAATTTGATGTTCCTGATTCGGAAGCAGGAGATATCAATGTATCTAATTATGTTGCTATTGGTGGAGCAATGACTGCAGGTTATAGTGACGGAGCATTATATTATAATGCACAACAAAACTCATACGCCAATTTATTAGCCGAACAATTTAAATTAATTGGCGGTGGTGAATTTAAAATACCCTATGTAGCTCAAAATTCAATAGGAATTGGTAATGCTAATAATGCGCCGTCCATTTTAGGAAACAGAACTGACTGTCAAGGAACTATTTCATTAGGCCCTGTAAAAATTGCCACGCAGGGAGATGCATCAGTATTTACAAATATTTACGCAAGCCAAGGTTCATTTAATAATTTTGGAATTCCTGATGTAAAAGTAATCGATATGGATGTAAATGGATATACAAATCCTTTTTATCAGCGTATGAATTCAAATAGTACCTCATCTGTTTTATCAGATGCTGTTGCTAAAAATCCTACATTTTTTTCTGTCATGTTGGGTTTAAATGATGTGTTAAATTATGCCCTAAAAGGTGCGGCTTCAGAAAGTATTACACCACTAACTGGTTCTGTTGGATTTGGATTTGAAGCTAGTATAAATAACGTCATAGATAAATTAACCGCCAATGGAGCAAAAGGTGTTATTGCAAATATACCAAGTATTAAAACCATGGCATATTTCAATACAATCGCTTGGAATGCCTTGAAAATTGATACCACAACAGCAAAAAACTTAAATTTATATTATGGCGCAATAGGCGCGCCGTTCACATTTATTGAAGGTTCAAATGGTTTTATTATTGAAGATCAATCAGTCCCTTTTATAAGTTTAAGACAAATGCAAGAAGGTGAATTTGCTTTATTAAATGTTCCATTAGATTCTATCAAGTGCTATAAATGGGGTTCTTTAATTCCAATTCCAGACAGATATATTTTAACAGCTTCTGAAATTTTATCAGTAGAAACTGCTATAAATAATTATAATATTATTTTAAAAAACATAGCCAATTCAAGAGGGCTAGCATTTGTTGATGTAAATGCACTATTTACAAAAATCAAAAATGGTTATGTTTATAATGGTGTTACGATCAATGCAAACTTTGTCTCAGGAGGATTTTACTCTTTAGATGGCTTAAATCTTACACCAAGAGGAAATGCTTTAATAGCAAACGAATTTATAAAATCAATAAATACAACTTATAGTTCAACCATCCCTCAAATAAATGCAAATAAATATCCAGGGATTATTTTTCCTTAAACAATCAATTAGTCAATCTAATATTAAACCTTAAAAAAAATTTATTATATTTATAATATCTAAAATTAAAATTATGAAAAAAATCTACTCACTAACATTTTCCGCATTACTATTAGCGTGCAATTTAAAAGCACAAACACCATGTGCAACAGGAAGGTATGCGTCTGATACATTCACAAATGTAACAACAACTAGTAATGTTGTGTTTGGTTCTAACATAACAGCTAGTGGTACAACGCAATCCTTAACTATGGATATTTATCAGCCAACAGGCGATATTGAAACTAATCGCCCACTAATTGTATGGGCGCATGGTGGAAGTTTTATTGGAGGAACTAAAACGGATGCAGATATGGTTGCATTATCGCAGGCATTTACTAAAAAAGGATATGTATGCGCGTCCATTAACTATCGCCTAGGCTTAACACCATTTGATTCAGTTGGAGCTGTAAAAGCTGTATTGAGAGCAGTTCAAGACATGAAAGCATCTGTTCGTTTTTTTTATAAAGATAAATTAACTACCAATACCTATAAAATTGACACAACTAATATTTTTATTGGTGGTAGTTCGGCCGGTGCTATTACCGCGCTTCATATGGCATATCTAGATAAATCGTGTGAAGTAAATTATTACATTAATCCCACAAATTTACTTGCACTTGGTGGCATGGAAGGTTATAGCGGAAATCAATGTTATTCTTCAAAAATTAAAGGAGTTATTAATTTATGCGGTGCATTAGGACGATATGGTTGGATTGAAGCAGGTGATGTTCCATTTGTTTCATTACACGGAACAATTGATGGAACCGTAAAATACAACCGAGGATTTGCTGCACCTTTAGGAATTCAATTAATTTTATTGGATGGAAGCAGAATGTTAAACGCACAAGCAAATGCAATAGGCGTAAATAATCCATTTTACACCTGGTATGGAGTAAACCATGTACCCTTTGCATCATCTACTTTATACATGGATAGCACCATTAAATTTGTGCGAGATTTTTTAATTTCTAATCTTGGATGTACTAATGCCCCTTTAATAAATCCAAACACCCCATCACAAAATGCAAATTTATATGCATACACAACCTGTACTACAAATGTATTAATGACTTGTGGCTCTCCAGGAGTAGTTAGCATTAATGAGTTAAGTAATAATTCAATTATTTCATCTGTTTATCCTAACCCATCTGATAATGAAATGATGATTGAATTTGCAAACTCAAACACGACTCATCGCATTGAATTGTTTGATGTTACTGGGAAATTAATTTCATATAATGAAACAGAACAATCAAATTTTATGATTAAAAAGAATACTATTTCTGAAGGATTATATTTCTTAAAAATCACTACAAAAACAGGAAATACAACAACGCAAAAAATTATATTCAAATAGAATATCAAACTTTAAAAAAATTAAAATCCCATTCGGTAATATACGGATGGGATTTTTTAATAAAACACGTTCGCTATTTTCAATAAAAACGAATCATTATTTTTATATTTACCCATGCAAAAAATATTAATTACAGGTTCAAACGGGTTATTAGGTCAAAAATTGGTATACAAACTAAAGGACAATCCTAATGTTGCATGTATTGCAACTGCAAGAGGAGAAAACAGATTAGTAAATAAATCAGGCTATGAATATGCTGAATTAGATATTACTAATTATGACAATGTAAAATCTGTATTTACTAAATTTATGCCTGATGTTGTTATAAATACAGCAGCCATGACAAATGTTGATGCTTGCGAAACCGATCAAGAAAATTGTTGGTTATTAAATGTAACTGCAGTTAAAAATCAAGTAAGTGTTTTAGAAGATTTATCTGAAAAAAATCCAAATTATAAACCGCATTTTATTCACCTTTCTACCGATTTTATTTTTGATGGAACGCATGGACCATTAGATGAAAACGAAACACCAAACCCTTTAAGTTATTATGCCGAAAGTAAATTAGCTGCCGAAAAAATTGTGCAAGCTTCTAAATTACATTGGGCAATGGCTCGTACAGTATTAGTTTATGGCATTGTAGATAATATGAGCCGCAGCAATATTGTTTTATGGGTAAAACAAAACTTAGAACAAGGTAAAACAATTAATGTGGTAGATGATCAGTACCGCACACCTACTCTAGCAGAAGATTTAGCAGATGGCTGTATTTTAATAGCGGAAAAAAAAGCCAATGGCATTTATAATATTTCTGGTAAAGATTTTTTAAATATTTTAGAAGTGGCTCACCTAGTTGCAGATTATTATAAATTGGATAAGACATTAATTAAACCTTCAAAATCTTCCGACATTAAACAACCTGCTAAACGCCCGCCAATAACTGGTTTTATTATTGATAAAGCAAAACGAGATTTAGGATATAATCCGCATAGTTTTGTTGAAGGAATAAAATTTTTAGAAGAGCAGTTAAAAGCTATGACCATTTAAAACTACCATTTACAACGGCAACTTGGCGACATATAAACCTTTGTATTAGGAAGCATGCGAATGATACTGGCCTGAACTTCATCGCTGATTAAAATATTTCGTAAATCAAGCACCTTCAAAGATTTTAAACTTGAAAGTGTGGAAGGATATTCATCCAAATTATTGCTCCATAAATCTAATACTTCTAGCTTTTCGAGATTACCAATTTGTGGAGGTAAACTCTCTAAATCATTTTGATTAAAATTTAAGTACGTTAAGTTTGTTAACTTTCCAATTTCTTTAGGTAAGCGATTTAATCCTGTTTTACTGCAAGCAAAATATTGAAGATTACTCAATAAATTTATACTGTCAGGTAGTTCAGAAATATAGTTTTTACTAATATCTAGATATTGTAAATTTTTAAATTTAAAAATTTCAATCGGAAAGGATTTTAAATGCTGCTTTCTTAAAACTAATTTAACAACAGCATCCGGATTTTTTAGCGCCTCTTGTAAATTTGTAAAACCTGTTAAAGTGTCTAAAGTTAAAGAATCAAGTAATTGATTTTGAGCATTGGTAAATTTAGTTGTAAAAACAAACAACAGAATTAAAGCTACTTTAAAAAAATAGTTAAACATTTTCACAAGCCATTTTATCATTTGCCAAAGCTATTTTTAGTTCATCTAAGTTAGTAAATTTTTGCTCATCTCTAATTCGCTTTATAAATTCCACTTTTAAAATTTCGCCATAAATATCTCTATCAAAATCAAAAATATTAACTTCTATTTTTATTTTATTATCAAAATCAGTTGTTGGATTTAATCCTATGTTTAACATCCCTTTAAAAGAATTTGATCCAATAAAAACTTTCACGGCATATACTCCCATTTTTGGAAGTAGTTTATCAGTATCTTCTATAAAAATATTTGCTGTTGGATAACCAATTGTTCTGCCCAATTGCTTTCCTTTAATTACCGCACCGCTAATAAAAAAAGGATATCCCAAAAATGCATTTGCAGTTTTTATATCACCTTCGTTAATTGCTTTTCTGATGCGAGTACTGCTAACATTTAATTGGTTAATTTCTTGTGCAGGAATTTCTTCGATAATAAAATTATACACTTCAGATAAATGCTTTAAAGTTTCGATATTACCTTCTCTATTGCTTCCAAAACGATGATCGTAACCAATTACCAATGTTTTTGTTTTCAATCCTTTAACAATGATATCAGAAACATAATCGCTAGCATTCATTTGCGAAAACTCCCTTGTAAATGGAAATACTAATACATAATCCACTCCAAATTTTTGAAATAATTCGCATTTTTCAGGAGTTGTAGTTATTAATTTTAAATCTAATTGTTCTGGAAATAAAATTTTTCGTGGATGAGGATCAAACGTAAAGAGCACGACCTTTCCTCCTTGCTTCTCTTTTAACTCAACTAGTCGCTTAATTATTTTTTGATGTCCTAAATGTACCCCATCAAAAGTACCAATGGTAACAATCGAATTGGTTAAATTAGATAATTCGGATATATTATTATAAATGAGCACAATAAACTAAAAGGTAAAGATAGGGGATTTAAAATACTTTAACACTACCGTTTTTAATTATATAATCAACGCCATTTATGCTAAATTTTTTGCCTGTACTTTGTTTCATTAAATCAGTAATATCTTGCTCAATGGTGTGCACAGATCCTTTTGTTTTGTATGCAATATTTAAGTAATCCTCATTAATTTCCATTCCTTCATAAACTCCACATAAAACAACGCGAACAGGAATTTTTATGCGCGATAAGATTTTTATATCTCGTACTTTTGCCCAATTATCAGCCACTAAAATAACATCTTCAACCTTACCACTTTTGCTTAATCCGTAAATCATTGCTTCAACAGGGTTTTCAGGCGCATCTCCACCTTGTCCTCTTTTAATAGTTAATTCCATAGAAGTAATCAACTCCTCTATAGTTTTTGCTCTACAATAATATGTTCCACCGGCTGATCCAATTTTTTTATCTACATCTTTTTTATTGTCGCCATCATTAAAAAAAACAAAATGCTGGCTTGTTGAATCTTTTAAAAATTGCAATTTTAACCACGTACTTATTTGCTGCGCGTAAGGGTACATGCTTCCGGTTAAATCTGCTACCACTAATTTATTTTTCCATTGTTTATTTCGTTTCAGCACATTAAAAACAACATTATTTGCAGTATCAGTAATATTTGGCGTTAGGTTAGTTTCAATATCTGTACTCCTACTTTCAAACGAAAAATTTCCTTTTTTATCATATACTCTATAATAGCCATCTAAACTTCCTTTCTTAAAATTACCTTCTGCTTTAATGTTTCCATTTGAATAATAGGAAATTTCTAGTCCTTCTTTAATACCATTCTTAAAAGTTTCAAAAAAATCTTTTTTACATTTTTTAGAATAATAGATAGATGGTCCGTCTAACGCGCCATTTTTGTAATAGGATTCATGTTCCACACAATCTAACTCGTCAAACCAAGAAATTTCTAAGCCTTGTTTTTTATTATTTTTAAACGAAACTTCACTTTTTAAATCTCCATTTGACCAAAACTCTTTCCATACACCTTGCTTTAAACTGTCTTTATCAATAACATTAATGGTATCACTTTCGTATACTTTATAGGTTAGCATTGATTGAGCTTTGGAAGTAAAACCAAAGAGGAAATAGAGGTTAAAGTATATAATACAAAGAAGGAGGCTTTTCACTATATAAAATTGCTTAAATTTGTTCTAATTATCAAATATTATGTTAGAAAGAATAAACAAGCTATTACAAGAAGTTGAAGAGTTTAAAGCACAAAGCAAAGAGCAAATTGACGAATACAGAATTAAATGGTTAAGTAAAAAAGGAGAAATAACTTCTTTATTTGACGATTTTAAAGCAGTTGCGCCCGACATAAAAAGAGAAGTTGGTCAAAGATTGAATGAGCTAAAAAATAAAGCGCAAGATAAAATTAATGAGCTAAAAGATCAATATGAAAACGCTTCAGACAAATCCAATTCAAAAGAAATAGATTTAACTTTACCATCAGATCCTAGCATTCAAGTAGGCTCGCGTCACCCTTTATCGATTGTAAAAAATCAAATTATTGATGTATTTGCACGTATTGGTTTTACCGTAAGCGATGGAAGAGAAATTGAAGATGATTGGCATAACTTTACAGCTTTAAATACTCCTGAAAATCATCCAGCGCGCGATATGCAGGATACCTTTTATGTAGAGTTAAATCCTGAAATGGTATTACGTACACAAACATCTTCGGTTCAAGTTCATATTATGGAAAATCAAAAACCTCCTATAAGAACTATTTCACCAGGCCGAGTATATCGTAATGAAGCGATTAGTGCGCGAGCACATTGCCAGTTTCATCAAATTGAAGGCTTATATATTGATGAAAAAGTTTCTTTCGCTGACTTAAAACAAACCTTGAATTTCTTTGCTAAAGAGTTGTTTGGGACAGAAACAAAAATAAGAATGCGTCCAAGTTATTTTCCGTTTACCGAACCAAGTGCTGAAGTTGACATTAGCTGCACGCTTTGCAAAGGAGATGGATGTAATGTTTGTAAATACACCGGCTGGGTAGAAATTTTAGGTTGTGGAATGGTTGATCCTCAAGTATTAGACAATTGCGGAATTGACAGTAATAAATACAGCGGTTTTGCATTTGGAATGGGCATTGAACGTATTACCATGTTAAAATATAGAGTGAAAGATTTGCGTTTATTTTTTGAAAATGATGTTCGATTTTTAAAACAATTCTCTGGAGAATAACACATGGAAAAGCTTCCAAGAAAAGAAATGATTGCTGACATGTTGGCAAAGGAACCAAACGACGTGTTTTTAAATTATGCTTTAGCTATGGAATATTTAGCTAGCGCTGATTTTAATGAAGCTGCAAATCAATTTAATAAAGTATTATATATACAACCTGATTACCTACCTTGTTTCTATCAATTGGGGCAATTAAATGAAAAATTAGGTAATAATGACACGGCAATTTCTTTTTATAAACAAGGAGTTGAACTAGCAAAATTACAAAACAACACTAAAGCTTTAGGCGAATTAAATGAAGCTATTTGGATGTTAGAGGATTAAATTGTATTTAAACTTCTTCTATACAAATGCAGGTATTTTTCTGTTAGTAAATTATTCTAGTGCCCCATTACAGGTTTGCTGTCTAATGATTTAGAATCGAGCGCATCTCTTAGTCCATTGCCAACAAGCATAAACGCTAACACTAAAATCATAATTGCAATTCCAGGAATAAACGCCAAATAGGCTGAATCTACCAGTATATAGCCGCGATGAGCATTTATCATTTCGCCCCAAGATGGCGTTGGCGGCTGAGCTCCAATGCCTAAAAAACTTAATCCTGCCTCCGTTAAAATAGCTGCTGCAAAATTTGAAGCTGCAATTACTATGACAGGTCCTATTACATTTGGCAAAATATGCTTTAATATAATTCTCCTATTTGAATAGCCTAAAGCTTTGCCCGCTTCAACAAATTCTTTTTCGCGTATGCTTAATATTTGTCCACGAATTAAGCGTGCAACATCTACCCACATTGTTAAACCAACTGCTACAAAAACTTGAAAAATACCTTTTCCTAAAACTAATGTAATAGCAATAACAAGGAGTAAAGTTGGTATTGACCAAACCACATTAATTAACCACATAATCAAATCGTCCAATTTTCCTCGGAAATATCCTGCTGTTGCACCTAATAAAATTCCAATGACAATAGAAATAATAACAGAAATAAGCCCTACTGACAATGATATGCGAGTTCCAATCATAAGTCGACTTAATAAATCTCTGCCTGCTAAATCGGTCCCTAAAATATATCTATTAAATTTAATATGATTGGCTGCTATTGTTGTTTGTAATTCGCTTAAACTTATTTTTATTTTTTTTGCGGAGCTTAGCTGATAAAATTCTATTTCGTTTTTGATAGAATCATTATGTATCGGAAAATTGCTATTCACATCATAAACAACGTCAGCTAAATTATATTTTACTTGGCTCCCATTATTTGGTATACTGCCAGTGTATTCTTCAATAACAATATCAAATCCTTTAAATGCATATGAATAAATGGGAATAGATATAAAATCGCTAACCTCGCCAAAAAGCATTTTATTAAACCAATTACAATGATGAGATAATTCATTTTTTTTAACTAGCAAAAATTGGGCTTTAAATCCAGGTTTTTTAATGTGCAGTTCAGGCTTTTGGTCATTTGCATACGGAGTAGAATCGGGAGTAATTAAAAACCCCAAAATAGAAATACAAGTAGCAATAAAAATCAGAATTAACCCAAACATGGCTAATTTATTGCGTTTAAATCGTTGCCATGTTTGCGCAGACAAAGATTCTGAACTATAGTCCGTATGTTTTTTGTTAAATATCAATTAATTTTTTTTCCTTTCCAATTCGGTTTTAAAAATAACGAGGCTGTTCCTACAATTAAAACATACATCCAATATATGCTTTCAAAAGGAATAAACCACCACATAAATTTGATGCGACCTAAAAATTTTGAAGCTAAAAATACCAACAAAAAATCAAATACAAACTTTACAATTACAAAAATTAATAAGTAAGGCGCTACAACTGATTTTGTAAGCATTGCTAAAAGCAAACAAACAATCAATAGATTAGCCGCAATGATTACAAATCCACTAAAAAGATTCATGAGGTTTGGATTGTATTTTGATTTGTAAGCCCATCTAATACGTTGATTTAAAAATGCGGGCATTGTATTTATAGTTTTAGTTTTTACAATTAAATCTTTTAATAAGCCATAATGAATTGAATTTGAATCAATTTTTTTTATATCTTCTAATAAAAACACATCCTCACCAGAAGAAATATGAAGGTGAGATTGATAGCCATGTACTTGCTCAAAAACACGTTTTTTAAATGCTAAATTTGCCCCATTACACATAAATGGTTTTTGCAAACCACAATATCCAGAAGTTATACCTGTTAATGCAATGTTTTCTATAACTTGAAAATTACCTAACAAACCTGTATTACTTTCATAATCAATAGGCATAACTAACATGTTTGGAGAATAGGTGTTAAAGTAATTGCTAATTGTGCTTAACCAGTTTGGTGATCTCAATATAACATCAGCGTCGGTGGTAATAATAATAGATCCCTTAGAAATTTTTACGGATTCGCTTATATTGTGCTTTTTGCCTTTATGATTTATTTGTTTAACAAGTTGGGAAGATAAACCGGAATCCTTTAAAACATTAAATACAATATTGTAGGTGTCATCATCCGAATTATCGTCAACTATAATTAATTCAAAATTATCTTTAGGGTAGTTCTGGTTTACAATTTGTGCTATGCAATCTTCTATATTTTCAGCTTCATTTCTGGCTGATATGATAATTGAAATATAAGAACTATTGATTTCTTTCTTTTCTAATAAACTTGCCTTTAATCTCACGAATCCAATAATGGCAATGCCTATAAAAATACCATACGCTAGTATAATAAGTGCATATATAAATAACTCAACTAGCACGGCTAAATTTAAAATCTATATTTTCCTTTAAAATAATAATATAACCAACAATGCTCGGTAAAACGACATTAATTAACCAAACAAATGTTGAAGATAATACAATAATAATACTATCGCTTCCGGTATTGTTGAAAACAAATAATGCAATAGCAGCTCTAATAGCCGGTTCAATAACACTAATCATTGGAATAAGACTAGTAAGCATAAAATACGCGGCAATACTAATAAAAATATCCACTAATTGGTTTTGCGGTAAAAGAGCATTATAAATGATATAAAATTGACTGGTAAAAACTAAATATCTAACAATGGATAACGATATGAGCTTCAAAATAAGTGCTTTTGATAATTTAATATCTGCAACATCACTCATTTTTTGAAACCATTTAATGAATTTTATTTTATTTTGAATAATTGAAACATTATTAATTGCCCACAAAAAGAAAAAAATGAACGCTATTCCTGCTGCTATTGCAAAATAGATAATAGTATTAGAATGATTGTTTTGATTGAGCTTAATAGTAATTGATAAAACACCAACAGCAACAGTAATAAGCATTTGAAACATCCCATTAATAAAATGCAATACAGCAATAGTTGGTCTGTTTTCTTGTTTAAAGAAAATAATTTTGGCTGCAAATTCAAGTGCTCTACCAGGCGCAATATTCCCAACACAAACGCCTGAAAAAACTGATTTTAAAGCGGTAAAATAAGAAACGGACTCAGTTTGCGTGGTGATAGACTTCCATTTATAACTTTCAATGCCCCAATTTATTGGCATTAAAAATAAAACTAATAATATTGCGCCATACACGCTTGGCTTTGTAAATAATAAAAGGAAATCTACTGTTAAATTTGGCAGGGTTGTTAAGCGATTATAAATAATCCAAAAGCTTAAAACACCAATCAGTATTTTTACTATAAAGGTAAGGTGGCTTTGTTTTATTTTTTGCACAATTTAGTCTTGTAAAATTAATTAAAAAAGATACAAGACTTACTTCTATATAAAAAATAGTTGTGATTTTTTTATTATGCAAACAATATAGCTGTCAAAGCTACTATTTTAAATTAAACGCTCATTTTACTAATAAAATAAGTACATCATAACAATAAAAATGGAATTAGTAATTAAACTAAAACGAGTTAATTTGCGTGTTAAAGTAAACAGGCCATTATTGAATCGGAAACGTGAAATAGAAAAAACCTGGGAAATTTGCATAAGTTCCTTCTATCGTAATTAGTTTTTCAGCAGTTAAATATTCTTTTATAAAATCCTCTCTTGTAAAAACAGATTTATCATTAATTTTTAAAATAATAAACCCTTTTTTAATAGTAGTATAATCATTTATTTTTCCTGGAAGTATTTCAGTTATTTTCAAACCATTTCTAAGCTTGAATTTATTCTTTTCTTTTTCACTCAATTCATCTATTTTAATTCCTAATTTAACTAACGTTTCAACATTGGCAATTAAATTATTTGCTTCAGTGCCATCGTATTCTTTTAGTGTGAGGAGAATTTTTTTTTCTTGGCCCATACGATCAATAGTAAGTATAATTTTCTCTCCGGGACTATGTTGCGCTATCACTTCATGAAGTTGCGATAGTGTTTCTACTTTTCGATTTCCTATTGCTAAAATTATATCTTTCGTTTGCATATTGGCTTCAAAAGCTGCTCCACCTTTTAGTAAGCTATCCACATAAACACCATTTGTAATAGTGGTGCTAAGTTGCTTAGCACTATTCTCAGAAATATCCTTTAAAATCATTCCTAAATAACCTCGTTTGACTTTTCCATTAAGTAATAAATCGTCAATTATTTTTTTTACTATATTTATTGGAATTGCAAAGGAATAGCCAGCATAAGAACCAGTAGAGGTTGTAATAGCAGCATTAACGCCAATTAATTTTCCTTGCTCATCAACTAATGCGCCGCCACTATTTCCAACATTCATGGCAGCATCTGTTTGTATATAAGATTCAATTGCGTTTTTCTTGCTAGAGATATTAATTGTTCTTGCCTTAGCACTTATAATACCCGATGTGACCGTTGACGTTAAATTGAAAGGATTGCCAACAGCAAGAACCCAATCACCAACTTCTGTATTATCGGAATTACCAAATTCTATAAAATTCAAATTTTTTTCCTGAATTTTTAATAATGCTAGATCGGTATCAGGATCAATTCCAATAATTTTTGCCTTATACGATTTTTTATTGTGAAGTATTACCTCCACCTCATCTGCATTTTCAACTACATGATCATTTGTAACAATATAACCATCGCTACTTACAATAACGCCCGAAGCCTCAATTTTATATTTTTGCTCATCAAATTCCGAAAAAAAATGGCGCCAAAAATCACTAATAGTTGGGTCCGAAAATTGATTAAATTGATTGGTATATGTAGATTTGATGTGCACCACACCTGATATCACTTTTTTTGCTGCTTCTCTAAACGTATAATGTTGGCCTTGCAACTTTTCTTTAGAATTTAGATGGAGAATTTCACTATCCTTTCTTTGCTTTTCTTCAAATACGCTTTCAGTATTCTTTTTGTGCATAAAATCCATTTTGCTGTCCTGACATTTACATCCAATAATCATCATGTACAAAAAACATAAAAGCAATTTATATTTACTCATTCTTTCCTTTTTTTAAAAAAGTTCTGCCACTTTATTGCAAATTAGACGTATTATATTATTAGTGTTAAATAATAAACAAGCTAATTTTCTTAATCCATGATGTACTTGTTCAATACCTTCAAATAATCATAAACTATTGGTAAAGTAAAATGATGGAGTCGTTTTTTTAAATGAGGGTTGTCAAAAGTTGCGATGATTTAATCCTAATTATTAAAGTGATTTAATAAACTATCAAACAACTCATTTTTAAGTACTGTGTTGGTAGAAATAAGTAATAATACGTGTTTAAGTAAATCGCCTATTTAACTTCTCGAAATTCAATTATTTTAGTTTAAAGCTCATACATTTAATTTAAACTTGTAAATTAGCCTATCTAAAAAAACAGATTTTGCAAAACATTAAAGAATATTTTAACATCATTGCTTCTAAAAGAAAAGGGCGTGGACTATCAAATTACTATTGGAAAGAAATTACGAATTATTGTAATTATTTTTCGCACGAAGATAGTTCTGTTTTGGAAGTTGGTTGTGGATGTGGAGATTTGTTAGCAGGAATTGCCGGAAGCAGAAAAGTAGGAATAGATTTTAGCGAAGGACAAATTGCTTGGGCTAAAGAAAAACATTCGGGCAAGAATATTGAATTCATTTTAATGGACGCTAATAATATAACACTTACACAAAAGTATGATTTTGTTATTATAAGTAATTTGATTGGTTTTGTTGAAGATATACAAGTGGTATTTGAACAAGTACAAAAAGTATGTCACCCAAACACAAAAATAATTGTTCAGTACTATAACTCCTTATGGGAACCCGCGTTGAAATTTGCGGAATTAATTGGATTAAAAACTAAAACACCTACTCAAAATTGGTTAAACACAAAAGATGTAAACAATTTATTATTTGTATCTGGATTTGATGTTTATAGAAATAGTAAACGATTTATTTTTCCTTTTTATATTCCGTTAATTGCAGAGTTACATAATTTGTTTTTAGCGAAGTTTCCTTTCTTTAGATTCTTTAGTTTAAATACCTATTCGTTTGCAAAACCTTTACCATTAAGCAATCCAGACGATTATAAAACGAAATACTCTACAACGGTTGTTATTCCTGCTCGTAACGAAAGTGGTAATATTGAAAATGCCATTAGCCGGTTACCAAAATTTGGGAAGCATGTAGAGATTATTTTTATTGAAGGAAATAGTACAGATGATACTTGGCAAAAAATTCAAGAGATTCAATACAAATATAAGGACACACATGATATAAAAATTGGCCAGCAAAAAGGAAAAGGAAAAGCAGATGCGGTGCGTGAAGGCTATAAAATTGCAACAGGCGACATCTTAATGATTTTGGATGCTGACTTAACGGTGCCACCAGAAGATATTCCTAAATTTTATGATGCGATTGCAGGAAGCAAAGGCGATTTTATTAATGGCACACGTTTAGTATATCCGATGGAGGGAGAAGCGATGCGTTTTTTAAATTATTTAGGTAATCATTTCTTTAGTTGGGTATTTACTTGGTTACTCGACCAACGATTTAAGGATACATTATGTGGAACGAAAGTGATGTTTAGGAAAGACTACATTAAACTAACTAAGAACAGAACCTATTTTGGTGAGTTTGATCCTTTCGGAGATTTTGATTTATTGTTCGGCGCGCATAAATTGAATTTAAAAATTGTTGAAATTCCAATTAAGTACAGAGATCGTACTTATGGAGAAACCAATATTTCTCGTTTTAAACACGGCATCATTTTATTACGTATGTGCGCTTTTGCCAGTCGTAAATGTAAATTTATTTAAGAGTAATATTATGAACGAGCGTATTTGGATTTATACTTTAAGTAAAGAGTTAAGCATCGAACAATTAGTTGATTTCAAAAATCGTTGTCAAAACTTTGTAAGCGGCTGGACGGCGCACGACGTGAGTTTAGATGCTTCTTTTGAATTATACCAAAATCGATTATTGATTTTTAAAGTTAATGAAGATAAATATAACGCCAGTGGTTGTAGTATTGATAAACAAGTTCGCTTTGTAAAAGAATTAGAACAAGCATTTTCGATTGAATTGCTAAATCGTTTATTAGTAGCTTACGAAAATAATAATCAAGTGGAGGTGGTTAAATCTGCACAAATAAAAGAGTTGCTATCAGCTAATATTATTTCTGGTAACACTTTAGTATTTGATAATACAATTACTGAATCTAAGCAATTAGAAACTAATTGGAAGCAGCCATTGCATCATACGTGGCTACAAAAATACTTAACAAAGTAAATTTAGTTTACAAACCACTGTCCTCGGTATCACAGTGAAAGCGGTTTTGTTTTTTAGGTTGCGGCTTTATTACTTTAGCACCCTTATTTTTCTCTACTATTAATTTCGCAATAATGCGAGCACGTTCTTTTTTGATGTCTTCTCGTAATTTAGCATCTTCATCTTTGTCATAATAAATTTGCCCATCAATAATGGTAGTGTTTACTTTAGTGTAAATACTTAACGGGTTATCCGACCATAAAACTAAATCTGCAACTTTACCTACTTTAATACTTCCCACTTTATCATCAATGTGTAACATTTTTGCAGGGTTTAAAGTAATTAATTTTAACGCTTGTATTTCCGTTAATCCTCCATATTTAATTGACTTCGCAGCTTCTTGATTTAATCGTCTTCCCATTTCAGCATCATCAGAATTGATTGCCGTATTTACGCCTGCCTTTGTAAGCATTGCTGCATTGTGCGGAATAGCATCCATAACTTCTAGTTTATAAGCCCACCAATCGGCAAACGTAGAAGCATTTGCACCGTGCGCTTTCATTTTATCAGCTAATTTATACCCTTCTAAAATATGAGTAAAGGTGTTTACTTTAAATTTCATACTATCAGCTACATGCATTAACATGTTTATTTCGCTTTGCACATAACTGTGGCAAGTAATAAAACGATTACCATCTAGTATTTCAGTAAGCGCTTCTAAATCTAAATCTTTGCGAGGAGATGTGATTTTGTTTTTTTCTATTTCTTTTGGGGCAAGTTTTGTGAAATCTGCAAATTGTTTTTTGTATGCCGTTGCTCTTGTAAAATAATCATAATACAATTGTTCAACGCCCATTCGGGTTTGAGGAAATCTAACCTGATCAGGATTTAAACCATTAGAATGTTTTACGTTTTCTCCTAAAGCAAATTTTATAAATCCTGGGGCTTTTTCGTATTTAAATTCTTGTGGACTCTTACCCCAACGTAACTTTATTAAACAACTTTGTCCGCCAATAGGATTTGCAGAGCCATGCAATAATTGCGCAGTTGTAACACCTCCCGATAATTGTCGGTAAATATTAATATCATCCGGATTAATTACATCTGCCATTCGTACTTCAGCACTACTAGCATCAGCACCTTCATTCACACTAAACAAGGCAATGTGCGAATGCTCGTCAATAATACCAGGAGTTAAGTGCATGCCCTTTGCATCAATAATTTTAGCAAAGGCAGTTTTAGGAACATCAATATTAGGAGCAATACGCACAATTTTTCCATCAACAATGTAAACATCTTGTTCTTTTAAAATAGAGTCCGTTTCGTTTGTCCAGATTGTAGCATTTTTAATAAGTAATGCATCATAGCGTTTTTTAAATTTCAACCACGTATCTTTTATTAATCCAGTATTTTCTGCTTCTGGTTCACCATAAGCTACAAACGGATAAAAAACCTTACCACAATCAATGGTTTGTTTTGCCTTGGCTGACGTTTTAGTTTTTGCAGTATCTAAAATTGGTTTATAAATTAAAGTGAAGTCGGTCCAACTGCCATTCGCATATTGTCCGGCACCAGCAAATGATTTTGTCAATTCATTATAATTGCCTGACAAACGCATTGTAAATGTTGAATCATATGGAAAGCTAACAGTTATCAAGTTGTTTTTAAATACAACATTCGCTTTTGCCTTCATACTGTCTTTTAAGAAAATTAGTCCGGATAAATTATCTTGCTCTTTTGAAATTAGTACTTTGTTTTTAATTCCTCCATACGTTAGTTCATACGTACCTGCAATGTTTGGAAGAGATAAATTATCATAAGCGTGTTTTACACCCTTGCTCCAAGTTTCATAAATTATCGCGTCTTCTTCAAAAATAGGTTTAGAGCATATGAAAAAATTAGCCAACATACCTTGTTTTAAACTGCCTATTTTATTTTGAACTCCAATAAATTTTGCCGGATTAAAAGTTAAAGCTCTTAGCGCTGTTTTTTCAGATAAACCATAAGCAATAGCTTTTCTTACATTTTTTAAAAAGAGCGATTTATCTTTTAAATCGGCAGTGGTTATGCAAAATTGAATATAATTTTTTTCGAGTGCTGCTAAATTGGAAGGAGCCATTTCCCAATGTTTTAAGTCTGTTAAAGATGCTTGCTCTGCATCATAAGGATCTTCAACGTCAATAGCATCAGGATAATTTACAGGAATGATAAACTCGCTATTTGTATTTTGAATATCATACAATCTTTGATATTCATTACCACCACCCTTGATGATATATTTTATTTTAAATTCATCTGCAATTAATTTTCCTCGTAAATCATTGTATTTATCATTCCCTTCAAAAATGGCAGGTAATTCTTTTAATTTATTAAATGCATCTAACGTGATATTATATTCCGTTTTTGTTTGATTGTTTTTATACCAATCGGCATCGTAGTAGGTTTGCCTTAATAAAGCCACGGCGCCCATTAAAGAGGACGGATAATCTTGTGGCGAGGTCCCTTTATTTAGTGCATAAAAAGATGCTGCTCTATCCATAATAATACTTTCATTTTCTTTGGCATTACACAAATTTACCAATGATCCTGATCCCCTCACAATTCCATCTTTGTGAGAAGTTAAAACAGAGGCAAATCCTAATTTTCTTAATTCGTCAGCTTTTTGCTGATCATGCAAAAATAATTTATGGGCTTCAAAATCACTTTTTATTGCTTGGTTGCAACCATAGGCCCCTTTTTTTGGAGCGTCTGCTTGCTCGCTTCTTTTTACTTCAGGCATTCCGTATTCACTATACAAATCAATAAATGCGGGATAAATATGTTTTCCCTTTAAGTCTATTGAAATGGCTTCTTTCGGCGAATCCAATTTTTCAGCAACTTTAATTATCACGCCATCCTGAATAAGTAGTGTGGCGTTATTAATTATATTATCGGCGTCAACATGCAGTGTGCAGTTTGTAAAAGCATACATAGTATGAACTATATTTGGTGCCCCATTAACTGGAAAAGTAGTTTGACTATTCAAACTATTACTAATTATAAATACAGAGCAAAATAATAAAAGAAGTTTATGCATAAGTTGGTTTTTATTATAACAAATATAGCATTATCACTCATTTATTAAAATTAGTTTATGGTTTTTAATTACAGATAATTTGTTAATTTTGAATCAAATCAAAAACTAACCTATGGCTACAGGCATGCTTCATTCACACACATTATTTGTAGTGTTATTTACTTTAATTTATTTGATTAAAACAATTTTATTATTAAGTGATAGAGATGAACTTTTAGAAAAATTTAAAAAGAAGACAAAAGTTGCAGAAAGGGTAGTAAGTTTTGGCTTTTTAGCAACAGGTATTTTTTTAATTACGCAATTGCCTCATTCGCCATTTCCAACACTTATGTATATAAAAATTGCTTTGGTATTACTTTCAATTCCTTTAGCAGTTATTGGGTTTAAGAAAAAAAACAAGGTATTGGCCACGCTTTCGTTTTTTTTAATTGTTGTTTCTTTTTCTTTAGCCTACAAAGCAAAGGCAGCTAAAGCAGGAGATAAAATTATTGCATTAAGTGGTAAAGAAATTTTTGAACAAAAATGTATGCTTTGTCATGGTAATGATGGAAAATTAGGTGTGGGTGGAGCAAAAGATTTATCTGTAACACAATTACAACATTCGGGAATTGTTGATATTATTACTAATGGTAAAAATACAATGGCTGCCTACAAAGAAACTTTAACTTCTGAGCAAATTGAAGCAGTTGCCTCTTACATTGAAACTGATTTAAAAGGTAAATAATAGCATTGAAATCAAGCACTCACTCAACAGAAAAACCAAAACTTGTAGCAGTTTTAATAGGCGTTATCAATAAAAAACAAAACGAGGATTTAGCATACGAGTATTTAGATGAATTGGCCTTTTTAGCGGCAACCTATGGCGTAGAAACAAAAAAAGTTTTTACTCAGAAATTAGAAAAAGCAGACAAAGCCACCTTTATTGGTAAAGGAAAACTCACTGAAGTAAAAACTTACATTGTAGAACATAAAATTGATATCGTTATTTTTGACGATGAACTAACACCTTCTCAACAACGTAATTTAGAAAAAGAATTAGGTGTAAAAATTTTAGATCGAACCACATTGATTCTCGAAATTTTTTCTCAGCGGGCACAAACGGCTCATGCTAAAACACAAGTTGAGTTAGCACAAATGCAATATTTACTTCCACGATTAACAGGTATGTGGACTCACCTTGAACGGCAACGAGGTGGCACTGGAACACGCGGGGGAGCGGGAGAAAAAGAAATTGAAACAGATAGACGAATTGCCCGTGACAAAATTGCTCAGTTAAAAGAAGATTTAAAAATGATTGATAAGCAAATGGCTACGCAGCGTAAAAACCGCGGAGAGTTTGTGCGTGTAGCGTTAGTTGGTTATACCAATGTTGGTAAATCTACTATCATGAACATGATTAGTAAAAGCGAAGTGTTTGCGGAAAATAAATTATTTGCAACGTTGGATACCACTGTTAGAAAAGTAACAATTGATAATTTGTTTTTTTTATTGTGTGATACCGTTGGGTTTATAAGAAAATTGCCAACGCAATTAGTGGAGAGCTTTAAAAGTACGCTAGATGAAGTAAGAGAAGCGGATGTATTACTTCACGTTGTAGATATTTCACATCCAAATTTTGAGGATCAAATAAATGTAGTTCGCCAAACCTTAATTGATATTGGTGCTAAAGACAAACCAACTATTTTAATATTTAATAAAATAGATGCTTTTAAATACATTAAGAAAGATGAAGATGATTTAACACCAATGACCCGTGAAAATTTATCCTTAGACGAATTGAAAAAAACCTGGATGAGTAATTTAGATCAAACTTCGCTTTTTATTAGTGCTCAAAACAAAGAAAACACGAATGAGTTTAAAAAAACACTTTATGATGTCGTTAAAGAAATACATGTGAAGCGTTTTCCTTACAGTAATTTGTTTTATTAGAAATTTTCAAGGTCGCAAATTGCGGCCTTGAAAAAAACAAATATTGCTATATTTCATAGCAAATTCCTGCTATTATATTATTTAATTTTATATTGAACCAAGGTGTCACATATTGTGATACCTAAATCAGTATAAAAATGGCAGAAACTAATAATTCAATATTATTACCTGATGAGGTGATAATGCAAAAGATTTACTTCATCAGAAACCAAAAAGTAATGCTAGATAGAGATTTAGCCGAACTTTATGGGGTTGAAACAAAAAGATTAAAAGAACAAGTGAAACGTAATATGGAGCGGTTTCCAAAACACTACATGTTTGAATTGACAATAGAAGAGGCGACAGTTTCAAGGTCGCAAATTGCGACCTTGAAGAGAGGAGATAATATTAAGTACTTACCTCTTGCTTTTACCGAACAAGGAGTTATGATGTTAGCCAATGTTTTAAAAAGTAAAAGAGCAATAGAAGTTAGTATTAAAATTATCGACGTATTTATTTTATTAAGAGAAACTTTATCAAATCACACGGATCTTCGGTTAGAAATAGAATACATAAAGAAAAAAGTGAGTAATCATGATAAAAATATCGAATTAGTATTTCAGTACTTAGATGAGCTATTAGAAAAGAAAGAAAACAAAAAGGAACGACCACAAATTGGTTTTAAGCTTCCTAAGAAAAAATGATTCGTTTTCCTTACAGTAATTTATTTTATTAATCAATCTTTATTGTAAAGTAAATTATTAATTAAATTCTCCGTTTTTAAGGAGTATTTCTCATAAGCCTTGCCGGTTGCGGGGCCGCTAAAACCTGTGTAAACCGATTTTACCTGATGATTTTTATCTAAGAAAATAGTGGTGGGGAATGCCATCACAACATTTAAAAAAGGTAAACTTTCAGAGGCCTTATCTTTTCCTGTTAAACCAGTAAGCAAGATGTCGTAACCGATATCAAACTTTTTCATTAATCGCATTATATTTGCTGTCGCCCGCTCACTATCAGCTGTTCGCTCGTAAGCTAATGCAATAATTTCTAATCCTCTTTGATTGTATTGTTTGTAAACCTTCGCTAAATAAGCACTTTCATCCATGCAGTTTGGGCACCAGCTACCCATAATTTGTATAATGACAACTTTGTTTTTGTATTTAGCATCGCTTAAACTTACTTTTTGTTTTTGGGTATTGTAAAAAGTAAAGTCAATTTTCTCTTCAGGATTTTTTAAATAGGTTAAACTCTCGGGATCGTGTAATTGAAATGTATCATTACGTTTTGCTACCCAGTTTTCGTGCCAAATAGACCCTGAATAAAAATCTCCCTTTATAATTTCTGTTTCATTATGTTCGGCAATAAATAAAAATGCATGTGAGCCATCAAAGCAACTCAAGAATAATTTACCATTGGTTTCTATGCCTTCTAAAAATCGATAGTCGCCAGTTTCAGTTAAAAAAGTTCCTTCAACTATTGCTGAATTAGGAATGTATTTAAAAACTCCAATGGCTTTGCTAATGTCTTTTGATTCTGGGCTAAAGGTTGTTTCCCAACTTCCGTCATAAAAATTAGTCGCTCGCTTCATTGGAACGTTAAAGCGATTTTTATTTCCAAACTTGGCTATAAAGGCAATGGTATTGTTTTCTTTTTTAGTGTGATTAATCCACACGCCTTTAAGAATGGTATCACCAATTAATTCAGTTTTAAATTCTGTATCAAAAATGGGCATCTTAAAATTTAATGAATCTTTAGTAAAAACAACTTCATCAACCATAATACGTTCTTGTGCATTGCGAATAACTACTATTAGTTTAGCATTTACCTTTTTAATTTCAAAATTAAATGGGAGCTCAATATTCTTTTCTGCATTCAATAATAGTATTCCTCGCCACATTCCTAATTTTGGCTGAGCAACACCTATAACGCTAAAAAAAACAAGTAATAAAGATAATTTCATCATAAAATTATTTAATTTCTATTTCATCAATAAATAAATAAGCATCTCCACCTTTTCCTTGATGCCAATCGGGTAATTTACCATAATTTGTTGCAATTATTTTAATATAACGTACAGCTAGTTGCGTATCTTGTATATAAGTAAATGCATGAACTTGACTGGTATAATCATCTGCAGGTACTGAATTTTTTATTTTTCCTACTGATGAATAATTGATACCATCTATAGAACTTAAGAATTCTACCTCTTTTGGATAAATAATCCACGACCGCGTATCCTGTAAAAAATTAGCACTCATCGTTTGTATCGTTGTTGTTTTCTTTAAATCAATCGTACATTCAAAGTTTTGCGCTTGGTAACCTTGCCAACCGCCGCTTCGCCAATTTACCGTTCCATGTTGCCCATCAATAATACCTTCATCGCCACCTGCATCATACTGCTTTGTGTAGTTGCTTTTTATTTGTAATCCCCAATTATTTGGTTTTTTAAATAATCGCGCAGTGGAGGTTGTACTGCTTTGTTGATTAAGAAATGCTTTCGCGCTAACTATTGTAGAAGAATCACAATAAAAAGGACTTGTATAAATCTTTGAATTAGCATTAGGTTCTGTTCCATCTGTGGTATAATACAATACCGCTTTACTATTAGGATGTTCAATAGTAACTGTTCTTTCTGTTTCAGTTATTTTAGTAGGCGCATTAATGATCGGAGATTGTATTATTGATTTGTCTGTTATTTTTGTATTTGGTCGTAACAAAGCTGTTTTTCCAAATAATGATTTCGAGTCTAATTTTTCATTCATAATACATTCTAATTTTCCTCCATTAACAATATCTGCATGGGTTAATACAGAACTGTTTGATGCTTTTCCGTTAAGTTTAGATGATTGAATATATTGAAACTTTTGATTTGGATTTTGTTTTTTGATTTCAAATATTTTCCCATTTTCTAAATAAATGTTTACTTCATCAAATAATGGAGAACCAATTGTATATTCTGGTTTACCCGGACAAACTTGATAAAATCCCATAGAACTTAATACATACCAAGCACTCATTTGGCCGCAATCTTCGTTACCAATTAATCCATCTGGATCATTTTTATAAAACTCGGTTACTATTCGATTTATTTTTTCTTGCGTTTTATGTGGTTTACCAATATAATTATATAAGTAAGCCATATGATGACTCGGCTCGTTACCATGCGCGTATTGCCCAATAAGTCCTGTAATATCAGCTTGCGTTCGTCCTTCTGTTTTTGTGCTTGCGGTAAATAGCTCATCTAATTTTTTTTCAAAATTTTGCTCACTACCCATTAAATCAATTAGTCCTGAAATATCTTGCGGAACAAAAAAACTATATTGCCAACTGTTAGCTTCTGTAAAATGGTTGTTCACTTCTCTTGGCTCAAATGGACTTAACCAATTACCATTTTTACGAGGACGCATAAATCCTGTTTTATAATCATACATATTTTTATAGGCCTGAGCACGTTCAATAAATATGTTGTAATCTGCTTGTTTATTTAACTGTTTAGCCACTTGGCCTATGCACCAATTATCATAAGCATATTCTAACGTTTTGGATACACTTTCTGATTCATCATCAATTTGTAAAAAATTATTTTTGTTGAACTCAGGAATGCTCCAATTAGTATATGTTGCCGCTGCACACATAGCATTATAAATGGCTTCTTTATCAAAACCGACCATATTTTTAGTCATCGCATCTGCTATTACTGATACGCTATGAAAACCAATCATACAATTAGTTTCATTAGCAGATAGTTCCCACATGGGCAGTCGTCCACTTTCTTTGTGTTGTTCTAAAAATGTATTGATAATATCGCTTGTGCGCTTTTGTTCGATAATTGTAAACAAAGGATGTAGGGCGCGAAAAGTATCCCATAAAGAAAATACAGTGTATGGCGTAAATCCAATTGCTTGATGTATTTTAAAATCACGACCTCTGTATTTTCCATCCACATCGCTCGCTAATGAAGGATGAATGAAACAATGGTATAACGCCGTATAAAATACAATAGCTTTTTGAATGTCATTTGTTTGAATTTTAATTTTTGATAATTCTTTTTCCCACGCAGCTTCTGCATTCAGTTTATATTTATCAAAATCCCAATGCATGGCTTCGGCTTCTAAATTTTTAATAGCTCCTTCAATACCTGTTTGTGAAGCTCCTACTTTAATAATAAGTGGCTTACCGTCTTTGTTATTGAATTGAATTAAAGAAGCAGCAGTTTGTTCTTCTTTATTTAGCTTTTTATTTTCATTGCTAATGTAGGTTGATTTAGTTGAAAGAATAGGCTTATTAAACTTCATAACAAAGTAAACGTATTGCTGTGTGGCCCATGCGTCGCTGATGCGTGAGCCAACAATTGTAACGCTATCGATAATTTTTAATGTGCTTGTTAATGTTTTGTCTCTATGCAATAAATCAATTACAATAGAAGCTGTGTCCATTTTTGGAAAACTGTAGTGATGAATTCCAACACGCTCTGTTGCCGTTAATTTCACATCAATATTATTTTCTAAATTTACTTGATAAAAACCGGCACTCGCTTTTTCTTTAAGATGGGAGAATTTTGTTGGATACGTTTTGTTTGCATACTGTTTTGAATTTGTTATTGGCATCACTAAAATATCTCCATAATCACTCACACCTGTTCCACTTAAATGTGTATGCGTGAATCCAAAAATAATTGAATCTGAATAGTGGTAGCCGCCACAGCCTTCCCAACTTCCATCCACACGCGTATCTGGACTTAATTGAACCATTCCAAATGGCATGGTAGCGCCAGGAAATGTATGCCCTGCTCCACCGGTTCCAATAAACGGATTAACCAGGCTAGCATACTTGCTTTGTGCAAAAAAACACGAATTAGAAAATAAATAAATAAGTAGTAAAAAGTATAACGGTCTCATAATATTAGCATAGTAAATTTAATGAAAAATAATAATTTAATGATTGATATCGTACAAGGAAATATGTTGTAATTGCTTTAATTCTTCTAATCCTAAGGTTGTTTTTAGTTCTACGAATTGATTGGGTTCTACATCTATAAAATTATCAGAAATAATGGGCTCGTCTTTTTCGGTAAATAAATACAAGTCTTTAACAAAGACATCCGAATTTATTTTTATAGTAGCATCGGTTTGAGTGAATTTAATCGTAGGCTTATATAAAGCAAGTTCTTTTGGTTTTACAAAAAAATAGTTTTTATGCGCGATTATTTTTTCCTTCACCATTAAATTACAACTCAAATAAATTTCATTTTTTTTAAATGATTTTAATTCGTCATCCAAAAAATGCTCAAATGCATCACTACTATTTTCGTTTACAGATATAGCTTTTGTTTTGGTTAAAAGTGTTTCACCTTTAGTGTTTTTGAGTTTGATTTCTAAAGTGGCGTTTATATTCTTTAGAGAATCACTAATAACATAAACTTGATATTGATCCTTAATTTTGGTTACACTAATACAAAAATTAGCGTATAACCTTTTGGTTGCATAATATAATGCTTTAGGATGATGATCATAATCAATAGCACTCCAAGAGGTTACTGGCCAGCAATCATTCCATTGCCAATATAAGGTTCCCATGCAGTAGGGTTTGTTTCGTCGGTGCGCTTCAATGGCTATCTGCATCCCATCACGTTGCAAGAGTTGTGAGGTATAAACGTACTTAAAAAAATCTTTAGGGATAATGTAATCTCGTTCCATATAGGTTTGTATGGTTTGATAACCAGTTGGATGCTTTTGATGCGCTTTGATGTAAGCTGAATTTAAATCTAAACTATCTCCGTAGTGCTTCAAGGTAAAGTAACTAGGCATTCCTTGAAAGCCATATTCACTCATAAAACGACCTACTTTTTTTTCGTAAACATCAAAAGGTTCCATCCCCCACCAAACGCCCCAATAATGAGAATCGCCTCGAAGCAAACTTTCTTTTTTACCCCAACCTATCATAGGTGAAGAAGATACATAAGCTGTTTTGGCGTCATACTTTTTAACTGCATTAGGTAAAATTTTATGAAATAGTTTTTGATAATCATTCCAGATTTTAGCTGAATCTGTTATAGAGTAATTGTATTGTTTTTGCCAACCCCAATTGTGCCAACCTTCATCTACCTCATTATTACCGCACCATAAAGCTAAACAGGGATGATGGCGCAAACGTTTGACTTGTTGCTCAGCTTCTTGTTTAACATTATTTAAAAATAGTGTGTCACCAGGATACATGGCACAAGCAAACATAAAATCTTGCCATACTAAAATACCATTTTGATCACATAAATCATAAAACTCATCATCTAAGTATAAGCCACCTCCCCAAACACGCAACATATTAATGTTGGCATCTTTAGCTTTTTGAATAATGTCGTAATAAGAATGCTTTTTCTTGGGCATAAAATTATCAGGAGGAATAAAATTTGCTCCTTTCATAAAAGTTGGATGACCATTTATTTTAAAATAAAAAGATTCACCAATGGAGTCTTTATCTTTTACGAGGTCGATAGTTCGCAGTCCGAATGTTGTGGTCATCATTTCAACCTGATGATTATTTTCAATGGTTTGAAATAGACAATGAAATAAATTAGGTTTTCCTTGCAAGTTGCAATTCCATAATGTTGGATTTTGTATTTTAATTAAAATACTGTCTCTATTAAAACCTTTCCTCAACGTGATAGACGAGTCAATCATAATTTGGTTTGAAATAGAGGATACCGATAAATGAAATTTTTGTTTTTGAATAGTATCGCTTTCTGTTTCTAAAATCAAGTACACCTCAGCTAATGTATCAGTGATTGAATGTACTTGATGATAAAATGATTTTATTTTTACACCATTCCATGCACTTAATCCAACACTCTTATAAATCCCACAAGTCACTAGGCGTGGTCCCCAATCCCAACCATATTGGTATTGCGCTTTGCGAGTAAATATTTTTTCGTCGCCAGGTAATGTGTATGGTAATTTTTTCGCTTCTATTTTTCCCCTCTTCACAGAAGATTCAAAAACTATTTTTAATGTATTTGTGCCCTTTCTTAAATATTTTTTCACATCAACATTATAGTGCAAAAACATGTTATCACTTTGTAAAATTGGCTGCCCATTTAAATACACTTTCGCATACGTGTCTAAACCTTGAAAACTTATTTCATAGTGGGAATTTTTATTTACTCTGGCATTTTCAAATTCACACACATATTCCCAATCTTTTTCTGCGATCCACTGCACTTGTTGTTCTCCTTTCTCAAAGTAGGGATTAGGAATTAAATGATTATTCATTAAGTCTGTATGTATTGTTCCTGGTACTTCAGCAGGATAAAATGTTTTTGTACCGACTTCACGAAACTTCCATTGTTTATCATTTAAACTGAGAAAAAGCACTTGAGAAGATGCTAGCGCATACATGAAAAAGAATATATATAGTAGGAATTTTTTCAAGCTATTTTTTCTTTTAAAAGGCTTACTTCAGTAGCATTTACAAACTCTGTGTTTTGCGTGAGCGCTGCTGAATGAAATTCTTTACAATTTGTTTGTGTTGCAATCTGCGCAATGTTATTGCTTCTAATTCCGCCACCAGGAATGATGATGATGGTTTTTCCAAAGCTATTTTGATAATTTTTTAAAATAGCAACTCCTTCTAAGGCGCTTGATTTTCCTCCGGATGTTAAGACTCTTTTAAAGCCAAGTGAAACAATATCGTTCATAGCTTCAATCATATCGGCACATTCATCAATCGCTCTATGAAAGGTTGTAGACATGTTCCCCGCTAATTCAATTAATTCTTTATTAATTATTGTGTTGATTTTTTTATTATGAGTTAATACGCCAAACACAACACCATTGATATGATGTTGTTTACAAAATAGAATATCGTTTTTTATGGTTTCTATTTCTGCTAAACTATAATCAAAATTGCCACCACGTGGACGAATAATAACATGTAAAGGAATATGCAATAATTCTTTGGCTTTTAAAATGTCTGCACGATTTGGAGTTATGCCGCCAACTGAATAATCTGCGCAAAATTCTATCCTATCTGCTCCTGCTTTTTGCGCTAGCAAACACGATTCAATATTAAAACATGCAATTTCTAATAGCTTATTAGATAATATGTTTGGCATCAATTAATTGATTATTTATTTCGGGAGAGTAAACGGCATAGTTAAAACCTTTCTGCAAGCAGTAGGCGCCATGTTCGCCTTTTTTGTTAATGGCAATAAATCCTATTTGTAATTCATCTAAGGATTTGTTTTTGTTTTTAGCGATGGTAATAATTCGTTCCACAGCTTTTTTACAAGCTTCCTCAGGCGAATAGCCTTGACGCATTAATTCAACCACTGTATGACTTCCAACTATTCGCATCACTTCTTCACCATGTCCTGTGGCAGTTGCAGCACCTATTTCATTGTCCACAAATAAACCCGCTCCAATAATTGGTGAATCGCCAATTCGCCCATGCATTTTAAATGCCATGCCACTCGTGGTACATGCACCTGATAAATTTCCATTCATATCTAAAGCAACCATACCAATGGTATCATGATTTTCGATATTTGCTTTTGGTTTGTATTCAGCTTTCTTCAACCATTCTTTCCATTCATCTTCCGATTCCTTGATTAGTAAATTTTCTTTTTTAAAGCCTTGGCTTAAAGCAAAATCTAAAGCGCCATCTCCTACCAGCATAGTATGAGGTGTTTTTTCCATCACTGCTCTTGCAACTGATATGGGATGAACAATATGTTCTAAACAACCAACAGATCCAATATTAGAATATTCATCCATGATGCAGGCATCTAACGTCACGCGACCATCTCTATCTGGTCGTCCACCGTATCCTACACTGCGTTCTTTTGGATCAGCTTCTGGAATTTTTACACCAGCTTCCACAGCATCTAAAGATCTGCCTTGAGTCGATAATGTTTTCCATGCTTCAGCATTGGCTTCTATGCCAAAACGCCAAGTAGAAATAACGATTGGTTTAATCGTTTTTTTACTCTGAGTTATAATTAACTCATTAGCCTTGCTTTTGTTAAAAGCAAAAAGAGATGACGCTAATGCTGAAAGTTTAATAAATTGTCTTCTACTTGTCATGTTTATTTGATTTGTATTTCATCGCTAAATAGCCAAGAATCCTCGCCAGCACCTGGTTTCCCGCTTGGTATTTTACCAAAATTTTGAGCTATAATTTTTACATACTTTGCTGTTGTCACTGGAAAAGAAATCTTTGCAAATCGCTCAAATTTAAAATCTTCGGTTAATAGTTTTTTTATAGATGTAAAATTTACACCATCTAATGAGACAAAGAATTCTACAGATTTTGGTAAGTAAATCCAATTAAGTTCTTCAGTTAAAAAGCCAATTTGTAAATATGAAATTTCTTGGGCTTTTTCTAAATTAATCGTTGCTTCTATGTCTTTTCCGCTCCATCCAAGCCACTCATTATTATCCCTTGGTAATTTTGCTACAACTCCATTTACTAATGTAAAACTGCCGCCGTAATTGTAAGATTTGGAGGGTTCGTTTTTTAATGTGATAGGTTTATTGGTTGCTATGTTGATTTCATAATTACGACTTGATATTTTTCCTTTTAATTGGTCATCTTTAAAAAGCGCACTTGAAATTGTTATATCCTTATCTAAGGTTATAGACGATTGATACTTCTCTGAATTGGCAGTGGGCATGCTTCCATCTAAAGTGTAACGAATGCTCCCTAATGAAGCATTAGCAATTAATTCTAGTGCAACCGTATTTGGTTTTGAGGATGCAGTAATTTTTTGTTCTACTTTATATAATGCTTTAGCATAGTTGACATCTAATTTATCCAACAATAGAAAATGAGTTTGTAAACGATTTAAAAAATCAGTTTCATTTTTCTTGTCTTTTTCCGACCATAGTACTTCAGCTAAGGCTGCCATTCTTGGCATAGCCATATATTCTAATTGTTTTTCATCTAAGATATATTCTGTCCAAAGATTAGCTTGTGCCCCCATGATATATGATTGCTCTTCTTCATTTAAAACAGATGGCACAGGTTCATAACTATAAACTTTTTCTAATGGTGTGTATCCACCTATTGCTAAGGGCTCTCCACTAGGTGCTGATTGATAATGATCAAAATAACAATGTGAACCAGGAGTCATAACAACTTTATGCTTCTGTTTGGCCGCTGCTATGCCGCCGTCAATTCCTTGCCAACTCATTACAGCAGCATTTGGCGCTAAACCACCTTCTAATATTTCGTCCCAACCAATAATTTGTTTTCCTTTTGAGTTGACATATTTTTCAATACGTTTTATAAAATAGCTCTGTAATTCATGCTCACCTTTTAAATGTTCACTTTTTATTTTTGACTGACAATTTGGGCAAATTTTCCATCTTGTTTTAGGAGATTCGTCGCCGCCAATATGAATGTATTTTCCGGGAAATAAAGCTATCACTTCATCTAATACATTTTGTAAAAACTCAAAGGTTGAATCTTTAGTACAATATACATCTTCAAAAACGCCCCATCCTTTTTCTACTTCTATTTGTTTGCCTGTGCAAGACAACCAAGGATAAGAGGCTATAGCGGCAACGGAATGTCCAGGCATTTCTATTTCTGGAACAATAGTTACATGACGTTTAGTGGCATAAGCTACAATATCTTTTATTTCTTCTTGAGTGTAAAAACCGCCATAAGGTTTGCTGTCGAATTTTTGGTCACTATACGGACCAACCATGGTGCCTTTTCTATATGCTCCAATTTGAGTTAGCTTTGGATATTTTTTTATTTCAATTCTCCATCCTTGATCTTCGGTTAAATGCCAATGAAAAGTATTCATCTTATACATAGCAATTAAATCAATGTACTTTTTGATAAACAAAACCGAAAAAAAATGTCGGCAAACATCTAAGTGCATTCCTCGCCATTCGAAACGAGGAGCATCTTTTATTTTAAGGCAAGGAATAACAAGTGTTGTTGCTTTTTCAACGGGTAATACTTGTATCAAAGTTTGTATCGCATAAAAAATTCCTGCACTTTTTTCTTTTGCTGAAATTTGAATATTATTGTTTGAAATCGTTAATTCATATTCCTCATTTGATTTTATTTCGGTTTGAGTGAATGCAAATTCAATATAAGAATCGTATTTAGGAATCGCTATTGTAGTTTGTAATTTAAAATGGTAGTATTTATCGAGATAATCATTTAACCAATCTATTTCATTTTGATGCGAAGTAGATGTAACGACGATTTTTGTAGAAGGTGATAGTGTAAATTGTCCAGACGTTATTTCAAATGATTTTGGAATAGGAATAATAGGTAAACCGTTAGTTTGCTTTTGTGAGAAACCACAAAAGTTTATGAAAGAAATAAATAATATAAAAGCGCTATTCTTCTTCATCATTATATAACTCTAACAATTCTTTTGGATAGTCATCTTTTAAAATATATACCCCAGTCATTGGATTGACGATTTCGCGAATGCTTTTTAAGTGAACATAAAATGTCATTCCGTTTTTAGTTTCTACTTTTTCTGTTTTACTTATGGCTTTTTTAGAAAAAGGAAATAATGTCAAGGGGCCATTATCAAGTGTGCACTCAATAACAGACATATCAGGAATTTCAAAGCTAAACTCATCATTATTAGGATAAAGCCCATTTAACAAATAGCTGGTATTATTATTCACTTTAAATTGAGTGACATTACCTTGCACATCAAACTCATCTTCCCATAAGTATTTGATATTATCTTCAGTTTCCTCGCCTTCATTTTCTTTGTCAGCGTAGGCTTGATTAAATTTTGAATTAACTAATTTTACATTGATGGTTACTTGCATAATCTTATTTATATTTAGTGAGCAGCTGTTTCGGCAGCATCGTAATCTATTCCTTCCGTTTTTAATATACCTCTTACTTTAAAGGCATACCATGTTAAGAAGGCAAAACAAACAACCGGAATGATATAGGATATGTGAATATTCATTTTATCAGCTAATAAACCTTGCAAGGGTGGAATAAATGCACCACCTAATATCATCATAATTAAAAATGAAGATGCTTGACTGGTGTATTTTCCTAATCCGGCTGTAGCTAAAGAAAAAATGCAAGGCCACATAATTGAACAAAATAAACCTCCACTTAAAAAGGCAAACACGCTTACTTGTCCACTTGTCAATAATCCTACTAACATAGCTAATGTGCCAAGAGCTCCAAATATAATTAAGGTTAATGCGGGTTTTTGTTGACCCATGAAAAATGCAGCAATTAAAAACACCACACAAATAATGTATTTATAAAATTGGGATGAATCGGCTCCATTTAAATGATTCATAAATAGTACGAGGCATAACGCTAAAAATGGAACAACAATGGTAAGAACTAATTTCAAGTTTTTATTTAAATCAAATGCTCCAATGGAACCTGTCCATCTCCCAATCATCAAACTTCCCCAATACAAAGATACATATGGGCCAATTTCTGAATCTTGTAGCCCACCAAAATCGGGTAATTTTAATAATGACCCTAAATTACTTTGTATTGATACTTCAACTCCAACGTATACAAAAATGGCAAGCATGCCTAATATCACTTGCGGATATTTTTTTTCTTCAAATCGCTTTTGTTTTTGAATGGTTTGATATTGAAGTGTTAATATTACTAATACAATTATTAAAAAAACTCCAATGCTTCCTAAAAACAAATAATTATTTGAACCTTGAGAATAATCAGAGATAGCGCTATAACAAAATAGAGCTACTAAAAATAATATAATCCCAATAATAAAGTGAAGTGGACTTTTTAAAACTTTCATATTAGTATCTTCTTCCTCAATTTGCAGTTTTGGCATTTTAGTAAAAAATAATATGACCGCAGCTAACGCAAAGGATATCGCTAAAATAATATATAACGTATTAATAGATGAAATGGGTGCAGACTCTTTGTCTGTGCCTGAAGCAATTGCTTTACCAAATAATAATACACTCACTAAAATGGGGCCAATAGTAGTTCCGAAAGAATTAACGCTACCTGCAAAGTTTAAGCGATGAGACCCGGTTGCCGGATTTCCTAAATTTAAAACTAAAGGATTAGCGGATGTTTGCTGCAATGAAAATCCTAATGCGATGATAAAAAAGGCTATCAATATAAATGCAAATGATCCACTATTTACCGCAGGAATCATTACTATAGCACCTAATATAGAAATACTTAATCCTAAAACGATGGTTGCTTTGTAGCCAATTTTATTAATAATATCTGTATTTAATTTTAAAGACATCATATATAACAGCAATGACCCAATGAAATAAGCTCCGTAAAATGCACTATCTATTAATTGTGATTGAAACTGACTTAGGTGAAAATGAGTTTTACAAAAAGGAATAAAAATTCCGTTTGATGCAGCAAGGAATCCCCAAAAAAAGAACACCGTAATGATTGATAAAAAAGACGATTGTATTTTTTGCATAAAATTATTTTTTTAATAATTACCTAAGATATATTTTTTAGTTGGTTTTCGCTTTCATCACTCTAGTCATTTATTAACAAACATCTTTTTACTACTTATTCTTTTTCTATTTGATTGATAGCCCCTAAATAATAATTTTACGACATGCAATTACTTACTCCCTTACACTGGCAAGATTATGAATTAATTGATTGTGGTGATTTTGAAAAATTAGAACGCTTTGGTAATTACATTACCATTCGACCTGAGCCACAAGCTGTTTGGAAAAAGCGCTACGCTTATAGTGAGTGGGAAAAATTAGCCCATGTAAAGTTTGTTCCTAAAAGTAGTTCAAGTGGAGATTGGAAATCTTTCAAAAAAATGCCTGATCAATGGACCATTAATTACCCGTTAGGTAATACACAAATCACATTGCGTTTAGGCTTAACGTCCTTTAAGCATGTTGGTGTTTTTCCTGAACAAGCCTGTAATTGGGACGTGATTTATAATTTTTTAGTTGATTTAGAAAAACCAAAATTTTTAAATTTATTTGCATACACTGGTGGAGCAAGTATTGCTGCAAGGGCTGCCGGGGCAGACGTAACACATGTAGATAGTATTAAGCAAGTTGTTAATTGGGCAAATGAAAACATGCAAAAATCTAAGTTAGATAATATCCGATGGATGATTGATGACGCCTTAAAATTTGTAAAGAAAGAACAACGAAGAGGGAATTTATATCAAGGAATTATTTTGGATCCTCCGGCTTTTGGCCACGGTCCTAATGGAGAAAAATGGAAATTAGAAGATAATATTTTAGAAATGATTGATAGTGTTTTAGAAATTGTGGACCCTAAACAACATTTATTAATATTAAATGCATACTCTTTGGGGTTTTCGGCGCTAGTGCCTGAAAATTTACTACAACCTTTTTCTGCAAAACATAAATCCAATTTAAGTATTGGCGAATTATTTTTAAATGCCAAAAGTGGTGTAAAATTACCACTTGGGGTTTGGGGAAGATTGGAGAAGAAATAAGGATAGAAAACTTATTTTTTAGAAGATTTTTTTACTATTTCTATTTTTAATGAATCTAGTGGAACTAGTTTTGATAATCTAAATGTTTCGTTCCAATTTATTGCTGTTGTTTTTTCTAAATTACTTGTTGCGTTATTTGAAAAAGTAGCTAAAAATATTCCACTTTGATTTCGTTCTAAAACAAGCACTCGTTGTTTTTTCATGTTTGGTTTTTCTTCTCCATTTGCCATCACAGCAATACATTTATTAGAATTAATGATTCCAATATCATCGCCGTTATATTGGCATTTAAATTTTACACTACTATTCTTTAGTTTAGTTTCACTTTTTAAAACTGTACAACTAAAATTACCAATAGCAAATTCGTTTTTTGTTGGAGGTAAATTAAAAGTTGGCACACGAATTATTTGCCCTTCAGCGGAAGCTTTGTATATATTATCTATAGACAATAAAAAACTCTTCGATTGCAAATTACTGGCTTTAAAATAAATTACTTCTATCTCCTCTTCGTTTGGATTTATAACAATATTTCTGCCCTTGTGTACAAATGTTTTAGACTTACATGAAAAACTAATTTCATGCGCTTTAATTACTAAATAATGACTGGTTTTATTAAAAATTTTTAAATTCAATTTTACGCCGTTATCTTTCACTAAAATTTTTGACACATCAATTTTATAATGTTCATTTTCTATAGTAGTGTCCTTAAATACGAATTTAGAAGTCGAATACGATTTTTGTGAATAGTAAGTAACCGTAGCAAATGAAAATATTAGTAGGATAAGATACCTCATGCCGGCATATTTAAATATTCATTCGTCTTCAAAATTAAATCCATAAATAAAATTTTAGGATTAGCATTTCGTTCTACATGGTAAAAAGCAGAATTAAATTCTTCTAATAATTTCTCGTAATTACGCTGATTGACAAAGCGAGAAAATTTAACAATAAACTCTTTTTCATCGCCTGAATGTCGCAATAAATCAGGACTTCCAAAATTGAACATTAAGCAATCCCTAAAAATTTCCAATCCGTATTGTAAAAATTGTTTCTGTTGTTCTCTTCCTATTTTTGAATTTTCATCAATCCAACTTACTGCTTTAATAGCATCAAACTTTAATGAAATTAACATAAAATTTCTGAAGTTTTGCAAATAGCTGTTGTCGCCATCAACATCTTGCAGCAATATTTTAGCATCTCTAAAACTACCATCAGAAAGTAAAGCGGCTTGCTTAGCAGCTTGTGGTTGGCAGTCAAATTGCTCCATTAGTCCGTTTACAACATCATCCGTATTTAATTTATAAAACTGAATTTGCTGAACACGAGAGATTATTGTTGCTAATAATTGTTCAGGATTGTTACACACCAATAAAAATAAAGTTTGCTCAGGTGGCTCTTCCAAAATTTTTAATAATTTATTTGCTGCACTGATATTCATTTTCTCTGGCTGCCAAATAATCATTATTTTATAGCCGCCTTCGTAGCTCGTGTAGGATAATTTTTTAACTATATCATTAGCTTCATCTGTTGGAATAGTTGGTTGTTTATTTTCAGCATCAATGCTCTCAAACCAATCTTTTAATGATAGATAAGGGTTTTCTATAAATTGCTCTCTAAATTCTTTTATTAAATCATCCGACTTAGCTATTCCTTTATCTTTGTTTAAAAATATTGGCATCACAATATGTAAATCAGGATGGATTAATTTACTCACCTTTAAACATGATGGACAGCTGCCACAAGAATCTTGTGATTGTTTGTTGTTGCAAAATAAATACTGAACAAATGCAAATGCTGCCGGTAAATTTCCGCTTCCTTCAGGTCCGTTAAACATTAAAGCATGCGGAACACGAACATCGTGCAGCATATTTAATAAACTATTTTTTACGGACACTTGCCCTATAATGTGTTTGAAAAGCACGGTATAAGTTATATATAATTTTTCAAGAATTAGTTAAATAGCCCTTAATTTTATAATTAAATATTCAAAAAAACTATCCTAGTAAAACCAACTTTTGTCTGTAAATATAGGTAGCATTTATTTAATTTGCAGTAACTTTTTATTATATTTGTTACAAGCTGTAAAGTTATTTGGGGTGGCTTTGCAGTGCATAACTATTCACTCTATTAAATATTAATTTATACTTAGCATGAAAAAATATATTTATTTAATGGTAAGCATTTTGATTTTAACTATTTCAAAAGCGCAAACATCTGAAGTTTTAGAATCTGACAAAATAGTGGGTTTATGGGAAGTAGGAAGTGGCAAAGCTCGTGTTAAAATAACAAAATATGGCGACAAGTTTGGTGGAAAAATTGTTTGGCTTAAAGAACCTACTTATCCAGACGGAACAAAAAAAGTAGACAAAAACAACCCTGATGAAACAAAAAGAACCATACCATTGCTGGGCTACAATAATCTATTAGGATTTTCTTATAAAGGCAAATCTGAATACGATGGAGGTACAATTTATGATCCTGAAAATGGAAGTGTATATAATTGCAATATTTCTTTACAAGATGATAACACCATTGAAGTAAGAGGATACATTGGCGTTTCTTTGTTTGGCCGCACAGATACATGGAAGCGCGTGACTTTAAAAGCTAAGTAAATTAATTGATATAACACATAAGGTATGAAATTCAATATTTTACTTATAACGCTATTTTATTCATGTATTTCTGTAGCTCAAACTCCAATAGACACTGCTAAAACAGAAGAAGAAGATTTTTCGATGTATGCCGATGTTGAAGCTGCTTCATCTACAGATAAGTCAAAAATTTATTGTTCGCAAAAAATATTAGGATTGAGTCCTTCAAAATTAATTTCTATAGGATTTGATTTCGTTGGTGCTAATGCAATTGATACTGATACAATAGGTTCATATTTTGGCAATACAGCAGACTTTAATAATAATTCAGGAATTCGTTTTGCCGCAAACTTTCCAGTTATTTCAAATAATAAAGTGATATTGAGTTTAGGTGTTAATTATTTGGATTTTAAATATTCAGCAGTTGCAAAAGAAAATAATATCAACCCATTAATTAATTCATTGAATAAAAACGGTTTGCGCTCTTATGGCATAAATGCTACTTTATTTAAACCTTTCAACGCTAAGCTATTTGGCGTATTGCAATTAGCAGCAGATCATAACAGCGCGGGGAAACTTGATCAGTTTCATGAAAATGCCATAAAATATAGTGGTGCTGCAATTTTTGGTTGCAAGCCACACGACAGATTACAATACGGATTAGGAGTCAGTCAATCTTACAGGGGCGGAGCGCTAAATTATTTTCCTATCATATTATATAATTATACTTTTAAAAATAAAAAATGGGGCTTTGAAATGCTATTGCCTGCCAAAGCTAATGTTCGTTATACAATTAATCCTCGAAATTTATTGTTTGCTGGTTTTGAGTTAGAGGGCAATTCTTATTATATGGATCCAATGATGACTAATTATAATTTAGGATATAGAAATATACAGTTACAACGCAGCGAAATTCGTCCCCGTTTAACTTATGAATTTAGTATTTATAATTTTATTTGGTTGAGTATTCAAGCGGGTTATAGAGTAGGCTATAAATTTAATGTTGATAACGTGGATTACAAGGCTGATCCATTAATTATGAATAATAAAGTAAGCGGCTCATATTACTTTAATGTGTCTCTTAATTTAGTTTCACCTTAGATTTTATTTTTTATCGTTTATTCGGCAGCGCTTTCATTAAACGAGGGCGCTGTTTTTATTTGTATAATTTTATCAGTATACTAATAAAGTGACTACGTTTTTTAAAATCTTAGTCCGTAATTTTTTTCTTATTTTTAGAGAAATTTATTTCAATGAACAAATTATTTTCAATCTGTTTTTTAGTTTCTCAACTTTCCATTTTTTCTCAAACTATTACAGAATCATGGGTAAAAGACAATTATACTAAAAAAGAATATCAAATTACCATGCGAGATGGCGCAAAATTGTTTACGGCAGTTTATGCGCCAAAAAATAATAAAGAGAAACATCCGTTTTTAATGATCCGCACACCTTATTCTTGTGCACCATATGGCGAAGATAAGATACAATCGCGGTTATATAATTTTCACTGGAGAGAGTATTTAAAAGAAGGATACATTATTGTTATACAAGATGTGCGCGGTCGGTGGATGAGCGAAGGAACATTTATGGACGTAAGACCTTTTAATCCAAATAAAAAAACAAAAAATGATATTGATGAAGCGAGTGATACGTATGATGCAGTTGATTGGTTGGTAAAAAATATCCCCAACAATAATGGTAATGTGGGTGTTTTTGGAACATCTTATCCCGGGTTTTATTCCACTATGGCAGCTTTAAGTAATCATCCTGCAATAAAAGCAGTTAGTCCGCAAGCGCCGGTAACAGAGTGGTTTAAAGGTGACGATTTTCATCACAATGGCGCATTTATGTTATGCGACGCATTTAGTTTTTACTCTGGATTTGGTCAGCCACGCCCTAAACCAACAACGGTAGGACCAAAAGAATTTAATTATTATACCAACGATATTTATAAATTTTATCTTGAAACAGGAGCACTTAAAAATTTTACAAAATTAATGGGAGATAGTATTTTATTTTGGAATGATTTAATGAATCACCCAAATTATGATTCTTGGTGGAAAGAGCGCGATGCTCGTGTTGGTTGTAAAAATGTGAAACCCGCTATGCTAACAGTAGGTGGTTTATTTGATGCAGAGGATTGTTTTGGCGCATGGAGATTATTTGAGGCAATTGAAAAACAAAGTCCAGCTACAAATAACAAAATAGTAATGGGGCCTTGGTTTCATGGTGGTTGGAGTAAAGGCGATGGTAGTTTTTTAGGAAATGTTCGATTTGGAAGCAAGACAGCAAATTATTTTCAAGACAACATTGAAATCCCCTTTTTTAATTATCATTTAAAAGGAAAAGGTAATTTAAATCAATTAGCAGAAGCATCCATCTTTTTTACTGGCGAAAATAAATGGAAGAATTTCGCATCATGGCCTCCGAAAGAAATGTTGGCAACACCTATTTATTTTAATGAAAATGGTAGTTTATCTTTTTCTAAATCAACTTCTCAAAATAATTCAACTAATTATGTGAGTGATCCTTCAAAGCCGGTTCCATTTACTGAAGATGTATTAGATGGAAGAACCAGAGAATACATGACCGATGACCAACGTTTTGCAAGTAGACGAACTGATGTGATTACATTTAAAACTAATGTATTAGAAGAGGATTTAACTTTAGCTGGAACTATAATAGCTGATTTAAAAGTTGCTATCTCAACCACTGACGCTGATTTTGTGGTCAAAGTTATTGATGTATTTCCAGATGGGTTTAATTATGATACGTTAGTTGATGGAATAGGAAATGGTAGTGATTATTTAATGGATGGTTATGAAATGCTGGTGCGTGGCGAAATTATGCGTGGGCGATACAGAAATAGCTTTGAAAAACCGGAAGCTTTTGAGCCGAATAAAATTACAAGTGTAACATTTGAATTACCAGATGTGGCTCACACATTTAATAAAGGGCATCGTTTAATGATACAAGTTCAAAGTTCATGGTTTCCTTTAGCAGATAGAAATCCGCAACAGTTTGTAGATATTTACCATTGTGACGACAAGGATTTTATTAAATCTGAAATTAAATTATTTCATGATGCGAGCAATGCATCAAACATTATATTGCCTATATTAAAATAAAAAAAATTAAATTTTTATTCCAATAACTGTTACGTCATCTACTTGCTCTAAAGATCCAACCCAATCAGAAAATGTTTTTTCTAATAGTGTTTTTTGTTGAAGCGTACTAAGGTGTGCGTTGGCTAGTAATAATTCTCGAAGATTTTTGCTCATGAACTTTTTTCCTTTTTCTCCGCCAAATTGATCGGGAAAACCATCTGTTAAAGTATAAACTAAATCTCCCACTTGTAAATCTACCTCTCGTTGGGTAAATGGCATGTCTTGTTTATCATGCTTACCTACTGGCATTTTATCAGGTTTAATTTCAATGACATTATTTTCTCTAACAATCCAAACAGGATTATTTGCTGCCGATATATACAGTTTTAAGTTTTTAAAATCATAAACACATAAACTACAATCCATACCATCTTTGCCTCCTTCCGGGCTTCCGTCCTTTTTTAACCTATCAATAATTATCTTTCTCGTATCATCTAAAATTTCGGAAGGCGCCGTCTTGGTTTCAATTGCTTTTTCTAAACTAGTAATATTTAATAAACTCATAATCGCACCTGGAACACCATGCCCGGTGCTGTCGGCAGTTACTAAAGCAAAATTTCCATTTATTAATCTTGACACCCAATAAAAATCACCACTAACAACATCTTTTGGTTTAAAGAAAACAAAATAATCAGCCAAGTTATCATCCAATATTTCTTGCGTTGCAATGAAGCTTCTTTGAATTCTTTCAGCATAATTAATGCTATCCGTAATTTCTTTGTGCTTTTCTTCAATTAAATGCTTTTGCTCTTTTATTTCGGAAGTGGCTTCACTAATTTTCACTTTTAATTCTTCCTGACGCACTTTTAATTGTTTTGTTCGCACTGCATTAAATCCAAATAAAATAGTTAAAAATAAAATCACATAAAATATATATGCTAAAATATGCCTATACCATGGTGCTAGAATAGTAAATTGAAAGGTAGCCTCAGAACTAATTGTGCCATATATGTTTTTTGCTTTCACATGAAATGTGTAGGAACCTTCTTTTAGATTAGTATATTCCTTATAACTTTTATTTGACCAACCTGACCAATTTTCATCAAATCCTTCAAGAAAAACATTAAATAAATTATTTTTTTCAGCGCAAAAATTTGTTGCAGTATATTCAAACAGCAATGAATTATTATTATAAGTTAAGATAGGGAAAAAACTTGTGGGTTGTTTTAACGATATATTTTTTGTTTTATCATCAGTGAAATTGCCGCAAAAAATAGAATCGTTTCCTGCTTTAACTAATCTAATTAAAGAATTGAAAGGATCGGCATAATTTTTTATAATGGATGCATCATACCTTAATAACCCATCAGGACCACCGAACCATGTTATATTATTTTGATCTGGTAAAATAGCATGTATTTCTCGTTCTGAAACTCTTAAAAATGGCTGTGAGTACCATGTATAGTTGTTATTATCACAATATGCCAAACCAACCTCGTTTGATAGCGCTTCAACAACTGTAAATAACCATACAGAACATGTACCTTTTGCGGCTAATCTAAAAATTTGTCTACCGCTTAATTGTTTTTTTAAAAATGGCGACATATAAAAACGTTTGTTTTTTTTATCAAATTCATAAATTCCATTTGTTGTAGCAAATAAAACTTTATTATTAAAACGATATGGTAAATTATATTTCATAGCAGGTATACCTGCTGTTGTGTCGTAATTTAAGATATTAAATGAACTGCCCCATGATGATATAAATTTTGATTTTATTTTTGTATTCCAATCAATATAAATTATTCCATCAAATGGACTTCCTAACCATAAATTACCATCATTATCTTCTGCAATGCCTCTAATTTCAACATCTAATCCGTCTAAATAATCTTCATCAATCCATTTATTTTTTTCAAATCTTAACGATGACAATCCATCATTCATTCCCACATATACTCTTTGTGGAAATTTAGCAGACTGACAAAGTGTATATCCAAATCCCTCTTTAATTAATTTTCCTTCAAAATCATTGATGCTAAAAATACCCGATTCGGAAGAAGCTAATAAAATAGTATCATTAATGAAGTTTATTTTTTTTAATGACCAAGTGCCACTAGTAATCTTTTTAATAGGAATAAATTTACCTTTATCTTGTACAAAAACACCAAGTGAAGTAGCTACATAGAGCTTATTTTTATATGAAGTAATATCTTCTATTGATCCATTCAATCCTTCTGAATCTGAAAATGTAAACAATGGTGAAGAAATTTCGGCACGAGAAATACCATTTCCTAATGCTATCCATAAATCATTTTGATTATCAAGTGCTACAGATTTTATAATATCATCTTGCAAACCGGTTTTTTTATTAATCTCATTAATAATTTTTCCACTTGAATTAATTATATAGACGCCGTTTTTTAATGTAGCAAAGCAATATGTATTATTTTTTAAATATACTCCCCCATAAACTTGCCCATCAATTAAGTAATTGTTGATTTCCGATTTAAAAGATGACAAGGCTGAATCTTTATAAGTTGCAAGCTCATTTAATAGCATTAATCCTTTTTCGCGGCATGCTATTAATATTTTATTATTTAAATATGGGTACATTCCATAGATTCTTAAATCGGCAAATGTTTCTCCACCTTTTATCAACGTCAAAGAATCATTAAATAAACATTTTAATCCAAACTGTTTTTCGTTGATATAAAATTTATTGTTTAGAAAAAAACTAAAATGAAAAGAGCTTTCGGGTTTCCATATTTTTAAGGAGTTGTTTTTTAGTCGTATTAATTTAGAAAACGTTTGAAAATAAATTCCATTTGGAGTTGCATACGTTTTCCATACTTCTGCAAAGTCGCGTTCATTTTTGGGAAGTTTATCTATTAAAGATTGATAAACTAGCGCGCCTTTTTCATTGGCTTTAAGGTAACCAAATTCTCCTACTGCCCCCACAAATATAGTTCCTGCACTATCAATAGCAATTGATCGCACTACTGAATTATTTGATACAGGAATTAAAGTCCAGTTTATTCCATCAAATTCTAATACACCACTGGCATTTCCAAAATACATCACACCTCTTTTGTCTTGCGCAATTGCCCAATTGTTGGGGGATGAACCGTATTCGTTTGGCGGGTAGTTTTTTATGAATGGGATGCCATTATTATTTTGAGCCTTATAAAAAAAAGGAAAAAGTAAAAAAATTAAATAAAAATTATTTTTAATATACTTTAGAAATAACAAAATAACCGAGGAATTAAATGAAACAGTAAATTTAGAAATAAACTGATTAACATTTATTTTTCAACCACAAATTTTTGTGTCCAGGAATTATTGTCTTGATCTATATGAACAAAATAAATACCATTAGAATAATATTCTGTATTAATTTTGAGATTAAACAATCCAGAAATGTTCTTATAATTAAAACTATCAATTAATTTTCCTTGAACATCTTTAATTTGAATTGAAAGAACTTTTACGTTATCAAAATTAGTACTTAAATTAACTTGATTTTTTGAAGGAATTGGGAAAATAGAAATATTTTGATGATTAACTTCGGTTTGGTTTAAGATTGTTACTGTCCCTGAAGTGTTTGGATTAAAGTTTCTACCATTTCCGCTATTTCCTGCAACATGACCTTTGCCTCCTTTTACGCGAGCTGCATTTTGAGTGTTTGTTGTACCAACAGAATAACGCGTCCAAGAACTACCGGCATCAATAGTCCTGTAAATAATTCCATCTGTTCCAGTTGCCCAAGCTGAATCTAAGCCAACCGTCTCAACACTATTAAAATCAATATTAACGCCTGTTAATGAAGGAGTCCACGTATTACCTCCATCTATTGTTTTTATAACTATTCCGTTCGATCCTGCTGCATAACCATCATTAATAGTGGTAAATCTAATATCTTTTACATTAAAGCTTAACGGTAAAGTTTGAGGCGACCATGATGTTCCATTATAAAATAAAACAGTACTATTATCACCCGCAAGAATGGCATTTCCATTATTAAAGGTATGTACATTATTTAAATGGGCCGTAGTTCCTGAGGTTTGATTTAACCAATTAACTCCGTCATAATATTTAATCGTACCATTTGTTCCAACCGCAAAGCCACTTAAAGGAGCAGCTAAAAATGAACAGCCGTAAAAACTTTCTAAAGTCCCAGTGTTCAGTGTATTCCAATTTAAACCATTATTTGTTGAATGCAGAATGGTACCATTTGCTCCGCCAACAAACCAATTGCCAGGCAATACATGTGCGCTGTATAGTTGATTAGTATTACCCGTTGCTAGCGGACTCCAGGTGTTTCCGCTATCCGCACTTAATACGCAGTTTCCATCTGATAAAGTCATAATTCCTGTAACCGCATCAATAAAAGAAATATCGGTGATGTCGATAGTTGTACCTGTTATCATTGGATAACTTGGAAACAATTGTTCTATTTGAACATAATTTGTTTTTGTAATGGTTTTTGAACATCCAGTATTATCAGTAAGTTTTAAAGAAACCGTATAATAACCAATGGAGTTATAAGTATTATTTGGCGAACTATTAGTTGACGTACTGCTATTGCCAAAATTCCATAAATAGCTATAAGGAGGGACACCATTTGGAGTTGCAGTAAAAGTAACATTGGCATTTGGAATAAAAACCAATAATGGATTTCCGGAAAAATCAACTAAAGGATCATTCACACTTACACTTGTTATGGAAGACAAAGCACTACAACCAAACGAATTAAAAGCAGTCACACTATAATTACCTGCAGTTGTAACAATAATAGAATCAACTACAGCGCCAGTATTCCAAAGATAAGAACTTGCGGAAGTTGATTTAAGGATAACTGTATCTCCTATACATAAACTTGTACTGCCAATTGCTGTAATAGTTGGAATAGCGGGATTTTGATTGACAGTAACAACTATTGATGCTGATGGCGTGGGGGTTGTGCAATTATTACTATTTGTTACCTCTACACTATATATACCTGACGAATATGCCACTATATTTTGAGTTGTAGCACCTGTTGACCAAGCATATGAATTGCCAGAGTTTACAACTAAAGTAACACTATCTCCTTGACAAAAAGTAGTACTGGAATTTGGAGTAATAGAAGCGGTTCCTAAAGGATTAACAACTACCGAAATTGCAGCCGAAGTTGCTGCACAACTAAACGAATTTGAAACCGTTACAAAGAAATTACCAGATGCAGTTACGGAAATTGTTGGAGTAATTGCGCTATTACTCCATTGATAGCTATCCCCTATACTAGATGAAAGTATAACATTACCACCTTGACAAAAAGTAGTTGGGCCATTAGCAGAAATTGTTGCTGTTGGCAATGGATTAACACTTACAGTAACAAAATCGGTTGAAGAACATCCTGAATTAAATGCAGTTAAGGTATAAATTGTTGTGGTAGTTGGATTTGCAACAGGATTTGGATTTGTAACTGAATTTAAACCTGCGGAAGGACTCCAACTATATGAAGAGCCTCCACTGGCAGTTAATGTAGTATTAGATGCTAAACATATTGAAACGTTATTACCAGCATTAGCAATAGGTAGAGGTATTATTGTTAAGGTAATGGCATTTGTTGAAGAACAAAATCCATTACTCACATTCACCGTATAAACTGTCGTTACACTTGGATTTGCTATTGGGTTTGAAATGTTGGAATTGCTTAATCCTGAGCCAGGAGTCCAAGTATAATTGATACCTCCACTGGCATTTAATATAGCAGAAGATCCTGCACATATAGCGCTATTGGTTCCTGCACTAGCAACCGGAATAGCATTTACGGTAATATAATTTATGACACTGTACGTATTACTCCCCATAGCATTATATGCTGTTAGTGAAACGCTATAAGTTCCAGGAACGTTATAAGTAATAGTTGGATTTTGAACTGATGATGTGGAAGGAGTTCCTCCTTGAAAATTCCAAAGCCAAGCTGAAGGACTTTGAGAAGATAAATCGGTAAAACTAACGGTTTGACCAACACAAATAGTATTGGTTGTTCCGGAAAAATTTGCAACCGGAGGATTTGTAGGGCAATAAGTTGCCATATCCCTGGCAACACCATCAAAGCCCCCTCCCATATATGCATAAAATTGTGGTGGATTAAAGCAGGATGTTATTGTAAATTGATTCATAGAAGTTCCATCACCTGTACCTCCCGCATAAGCATAAAACTGTGGCGGATTTAAACAGGAGGTCAATGTAAATTGTTGTGATGCAAATCCATCACCTGAGCCTCCACTATACTGCGCAAACATAAATTGTTTAAAAAACAATATTGAAATAATACAAAATATATTCAGTCTTTTAGAAATCATTTAAACTAGGGAAAAATAAATTAAAAATGCTTTTTATCTAACACCTCTCCCGCCTCTTTCATAAGATCGATTTGATTGAACTACAAGAGAATTTCTATCAGAAGTCCTAACAAATCCTGAAACATTAATATAATCGCCTCCCCTAAATCCGGTTCCAGAGGCATTAATAGGAGAAGGCCAAGAACTTTGATTAGATTCGCCAGTAGCATCAATACTACCATCTCCATTGTTACCTGTAAAAGCAACACCCGCAGAACTCGCAGTTGTAACAACTCTTTCCCATACATTTCCGCCCATTTCCATAGCTCCATAATAACTTGCTCCGGAAGACGCTCTGCCCGAAGTTGAAGTTGCAAATATCCCGACACGCACTGGTCCATATATTGTTTGAGTAGTTCCTATGCCATAAATACATAATCCATTTACTACTGTCGGATATGATTCGGAAGGAGTTAATGGACTGGTAACTGCAGAACTATTAGCGGCTTGAATAGCAGTTGTTCCCCAAGGATACTCACCTGCAACACGCGGAAGTGGGCCTCTGCAAATTTTTTCAAACTCCAGTTCGGACATTGGTCGCAAAGCAGACCAATCTAAATAAGCTGATAAATCGCCCCAACTTAAAAAATTAGCTGCTATATTTTGTCCATCGTTTGTACTATTTTCGGTGCCAGCAGTTGCATCGCAAGCATACACTGCAGGCAACGTATTGTTGTTTCCAGGCAAAGAAATACGAATTCCATTTCTATAAGAATAAGAAGCTTGCATGGCATAAGTTCCAGTAGCATTAATCGGATCATTTACTGTTCTCGTTTTTTGTTGATCATAAGTTAAGGTGTTCAAAAACTCAACATACTGCTCTTGAGTTATTTCATATTTCATACAATAAAACTCATTATATCCCATAGGAAATGTAGATGGAACTGCAACCGATCCACCTCCTAAAATAGCTGCAGATAAACCACTTGCTTGGGTAGTTGCAGTAATAGCAATACTGTTATATGTGCCAGTGCTAGAGCCGTCACCTAAATCAAAATTTTCTTGAAGTACTTTCACCATCTCTATTCCAAATACTTTATAATTATATGTCCCTACAGGAATAGTCATTTTTAAAGTAATTGAAGTCGCTCCAATATTTCCCCCACCCAATGCACTTCTCCTAATATAAACACCTTTCCCGTCTGTAACAGTTTCTACCTGCAACGGACTAGCGGCAGAATGATCACTTATTAATGTACTCAAATTTGCATGATTCCATAATCTAGTGGCGCAATCTTGATACTTAATAAAAACCCAAACTGCATCCCAATTGTTAGGAGCTAAATTTGTGTTCCAACTATTATCCCAGCTAATATTAAATGTAATATTAGAGCCAGAAACAGATGTGCCCGTAATTTGTACATTATTTGCTTTTGAAATAGAAAAAAGTGTAATTAAAATAATTACACATAGAGTTCTGAAAAAATAAACAATTCGCATGTTATTAAATAATTAAAAAATTAAATAAAGAGGGCTGGAAAATCTTTTCAAATTTGAAAAGATTTTTTCTAAAAAAAAAATTTTTCAAATTTTTTTAATAATTGTGCAGTAATCGCTTTCTAATAAGACTAAGTGTTACAATTTCTCAAAAGCGATTTCAAACGCAGCAATCGTTTTGTCTATGTCTACTTGTGTATGAGCTTCACTCATAAATCCTACTTCGTAGCCTGAAGGCCCTGAGTAAATGCCATTCTCAAGTAATGCATGATACAATACTTTAAAATGTTTCATGCTTTCAGCGTCAATATCTTCAGCGCATCTAATTGATTTTTTGTCGGAAAATGCTAGCCAAAAAATGGAGCCAATACTAAATATTTGAAAATTGTGTTTTTTGTTTTTTGACAAACCTGCAATTAATTTTTGAGTTTTAGCTTCTAAATCAGCGTAAAAATTTGGTTTTAAACATTCCGTTAATTGAGCAATCCCTGCTGACATAGCAACTGGGTTTCCACTTAAAGTACCAGCTTGGTAAACGTTACCTTCGGGAGAAATAGACGACATGATTTCTTTACTAGCACCGTACGCACCAACTGGAAAGCCACCTCCAATAATTTTACCATAAGTAATAATATCAGGCTTAATATTATAATAACCTGCGGCTCCACAAAAACAAATTCTAAACCCACTAATTACTTCGTCAAATATTAATAAGGTATTATTTGCTGTACAAATGTCTCTTAAAAACTGTAAGTACTCTTTTTCTTGCAACAGTAATCCATTGTTTGCGGGAATTGGTTCAATAATAATGCAGGCAATTTCATCTTTAAATTGCGAAAAGGCTTGTTCAACCGCTTCTTTGTTATTTAATGGAACTACAATCGTTTCTTTGACAAAACTTTCTGGTACACCTGCAGAGGATGTTTCTCCAAATGTTACCAAACCTGAACCCGCTTTTACTAATAATGAATCGGAGTGGCCATGATAACATCCTTCAAATTTTAATATTTTGTTTCTTCCTGTATAACCTCTTGCTAAACGAATCGCACTCATTACAGCTTCAGTACCACTGCTTACAAAACGTATTTTTTCGATGTATGAATTGAAAGTTAAAATTAATTCTGCTAATTCGTTTTCTAATCGCGTTGGTGCGCCAAATGAAGTTCCGTTACGCATTGTTTTTTCTACAGCATTCAACACATTGTTATTTGCGTGTCCTAAAATTAATGGTCCCCAACTTGCACAATAATCAATGTACTCATTTCCATCAGCATCCCAAACATGCGAACCTTTTCCTTTATCAATAAATATTGGAGTCCCGCCCACACTTCTAAAGGCACGAACCGGAGAGTTTACGCCACCTGGAAAAAAAGCTTTTGCCTTTTCGAATAATTGAGCCGATACTTGATTGTTCATATAATACTATTTTGTGTGTAAAGTTAGTGGTTAATGCAGTTTTAGCAAGTCTTATGTAAAACAAATAAAACTAAAATCAGTTCTGGAATTAGTGAAAAATGATCGTCTTTTATTTTTAAAAATGGGCTGGAACAATCTGTAAATTTATTTTCTTAATGGCGGAGGAATGACATTGTTTTTAGTAAATACTGTTTGAGCTATTGCAACTACTTCTGAATTAATAATTGAGTAATGATCTACTAAACAATAGGCCTTAATGGATAAAGTTATACCTCCATCTGCAATTTTTATTGCAGCAACTTCTGGCGCTGGATTCTTTAAAATATAAGTGTGCTTTAATAAGTCTTCTAGTAATAAATTTTTTACTACGTCAACATTATTTTCAACTGAAATGGCTATTTGAACATCCCCTCTCAAAATTCCATTTTTCGAATAATTAATTATCGTTCCATTTGAAACGGCGCCATTTGGCAAAATGATAGTTTTTAAATCAGAAGTTAAAAGGATTGTATTAAATATTTGAATTTCTTTTACAATTCCACTTTGTCCAAGCACTTCAATGGCATCTCCTACTTTGAATGGTTTGAAAATTAAAGTGAGCACGCCGCCCGCAAAGTTTGACAAAGAACCTTGCAATGCTAAACCTATAGCCAATCCTGCAGCCCCTAAAATTGTAACAAAGGATGTAGTGCCTATTCCAATCATTCCAGCAACGGTCACTATCAAAATTACTTTTAGTCCAATAGTAATTAAGCTTCTTAAGAATGTACGAAGTGAGATGTCCAATTCTCTGCGCTCCATTGATTTTGTGGCTAATCGTGATAAGCGAGTAATAAGCCACAATCCAATAATTAAAACTAATAAAGCGCCTATTATTTTTGGCGTATATTCAACTATAATTGAAATTAGATGCTCAATGTGTTCATCAATGTTGAAAGGTTTTAAGTTCATTTTTTGGATATTTAAAATTTTACTTGAATTGTTATTTTATGGAAACTCACATAAATAATCTATTGCAAAAAACCCCGTCCGCTAGCTAGCGGACGGGGTTTTAATATAAAATTATGTTATGTAATCATTGGAGTTGTTATGCTTCTTCTTCGATCTCCTCTTTACTTGCCATTAATCGCTCATACTCTTCCTTACTACCAACTACGATTTTTTCGTATTGACGTAAACCTGTACCAGCAGGGATTAAATGTCCAACAATTACGTTTTCTTTTAAGCCTTGTAAAGTATCTACTTTTCCATGAACGGCTGCTTCGTTTAACACTTTGGTTGTTTCCTGGAAGGATGCTGCAGAAATCCAACTATTTGTTTGTAACGATGCTCTTGTGATACCTTGTAAGATAGATGTTGCTGTTGCAGGAACTGCATCACGAGCTTCCACTAATTTCATATCTTTACGACGCAATACTGAGTTTTCATCACGTAATTTACGAGCAGTTACTATTTGGCCACGTTTTAAGTTTTCACAATCACCTGGCTCAACAACTACTTTTTTACCATACAATTCATCGTTCTCTGTCATAAAGTTAATTTTATTGATTAACTGCAATTCTAAGAACGTTGTGTCACCTGGATCTTCTATTTGAACTTTACGCATCATCTGACGAACAATCGTTTCGAAATGCTTATCATTTAATTTTTGACCTTGCAAACGGTACACCTCTTGAATCTCATTTACTAAATACTCTTGAACGGCTGTTGGCCCTTTAATTGCTAAAATATCGCCTGGAGAAGTTGCTCCATCAGATAACTGCTCACCAGCTTTAACAAAATCATTTTCTTGAACTAAGATATGCTTAGATAAAGAAACTAAATATGTTTTACGTTCTCCAGTTTTAGCTTCAACAACTACTTCACGATTTCCACGTTTAATTTTTCCAAAAGAAACGATACCATCAATTTCAGAAACTACTGCAGGGTTAGACGGATTACGTGCTTCAAATAATTCAGTTACACGAGGTAATCCACCTGTAATATCTCCTGTTTTACCAGTCACACGAGGAATCTTCACTAATACTTGTCCTAACTCTACTTTCACTCCTTCATTCACAACAATATGTGCACTGATAGGTAAATTATACGTTTTTAATGGTTCGCCTTTCTTATCTACAATTCTAATTAATGGTGATAAAGTTTTATCTCTGCTTTCAATAATTACTTTCTCACGGAAACCTGTTTGTTCATCTGATTCCTCACGATAAGTTACGTTTTCTTTAATTCCCTCGTACTCTACAGCACCAGCAAATTCGGAAACGATAACTGCATTATATGGATCCCAATCACAAATTTTATCTCCTTTTTTAACTTTAGCACTAGGTTTAATATATAATTGCGAGCCATAAGGAATATTACCAGTTGTTAGAGCAATTCCAGTGTTTGCATCAACAATTCGGACTTCCGTAGAACGACCAATAACGACATTAGCTTTAGATCCATCAGCGTTAACACGCTCAACTGTGCGTAATTCGTCAATCTCAGCAATACCATCATACTTTGCAACATAACTAGATGATGCTGCTGTATTGGATGCAGTACCCCCAACGTGGAAAGTACGTAACGTTAATTGTGTTCCTGGTTCACCAATTGATTGAGCTGCAATTACACCAACGGCTTCTCCTAATTGAACTTGACGTCCGTTAGATAAGTTACGTCCGTAACATTTAGAACAAACTCCTAATTTAGATTCGCAAGTTAATACAGAACGAATTTCGACAGATTCAATTGGAGATGCTTCAATTAATGCACAAACCGCTTCATCAATCATTTCTCCTCCTACAACAATTAACTCACCAGTTGTTGGATGATAAACGTCATTTAACGAAATACGTCCTAAAACTCTTTCTCCTAATGATTCAACAACATCGTCATTGTTTTTCAATGCCATAGCAATTAAGCCACGTAAAGTTCCACAATCATCTTCGTTAATAATAACATCCTGAGCAACGTCAACTAAACGACGAGTCAAGTAACCTGCATCTGCTGTTTTTAAGGCCGTATCTGCTAATCCTTTACGAGCACCATGCGTAGAAATAAAGTATTCTAAGATAGATAAACCTTCGCGGAAGTTAGATAGTACAGGGTTCTCAATAATAGAGGCCGTAGTATCACCAGCTTTCTGAGGTTTAGCCATCAAACCACGCATACCACTTAACTGCTTAATTTGTTCTTTAGATCCACGAGCACCAGAGTCAAGCATCATATAAACTGCATTGAAGCCTTGTTTATCTGTGCTTAATACATCTAATACTTTTTTAGTAACTTTAGAGTTAGCATGTGTCCAAATATCAATAACCTGATTATAACGTTCGTTGTTGGTAATGAAACCCATTGAATAGTTACTCATTACTTCATCAACTTGAACACGGGCATCTTTAATAATTTTGAATTTTTCAGCTGGAGTTTCAATATCACCTAAGTTAAACGATAGTCCACCTTTGAAGGCTGTTTTAAATCCTAAGTCCTTGATATCATCTAAAAACTTTGCAGTTTTAGCCATACCAGTTTTCTTAACAACCATTCCAATAATATCACGAAGCGATTTCTTTGTCAATAATTCATTGATATAGCCTACTTCATGAGGTACAACTTGGTTAAACATAACTCGACCAACAGTTGTTTCAATTAATTTGGTAACTAATTTTTCGCCATCTAAAGCGTTAGTTACTCTAATTTTTATTTGAGCATGTATATCAACTTGCTTTTCGTTTACTGCAATAACAACTTCTTCTGCGCTATAAAATATTTTACCTTCCCCTCTTACTGCGTCGTTAGGTAAATTCTTTTTAGATTTAGTTAAATAATATAAACCTAAAACCATATCTTGAGATGGAACCGCAACTGGCGCACCGTTAGATGGATTTAAAATGTTATGTGAAGCTAACATTAAAATTTGTGCTTCTAATACTGCGGCATGTCCTAATGGAACGTGAACCGCCATTTGATCCCCGTCAAAATCGGCGTTGAATGCAGAACACACTAATGGGTGTAACTGAATTGCTTTTCCTTCAATTAATTTTGGTTGGAAAGCCTGAATACCTAATCTATGCAACGTAGGTGCACGATTTAACATTACTGGATGACCTCTCAATACGTTTTCTAAAATATCCCAAACAATTGGCTCTTTTTTATCTACAATTTTCTTAGCAGATTTTACCGTTTTCACGATGCCTCGCTCAATCATTTTACGGATAATAAATGGCTTGAATAACTCTGCCGCCATATCTTTAGGTAAACCACACTCATGTAGTTTCATTTCAGGTCCTACAACAATTACCGAACGTGCAGAATAATCAACACGTTTTCCTAATAAGTTTTGACGGAATCGACCTTGTTTACCTTTTAATGAATCAGATAATGATTTTAAAGGACGGTTAGATTCAGTTTTCACTGCATTTGATTTACGAGAGTTGTCAAATAAAGAATCTACTGACTCTTGCAACATACGCTTTTCATTTCGCAAGATAACGTCTGGTGCTTTAATTTCAATTAGACGTTTTAAACGGTTGTTGCGAATAATAACACGACGGTATAAATCATTTAAATCAGAGGTTGCAAAACGACCACCATCCAATGGCACCAATGGACGTAATTCTGGTGGAATAACTGGAACGGTTTTAATAATCATCCACTCTGGACGATTTTCAATATTTTTGTTTGCAGAACGGAAAGCTTCAATAACTTGTAAACGTTTTAGAGCTTCGTTTTTACGTTGCTGAGATGTTTCAGTACTAGCTTTGTGACGTAATTCGTAAGATAAATCATCTAACTGTAAACGAGCTAATAAATCTTGAAGCGCCTCAGCACCCATTTTTGCGATAAATTTATTAGGATCAGTATCTTCTAATAAATGATTATCTTTTGGTAACGTGTCAACTAAATTTAAATATTCTTCTTCAGTTAAGAAATCTAAATAAGCTGTTCCGTTTTCTGCGGCAACACCTGCATTAATTACTACGTAACGTTCGTAGTAAATAATCATATCTAATTTTTTAGTTGGCAACCCAAGTAAATAACCAATTTTATTTGGCAATGAACGGAAATACCAAATATGAGCAACAGGAACTACTAAGTTAATATGGCCCATACGTTCTCTACGAACTTTTTTCTCAGTTACTTCAACACCACAGCGATCGCAGATGATACCTTTGTAACGAATACGCTTGTATTTTCCACAATGACATTCGTAATCTTTTACCGGTCCAAAAATACGTTCACAAAACAAACCATCTCTTTCTGGTTTGTAAGTACGATAATTAATGGTTTCTGGTTTTAATACTTCGCCAGCACTACGTTGTAAAATAGTTTCCGGAGACGCTAAACTAATAGTGATTTTTGAGAAGTTTGATTTTACTTTGTTATCTTTTCTTAAAGCCATTTTTTTGCTTATTGGTTTTAGTGATAATAAAAATTCATTTCCTTATATCCCCCCGAAGGAGAGGGGATTTAGGCTTGTGTTTTAATCTAGTGTTACATCTAATGCTAATCCACGTAATTCGTGCATTAATACATTAAACGATTCTGGGATACCTGGAGCAGGGATGTTTTCGCCTTTTACAATTGCTTCATAAGCTTTTGCGCGGCCCATTACATCATCTGATTTAATAGTTAACAATTCCTGCAACACATTAGCTGCACCATATGCTTCTAATGCCCAAACCTCCATCTCACCAAAACGCTGACCACCAAATTGTGCTTTACCACCTAGAGGTTGTTGCGTAATTAATGAATATGGCCCTATAGAACGAGCGTGCATCTTATCATCAACCATATGACCTAATTTTAACATGTAGATAATTCCTACAGTAGCAGGTTGATCAAATTTCTCGCCAGTTCCACCATCAATTAGGTAAGTACGGCCGTATTGAGGAATTTTAGCTTTATTAGTATACTCATCGATTTGTTCCATAGATGCTCCATCGAAAATAGGCGTTGAAAATTTCAATCCTAACTCTTTACCAGCCCATGCTAAAACTGTTTCATAAATCTGACCGATGTTCATACGAGAAGGCACACCTAATGGATTTAAAACGATATCAACTGGAGTTCCATCATCTAAGAAAGGCATATCTTCATCTTTTACGATACGAGCAACAATACCTTTATTACCGTGACGACCTGCCATCTTATCCCCAACCTTTAACTTACGTTTTTGAGCGATGTAAACTTTTGCTAATTGAACAATACCATTTGGTAAATCATCTCCAACTGTAATTTGATACTTAGCTCGTTTATATTGACCTAAATAATCATTAAACTTAATCATGTAGTTGTGCAACAATCGTTCTATTTGCTCATTCTTATCTTTATCAGTGGTCCAATTACCTGGGTTAACTTCAGAGAAATCAATTTTCTCTAATAATTTTTGGGTAAACTTAGTCCCTTTAGAAATTACCTCTTCGCCTAAAATGTTATGAACGCCTTGCGATGTTCGGCCATTTACTAGTTCAAATAATTTTTCAACTAAATGATACTTGATATTTGCAACTTCTTTATTATGATCTGCATCTAATTTTTCAATTAATGGCTTTTCATCAGCTTTTTGCTTTTTATCTTTAATAGCGCGAGAGAATAATTTTTTATCAACGATTACACCTTTGATAGATGGAGATACACGTAAAGAAGCATCTTTCACATCGCCTGCTTTATCACCAAAGATAGCACGTAATAATTTTTCTTCTGGAGATGGATCCGTTTCACCTTTAGGTGTAATTTTTCCAATTAAGATATCACCTTCTTTAACCTCAGCACCAACACGAATAACACCTTTTTCATCTAAATCTTTAGTCGCTTCTTCACTTACGTTAGGAATATCTGGAGTTAACTCTTCCATTCCACGTTTAGTATCACGAACCTCTAAAGAATATTCATCAATATGAATAGATGTAAAGATATCATCACGGATGATACGTTCAGAGATTACAATCGCATCCTCAAAGTTATACCCTTTCCAAGGCATGAACGCTACTTTTAAGTTACGTCCTAATGCTAATTCACCTTTATCGGTTGCATAACCATCACATAATACTTGTCCTTTAACAACTTTATCGCCTTTCTTAACGATAGGTTTTAAGTTCATACAAGTACTTTGATTGGTTTTTTGGAATTTAGTTAATTTATAAGTTCTAACATCACCTTCAAACGATACTAATTTCTCGTCGTTAGTTCTGTTGTAACGAATAACAATTTCTCTTGCATCAACATATTCAACAATTCCTTCTCCTTCTGCATTAATTAATACTCGGCTATCTTCTGCTACACGAGCTTCGATACCAGTACCAACAATTGGTGCTTCTGGACGCATTAATGGAACTGCTTGACGTTGCATGTTTGATCCCATCAAGGCACGGTTGGCATCATCATGTTCCAAGAAAGGAATTAATGAAGCGGCAATCGATGCAATTTGGTTAGGAGCAACATCCATCAAGTTTACTTTAGATGGCTCAATTACTGGGAAATCTCCTTCGTAACGTGCAGTTACTTTGTCATTAACAAAGTTTCCTTTTTCATCTAATTCTGCTGATGTTTGAGCAATATTTTTTTGATCTTCTTCTTCAGCTGTTAAATAAGTAATTCCTTTATTTACTTCAACTTTACCGTTAGTTACACTTCGGAAAGGAGTTTCAATAAATCCTAATTTATTAACTTTTGCAAAAACGCAAAGTGAAGAAATCAATCCAATATTTGGTCCCTCTGGAGTTTCAATTGTACATAAACGTCCGTAGTGTGTGTAGTGAACGTCACGTACCTCAAAACCTGCACGCTCACGGGATAAACCTCCTGGCCCTAGTGCCGAAAGACGACGCTTATGCGTAATCTCCGATAAAGGATTGGTTTGATCCATAAACTGCGATAATTGATTTGTTCCGAAGAACGAATTAATTACAGAAGATAATGTTTTTGCGTTAATTAAGTCGGTTGGTGTAAATACCTCGTTATCACGAACGTTCATACGTTCACGAATAGTACGAGCCATACGTGCTAAACCTACACCAAATTGAGAAAATAATTGCTCACCAACTGTACGTACACGACGGTTAGATAAGTGATCGATATCATCCACATCAGTTTTAGAGTTAATTAACTCAATCAGATATTTCATGATTAAGATAATATCTTCTCTTGTTAATACACGGATATTCATAGGAATATCAATGCCCAATTTTTTGTTGATACGGAAACGACCTACTTCACCTAAATCATAACGCTTGTCAGAGAAGAATAACTTGTCGATTACTCCACGAGCTGTTTCTTCATCAGGCGGCTCAGCATTACGAAGTAAACGGTAGATATACTCGATTGCTTCTTTTTCTGAGTTAGTTGAATCTTTTTGTAAAGTATTGTAAATAATAGCAAAATCTGCTGTATTTACGTCTTCTTTGTGCAAGATGATAGATTTTACGCCAGCATCAACAATTAAATCAATATGCAAATCATCTAAAATCGTTTCACGATCTAAGATAACTTCGTTACGCTCAATTGAAACAACTTCTCCGGTATCCTCATCTACGAAATCTTCAATCCACGTTTTTAAAACACGAGCTGCTAGTCTACGACCAACCTCACGTTTTAAACCAGCTTTCGAAACTTTCACTTCGTCGGCTAAACCAAAAATTTCTAAAATTTGTTTATCACTTTCAAAACCAATAGCACGTAATAAAGTTGTTACTGGTAATTTTTTCTTGCGATCAATGTATGCATACATCACATTATTAATGTCTGTTGCAAACTCAATCCAAGATCCTTTGAAAGGGATAACACGAGCACTATATAATTTAGTACCATTAGCGTGACGGCTTTGGCCGAAGAACACGCCTGGAGAACGGTGCAATTGAGAAACGATAACGCGTTCAGCACCATTGATTACGAAAGAACCTTTTGGTGTCATGTACGGGATAGTTCCCAAATAAACGTCCTGCACGATGGTTTCAAAATCTTCATGTTCAGGATCAGTACAGTAAAGCTTTAATTTAGCTTTTAACGGCACTGAATAAGTTAAACCACGGCTAATACACTCTTCAAGAGCATAGCGTGGTGGATCAACGAAATAATCCAAAAATTCCAATACGAAATTATTTCTCGCATCAGAGATAGGAAAGTTTTCGGCAAATACGCGGAATAAACCTTCGTTTTTTCGGTTATCCGGTGTAGTTTCTAATTGAAAGAAATCTTGAAAAGATTTCACTTGTATATCCAAAAAATCTGGATATTCAATTGGAAATTTGTTTGAAGAGAAATTAATTCTCTGTGATTTTTTTATTGCTGTAGCCAATGTAATGAAGTTTATTAGTTAGTATTCTAAAAGAGTTACGCCAATTACTAAAAGCAGAAAAAAGGGTTAAGGTCTTTTGCCGGAGCATTACAGACCTTAACGCCTAGTTTTGTAAGTAAATTATTTTACTTCTACTTTTGCACCAGCTTCTTCTAAAGCCTTTTTAATAGACTCAGCTTCTTCTTTTGCAATACCTTCTTTAACTGGTTTTGGAGCACCATCAACTAAATCTTTAGCTTCTTTTAATCCTAATCCTGTTAAGTCTTTTACTAATTTAACAACTCCTAATTTAGCTGCACCTGCTTCAACTAAAATTACATCAAAAGATGTTTTAGCTGCTGCGGCTTCTCCGCCACCTCCTGCTGCTACAACTACTGCTGCTGCTGCTGGTTCGATTCCGTACTCGTCTTTTAATACTGTTGCTAATTCTTGAACTTCTTTAACTGTCAAGTTTACTAATGTTTCAGCGATTGCTTTTACGTCTGCCATTTTTTTATTAGTTTAATTTGTTATTGTTTTATAATTTAATTAATTTTTTGCTTACCTGATGTAAGCATGATTATTCTTTTATTCAGTACAATTATGCTGCTTCTTCGCCACCTTTGGTTTTGTTTTCTAGAGCACCTATCACTCGTTGGATAGGACTTTGTAACAAGCCAATGATATCTCCGATTAATTCGTTTTTCGATTTTAATCCTGCTAAAGCATCTAATTTATCGTCGCCAATAAAAATCATATCTTCAACATAAGCTGCTTTTAATTGAGGTTTATCTCCACCCTTGCGAAACTCTTTAATTAACTTAGCAGGCACATTTGATGTTTCTGTTAAAATTAAAGCTGTTTGGCCTTTTAATGCTGGTATAAGTTGGGCAAGATTGCTATCGTTTGCACGCTCTAAAGCTTTTGCTAATAGAGTGTTTTTAACAACAGACATACTTACTTTTTTATCATAGCAAGAACGGCGTAATTGATTTACCTTTTCTACTGACAAAGAAGAACAATCAGCTAAATAGATTTTATTATTAGCATTTAAAATGCCAAGTAATCTGTCTATTTCTTGTGTTTTTTCTTGTTTGTTCATAGTAATAGAGTTTTTTTATTAATTAAATGTTTTTGGATCAATTTGAATACCTGCACTCATTGTACTGCTCATATAAACAGACTTAACATAAGTACCTCTGGCAGATGACGGTTTTAATTTTACGATTGCATTTAAAACTTCCAGTGCATTTTCAGTTAATTTTTGAGCATCAAAAGATACTCTTCCAATTCCTGTGTGAATGATTCCAGCTTTATCAACTTTAAAATCAATTTTACCACCTTTTGCATCAGTTACAGCTTTTCCAATATCCATGGTAACTGTTCCTGTTTTAGGGTTAGGCATTAATCCACGAGGTCCTAAAACGCGACCTAAAGCACCAACTTTACCCATTACTGAAGGCATAGTGATGATTACGTCGACATCTGTCCACCCGTTTTTAATTTTTTCGATGTATTCGTCTAATCCAACGAAATCCGCTCCAGCCGCTTTAGCTTCTGCTTCCTTATCAGGAGTTACAATTGCTAAAACGCGCAACACTTTACCAGTACCGTGAGGCAAGGTAACAGTTCCACGAACCATTTGATTAGCTTTACGAGGATCAACTCCTAAACGGATAGCGATATCCACGGATGCATCAAATTTAGTAGTGGTAATTTCTTTCACTACTTTTGAAGCTTCAGCAACAGTGTGAGCTTTGTTCGTATCGAACTTAGCGTCTGCTACTTTTCTTTTTTTAGTTAACGTTGCCATTTTTTAAAAAGCTTGTTTTTGGTTAATAATAATTTAATTACGCTTTTACCGGAGCGTCTCCCGTTGTTGTAATTCCCATGCTTCGTGCAGTACCTGCAACCATTAACATCGCAGATTCAATTGTAAAACAATTCATGTCTACAATTTTATCTGTTGCAATAGTGCGAATTTGATCCCATGAAATGGTACCAACTTTTTTTCGGTTGCTTTCGCTAGAACCTTGTTTAACCTTAGTAACCTCTAAAATTTGAACTGCTACTGGTGTACGTTTAATAATAAAATCAAACGTTTTGTCAACATAAACATTAATCAAAACTGGTAAAACTTTACCTGCTTGTTCTTGAGTTCTAGCGTTAAATTGCTTACAGAACTCCATAATGTTTACACCTTTTGCACCTAATGCAGGACCAATTGGAGGCGACGGGTTAGCAGCTCCACCTTTAATTTGAAGCTTTACAATTGCTGATAACTCTTTTGCCATTTTTTTATTTTTATTTGATTAGTTGATGGTTTGCTATTTTTGAATTTGTTTGATTAACCTTGGAAGCAGTAACCGTTAATTTTCAAAAATCTTAATACATCAATGCGTTATTTATATTATAATGATTATTACTCTACCTCTACTTCACCAAAACTTAATTCAACAGGAGTTTTACGGCCAAATATTTTTACAGTAACCTTTATTTTTTTCTTTTCTTCATTAATTTCTTCAATTGTTCCACTAAATCCGTTAAAAGGTCCATTAGTTACTTTAACAGATTCTCCAATTGTATAATTACTTGCAACAACACTATCAACTTCCGTTAACTCATCTACTTTTCCTAAAATACGATTTACTTCAGATAATCGCATTGGAACAGCTTCTCCACGCTTAGTCTCTCCTAAAAACCCAATAACGCCCGTAATATTTTTAATAATATGTGTAATCTCACCTACTAATGCAGCTTCAATTAATACGTATCCTGGGTAAAATGAGCGTTCTTTTTGGATTTTTTTTCCATTACGGATTTGAATAAATTTTTCAGTAGGAATCAGAACTTGCGACACAAAATCGTTTAATTTCAATCGATTAATTTCTACTTCAATATATTGCTTTACTTTTTTCTCTTGACCACTAATAGCACGAACAACGTACCATTTCTTTTGAATCGATGAAGTTTCTTTATTTGTAGTTTCAGCCATTTTGTAATTATAAAAATTATAAACTATTAACCATTTGATAAGCTAATTCCATTAACTTACTAAATGATACATCCATACCCCACACTACTAAACCTATTATTGTAGAGGCTACCATTACAAGTAAAGCACTACTTTGAAGTTCCGGCCAAGTTGGCCAAGTTACTTTATTGAATAACTCATCTTTAGTTTCTTCTATATATGTTCCAAACTTGCTCATCTTATTTATTTTAGTTTTTATTGATTAAAAATCAACCACTTAAAATTTGTTATGCACGGGAGGAGGGATTCGAACCCCCATCAGCGGTTTTGGAGACCGATATTCTACCCTTGAACTACTCCCGTAGTACAATTTATATTAAATAACAAAATGGCTAAGCCTTTCGGCAAGCCATTTTGTTATCAATTTTCAATTCTTATGATAAAATTTCAGTTACCTGACCCGCACCTACTGTACGACCACCTTCACGCATAGCGAAACGTAAACCTTTATCCATTGCTACTGCTGAATGTAATTCAACATTAATTGTAACGTTATCTCCAGGCATAACCATTTCACGTCCAGCTTCTAACGAAATTTCTCCAGTTACGTCAGTTGTACGTAAGTAGAATTGAGGACGGTATTTGTTATGGAATGGTGTGTGACGTCCACCTTCTTCTTTCTTAAGAACATAAACCTCAGCTTTGAATTTTTTATGCGCTTTAATTGAACCTGGCTTAACGATAACCATACCACGACGAATATCTTTTTTATCGATACCACGTAATAATAATCCTACATTATCTCCAGCCTCACCGTAATCTAATATTTTACGGAACATTTCAACACCTGTTACAGTTGATGTTAATTTCTCATCACCCATACCTAAGATCTCAACTGGATCATTAGAGTTGATTACCCCTGTTTCAATACGACCAGTAGCAACAGTACCACGACCAGTAATTGTAAACACGTCTTCAACTGGCATCAAAAATGGCTTATCTTTTTCACGTGGAGGTAATGGAATGTAAGAATCCACAGCATCCATTAATTCCATAATTTTATCTACCCATTTTGGATCATTATTTAATCCACCTAAAGCAGAACCTTGAATAACTGGAGTGTTATCACCATCAAACTTATAGAAAGATAATAATTCACGAATTTCCATTTCAACTAATTCTAACAACTCCGGATCTTCAACCATATCCACTTTATTCATGAATACAACAATTGAAGGAACACCAACTTGACGAGCTAATAAGATATGCTCGCGAGTTTGTGGCATTGGTCCATCAGTTGCAGCTACAACTAAAATAGCGCCGTCCATTTGTGCAGCACCAGTAATCATGTTTTTTACATAATCCGCGTGACCTGGACAATCAACGTGAGCGTAGTGACGGTTAGCTGTTTGATACTCAACGTGAGAAGTATTAATAGTAATACCACGTTCTTTTTCTTCAGGAGCATTATCAATAGAAGAGAAATCTCTTACTTCTGATAATCCTTTTGATGCTAATACAACTGTAATTGCAGCAGTTAATGTTGTTTTTCCGTGATCTACGTGACCAATAGTTCCAATGTTTACATGTGGTTTGGAACGGTCGAATTTTTCTTTAGCCATTGTTATTTTTATTTAATTGTTATTATTTATTATTAGTTTAATTTAGTTATTATTCTTTTTCAGAGCTGTTGAGCGGGATTGAACCGCCGACCTCCTCCTTACCAAGGAGGTGCTCTACCACTGAGCTACAACAGCTTTTTAATATGATTTTGAAGTCATATTATATTGACCCTGCTGTTTGCCTATTTTAAAGAACTTTGCTTTTGTATACACGAAAAGTCCCTCTTTTGGGGACATTCAAAAGAATTCAGACCGACAATACAAGCCTTTTCAATCTTTTGTCCGTTTATACGGTTATCAATCAACTTCACTACAACTCTAATCTTTGAGCGAAAGACGGGTCTCGAACCCGCAACCTCCAGCTTGGAAGGCTGGAGCTCTACCAATTGAGCTACTTTCGCTTATTACTACTCTTTAAAATTTACAATCGACAAATGTAAATATTCAAGTGGGGACAGGAGGATTCGAACCTCCGAAGTCGAAACAACAGATTTACAGTCTGTCCCATTTGGCCACTCTGGTATATCCCCATTTTTCAAAAAAGAGCCGAAGAAGGGACTCGAACCCCCGACCTACTGATTACAAATCAGTGGCTCTACCAGCTGAGCTACTTCGGCTTAATATTTTAGTTTTAAAGAACGTCCCATTTTTATAGGGGTTGCAAATTTACTAACAATTTTGGATGCTGCAAAAAAAAACATAACTTTTTTTGTTTTTTTTCAAAAATATTTTTTTTGAAATGGAAATCCATAAAAAAAAGGAAGAACTAGGTCTTCCTTTTTTACTATTTAACCTTGTTAGTGCTTTGTTAAGTAATCAGCAACTCCTTTATGATCAGCTGTCATTCCGTCTTTGCCTTTGCTCCAATTTGCAGGACAAACTTCGCCCTTGGTTTCAAAATATTGTAAAGCATCCACCATGCGTAAAGCTTCGTCAACATTACGTCCTAAAGGCAAGTCGTTGATTAATTGATGACGCACAACGCCATCTTTATCAATTAGAAATAAGCCGCGGAAAGCAATCATTGGTCCGGTTGCAACCAAATTATTATCCGAATCCACATCATAATCTCCAAATAAAGTATCAAAATTTAAAGAAATTGTTTTTGTTGTATCAGCAACAATTGGATAAGTAACCCCTTTAATGCCACCATGATTTTTATCGACTTGCAACCAGCCCCAGTGACTTTGTTCAGTGTCTGTGCTACAACCAACTACTGCGCATCCACGTGATTCAAATTCAGCTAATTTTTCCTGAAAAGCATGCAATTCTGTTGGGCAAACAAATGTAAAGTCTTTTGGGTAAAAGAAAAACACAACGTGTTTTTTACCAATGTATTGATTTAATGAAAAGTTATCTACGATTTCTTCGCCGTTTATTACTGCAGCTGCAGTAAACGAGGGTGCTTTTTTTCCTACTAATGCCATATTTTGATTTTTTAGGGTTAATTAATTTTGTGCAAAATTATCATTTACTTTCTTATTCGCACGTTCAACATTTTTAAAGTTAAAAAGTTTTGTAATTTTTATGATTTATTTAGAAAAAAAAGTAGCCCAAAGATCTACCAAATCAAGTTTGATTTAATGAAATTAGTTGAATTATTAAATGCAATAGCAATTTGGGAAATTTATTTCTTTAATAGCTTATCGATTTCAATTAACTTGTTTGTTGCGTAAGGATCGCTTTCTTTAAGTTTTAGGGCATCCTCAAAAACTGGCTTTGCCTCAACATAGCGCTTCATTTTAAATAACTCATCGCCCCGCTTTATTAATTCTTTATATTTGTTTGCAGATCCTAACGATTGTAAAACGATGCGCTTTGCTTCACCTGTATTTATTTTTTCGGCCTCAGCGCCCGTTTTAATTTGAGTTAAACCATTTTTTTCATCTGCAGCTTTTTCAGCAGCTATTTTTTCACTTGCAATTTTATCAGCCGCTTCCTTTTCCTTTGTTAATTTATTGGCTGATTCATTATCATTTTTATTTTTTGAATTTATTACTTTTTCTTCTGCTAGTTTTTCTTCGGCAGCCTTTTCCTTTGCTATTTTTTCAGCGGCAATTTTATCTTGCTTAATTTTATTTGCTTTCTCTTGCGCTAACTTCTCACTAGCTAGTTTATCAGCTGCTAACTTTTCCTTAGCTAATTTATCTGCCGCAGCTTTCTCCTGTGCTAACTTCTCTGCTGCTGCTTTCTCTTGCGCTAGCTTTTCTGCTGTTGCTTTTTCTTGAGCGAGTTTTTCTGCTAATGCTTTTTCCTGTGCCAACTTTTCAGACGCTAATTTGTCTACGACAGCTTTTTCCTGAGCTAACTTCTCTGCTGCTGCTTTTTCTTGAGCAAGTTTTTCCGCTACCGCTTTTTCCTTTGCTAACTTTTCAGACGCAGCTTTTTCTTGAGCGAATTTTTCTGCTGATGCTTTCTCTTGGACTAATTTTTCTGCTAATGCTTTTTCCTGGGCTAACTTGTCGGCTGATGCTTTTTCTTGAGCAAGTTTTTCTCCTGCTGCTTTCTCTTGCGCCAATTTATCTGCTAATGCTTTCTCCTGGGCTAACTTATCAGCCGCAGCTTTCTCTTGCGCGAGCTTTTCCGCTGCTGCTTTTTCCTGTGCCAACTTTTCAGACGCTAATTTGTCTACGACAACTTTTTCCTGAGCTAATTTCTCTGCTGCAGCTTTCTCCTGTGCAAGTTTTTCTGCTGCCGCTTTTTCCTGCGCTAGCTTCTCAATCGTAGCTTTTTCTTGTACTAACTTATCAGCAGCAGCTTTCGCTTGAGCGAGCTTTTCCGCTGCTGCTTTTTCCTGTGCTAACTTCTCACTAGCTAATTTTTCAGCCGCAGCTTTTTCTTGAGCGAGTTTTTCTGCTGATGCTTTCTCTTGGGCTAACTTATCAGCTAATGCTTTCTCTTGAGCGAGTTTTTCTTCTGATGCTTTTTCCTGTGCCAACTTTTCAGACGCTAATTTGTCTACGACAGCTTTTTCCTGAGCTAATTTCTCTGCTGCAGCTTTCTCCTGTGCAAGTTTTTCTGCTGCAGCTTTTTCCTGCGCTAGCTTCTCAATCGTAGCTTTCTCTTGTGCTAACTTTTCTGCTATTGCTTTCTCTGTAGCCAGCTTTTCAGATGCTAATTTTTCCTGAACTAATTTTTCAGCCGCAGCCTTCTCTTGGGCTAATTTGTCTGCTGCCGCTTTCTCTTGTGCTAATTTTTCTTTAGCGAGTTTTTCTGCTGCCTTTTCTTGCGCTAATTTGTCTGCTGCTGCTTTTTCCTGGGCTAACTTTTCTGCTATTGCTTTTTCTTGGGCAAGTTTTTCTGCCGCAGCTTTTTGTTGAGCGAGTTTTTCTGCTGACGCTTTCTCTTGGGCTAATTTTTCTGCTGTTGCTTTCTCTTGAGCTAACTTTTCTTTAGCAAGTTTTTCTGCTACAGCTTTCTCTTGCGCCAATTTATCTGCTAATACTTTCTCCTGGGCTAACTTATCCGCTACTGCTTTCTCTTGAGCAAGTTTTTCTGCTGCTGCTTTCTCTTGGGCTAACTTCTCACTGGCTAGTTTATCAGCTGCTAACTTTTCTTTAGCTAATTTTTCTGCCGCGGTTTTCTCTTGTGCTAACTTTTCTGCTACTGCTTTCTCTTGTGCGAGCTTTTCTGCTGCCGCTTTTTCTTGAGCTAATTTATCTGCCGTAGCTTTCTCTTGTGCTAGCTTCTCAGTCGCCGCTTTTTCTTGAGCTAACTTTTCTTTAGCGAGTTTTTCTGCTACTTTTTCTTGCGCTAATTTATCTGCTGCGGCTTTTTCCTGGGCTAACTTTTCAGCCGCAGCTTTCTGCGCGTCATCTTTAAGTGTTATACATTTCAATGCTGCTGCTAATTTTTGTTTTGGTTCTTCCTCATCAGGCAATAAATTTTTTGCTTTTTCAAAATTCACCTTCGCCGTTTCACAGTCTTTTTTTGCTAAGGCAGCGTCCCCTGTTTTTAATGCCACTGCATAATTCTCTAACAGTTCCGCCTCCTTCTCTCTTATAACTGCTAAGGAAGTTAGTACTTGACTAGTGTAATAGTCGTCATCCGAAAAATTCTTTTTATTTGGTACGTAAACTACTCGCATTAAAGGTTGCTCAAGCATAGAATAATCAATGCCTGGCAATGGCTTAGACATAGTTACTCCAGCTATTTTTATTTCAGGTTTAAAATTATCTGCTGTTTTTTCGGGGGGTACACCAAATGTTGAAATGTGAAATTTTTTGGAATTACATCCTGGATATGAAATTTTTAAAACATAATCTCCATTTGCCGGAATATTAATTTCAAAATCCCCGTCATCTGCGCTTTGCACTTGATTAACTATTGTTGAACCTTTATAAACTGCAATAGTAGCACCACCTAGACCTTTATCATTTTTTTCAATAGTACTAATTAGCTTTAAGTTCCAGTCTTGAGC